>CABRBD010000015.1:0-93498 GCA_902469185.1 uncultured Collinsella sp. | reverse complement strand
CGGGCCGCATTTGGACAATCTGACGTTCAACTTCAAGGGCGCGACCAGAAGGTCAGCGCCCTTTCGTTTCACGTCACCTTGTCTCAAATGCGGCCCGCTCGCTGACATTGCCAAAACATCGGCGTCGCCTTGGTACGGACTAGCCGTTTGGGGCACTCATTGGGGACGTACTTAAATGAGTACCTGCGAAATGAGAGTGGATAATCTCCCGTTTTTGGCCCGTCTGCGGGCTCGAAGTGGGAGATTATCCACTCTCATCATTGATTAGTCGTTGGGGACGTTCTTGTTTGACTGGTCGTTTAAGAATGTCCCCAATGGCTACTTGCTCGTGAACAGCCAGACCAGGATGATCACTAGAATCGCGGCGATGATGCAGGCGATGGCGCCGGTGAATTTGATGCGTGAGTCGCGGGTGCGCTCGCGCACGTCATCCTCGGTAGCCTCGAGCTGGGCGACTTCGCGCTCGGTTTCGGCGTGCTCGGCCTTATCGCGCGCCAAGGATCCGGCGAGCGACTCGGTGATCTCGGGATGGTCGTGCACCTCGGTCGCCTGTTCGATAATCGACTGCGCATGTGCGGCGTCCGCCTGGGCGTTGGCGATGGCCTGCTCCTGCTCGCGACGAACCTTGTCCTGAGCGGCGATCTTCTCGCGCAGTTCGCGCTGGCGCGTTGCAGCGGCGGTCTTAGCCGTCTGAAGTTCGTCGCGTGCGGCATCGGCCTCGGCCGTTACGGCCTGATGGGCACGCTTGGCGTCGGCGATGGGGGCCTGCGCTTGTTCGACGGCCTGCTCGGCGGCGGCGAGCGAATGCTCAAGGTCGGCGGTCACGCGCGGAATGTCTTCCTCGGCCTTGCGCAGGGCATCGGCGGCATCGGAGATCTGCATCGAGAGCTCGCTGGTGCGCACGGTGTAATTGGCGGGGTTCGCTGAAGGATTGCGCTGCAGCTCGGCATACTCGCGTCGCAGCGTTTTGAGCTGTGCACGTGTTGCGTCGGCAGTTTGCTGCGCGGCGGCGACGCCTGCGTCGCGCTCGGCCTTCACCTTGTCGCGAATGCGCTTGGAATCTTCGAGTCGACGAACCAGGCGGTTGCCGGTTTCGCGTGAACTCGCCTCGCGAGCCTCGACGGCATCGAGTGCAGCCTTCAGGCGACGCTCGGCTGCGTCATCTTCTGTCTTCATTTGCTCGAGCTGGCCCTTGAGCTCGGTCGCTTTGGCGGCATGGGCGTCGCGGTCAATCTCGGCGGCCGCAGCGGTCTTTTGCGCTGTGGCGATTGCCTGGCGCTGTTCGGCGACAATCTGGTCGTACCGCCCCGCGATATCCTGCCGCGTCTCGAGCTCCTCGGACTGATCGGAAATGCGCTGCTCCAACTCTGCCAGGTGGTCGCGGGCATCGGCGAGTGCCTTTTTCGCGGCGTTCATCTCGCGCATAGCCGAGGCTCCCTGTGCGATAAAGGCGCCCACGGCGTTCGCAGTGTTCGAGACGGCGGTTCCCAGGTCGCGGCTCGCGGCGGGGGCGTGCGGGGCGATCGGGCGACCGGTGTCAGCGGCGTTAACATCGGTAGTTTGCGGCGCGGCGATTTTGCCGGTGCCGCCTTCGATCACAGAAAAGCCCGCTGCATGCGGGTCGACGGCGTCCGCGCCAATCGTGGGATGTTCGAGCTGCAGAAACGAGGGCATAGTGCTGCCCTGATCAGCAACGGGGGTCTCGCCGGGTACAAAGGTCGAGGCGGCCTCGGCAGCCTCTTCCTCCTCGGCGTCAACGTCGGCATCGGCGACAGCGTCCTTCATCGCTTTGACGGCATCCATCATGGAATCCATGACAGCATCGAGCTCTTCTTCCGAAGATACCTCGATGGGGCCTGCTACCTGTGCCTCGGGCTCCGCATCAGGCTCGGCGCCACTCGGCTCCGACTGCTCGTCTTCGCCTTGCTCGACAGTACTATCTGCGTCTGTGACCTCATCTGCGGTGGCGTGCGTATCTTCCGCCGATGCATCGGCGGGCGCGTCGGCGCAGGTAGGAGTATCGCAGTCGTCGATAGCGCCTGCGGAATGATCAATATGCTGCTGAGTCTGGGGGTCCAGCTCGTCTGTCATAGGCATGTGCTCCTCATCGTTGTTTGTCACCCTATGATAAAGTCTCGCGCCGACATCCCGCGCGCTGCAGCAAAGTTTCAAAACGTGTTCGATGACTCGTTTGGCTGACAAAAATTCGGCCTCTTTGTCCAGTTCGTGCTTGACATTCCCTTCGCCGAAAGACGTTGCACCGTTCGCCTGCCATGGGCTTTATTTTTCACTTGAACCCGCTAAAGTTGCATTTCAGCTTTTGGCGCGTGAAGTTGGATGCGCGCAGTCGACGGGCGGGCCCGTCGCGATTTGAAGGGACTTAGTATGGGACTTTTCACTGGTAAGACCGTGATCGTTACCGGCGGCGGCAAGGCCACGCTCAAGGACGGCTCCGCTGGATCCATCGGCTACGGCATTGATATCGCTTTTGCCAAGGAGGGCGCAAATCTCGTCATCACCGGCCGCAACGTCGCCAAGCTCGAGGCCGCCAAGGAGTCTCTCGAGGCTGAGTACGGCGTCAAGGTTCTGCCTGTTCAGGCCGATGTCTCGGCTGGTCAGGACAACGAGGCCGTCGTCCAGAACGTCATCGACAAGGCCATTGAGGAGTTCGGTCGCATCGATGCCGTCGTCAACAATGCTCAGGCCAGCGCCTCGGGCGTGACCATTGCCGATCACACCATGGACCAGTTTAACCTGGCCATTTATTCCGGTCTGTATGCCACCTACCTGTACATGCAGAAGGCCTATCCGCACCTGAAGGAGACCAAGGGCTCCGTGGTCAACTTTGCTTCGGGCGCCGGCCTGTTTGGCAACTACGGCCAGTGCAGCTACGCCGCTGCCAAGGAGGGCATCCGCGGTCTGACTCGCGTTGCCGCCAACGAGTGGGGCAAAGACGGCATCAACGTCAACATTGTGTGCCCGCTTGCCTGGACTGCTGCGCTCGAGAACTTCCAGGATGCCTATCCCGAGGCGTTCAAGGCCAACGTCCACATGCCGCCGGCGGGTCACTACGGCGACGTCGAGAAGGAAATCGGCCGCGTGGTCGTTCAACTCTGCGGTCCCGACTTTAAGTACATGAACGGCGAGACCGTCACCCTCGAGGGCGGCATGGGCCAGCGTCCGTAGGATTACGCGGTTTTACCAAACCGCGTAACGGCTCGACGCTGCGCGGTCGCCAGAGCGACAACTTGTCATTCAAAGAGGACGGCATGACCAGAAGGTCTATGCCGCCCTCTTTTCATGCCAATTTGTTCGCTCTGGCGACCGCTCGCTGACATTTCCAAGACATCGGCGTTGCCAAAACATCGGCGTTGGCGTGGCTGGTAAATAGCTCCACTCATTGGGGACGTACTTAAATGAGTGCCCGCCGCATGAGAGTGGATAATCTCCCGTTTTTGGTTTGTGTTTCGGGCCAAAGTGGGAGATTATCCACGCTCGTGAGGTAAGCGTCCGAAAATCCACGCTCGTTTGCTGTCCCCTTTGCACCAGTTTCTGTCGAGTCGGTGCTCTTTGCGGGTTGCCCGTATAATGGTTTGCGTATGAACCGCAACCAAGGAGTTCCAGTTTATGGACCAGAGCCTTTTTAAATTCGACCTGATCGCCGAGGACCCGACCACGCACGCGCGTGCTGGCGTGCTGCATACTCCGCACGGCGACATCGAGACGCCGATCTTTATGCCCGTGGGCACCAAGGCAAACGTCAAGGGTATTCCTACCGAGACCGTCAAACAGCTCGGCGCCCAGATCGTGCTTGCCAACACCTATCACCTGTCCATGCGTCCCGGCGAGGACACCATCGCCGAGCTGGGCGGACTGCACAAGTTTATGAACTGGCATGGCCCCATTCTTACCGACTCGGGCGGCTTCCAGGTGTTCAGCCACAACGACGCCGTCAAGCTCACCGACGAGGGTGTGCGCTTTATCGTCAACGATTACGACGGTCGCCACGTGTTCTGGACGCCCGAGGACAACATGGAAATCGCCATGAAGCTCGGCTCCGACATCTGCATGCAGCTCGATCAGTGCCCGGGCTATCCCGCCACACGCGCCTACGTTGAGCGCGCCGTTGAGCTGTCGAGTATGTGGGCCGAGCGCTGCTATAAGGCGCATAACCGCGACGACCAGGCGCTCTTTGGCATTGTTCAGGGCGGCATGCACCTAGATCTGCGCCTGCGCTCGCTGCGCCATCTGGAGGAGTGCGGCGACTTCCCCGGCTACGGTATCGGCGGCTACTCGGTGGGCGAGGACCACGAGACCATGTTCGAGACCCTGGCACCGCTCGTAAGCGAGTACATGCCCAAGCACAAGCCGCGCTACCTGATGGGCGTCGGCAACCCCACCACCCTCGTGCGCGGTGTGGGCGTGGGCATCGACATGTTCGACTGCGTGCTGCCGACGCGCACGGGCCGCATGGGTACGGCGTTCTCCAGCGAGGGTCGCCTCAACTTCCGCAACGCGCGCTTTGCGCACGACGACGGCCCCATCGATCCCGCCTGCACCTGCCCGGTGTGCACGGGCGGCTACAGCCGCGCGCTCATTCGCCACATGGTCACGCAGAAGGAGATGCTCGGCGGCATTCTGCTTTCGATGCACAACATCTACTACCTGCTCAACCTTATGCAGCGTGCCCGCCAGGCCATTATCGAGGGCCGTTACGGCGCGTTCGTGAGCGACTGGATGAACAGCCCTGCGGCGGTGGATTACTAAGAGCCGCGGGCGCGCTTGCGGGCTGTTCGCGGCTGCCGCCGGGCAGTGCATTCGCCGGCATCGGTTGCACGACCGCTGACCGATGGCTTGCAAGCGCTTGATGCATCGTGGGTACCATACCGAATGGTTGATGTTCGGGCGGGTGTTTGACGCATGGCGTCGACTCCGCCCGTTTCTATTTTCGATAGGAGTACCCATGATTAAGGATGAGAATGTCGAGGGCGAGCCTGCCTACGACGAGACGTACCGCCGCGGTCCCGTGGTCATGCGCGGCCCCATGATTCCTAAGGACAACACGTACGCTAACCTGCTGGCGCCCGAGGACTCGACCGACTGGCTGCACGCTGACCCCTGGCGCGTGCTGCGCATTCAGGCAGAGTTTGTCGATGGCTTTGGTGCACTTGCCGAGCTTGGTCCCGCGGTGACCATCTTCGGCAGTGCCCGCACGCCCAAGACCGATCCGCTCTACAAGGCGGCGCGCATGGTTGGACGCAAGATCGCCCAGCGCGGCGTGGCCGTGATCACCGGCGGCGGTCCCGGCGTCATGGAGGCGGCCAACAGGGGAGCGGCGAGTGCCAACGGCAAGTCGGTCGGCTTGGGGATCGAGCTCCCGCACGAGCACGGGCTCAACAAATACGTGAACCTGGGCATGGACTTCCGCTACTTCTTTGTGCGCAAGACCATGTTCGTCAAATACAGCTCGGGCGCCATCGTGTTTCCCGGCGGTTTTGGCACGCTCGACGAGATGTTCGAGGTACTCACGCTGGTGCAGACACACAAGGTCAAGCGCATGCCGCTCGTGCTGGTGGGCAGCGAGTACTGGCAGGGCCTGTTCGACTGGCTCAACGGCCCGGTGATGGACGCCGGCATGATTAGCCCGCTCGATCCGGAGCTGGTACACATCACCGACGACCTCGACGAGGCCGTCGACATCGCCCTGAGCGGGCTGATGTAGGGCGAGCGTGCCTGTCGTTGTAGTGATGGGAAGGCAGATTGATGCTATTTAACATCAGTCTGCCTTCTAAACTGGGTATACTGATGCAAAAGACGAGAGCGAGGAGGTCGCGTATGTCTACTGCAACGGTTAAGCCTACGACGGTCCGCATCGAAGAGGGGCTCAAAGAACAGGCGACTGAGTTCTTGGATACGGTTGGCCTGAGTCTCAATTCGTATCTCAACCTTGCTGTTCGGCAGCTGGTAAATCAGCGAAAGATTCCTTTTGAGATCGTTGGTCGATCCGAAGTTCCCAACGAGGCGACGAGGCGCGCCATGGTGATCGCCGAGGCTCATGAGTTGGGGATTCTGCCAGACGACAGCCCGTCATTCAATAACGCTGATGAGCTTATATCATTCCTCGATGAGGACTAGCGATGTTTGAGATTAAAGTCGAGGCTCAGTTTAAGGCGGATTACAAACGGACGATGCGCATCCATCCGCAGCTAAAAACCGAGTTTAAGGCGGCAGTCGCAGAGCTTGCAGCTCGCGGCTCGCTTCCCGCGGAATATGGCGCCCATGAGCTTTCAAACCCGGGCGGCAATTACAACGACCACATCGATTTCCATCTATCCGATGGCTTGGTCGATGTGGTCGTTCTGTACTTGCCGCATAAGACTAATCCTGTGATCCGACTGGTGAGAATGGGCTCGCATGAGGAGTTATTTCAGGGCCCGCAGGGCTGATTGCTCGCTTATGTTTCGCGGGGAAATAGGGATTGATTCGCGGCCGATTGGCTAAAACAGCCCCTATTCCACCGTAACTGTTGGAGACGTCCCGTTCGTGGCTGCGACCTCCAGTTCTCCTCTTCGCTGGATTTCGCTTAAAAGCTCGGCTGCAACTTCGCTGCTTTTGAAACGGATGCTGCAGTCCTCTTTCTTAGGAAAGGCCAGTAACGGGATAGTTCCGTACCAGACGGTTTCCTCGTCAATTACTGACGCGCGCAGGCGCCCTTCGGCTTTGATGGAATAGTCGACGTTCATCTCGGTAAAAATCGCTTTCACGTCATTGTGCGGAGTCGAGGCAATTGAAATCTCAAGGGCAATCCCACGGGCGGCGGCGCCTGTGAGTACGGCAGCGAGCTTTGCGAGGCATGCAGCGGATGCGTAGGGCGCGGCAATAAAAATGCTTTTCGTTGCGCGCTCGATGTCATCCGCTAAGGCCTCCACGGCCCTTGCCGGCCTAACGAGGATGTTTTGATCGGCCCGTTTGTTGTCATTTGCTGCAAAGACTTCATACCCCAGCTTGGCGTAGGTCTTGAGTCTCTTCTGGTACATGTGCGCGAGCATGGGTATCGACAAATCAACATAGTCGAATATCTCAACCCGCTGCTTGCCCTCGTGACTTCTATGTAGCCTGCCTGCCTGCTGCGTTATGCTGCCGTCCCAAGATATCGGTGTGGCAATGAGCAGAGTGTCAAGGTAAGACAGGTCGAAACCCTCGCCCAGAAGGCCTTCGGTTGCGATGATAATTCGATGCTCATGCTCGAAGCCGGGAAGGCTGTTCAGTATTGCCTTTCTTTCTTTGGCGTCGATTTCTCCGGTTAAGAGTATAGGTTCGTGTCCGCGGCTTTGAAGCAGCCTACATAGCTCTTCGGCATGTTTTTTCCTTTTGGATAGCACAAGCGGATGTCGACCGTTTGACGCGGTCTCGAGGGCATCGTCGACAATTGCTTCGTTTCTCGCTGTGTGCGCACACAGGAGATCGAGAACTTGATTAAAGGACGCCCCTGGTTCGTAGGCGGGTAGTCGAACTCCGGTAAAACGCGGCCTAACAACGCGCTGAATTCCCTGTTGGATTGCTTGCGTTTTTGGATCAATGACATGGCGAAGCGGGCCGCAGAGCATTGAGAGTGCTCGCGTGAGTCCGTCCGAGCGTTCGGGCGTCGCGGAAAGGCCGTATACATATTTGGCTGGAGCGGATTTGAGGACGAGCTCAAGCTGTGGTGCGGCTGCATGGTGACATTCATCACAGATGACGAGGCCGTAATCACGAACGAACTCCTTGGCTATTGGTTCTCCGGTCTGGGGGTCCTTGCTGGACAGAGACTGGAATGAAGCAATGTCGATGAGATGGCTTATGGTGGTTTTGCCTCCTCCGATTTGGCCAATGAGCGGAGGCTGCCTTTTACTGATTCGTCCTTTTGGGGTTCGAACTGGCTTTCTGTTATCCGTAATGTCGATAAACCGTTCGAGCTGGGATTTCCATTGGGCAATGAGCGCAGTCTTGGGAACGATGACAAGCGTTGGAAGACCGATGGCAGCAATAAGATAGGCCCCAATGACGGTTTTCCCGTAACCCGTCGGCGCGGACATGATCCCGTCTTCATAGTTGAGCATCTGTTCGGCGGCAATTTGCTGTTCAGGGCGAAGAGCCCCTTTAAATGTCATCACAATTGGATTGCCCGACATGCGCTTGTCTGAATAGTGAGCAGAAGCGCCGGCTTCTTGAAGCAGCCGCTCGAGTTGAGCTTTACAGCCTCTGGGAATCGCAACGCAGCCATCTCTAAGTTCACTGAGGTCTATGTACCGCGGTTTGCCAAATACTGATTGGTGCATTGATTGGGCACGGAAGAATTCCGGGTTGGCAAATGTTGCAAGCCTGCGAACCTCCATCTGGGCGGCCGGGCTCAGAGATCTTTCGGTTATGTAGAGCATATCGGCTTGCGTGACGGGTAGCGATGACGGGAAGTCCTGCAGCGTGAGCGGAAGCCGCTTTCGCGGCCTCTGAGAATGTGGCGCGGCGGTGTTTCCCGCCACTGCAGCTGATATTCCATGCGGTTTATTGTCGATGCTTTCGATTAGATTTTGCACCGTTGCATGTGGAACCAGCTGAATTTGTGAAAGGTAAAGCCATTGATCGGGAAAGGGCTCAAATTGCTCGTCAACAAATACACTGTTCCCTTTTCGCTGCGCTTTTCCTTGAAAAGGCAGTGCTATGAGATTTCCGAAGCCGCCCTCAGGAATGGTGGACTGCGCGGGCAGCATCCGGTCAAAAGCTTCAAAGGTGATTGTCTTGTTGAGCGCCGCCGCTTCGGTGATAAGGCTGCTTCCAAATTCTCGTGCGATCTTTGCGCTGGTGAGCTCTAGGAAGAAAAACCAGACATGTGCGCCGTTACCTGATCTCGATCGCTCGACTGCAGCATCGATCCCATGGTTTTTTGCGACAAGCCGAATGGCGTTTGTCGCTTCTTTCCAATCGGCTCCGTCAAAGTCGATGACCAGGACTTTTGTGTTGCTGTCACTATCGAGAACGTATTGACCTATGACGTCTCGGAGCCTGTCGTCGTTGCCTTTGAAATGGGCGATGATCGCGGCATCGCTCAGCTTGGGGAAGATGCGGTTGCCGCATTCCGCGCATTTGGTTTTCTGACGATTTACTTTGGGGCAAATGCCTGCCTTCCATTCATTTGCGCAGGCGGGTGTATAGCCGATGCCCCCGTCTTTTCTGCGGTACCCATGAGCGTAAACATCTTTGCGGCCAGTAAAGAGATTGCGAAAGAGTTCCAGTTTGTCGCGCGCTGGGCTCGCACTGGTGACGATTCCTTCGACCTGTGCCCGTCTATCGAAAGATTCGCCAGCTTTCTCCCATTCTTCCAGTGTTGCGTAACGGATGTCTGGACCGTTGCCGCAGATGACGATTTGGCTGTGCGGCTCCGATACATGGGCGACGGTTTTCTTGAATTGGAATAGCGTACCCCCGATGAGGGCGTATTGATGCGTGACGGTGCTCATGTAAATGCCGTTCTTGTCGGAGTTCATTGAAATGAGGGTACGTTATTATGATTTTTAAGGGACTCGACTCTGATTTTGGTTCGGTGATAGCGGAGTACAGCTCCGTGAGTGGTGTTTGGCTGATGTCAAAATGTGCGGTAGCTGTTGCTGAATGGGTTTTGGCGGCCATGAGGTGGGCTGGAGGCGCAGGAAACTATCCTCGAATAGACCCTGTGGGCAAAAAATGGCAAATATGAGTACTGTGGTTTGAGCAGTAACATATCATCTGGAAAGTATTTAAGACCAATCGATTCGGATTGGATATAATCAACCCTCTAAACATGGCGATTCGGGACTTTATGACGCTCGGAATTGGCGGAAGATGGCAAATTCAGCCAGATTTCGCTGTTACTAAACTGGTAACAGTACTCATATTTGCCATTTTTTGCCCAGAGGGTATCGCAAGGGGGTTGGACAAAGCATCGATCGCCGCCAATTTCTCGATTGGCTGGTTGGGCGGCAATGAAGTTGCGGCGTAATGGGAAGCGTTTCGCGGCCTTTTGGCTAAAACGGCCCCTTTTCCGCCGCGACTCCTAAAAAGACGCCGGCGCGCCTTGAGTTGCGGCGCGTCGGCGTGATGGCTTTGTTGTGGCTGGGTGTACTTCGGTTGTTCGACGGCTTTGGCATGTCCGATCTTGCCAGGCAAGCCTTTGTTACCGTTTAACGTTTGCCCAGATAAAACCTGCCAAAATAAACCTGTCCCTAATTGGCAGGTTGGTAGCGGGGGCAGTAGCTGATGGCGATGGCATCGACGCCCACGTGGGTGGCGATGGTGCAGCCGATGGGGCCGGTGCCGGCGTCTACGTAGTTCTGGCCTGCGAGCGCCTGGTTGACGAGCTCCTGCTCCTCGGCGGCGCCGGTCGTGAGCACGCGAACGCTTGAGCCTGGGTGCTCGGTCAAAAACTCGAGGCAGTCAGCCATGGTGTTGGCGACGATGCGCTTGGCGCCGCGGCCCTTTTTGATGGCCTTGATCTCGCCCGATTTCCACTCCGGCGAAACGGCCAGGCGAATGTTGAGCATCTGCGTGAGCTGGCCGGCGAGCTTGGGCGCGCGGCCGTTCTTAACGAGGTTCTCGAGCGTGCGGGGAATCAGCAGCAGATGGGCGTCGGGCAGCGTCGCGCGGATCTGCGCCTCGGTCTCGTCCAGGCTGCGGCCGTCCTCGCGCATGGCCAGCGCGTACTCCACCAGCAGACCCTCGGCGCCCGAGCCGGTGCGTGAGTCGATACAGCGCACGTCGAGCTCGTGCGTTTCGGCCGTCAGACTGGCGTTGGCATAGCAGGCGGACCACTCGCTGCACAGCGAGATAAAGATGGCGCTGTCGTGCCCGTCGGCGAGCACGCGGTCAAAGAGTGCCTTGAACTCGCCGGCGCTCGGCTGCGAGGTGTGCGGCAGTTGCTCGGAACCGGCCATGCGCGCGACGTACTCCTGGGCGGTAATCTGCACCTGGTCGAGCAGGTCCTCGCCCTCGATAATCACATGCAGCGGAATCACGTAAATGCCGAGCTCTTGGGCGCGGGTGGGGGAGATGTCCGACGTGGAGTCGGTTATGATGGCAAAAGACATAATTGCACCTTTCGTTGGGGCGCTGCGCGCCGCCTTCTGAGAGCAAAGTGCGACAAGTATAGTAGAGTCGTTCCACATTACTAGGTTCAATTGTTGAATAGTCAACAGTTTGAAGTGTCGGTGTGGAAATCGTCAACTGGGGAAGAGGAATGCCGATGGAGGCACTGGAGATATGCAGGCGGCCGGTCGTGCTGTTCGATTTCGACGGCACGGTGGCAGATACGGGCCGGGCGGTGATGACCTCGACGCGCAAGGCGCTGGCTGCGCGCGGGTTTTCTGAGGCGCAGATGGGTGACCTGCGCCGCATGATCGGGCCGCCCCTGTGGAAGAGCTTTCACGACTTTTACGGTTTTTCCCGCGAGGAGTCGCTTGTGGTGGCCGACGAGTACCGCGCTTTTTTTGATGAGCTGGGACCGGAAGAGTATCCCGTGTTCGATGGAATCCCCGAGCTGCTCGATGGCCTTGTCGCGCAGGGGCATCGCTTGGCCGTGGCAACGTCACGCATGGAGGCGAAGTGTATCGACATGGTGGGAGAGCTGGGACTTTCTCAGTTTGAGGCGGTGGTTGGCATGAATCCGCCGCAGGGGCGCGAGACCAAGGCCGATTCGGTCCGCGATGCCCTGGCAGAGCTCGGTGCGACGGCGGGCGATGCCGTGATGGTCGGCGATCGCTTTAACGACGTGGAGGGCGCGCACGCAATGGGCGTGCCGTGCATCGGCATCTATTCGGGTGCGGCGGCGCCGGGCGAGCACGAGGCCGCGGGTGCCGATGCGGTGGTGCACTCGGTGGCCGAGCTTGCTAAACTTTTCGCTATCTAGGGACTTAATGTGAGGGGCGGGCGTGCTCGCCGCTCATTGGTAAGGAGGTCGTCCATGAATCAGGTGGAGCAGAGCGTTGCCGAGTATGTCGACGAGGTTTGGGAAGATGTCGTCGCCGATATCGAGCAGCTGGTGAGCTATCCGTCCGTGGCGGTTGCTGCCGATGCGGAGCCCGGTACGCCGTTTGGCCGCCCGGTCCGTGATGCGCTCGATTGCGCGCTCGGCATTGCGCAAAAGCTCGGCTACCAGACGAGCGATGACGAGGGCTATGTGGGTATCGCCGATATCCCGGGCCGCGGCGATAAGCAGCTCGCGACTATCTGCCATGTGGACGTGGTACCCGCTGGCCCCGGTTGGAACACCGACCCGTTTGCGATGGAGCGTCGCGAGGGCTGGCTGCTCGGCCGTGGCGTGATCGACGACAAGGGTCCGGCGGTGTTGTCGCTCTACGCCGGCGCTTACCTTCTCAAGCACGGCATTGTGCCGCGCTACACCTTCCGCGCGCTGCTGGGCTGCGATGAGGAAGTGGGCATGTCCGACGTTCACCATTATCTAGAGAACTACGCGAACCCCGACTTTCTGTTTACGCCCGATGCCGAGTTCCCGGTCTGTAATGCCGAGAAGGGCCAGTTTGGAGCAACGTTCGTGAGCCCCAAGATCGACGGCGGGCGCATTGTGTCCTGGAGCGGTGCCGAGGCGAGCAACGCCATTCCATCGCAGTCCATCTGCGAGCTCGCGATTGCCGCTGATGAGCTGCCGGCGCCGGTCGAGAACGCCGATCGTTTGGAGATCACAGCGCTCGATAACGGGCATGCGCAGATTTTCGCCCACGGCATTGGCGGTCATGCCTCGATGCCCGAGGGAACGATCAATGCCGTCGGCCTGGTCGTGGCGTATCTGCGCGAGGCCGAGGACGCGTTTGGTGCACGCGACGAGCGCCTGCTGACGCCTGCCGAGCACGAGTTTGTCAAGTTTTTGGCCTTTGTTCACGCGGATGCCTATGGCCGCGGCCTAGGTATCGATGCGACGAGTCCGGCGTTTGGCCCGCTTACCTGCAACCCCGGCGTCATCCGCGTGGCGGATGGCCATATTGAGCAGGTCATCGACGTGCGCTTCCCCGACAGCACAAGTGCCGATACCATCCGCGAGCAGCTCGATCCGCTCGTGGGCCGTTTTGGCGTGACGTGCCGTGTGGGTCGTGCGAAGGTGCCGTTCTCGGTGTCTGCCGACGATCCGGCCGTGAAGGCGCTTATTGATACCTATAACGAGTTTACGGGCAAGCATGCTGAGCCCTTTGCTATGGGCGGCGGCACGTACGCGCGCAACTTTGCCCGCGCCGTCTCGTTTGGCCCCGAGGAGACCGGCCTGGAGCTGCCCGAGTGGGGCGGCCAGATGCACGGTCCCAACGAGTGCGCCAACGAGGAACAGCTCAAGCAGGCGCTCAAGATCTATATTGTTGCGATCCTCCGTTTGAATGAATTAGAGCTTTAAGGTCTCGCGGTTTCCCAATCTAAGTTGCGGTGGAATAGTTCCTAGAATGGGCCATTTGATGGCCAAGCAGGAACTATTTCACCGCAACTTTGTTTTTATTGGTGTAAAAGGCGCGCCATGCTTGGTGGCGGGATTGTTATTCGTTTGTAAAGCCGAGCCGCGCTTGCGGTAAGGGTCTATCAGATGCCCGTAAGAAACAGCAGTCGGCGCGGACGCCGCCCGATCGAGGCCGTATCTTTCCAAACAGCAAAGCGGGCGGGGCGCCCGCGAGTCGCATGTATGAAAGGAAGATCATGCTCGATCAGGCTTATTCTCGTCGTCAGTTCCTCGGCCTCGCTGGTGGTCTTGCCAGCATCGTGGGCCTCGGCCTCGTTGGTTGCGGTGGCTCCGGCGCATCCGACGCCGCCGACAAGGGTGGCGCCGCCGTTGCCGAGTTCGTCTCCGGTGAGGTGACCTATGACGGCGCCTCCTCGTTCCAGGCTCTCGTCGAGGCCGCTGCCGAGAAGTTCATGGACGCCAACCCGGACGTCTCCGTCTCCGGCTCGGGTAACGGTTCGGGCAAGGGCCTGACCGCTGTCGCCGCCGGTACCGTCACCATCGGTAACTCCGACGTCTTCGCCGAGACCAAGCTCGAGGCCGATCAGGTCAAGAACCTCGTCGACCACGAGGTCGCCGTCGTGGGCATGGGCCCCGTCGTCTCCAAGAACGTGACGGTCGATGACCTGTCTCTCGAGCAGCTCAAGGGTATCTTCTCCGGCCAGATCACCAACTGGAAGGAGGTCGGCGGCGACGACGCCACCATCGTCGTTCTCAATCGCAAGGCCGGCTCCGGCACCCGTGCCACCTTCGAGGCCGCCGTCTTTGGCGACGAGGCCGTCGACTTTAAGGGCGACGCCGAGCTCGACAAGTCCGGCGACGTCCAGACTCAGATGGGCAGCACCGACAACGCCATCTCCTACCTCGACTTCTCGCACTTCGATGATTCCAAGTTCAACGCCATTAAGGTCGAGGGCGTGGAGCCCAAGAGTGCAAACGTCACCGACGACTCCTTTAAGATCTGGGCTACCGAGCACATGTACTGCGCAAAGGACGCCGACGAGGCCACCAAGGCCTTCCTGGAGTTCATGCTTTCCGACGACGTCCAGGGCAAGCTCGTCGAGGAACAGGGCTTTATCCCCGTCTCTGCCATGAAGGTCGTCAAGGACGCCAGCGGCAAGGTCTCTGCTAAATAAGTAATCGCCCCGGAAAGGTTTGCAATGGCAAAGCAACTGCCAAAGCGCGACCTTGAGAACGTGGGCCTGGGCGTCACGGGCGCGTGCGTAGCGCTCGTGACGCTTGTTGTTGCCGCGCTCATCTTTATGGTCGCCCAAAAGGGCCTCTCGGCTTTTCTCAAGGACGGCGTTTCGGTCGTCGAGTTTTTCACCGGCACCAAATGGGACCTGGCCAACACGGCCGAAAACGGCCTGCCCTATACCGGCGCCCTGCCCCTGATCGTCACCTCGTTTGCGGTCATGGTGCTCTCCACGCTTATCGCGCTGCCCATCGCTATCGGCTCTGCCATCTTTGCGGTCGAGATCCAGCCTAAGTTTGGCTCCAAGGTCTTTCAGCCGCTTATTGAGCTTTTGACCGGCATTCCCTCGGTCGTCTTTGGCCTCATCGGTTTTCACGTTGTCGTCGGCCTTATGAAGAGCGTTTTCCACGTGAGCACGGGCCTGGGCATCTTGCCCGGCGCCATCGTGCTGGCCGTCATGATCCTGCCGACCATGACCACCCTTTCGGTCGATGGCCTGCGCGCCGTGCCCGACAGCTACCGTCAGGGCTCGCTCGCGCTGGGCTACACCCGTTGGCAGACCATCTGGCACGTGGTGCTCAAGTCCGCCATGCCGTCGCTCATGACTGCGGTCATCCTGGGTATGACCCGCGCCTTTGGCGAGACGCTCGCCGTGCGCATGGTTATCGGCGGTATCGAGGCCATGCCGACGTCGCTGCTGTCGCCGGCGTCCACTATCACCACCACGCTCACCACGTCCATGGCGGTCTATGCCGAGGGCTCGGCCCAGGACGACGTTCTGTGGGCGCTCGGCCTGCTGCTGATGGGCATGAGCCTCATCTTCATCCTGATCATCCACCTTATCGGCCGCAAGGGGGCGAAGGCTCGTGGCTAGTACGCGCATTCATATCGACGAGGCGAGACTCGAGCGCGTCCAAAAGCAGGACCGCTTCGCCACGGGCGTGTTGACGGCGATCGTCGCCATCGTCATGCTCATCGTCATCTCCATGGTGGCCTACATCCTGTTCGAGGGCATCTCGACGCTGTTCCAGCCGGGCTTTCTCACGCAGCCCGCGCGCGCCAACGGAACCCAAGGCGGCGTGCTCTACCAGTTGTTCGACTCGTTCTATCTGCTGCTGATCACCCTAGTCATCTCGGTGCCCATCAGCTTGGGCGGTGCGGTCTTCCTGGTTGAGTACGCGCCGGACGGACCCATCCGCGACATCGCCTCCACCGCCATCGAGACGCTGTCCTCGCTGCCTTCCATTGTCGTGGGCATGTTCGGCTTTCTGGTGTTCTCGGTGCAGCTGGGCTGGAAGTACTCCATCATCTCCGGCGCCGTCGCGCTCACCATGTTCAACATCCCCATCTTGGTGCGCGTGATTCAGCAGGCGCTCGAGGACGTGCCGCAGGCCCAGCGCGATGCGTGCCTGGCCATGGGCCTCACCCGCTGGGAGGCCACGCTGCACATCCTGATTCCCGAGGCCATGCCTGCCATCGTGACCGGCATCGTACTTTCGGCCGGCCGCGTGTTTGGCGAGGCCGCAGCGCTGCTCTTTACCTCGGGCATGAGCTCGCCGGTTCGCCTGAATTTCTTGAGCTTTAACCCGTCGAGCCCCACTTGCGCCTGGAACGTGTTCCGCCCCGGTGAGTCGCTTGCCGTGCACATCTACAAGATCTATGGCGAGGGCAGCCCCGAGGCCCAGCAGATCGTCTGGGGCACCGCGGCACTGCTGATGATTTGCGTGCTGCTGTTTAACGTAGTCGCCCGTATCGTGGGCAAGCAATTGGCAAGGAAGATGACGGCCGAATGAGCGAGATGAATGCAACGCCCGCAACCGAAGCGGCATCGTCCGAGACCCAGGACTTTCTGTCGAGTGTAGGGGAGAGCGAGAAGCGCGTTCTTGTGAGCGGCAAGGCCGTGAGCGATGAGGTCGTGCTCTCCACCAAGGACGTCAACGTGTACTATGGCGACCACCATGCGCTGCACGATACGTCGCTCGACTTTCACAAGGGCGAGATCACGGCGCTCATTGGGCCTTCGGGCTGCGGCAAGTCGACCTTTTTGCGCAGCCTCAACCTGATGAATCGCGAGATTCGCGGTTGCCGCGTGGAGGGCGGGATCAACTACCGTGGGCGCAACGTGAACACCAAGACCGAGAACACCTACGAGCTGCGTCGTTCCATTGGCATGGTGTTTCAGCAGCCCAACCCGTTCCGCAAATCCATTCGCGACAACATCACGTTTGCGCCCAAGCGCCACGGCATCACCGACCGCGACGAGCTCGATCGCATGGTCGAGGAAAGCCTGCGCGGCGCGGCGCTGTGGGACGAGGTCAAGGACAAGCTCGACAAGAGCGCCTACGCGCTTTCGGGCGGACAGCAGCAGCGTCTGTGCATCGCGCGCACGCTGGCGCTCAACCCAGACGTGATTCTGTTTGATGAGCCCTGTTCGGCGCTCGACCCCATCTCGACGCTGGCGATCGAGGACCTTATGTCGTCGATTGTGGCCGACCGCGCCATCGTCATCGTGACGCACAACATGGAGCAGGCGTCGCGTGTGTCCAACCGCACGGCGTTCTTCTACATGGGCGATATGGTCGAGTGCGACGAGACCGACGAGATTTTCCAACGGCCCAAGGATAAGCGGCTGAATGATTACCTCACCGGCATGTTCTCCTAGTCCGGGACATGCTTGAGGCCCGCGGCGGCCATGGTTGCCGTGGGACTGATTGGAGAGGCGGGTCATCTCTTTTGCGAGATGGCCCGCCTTTTTGCTCTGCGACCGAAACGACCACCACAAAGGGGACAGACACCTTCGTGGTGGTTTGGGGTGGGGCTCACTGCTATCATGGACAACGTTGAATTTCTACGAAGGAGCAGGGCATATGGCGATTCTTTTGGGATGCGATTCCGTCAGCCTAGAGTTTCCCACCAAGCATATTTTCGATAGCGTGACGCTCGGCGTGGACGAGGGCGACCGTATTGGTATCGTCGGCAAAAACGGCGACGGCAAGTCGACGCTGCTGAGCGTGCTCGCCGGCACGTTGGAGCCCGACGACGGCCGCGTGACGCACCGCCGCGACACCACAATCGGATTGCTCGGCCAAAAGGACAATCTGGTCGATATCGATACCGTGCACCATGCCGTCGTCGGTGACACGCCCGAGTACGAGTGGGCGTCGAGTCCGCGTACGCGCCAGATTCTGGCCGGTCTTATTAGCGATGTGCCCTGGGAGGGCACGGTGGGCGAGCTTTCGGGCGGCCAGCGCCGTCGCGTGGACCTCGCGCGCCTGCTGATCGGCGACTACGACGTGCTCATGCTCGACGAGCCCACCAACCACCTGGACATGCGTACCATCAACTGGCTCGCGCGCCACTTAAAGGCCCGCTGGCAGCGCGGCCAGGGCGCCATGCTCGTGGTCACGCACGATCGCTGGTTCTTGGACGAGGTCTGCACCAGTATGTGGGAGGTCCACGACGGCCAGGTCGATCCCTTCGAGGGCGGCTATTCGGCATACATCCTGCAGCGCGTGGAGCGCGACCGCATGGCCGCCGTCACCGAGGAGCGTCGCCGCAACATGGCGCGCAAGGAGCTCGCGTGGCTGAGCCGCGGCGCCCAGGCGCGCTCCACCAAGCCTAAGTTTCGCGTGGATGCCGCTCGCGAGCTGATCGCCGACGTACCGCCCGTGCGCGACGAGCTGGAGCTCAAGCGCCTCGCTGTGAGCCGCCTGGGCAAGCAGGTTATCGACGTGATCGACGTGGACGCCGGCTATGCGGATACCGAGGGCGCGCCCAAGCAGGTGCTCTCCGACGTGACCTGGCTCATCGGCGCGGGCGACCGCTATGGTCTTTTGGGTGAGAACGGCGCCGGCAAGTCGACGCTGCTCGACGTGATCCAGGGCAAGATTGAACCCACGCGCGGCCGCGTGAAGATTGGCCAGACAGTGCGCTTTGGCGTGCTGTCGCAGCAGCTCGAGGAGCTCGAACCCTACATGGGTGACACGATCCGCGAGGTGCTCGGCAACTATAAGAAGTACTACGTCATCGACGGCAAGGAGACTTCGCCCGAGAAGCTCTGCGAGCGCCTGGGCTTTACGACCCAGCAGCTCTGGAGCCGCATCGGCGATCTTTCGGGCGGCCAGCGCCGTCGCCTGTCGCTGCTGCTGACGATCCTGGACGAGCCCAACGTGCTCATCCTGGACGAGCCGGGCAACGATCTCGATACCGACATGCTGGCGATTGTCGAGGACCTGCTTGACGGCTGGCCCGGCACGCTGATTCTGGTGACGCACGACCGCTTTTTGATGGAGCGCGTGACCGACCAGCAGTGGGCGCTGCTCGATGGTCACCTGACGCATATGCCCGGCGGCGTCGACCAGTACCTGCGCCTGTGCAACGCCACCGCCGAGGGCGAGCCCGTGGGCGCGCCGAGCGCCAAGACCGGCACGTTTGACACCGGCACCGCGGCAGCTGCGGCCGAAAAGCCCAAGTCGAGCGGCCAGCCCAACGGTCTTTCCAACGCCGAGCGCCAAAAACTCCGCCGCGAGGTGAGCTCGCTCGAGCGCAAGATGGGGACGCAGCGCGCTCGCGTGGAGGAGGCCGAGGCCGCGATGGCTCAGGTCGATCCCACCAACTACACGGCGCTGGGCGAGCAGCAGGCAAAGATTGACGAGGCCCACGCCGCCATGGACGAGTTGGAGATGGCATGGCTCGAGGCGAGCGAAAAGCTCGAGGGCGAGGAGTAGGCGAGGATGATCAAGGCCGCATTCTTCGATATCGACGGCACGCTGCTGAGCTTTAAGACCCATCGGATTCCGGCGTCGGCGCAGCAGGTACTCGACAGCTTTCACGAGCAGGGGATCGCATGCGTGATCGCCACGGGTCGCCCGACCTACCAGATGCCCGATTGGCTGTTCGACTTGGGTTGGGATGCGTACATTACGCTTTCGGGCCAGCACTGCTTTGATGCCGAGGGCGTCTACCGTAGCTGCCCGATCGATCCGGACGACGTTGCGGTGATTGTGGACCAGGTGGCGCAGGGACGCTACGACTCGCTGTGCATGCAGGGCGAGAACTCGTTTGTGAACCGTCTGTCCAAGCGCGTGGTGGCGGCTGCCGACAATGCCGGAATCTCGTATCACGAGGAGCCTTTTGAGCATGCTTTCGATGCGCCGGTTTACCAGTTCTGCGCCTTTGTGGACCCTGCCGACCAGGGCATAGTTACCGATGTCCTGTCGCATTCTACAACCACGCGCTGGTGCGACCTGTTCTGCGACATTATTCCCGCTAACGGCGGCAAGGACCTGGGCGTGGCGGCGACGCTGGAGCGCCTGGGTGTCGACGCGAGCGAGGCGATTGCCTTTGGCGACGGCGAGAACGACCTGTCGATGTTTTCCGCCGTGGGCACGAGCGTGGCCATGGGTAACGCGCAGGACACGGTGAAAGCTGCAGCGACCTATTTGACAACCGCCGTGGACGACGACGGAATCTACAACGCTGCAAAGCACTTTGGCCTGCTGTAGCTGCGGATTCGGCACTTAGGGACGTTCCTTTTCTGCCGGCAGTCGGGGACACTCCTTGCGGGGCGTGTCCCCCTTTTTTGTTTCGTCCCGCTTGTTTTGTGAAACACGGCTAACTTTTTAACCAACGTAGTAAGACATGGGCAACTTTTGCGGTAAAGTTAGCCGTGGAAAGTATCCAAAGGCTAACTAACAATCATCGCGAAAGGCGGCCCATGGCCCTACGTGAATCCGGAGAAGACTATCTCGAATCGATCTACGTTCTGTCGGAACGTCAGGGCATCGTGCGCTCGATCGACGTTGCGGAGTACCTCGGCGTAACCAAGGCGAGCGTTTCCAAGGCCATGGCGACGCTGGAAAGCAACGGCTATGTCGAAATGGGCAAGCGCGACGTTCATCTGACGGAGCGAGGGCTGGAGGTCGCTCGTCAAATGTGGGAGCGCCACTGCTTTTTTGTGGGGCTGCTCGAGGACGCAGGCGTTTCGGCAGAGGTTGCCTCGCAAGAGGGCTGCCACATGGAGCACTGCCTAAGCGAGGAAAGCTTTGAGAAGCTAAGGGCAATGCTGGGCCGGGACGGCGACCGGGATCAGTAACCCCATCAACCAAGTCTAACTCAGCCAAGGAACCCCGCCAGCAAGCGATGCCCAAGAACCACCGGCGATGTTGCCGCAGGTCCCGGCAGGGATGTCCCCTCCAAAACATTCCGCAGGCAAGTGGCCCCGTTGTCTATAGCCCCGTAGGAGCAGGACAACGGGGCCACATTTGCCGAGGACGTTTTGGAGGGGACATCCCTGCCGGGACCGTCCGAGTACAAGCTACAGGTTCTTGACACCCATCGCGCGCATGGCGTTCAGGATGGCGATGATCGCCACGCCCACGTCACCAAAGACGGCGAGCCACATGTTGGCAATGCCCAGCGCTGCCAGCACAAGGATCAGCAACTTAATGCCCAGTGCAAAGATGATGTTCTGCCAAACAATCGTCATGGTCTTGCGCGCCACGCGGATAGCGCGGGAGATGTTGGACGGCTTGTCGTCCATCAGTACAACGTCCGCTGCCTCGATTGCTGCGTCCGATCCCATGGCGCCCATGGCAATGCCAACGTCTGCGCGGGTGAGCACGGGCGCGTCGTTGATGCCGTCTCCCACAAAGGCGAGTTTACCCTTGCCACTTTCGGCCGCGAGCAGCGCTTCAACACGCTCGACCTTGTCGCCCGGCAGCAGCTGCGCGTGGAACTCGTCGAGCCCCAACTGTTCGGCAACGGACGCAGCCACTTCCTCGCGGTCGCCCGTGAGCATAACGGTGCGCTTGACGCCGGCGGCGTGTAGGTCGCGGATCGTCTGCTCGGCATCGGCCTTAACGGTGTCTGCAATCACGATGTGGCCGGCGTACACGCCGTCAACGAGCACATGCAGAATCGTTCCGACGACCTCGCAATCGGGCGCTTCAACGCCGGCCGCGGCGAGCATCTTGGCGTTGCCGACGACGACGTGCCTGCCGTCGATGTTCGCCGTCACGCCATGGCCCGCGTCGTTGGTGGAGTCGCTTACGCGCTTGGGGTCGAGTTCGCCCTGGAAGGCGGCGCGCACCGACTGCGCGATGGGATGGTCGGAGAATGACTCAGCGAGGGCTGCGACCTCGAGCAGCGACTGCTCGGTATAGCCAGCCTCGGGGTGTACCGCGACCACCGAGAACGTGCCGTTGGTGAGCGTGCCGGTCTTGTCAAAGACGACGGTGTCCACATCGGCGAGCGTCTCGAGGTAGTTGGAGCCCTTGATGAGGACGCCCAGCTTGGACGCGCCGCCGATGCCGCCAAAGAAGCTGAGCGGGACGCTGATCACGAGGGCGCACGGGCAGCTGACGACCAGGAAGGTCAGGCCGCGCAGGATCCAGTCGGACCAGGCACCGGTGACCAAGCCGCCGCCGAGTGCGAGCACCGCTGCCGCGCCGGTGACGGCGGGCGTGTAGACGCGGGCGAAGCGCGTGATGAAGTTCTCGGTACGCGCCTTCTTTTCGCTAGCGTTTTCCACGAGCTCCAGGACGCGCGCGACGGTGGACTCGCCAAAGGGCTTGGTGGTGCGCACGTGGATGAGACCCGTCATGTTGATGCAGCCGCTGATGATATCGTCTCCGGTTTTGGCCGGGCGGGGGACCGACTCGCCGGTAAGGGCGGCGGTATCGAGCTGCGTCTCGCCTTCGACGATGACGCCGTCGATGGGCACGCGCTCGCCGGGCTTGACCACGATGACGGTGCCGACGGCGATGTCATCGGGAAAGACCTGCTCGAGTGTGCCGTCGGCTTGCTCGATGTTTGCGTAATCGGGCGCGATGTCCATCATGGCGCTGATCGATTTGCGGCTCTTGCCCACGGCGTAGGCCTGGAACAGCTCGCCGACCTGATAGAACAGCATGACAGCGGCGCCTTCGGCCATGTGCGGGTCGGTGTCGGGGAAGAGCACCATGGCAAATGCGCCGATGGTCGCGACGGCCATGAGGAAGCTCTCGTCGAACGCCTTGCCGCGGCGGATGTTGCTGAACGCCTTCTGGAGTACGTCGTAGCCGGCAATTAGGAACGGCACCAGGAACAGCACGAAGCTGGCGTAGACGTCACCCGGGGTGCCGAATGCGGCGGTAAGGGTACCGAGCTCGTCGAGGGCGTATACCACCGCAAAAATGCCTAACGCTACCAGGATACGGTTGCGCTTATGCTCAAGGGACTCTTTCTTCTTGCGCTTCTTCTTTTTCTTCTTGGGATTGGCGGTTGCCATGATTTAATCCTCCCATTTGAATGTATGAACACTCGCTCATATAATTTCGCGAGCAAAGGCCGCGGCAAGCGCGGCCTTGCAGGTCAGCGTAAGCCTGGGCTAGAGAATGATCTCGCAGTCCGGCTCGGCGTCGGCGGTGAACTCCACGACGCGGTCGAGGACCTCGTCGAACTCGGCGTCGTCGGCCTCGAGCGTCAGCTTCTGGGTCATAAAGTTGACCGAAACGGATTTGACGCCCTCGAGCTTGGCAAGTTCGTCCTGAAGCTTGCGCGCGCAGTTGGCGCAGTCGATCTCGTCGAGCTTGAACTGCTTTTTCATGGTGGGTTCCTTTCCCTGTTTTTGCGGCTTGGGTGCAGGCCGCGTTGGTACCGTGGTTGGTCGCTATTCGCAGATGTGGCTCATGCCTTGGTTGAGCATGGTGTAGACATGGTCGTCGGCAAGCGAGTAGAGGATATTGCGCCCGTCGCGTCGGAATTTAACCAGGTGCGACTGCTTGAGCGTGCGCAGCTGGTGCGACACCGCGGACTGCGAGGTCGCGGTCGCTTCGGCGATGTCTGCCACGCAGAGCTCGCGGCCCATGAGGGCGTAGAGGATCTTGATGCGCGTGGTGTCGCTGAAGACCTTGAACAGGTCGGCAAGGTCGTACAGCAGCTCCTCGTCGGGAAGGTCCTCGGGCGAGCAGGTGGTGGGGACGTCGGGCACGATGGTGGTGTCGATGCCGGACTTTATTTCATCGGCGTGTTCGCTCATTGCAATATCCTTTCATATGAACATGCGCTCATATAACTTACTTCCGAGTATATGAGCGCATGTTCATATGTCAATACTATTTACGTTAATTTCGATGACTGCTTGCCGCCTCTGCGATTTTCTGCGGGTTGGGAGACATCGACGCAATGCTCGCCAACATATTTCGAGATGTTCGGCCAGCATGCTAAGAAAGCCACCTTGAGAAGCATTAGAACTGTTCATATTTGTACTTTATCGTGTTAAATACCGCGAGAATCAGTTCTTCCTCTACGGGAGTTCCTGCAGAATCAGTTTTATCTAAAGTTATATTGAGCATTGCTGCAGCCAATCTGGCACATCGGTGGCCGAATAAGTCGAAAAATGTAGGTGGACATCCGCAGAGATCGCCTTTAGAAGAGCGAATTCTCAATTAGATCAATAATCATGTCGTCTTCCGTGCGGTTTTCATCGATTTTTGCGAACATGTCGCATTCCCAAGGCCCATTGATTTCCTCAGCAAGGGCCCCGACGTGTTGCATGTCGTCGGGTTCTGGCACATCGTTGATGCTCGGGTCATCAGCTTGCGGATATTGGCTTGCAATTTCGCGCTTGGCGGCCTCTTCTTCTTTGAGTGTCTCCAGGACGCGGCGACCGTATTCGAAGTAGCGCCGCAAGACAAATTGACGAAGAGTTTCTTGCAGGATGGCGAAGTTATCCGGGAGTCGACCGGGCCATATCTTCTCGCGAATGCGAATCGCTTCCATGACCCGCCTAAAAGCGGACTGCTTGAAAAACGAATGACGACTAACTGTGATAACGGCATATCCCATGTTTCGCAGCGTGTTTCGGCGTTCCTCGTCAATTGATTGCTGTTCGGGCTCGTCGTGGTAAAAGCCGTTGTATTCGATATCGGTCATCGAATTTTCGAGCAGCGCGTCGAGGTAGAAAACCGTCCGTCGCGTTAGGGCGGCGTATCTTTTGGGGACTGGGATCGGATAGTCCGTTTTGATAGCGCGTATGGCTAAGCCACCCATTGACTTGGGCATTGTCAGCATCATGACAAACGCCGTTTCGAGTGGGGAGCGACAGCCTTCGCGTACATAAGAAAGTGCCTTAAGTGCTTTATTAGATCCACGATACCCCGATGCCTCTGAAAAGAAGGCTCTGAGCTCTTCAACGCTGGTTAGGGCTGGGCGCTCGCGATATTGAGTTTCGTCGGACGTTCCAAGCGCGTAGGAGCCGCAGATTTCAAAGTAATACTCAACGAGCTCCGAAAGGTTGAGGTCGGCTGTTGCTTCTAACGCGCACAGCTTGATGTCGACGATGTAGACGTTCGGCTCGAGTTCTAGGTAGCTTTCTGCATCAAACGTATAGCGCGTGCAGTGGCAGATGCAGCCCTTGCGGTGCCTTTTGGCATTATTGGAAAACGTCAGCACATGGATGCTTTCAGAATCGACATTCTTTCTGTTGAGCCATGCTCGCGCCGCTTCCAGGTTGGACGTGGTCGGCGCAGACACCTTGATCTTTTCCATAGATATGGGATCGGTCGCGTGGCTTGCGAGCGAGTTGACTGTTTGGTATACAGCGCGTGCCGTGGTATGTGACAGAACGATTCCCATACGCGCATGATGGCATAGCGGACGCCATATACGCTCGAAACTTCGGGCAACGGTATTGGGGCGCGGCTTATCTTCTGCGAACGGTGGGTTTTTGAGCTGTCGTATTGAGGGGGGGGGCAGCTTCGGCTGGGGAGGTTTCTGTCGGCTGCCCCATTTTGGTGAACTTTAGTTGCGGATTCGTAGCTTCTAAGCGTTTTTGCCGACCGCTCAGATGCCTCACCAACATAATTTGAGTTATTCGGCCTTATCCTATACGAATGGTGTGATCGCAACGTCTTATTCGAATTGATTCAGGTAGATTTATAGGGCTTGGTTGCGAAATTGGGGCGACTATAGCGCTCGATTGCGGTTCAAGGGGCCTCGACTAGTGGCTCAGCTGGCCGAACAACTCGAAAAATGTAGGTGGGTCAACCTGTCGACTGTGTGAAGCACGCGTATTTGCTTGTTTTGATGAAAACTAGGGTGCAGCCATAAGACTGCGCCCTAGTTTACTGCGTGCCGGTGCGTCCAGACGGATTGCACTGTGCCTGGCAGGCGCTCCCGCAGATGGATCGGTTATTTCGCAAACAGGTTCTTGAGGTTGAACTCGGCCTGTACCGTGCGGAGCATGAGGTCGGTGTCGTCCAGACCCAGATGCTGCTCGTTGGCGTCGGGCGCGAGGGTGCCGCGACGGCGTGCCCAGTTCTCGAGCGCGGCGGGGGCGGACTCGCGGGGGAGCGAGCGCACGTCGGCGTCCAGGCTGCGGCAGATCTGGCGCGAGTCGATGACGATGATCTTACCCGCGCGGCGTGCCTCGGCGTAACCGTCCAGGTGAATCTTGAACCAGCTGTCCTCAAAGGCGGCGTTATGCGCCATGTACGGGTACTTCTTCATAAGCTTGAGCAGCTGCTTTTGCAGCTCCTTGTTCTCGCGGAAGGGCGTTTTGCCGTCGATGTCGTCCCAGGTAATGTGGTGGATATTCGACAGCGGCACATCTTCGCCGCGGTAGATGTCGGGCAGGCCGCAGTAGTGTGCCTCGGCGTCATGCGGGACGGCGTCGCTGGTGAGCTCCATGATCTCCCAGCCCACGTTGATGATATAGCCGCGCTCGGGTGCACGGCCGGTGGTCTCGATGTCGATACCGAGCACGGTGCCCTGGATGGGCTTGCGGGCGTAGGCCACGCCGAGCGCGTCGCGGTCGCCGCGGATTTCGCGCATAACGGACGCGGCGGTGCGCTTTTGCATCTTGCCGATGGCGGCGCAGGTGTCGGCATCGGACAGGCCGCGCGAGAGCGTCGCGGGCGTCACGTTGCGCAGACGCGCCTCGCCAATCTGGTCGCACAGGTCGCGGTTGCGGTCGGCCAGGTCGCGCACGGTGGCAAAGTCGAAGCCGGGGTCGCCCTCGGCGGTAAAGTACTCGGTCTCGAGCACCTTGAGGGCCTCCTCGCCCTTCTGGCGCTCGGACTCCATGGCGCCGTGGTCGCCGTAGATAAACATGGGGATAAACGGCTGGCGCTCGTATTCGAGTGCTTGCGATACGTTCATATGCTACTCCTTGGACGGGCCGCGTTGTGCGGCTCGAGGTTACTGAGTTATGGCGAGATGATAGTTTACCATAGGCAACTATTGGCACCGCGCCCGGGACAACTACAATACCCTAGTTGACCGCTAGGACTTTTACAATGCTGCCGAAAGACACGAAAGGTTCCATCCGTCATGGATTTACTGATTGATATTCTGCTCGACGCCGGCAAGGACACGCTGTCGCTGGTGCCGTTTTTGTTGGTGACGTATCTTGCTCTCGAGACACTTGAGCACGTTGCGGGCGACCGCGTCAACGGCGCTATCAAGCGCGCCGGCGCTGCGGGTCCCGTGGTTGGCTCGCTGCTGGGCATGGTGCCGCAGTGCGGATTTTCGGCCATGGCAGCAACGCTGTACGCCGGCCGTGTCGTGACCTTGGGCACGTTGGTGGCGGTGTTCCTTTCGACCTCCGATGAGATGCTGCCGCTGTTGCTTGCCGAGCAGGTTCCCGTGCAGACTATGGCGATGCTTTTGGCTTCGAAAGCGCTGATCGCACTGGTCACGGGTTTTATCGTGGACGCTGCCATTCGCGGCCTGCGCCGTAACGCCCGCGCGCACGCGGCGATTCGCCGTACCGTGCTGGGAACCGCGGCCAACCCGGCCCACGTGAACTGCGCGCACGACGACCACAGCGGCGGTGACATCATCGACGAGGTGGCCGAGGCAGGCGTGAGCGCCGACCACATCCACGAGCTGTGCGAGCGCGACCATTGCGGTTGTGATGAAGACGAGGACGAGCACGAACACGGACATGGCCACGATCACGGTCATGAGGGCGAACATGAACACCATGATGGTCACGGTCACTCTCACTCCCACGAAGGGACGCCTGTCCTGTCGATCATCCGCAGTGCGATCTCGCACACCGTGCAGGTCTCGGTATTCATTTTTCTGGTGACGCTGATTCTGGTCGCCGTGCTCGAGACGTTCGGCGAGTCCGCGATCGAGCAGTTCCTGCGCGGCAACGAGACACTCGCTGTCCTGGGTTCGGCGCTTGTCGGGCTGATTCCCAATTGCTCGGCGAGCGTGGTCATTACACAGCTGTATCTGGAAGGCGCGCTGCAACTGGCGCCGATGCTCGCCGGCACGCTCATTTCCGCCGGCGTGGGTTATCTGGTGCTGTTCCGCACCAACCGCAGCGCCCGCGAAAATGCCGTGTTCCTGATCATGATGTATGTCATCGGCGCTGGCTGGGGCCTCATCCTCTCCGCCGTTGGCCTCTAAGTGGGCCTAAAAAATGGGCTTCAAATAGCCATGCTCAGCGCCTGCGCAATGCGGCGACGCATGGCATTTTGAAGCCCGTTTTTTGTTGAGCCATGGATTCCGAGCGCTCACACCGCTCAAAACAAAAAGGTAGATTTCCGGACATGTCCCAAAAATCTACCTTGGTTAGCGCAGCAGCTCGGTGAGGTTGCGTTTAAAGCGGGCGCGGTCTTCGCTGGTAAATGCCGCCGGCCCGCGAGTGCGTCCGCCGGCGCGGCGCACCTTCTTTTCCTCGTGGCGAATAAACAGCTGCATGTCGATGGTTGCTTTGTCGTAGACGCGCCCGCGCACACCGATAGCGGCGGCATCGCGCCCGAGCACCATGCTCGCCAAGCCAATGTCCTGCGTCACGACCACGTCGCCCGCCTGCAGGCGTTCGACAATGGCAAAGTCGGCGCTGTCGGCGCCCACGCTCACGTCGAGCGTCGTGACCCAAAAGCCGCGTCGCGCGTGCTCGGCATCGCGCGGGTCGTCGCGGCGAATGTGCCGTTCCAGGTTTTGCGTGCTGTTGCCGGCGATAACAACGGCGACGCCCGCCCGCCGCGCGCAGTCAATCGACTCGCGCGTGACCGGGCAGGCGTCGGCATCAATAAAGAGCGTTCGCGGCATCTAGTGCACCAGTTTGCCAAATTGAATAGCGCGAACAATCAGCGTTACGCCAAACACCAGCAGCGCGGCGCCGCTAAAGATGACGAGCATCTTGGCCGACCACAGCGGATAGATAAACACGAACATGCCGGCGATGATGGAAAGTGCGCCGCTCAGGATGGCGAGGGCGCGGTTGGACGAAAGCTCGGACTCCAGAATGGACATGACACCTTCGACAATCCAGCCAAAGCCGGCCACGATAACCACCATCGTGGTGAGCGTCGCGGTCGAGAAGGCCTGGTTGCGCAGGATTATGACGCCGCCCAGAATGATGAGCAGGTTGGAGATGATGCTCGTAACGCGCCAGCCGGTGGGCAGCAGCGGCTCGAAAACAGCGGTAAACAGCCTGATCGCGGCCGTGATCACAAAGTAGATGCCCAAGACGGTCGTCAGGAAGACGAGGGATTTGGCGGGCGCAAACAGCAGTGCGATGCCGGCGACGAGCGCCAAGACGCCCGTGATGGCGTAAATCCAGCGCACGGCCTTGACGGCCTTGCCTGCCATGCTTTTCTCGTCAAATCCAAACTGGCTCGATTTTTGGTCATCGTTCTTAAAGATGCCCATAATGTCTCCTTTCCGTGCGGCGTAAGCCTTGATCGTTACAACCAGTATCGCTTAAAGGCGCTAGCGTATGGGTCGGGGAGGGCGAAACGTAACCCAAAGGTCCCGAATTGTTTCCGTTGTTCCCCACGTCGCGATTTTCTATTCAACAGGTGTAGAACATTGCAGCCCTGTTCGTTATTGCCCACGTTTTAGGTTAGATTTTCCTAAGGACAATTGGCTTGTATTGGGGGTCTTATGAACGAAGCTGTTCCCGCGGCGCCGGTAAGCGCCGAGTCGATGGCAAAGCAGGGTTGCGAAAAGCTTGGCCTGGACACGTTTGACGCGCTGGTCCGCCGCGCCCGCACGTGCCGCCGATTTGACGAGTCCATGCGCGTGCCGCGCGAGTTTTTGCTCGAGCTGGCGGAGCTGGCGCACCTGGCTCCCTGTGGCGCCAATGCTCAGCGTCTGCGTTTTCATGTGGTGAGCGGTGCCGAGGACTGCGCGCGTGTATTTGATGAGCTCGCGTGGGCCGGTGCGCTCAAGGACTGGCCGGGTCCCGATGAGGGCGAGCGCCCGACCGGCTACATCGCGATTCTTGCCGAGCGCACTGTTCCGGGTAAGCCCGCCGCTCCCATCACCGAGGTCGACACCGGCATTGCCGCCCAGACGATGATGCTCGCCGCGCGCAGCGCCACGCCCGAGGTGGCGGCCTGCATGTTCAAGGCCTTTACGCCCCGCGCGATCGATACGATGGGGCTCGACGGCGACAAGTATGAGCTCAAGCTGATCATGGCTTTTGGCGTGCCAGTCGAGACGCAGGTGATCGACGCGATCGACTCCAACCCGGATGGCTCTATCAATTACTGGCGCGATGAGGCTCAGGTGCATCACGTGCCCAAGCGTTCGCTTGCCGACGTGCTGCTGTAGTTGCGCGTCGTTGCGGTGCGATCCGGCGGCAAAACCACCACAAAGGTGCCTGTCCCCTTTGTGGTGGTGCGAGGGGAGGACGTGTGGCCGATCTGTATTTGGTGCGGCATGGGCAGACCGAGCTCAATGTGAAGAACATTTTGCAGGGTTGGCACGATTCGCCGCTCACGGCGCGCGGGCGCGAGCAGGCGCTGGCGACGCGCGCGGCGTTCGAGGACCGCGGCATGACCTTTGACCATGTGTATTCGTCGCCGCTGGGGCGGGCGCTCCACACGGCAAAGATTATCGTTGGCGAGGGTCGTTCCATAGAGCTGGTCGATGAACTGCGCGAGTGGCATTTGGGTTCGTTGGAGGGCACATTAAACCGCGAGATGCCGGCGCAACCCTGGGGCGATTATCCGGTTGCCTTTGGTGGCGAGTCGGAAAGTGAGCTTCGCGCACGTATGGTCGCGGCGCTGTCCCGCATCATGGCCAGGCCGCAGCACGACTGCGTGCTGGCGGTTTCCCACGGCTCAGCCTGCCAGGAGTTTCTTGAGTATGTGACTGGCGGGGGAGAGCTGCCCGACAACGGTGCCGTGCTTCATTTTGGCTATTGCGATGGGGCGTTTTCGCTCTTGGGTTGGTAACGAACGAAAGGACCCCTATGAATAAAGATCTGTATCTGGTCCGTCATGGACAGACGATATTCAACCTTAAGCGTATCATTCAGGGGTGGAGTGACTCGCCGCTCACACAGCTGGGCTGCGATCAGGCGGCGCGTGCCGGCATGTTCTTGCGTGCGCGCGGCATTGAGCCCGACCACGCCTACACCTCTACGCTGCACCGCACCGAACAGACCATCGCCAACCTGTGGTCGGGCATGACGTACGAGCGCCTGGACGGTCTGCGCGAGTGGTTCTTTGGCGACTTTGAGGCCGAGCGCGTGATGCTTATGCCCGAGCGCCCGTGGCGCGATTTCTATCGCCAGTTTGGCGGTGAGGGCCAGATGCAGGTGCGCGAGCGCATGGTGACGACGCTGACCGATCTTATGCGACGCCCGGACCATTCGTGCGTGCTCGCGGTGAGCCACGGGTCGGCCATCAAGGAGTTTTTGGATCACGTGAAGGGCACGGAGGCCGACGAGCGCGAGCGCGTGCCGGGCAATTGCTCGGTGCTGCATTTTGCGTTTGGCGATGCGACTGACACGTTTGAACTGGTCGAAGTCTTTACGCAGGAAGATTATGCGCGCGAGTTGGGTCTTGAGCCGCTGGTGGCGGTAGCGGGTCCGCAGCGCGGATAACGCGAGCGCGGCGGCACGGGTCGTCGGCTAACTTCTCGACGCAAAAGGGGCGGAGATGCATGTACCTGCTGCATCTCCGCCCCTGTTTGTTGAGCTGCCGATTTTTGTGCTGGGCGGTCTGGTCTTGCTAGAACCGCGCGACCTGGTGCGTGAGCAGGCCCGTCGGAACCTGCGGCGCGGCGCCGCTGACCTGCGCGGCGGGGAAGAGCACGGCAACGGTAAAGTTGAACGGCTCCTTGCCGGTGTACGTTCCGGCGGCATGGGCCTCATCGGCCAGCAGCTGCGACGCCCCGGTCAGAGCGGCGGCGTAGGCGGGGTCGTCGGCCAGTGCCGGCTCCGGTGCTTGGTCGAGCATAGCGCGGATGGCCCCGACGGCGTCCTCGCGCTTGACCTCCCACGCGCGGTGCGTAATGCCCGCGGGGTCGGTGACGGCGTAGAGCGACGCGCCCTCTTTGGCGGCGCCCAGGATGATATCCATGACGGGCGAGGCCTCGTAGGCGAGCGATACGGGGCGCGGCTGCACCTTGAGCTCGGCGATCGCGCGCGCGGCGGCGAGTGCGTCGACGTTCTCGGCGACAGCCGCGTCGCTGCCCGCCAGCGTGCCAACCGGGCAGATCGCCACAACGCCCGTCACGCGACCCAGCTCGCCCGAGCATTCGTACACGTAGTACGCTGCGCCTGGATCTTTGAGCATGAGCCCGTCGGCGATGGCGGCGCGCAGGGCGTCGTTGCCGCTCAGGATGCTGCCCATTGCAGGCAGCGCCTCGAGCACGCGGTCCTGAGCCGGGCGGATGCAGGGAAACGGAAGTGCTTTCATGGGCGGTCCTAACGAGCGAGTCGGTTTGTTCGCGGCTTATTATGCCCCAACTTGGCCGTTCGCGTCCCAGAGCACGTTATCGGCGAGCGCGATTAGCACCTGCTGACAACGATTGATATCGGCGTGGGGCACATACTCGTTGGGCTTGTGTGCGAGCGCGAGCGATCCGGGGCCGTAGCTCATACAGTTGCGGTTGCCCGTCTTGCCAGCAATGACGGCGGTATCGGTGTAGCCGGTAAAGAAGCCGACGGTCGTGTCCGCGCCTGTCACATCGTCTGCTGCGCGCTTGAGTGCAGCTAGAAGGGGAGAGGCTGGATCGCGCTCGATGGCGGGGCGGTCGCCTGTCGCGGTATAGCTTCCATGGCAGCCGGGGACCGCGGCTTCGGCAGCGACAATGGCCTGCTCTACCATGCGCGTCGCGGCGGCCGTATCAGTCGGCGGGGTCAGGCGCATATCGACCCAGACCTTAGCGTGGTCGGGCACGACATAGGGACGGTAGCCACCCTCGATCTGTCCAAACGTGATGGTCGATGGCCCCAGCTCCTCATGTAAAGGTAGCGTCGCAAACGTGCGACGAAGCGAGCACACGACCTCGGCCATGGCGGCGACGGCGTCGGCGCCCTTCCAAGGCTGGCTTGCATGAGCCGTGACGCCGGCCATCTCGATCTCGAACCACGTACGCCCCTTGTGCGACACCTGGATCTGTCCGTCGGTGGGTTCGGTGTCCAGCACCCATTCGCGCGAGCCGACCCAGCCAGCATCGATCGCGGCCTCTGAGCCGCGCATGAAGTCTTCCTCGTCGACCGAGCAGATGAGCGAAAAGCCGCGGCGTGGCAGCGCGCCATCCGACGCCACGCGCTCGAGCGTATGGACCAGTGCGGCAATGGCGCAGGCCAGGCCACCCTTCATATCGCAGGCACCGCGGCCGTAGAGCTTGCCGTCGCGCACAACCGCCCCAAGCGGTGCGATATCTGCGTCCCAGCCATCGCCCAAGGTGACGGTATCCATGTGGCAGATATAGACCAGCCGCGGCTCGTCGCTTTGGCCCGGCACGGTGACTTTAAGGTTGCGGCGCCCGGGCAGCACTTCGAGCTCCTCAATCTGCACGGCATCGAGCGCAGAACTATCAAGTTGTGCCAGCTGCTGCTCAATGAGCCTCTTAATGAAGCGCTCAATTTCATCCTCATACGCGCCCGGGTCTGAGCTGTCAATCTTCACAAGGTCCTGCGCAAGCCGCCAGGCAAAGTCCTCATCAACCATATGCAACCTCACAATCAGTCTGCTTTCCAAACCGATTGTAAGCCTCTTGAGAGATCCGCGGCGTGCGCGCAGCGGTATTTACCGTTCGCAGGCCGAGCCAGCGCGTTTGCCGTCCAGGCGGGTTTACGAACGATGCGGTGGGTACGTACCCTTCATGGACGACATGCTGTGCGACATATCTGCCTTTCGGTATCACCGGATACCTCCACAGGTCTTGGCAATAATGCCGGACCTGCCCGATTCTGCGGACGATCCGCGCAGGGAGCACCTATGTGAGCATCCGCTCGTCACGCATTTCCTGGGCACCCCGTTACACGTGTTGGCGCAGGGCAGCTGCGGACGTAAGGGCGATCGCATTGTCAGGCATGTTTGGAACGGGGAGAGGCCGTTTGATTCCGTGCGGCAGACGGAGTTTGGCTTCGATGTTGCGTCCCCACTCTTTACCCTGCTGACCCTGGCTTCCTCGGTCTCAAACGAGCGTCTAATCATGTGCATGTATGAGATGTGCGGCACCTTTGCCGTGTGCAAGATTGCGCCTCAGGTAAAGTCGGCACTTGAGCAGGCATATGGGAGCCGATGGAGTGACGCACGGTCGGGCTGGGAAAACGTAAAGGATGTCTCGGGGAATCCAACGGACTTGTGGAAACGACCTCCCTTGATCGAGCTCTCTGAGCTTACAGAGTTCGTCGATAAGGTCCGGGGGCTCCGCGGCGCTAAATCGTTCATACGAGCCGCGAAATGCATTACGGGGGTGGCAGCATCGCCGCTCGAGGTCCAGGCTTCGATGCTGTTTGGTCTTACGAGGTTGCGCGGCGGCGAAGGGCTGCGCCTTACCAATAACGTTGAGATTCGTATGACGCGCAGCGCCCGTCTGATTTCGGGGCTTGATAGGCGCTATGCCGATATCCTGCTGGCAAATAAGGACGGCAGCCGAGAGTGTCTGGTTGAATGCCAGGGTAAAGCCATTCACGGATCCATTGAATCCAAGATTTCGGACTCCGATCGAACGACGGCCTTGCAAGCCATGGGATATCCCGTCGTTCTGATGACCTATGGTCAGCTGGCCGACTTCGATGCCTTCCGCGTGGTGATGGAGCTCATCATGTCCTATCTCGATGTGCCGCTGAAAGACAAGACGCCGCGACAGCAGGAGCTCGAACGGCGGCTTCGTGAGGAGATTTTTATCGATTGGGCGGGAATGTAGTCGCGCGGTGGGTAAACGGTAGCGCGAGCTAGAGTTCTGGTCGCAAAAAGGCTTCAATTTTGCCTTGGAGGGACCCTAAAAATGCTATCTAGAATAAGTTGTTTCGGAAAATAGACAGTCAACTTACATTCGGCACATAGAGACCGATTTTTACCTACTAAAGTCCCTGATAAAGCTGTTTATCAAAGCGGGTGTGCTTAGCGACTGGAGCCTCACTATCGATTATCTGAAAAAACTTGTTCTGGGTATCATTTTAAAGTCGTCCGGAGCAACAAAATCGCCCCCCCGTTTCGTGAATACGGGGGGGCGAATGGGCTTCGTGGTCTGTCTGGCAGGCTTGGCACCGGCGCTATTTAATCACGCGCACGCGATACATCGACGGAATCTGCTTGAGCGCCTCGATCGTGCTGCCGTCCAGGTGCTCATCGGTGTCGAACATGGTGTAGGCGTTCTCGCCAGCGGACTCGTTGGTCATGCGCTGCACATTGGCGTTGTCCTTGGCGAGAATGGCCGTGATCTGGCCGATCATGTTGGGCACGTTGGCATGCAGGCAGGCAATACGGCTTGCGGCGCGCGCCTTGCCCATGCTGCAGGCGGGGTAGTTGACGCTGTGCGCGATGTTGCCGTTTTCCAGGTAATCCTTGAGCTCGCTGATGGCCATGTCGGCGCAGTTGGCCTCGGCCTCGCCGGTGCCGGCGCCCGAATGCGTGGTGATAAACGTATTGGGCATCTTGACGGTCTTGGGCGTGGCAAAGTCGCAGCTAAACCAGCTGAGCTTGCCCTCGCGCAGGGCGGCGTCGACGGCGTCTTCGTCAATGATGGTCTCGCGCGCGTAGTTGATGAGCACGGCGTCGGGCGCTAGCAGGTTAATCTGCTCGGTGCTGATCATACCGATGGTGTCGGCCTTGCTGGGCACGTGCACGGTGAGGTAGTCGCAGCCGCGGCACAGATCCTCGAGCGTGCCCACGCGCTGCACCTCGCGGCTCAGCACCCACGCGTGCTCGACGGAAATGAACGGGTCGTAGCCGTAGACGTCCATGCCCAGATCGACACAGGCGTTGGCGACCTTGGAGCCCGCGTTGCCCAGGCCGATGACGCCAATGCGCTTGCCCTTGAGCTCGCGACCCACAAAGGCCTTCTTGGCCTTCTCGGCGTCGACTTGGATATCGGGGTCGTCGGCGTTGTCGCGCACCCAGTTCATCGACTGCACCACGCCGCGGCTCGAAAGCACCAGCATGCCCAGGACGAGCTCCTTGACGGCGTTGCTGTTGGCGCCGGGGGAGTTAAAGACAACGACGCCCTTCTTGGCGTACTCCTCGACGGGAATGTTGTTGACGCCGGCGCCGCAGCGGGCGATGGCGCGAATGCCCTCGGGCAGCTCGTAGCCGTGCAGGTCGGTCGAGCGCATCAGGATGGCGTCGGCCTCCTCGGCGGTGCTTACAAACTCGTAGCCCTCGCCAAACTCGACTTTGCCGTCTTTAGTGATGTCGTCGATGGTCTTAATCTTACGCATGGAAAAACTCCTTAGCAGGTTTTGATCTAAGCAGGGTGGTTTGAAGTGGCTGGTCGGCCCGCGCGTTGCGGGCTAGTTAGATCGCGGGCTCAAACTATGCTGCGCTTCGAAGTCTTTCATGTACGAGGCCAGTGCCCGCACGTCTTCCATGGTTACGGCGTTGTAGACGCTGGCGCGCATGCCGCCCACCAGGCGATGGCCCTTGACGTTTTGAATCTGGTGCTCGGCCGCGCCTGCGACAAAGGCGGCGTCGAGGTCGGCATCGCCGGTACGGAAGGTGACGTTGGCGATGGAGCGGCTGTCGGCCTGTGTGGTGCCATGGAACAGCACGCTGTGCTCGAGCAGGTTATAGAGCAGGTTGGCCTTGGCCCAGTTGCGTTCGGCCATGGCGGCAAGTCCACCGGTCTGCTCAACCCAACGGAACACCTTGCCGCACACGTAGATACCAAAGGTGTTGGGCGTGTTGAGCATGGAGCCCTTGGCGGCCTGGGTCTTAAGGTCCATGTACTGCGGCGTCTGCGCAAAGGCTGGACCGTCGGCGATCAGGTCGTCGCGCACGATAACCACGGTGACGCCCGCGGCGCCGGCGTTTTTCTGAGCGCCGGCGTAGATGAGTCCGTAGCGCTCGACGTCGAGCGGCTGCGACAAAAAGCAGCTCGAGACATCGGCGACCAGCGGTACGTCGCCGAAGTTAGGCAGCTCGTGGTACATGGTGCCAAAGATGGTGTTGTTCTGGCAGATGTAGACGTAGTCGAGCCCGCCGCCCGCGGCCTCGGCGGCAATGCGCGCGTTGATGTCGGCCATGGCGGGAATGCGGTCGAAATTGGCGTCCTCGGAGCTCGCGAGCAGCACGGCCTCGCCGTACTTGGCGGCTTCCTTGTACGCCTTGTTGGCGAAGTTGCCGGTCACGACGTAGCCGGCGCGGCCGCGGCGCATGAGGTTCATCGGGATGCCCGCAAACTGCAGCGTGGCGCCGCCCTGCAAAAACAGAACACGGTAGTTATCGGGGATGCTCAGCAGGCGGCGCAAGGTTGCCTCGGCGTCGTCGATGATCTGCTGGTACATGCTAGATCGATGGCTCATCTCGAGCACGGACATGCCGCAACTGCGGTAGTCCATCATCTCGTCGGCGATCTCGGCGAGCACGCTTGTAGGCAGTGCGGCCGGGCCAGCTGAGAAGTTGTGCACACGTGCCATCTTCTAGTTCCCCTCGTAGTCGTTTGAACGTTCGGGATACTTTAGCACAGTGCAGCGCCGGGTGCGACCGCATCACGGTAAAACTCGAGTGCGCCGCTATGATTTACAGGATGGTTACATGGGGGAGGGTTGCCTCGAGGCTCACATACGATCCGCCTCGGCCTTCATTCTATGTTGAGTGTAGCGGAGGGCGGGGACAGATTCACAAGCGCGGTTGTCTGGCAAGTGTGATTTGGGGCAACCTCGTCAAAGCTTCTGAGCTGCGAAAATAACCGTTAACCGGATTTAATTTTGTTGCTCAACATTTGACACTCTGGGCGTGGTAACTTTTTTACCAACAGGTATGATTATTGTCATGTGCGCCGCGCCTGCCTGCCGGGCCGCGGCGCATTCGTGACAGCCTCTGACACCCTTGGAGCGTGCACTGTGGATGTAACCGCAAAAAGCGTTCGGGGGGGGGGTGCTCACCCGCGAGCAATTCCTCCCGCATGAGATGCGCATCGTCGCTGGCCTGCGTACGCAGGGCGTAAGCGACGAGCAGGTCATTGTACGCGTAAAGAGCGAAAACCTCTTTCAATATCCCACGGAGCGCATGGTCGCCAACCGCGCAACCGTGTGCCTTCGCCGCCTCGGCGCCATGGTGCCCACGGACGCCGCATGCGCCGCGCGCGGCATCGACCCCAAAACCGCCGTCGAGGCTGCGTTATCCCTAACCGGCCTCATGGCATCCGGTACTCCCACGCAGGCGGACCAGGCCATCTTTTACAGCATGATCTGCCGCTACGATATCGTGCGCGAGTTCGTGCTCGTCGAGGTGGGGGAGCGCCTGCAAAACTTCGACTATGCCTTCACGGCGGCTGACCTCAACGCCTTTATGACGCGCTTTACCACGGAGTATCCGGACGCGGCCCGCTGGACCGAGGCCACGGTCAAGCGCATTAAGGGCTCGATTCGCCAGACGCTCCGCCATGCCGGCCTTATCGGCGAGGGTATGGGCCCGGAGTCTGAGCGCCTGTCACCACTCTTCCTCGATTCCGATGTCGAGCGAGCCTTGGTTCAGCTGGGTGAGCAGCCGCTTATCGCGGCCCTTACCGGTAGGGAGGTGATGTAGCGTGGTTCCCGCCAACAGCGCCGTCGACCCCGCAATCACCCCGGCGACGGACATCACCACCAATATCGGCATCCATTCCCGCCAGAGCGTCGTGGCGGCGCATGCCCGCTCCGAGCGAGCCCGCCAGGAATTTGAGCGCCGCGCTCAACTCCTGCGCGAGTGCCTGTGCAGCGAGGACTTTTTGGCCAACAGGGGCATAGGCAATGAGATCGGCTTCCACACCTTTTGTTATGACCCCGCGCTGGAGTTTGAGGCGCGTGCATTATTTGACGCCCTTTCACGCGATGCCGAGGCCGACAAGCTTCCGTGCACGCTCAAGGTCGTGAACCTCTACGACGCCGTGCTGGCAATCCTTAAAGATCTTGATGTCCTTGAGCCTATGCAAGAGCAAGAAGGTGATTTTGGATTAGAAACTGTGTTCGATGATGTGGTGGATTATTGCCAGCCGGATGCTGTCTCCGACCTGATTTTGGATTTGACTCAACCTCGCGAGTCGGGCGATGTGATTTTGCTTGTAGGGGTTGGCGAAGTCTATCCCTTTTTGCGAGTTCACAACCTGTTTGATTCTATGCAGTCTGACTTCCATGATGTGCCGGTTATCGCGGCTTATCCCGGTAGCTTTAATGGCTCGTCTGTCACCTTGTTTAACAGGCTTGCAGCAGAGAACTATTACCGCGCGATCGATATCTCATAAGTCGACCTCGACCCCTGCGTTGTTGGCTGTCGTTCTCCAAATTTAAGGAGCTTAAAATGGATAAAACAATTGTCCGTAATCTCTTTTCGAAAGATATCAACCGTTCCATTAACGGGGTTGTTGTCGTTGACGATAAGAAAGACGAGTCAATCAGGCAAGAGCTTAGCGAGTACGTGGTGACACGTGAGCTGCAGGGGCATTTTGCTACTCTTTTCAATGCTTATAGCGCTTCTTTAGATTCACCGACCAATAAGATGGGCGTGTGGGTCAGCGGTTTCTACGGATCCGGTAAATCGCATTTCCTTAAAATTGCGAGCTATTTGCTTGGGAACCTCAACGTTGATGGCAAGCGCGCTATTTCCTATTTTGACGGCAAGATTGCCGATCCCATGGTGTTTGCTTCAATGGAGCGCGCCTGTTCCATTCCTACGCAGACTCTTCTCTTTAATATCGACAGCAAGGCGGGCTCATGGAAGGGTGATAAGTCATCCGTTGCTGTTCTTTATGGATTTGAGCGTGTGTTTTACGAGGCCCGAGGTTTTTACGGCATTAAACCTAAGCTCGCTCAGCTTGAGGAGTACATTGACGAAATTGGCAAGACTCAAGAGTTTCGCGATGAATTCGAGCGTTTAACGGGCAAATCATGGGTCGATAATCGTAAAACCTACAGGTATAACAAATCTTTTCGCGGGCTTCTTAAAGATACTTTGGGCATGAGCGACGATGAAATCAAAGCTTGGATTACTAGCCCTGATGACGAGCTTCTTCAACCCGATGAGTTCGCCCAAAAGGTTAAAGAATACGTTGATGCTCAAGCAGCCGCCAATGGTGGCGATTTTCGCCTTGTTTTCATGGTTGATGAGGTTGGACAGTTTATTGCTAACGACAACGGCTCGGATCGCTTGCTAAGTCTTCAGACGGTGGTCGAGGAGTTGGGATCGGTTTGCGGCGGCCGCGTTTGGGTAATGGTTTCGAGTCAAGAGGACATTTACAATCTCGGTCTTCCGGGCGGGATTGATACGGGCAAGTTCTCCAAGATTTTAGGTCGTTTCGACACCCGCCTTTCGCTCTCCAGCTCCAGCGTGGACGAGGTCATCCAGCGCCGTGTGCTCGAGAAGACCGCGCCGGCGGCCGATATGCTTGCACAGGTCTACGAGCAAGACGCCGCCGTGCTCAAAAACAACTTTACCTTTGAGGGTGGCTCGCGCTCCGACCTTGCCGGCTACGCTAACTCCAAGGATTTTGTGGCAAGCTACCCGTTTGTGGGCTACCAGTTTAAGCTCCTGCCCGACGTGATGACCGAGGTACGCAAGCACGGTGTCAAGGCCAAGCACATGTCCACGGGCGAGCGCTCCATGCTGAGCGCCTTCCAGGAGAGCGCTCAGACCATCCAACTTGAGCAGACCGGTGCGCTCGTGCCGTTCTGGCGCTTCTTCGACACCATCTCCAAAGATCTTGAGCATGGCATTATCCAGGTGGTCGACCGCGCGATCCGTGCGGCCGAGGACGCAAAGGGCCTTGAGCCCTATGACGTGCGGGTGCTCAAGCTCCTGTACCTGATTCGTTACATCGGCTACGTCAAGGCCACGGTCGAGAACATCTCCATTCTTATGATCGACGGCCTCGATGTGGATAAGCGTGTCCTCAAGGACCGCGTCAAGGAGTCCCTTGCCCGCCTGGAGCGCGAGAACTACGTGGCGCGCCAGGGCGATACCTATAGCTTCCTCACCGACGAGGAGCAGGAGATTACGCAGGAAATCGCGCGCACCCCGATTGACAACGCGCAAGTGATCGAGTCCATCAAGAAGCGCCTGTTCGACAGCATCTACAACGCGCGCAAGCTCAACCGCGGGGCCAACGACTTCCCGTTTGACCGCTATGTGGACGGCTCAATCCACGGTGGCAGCATGGGCGGCATGGAGCTTTACGTGGCGACTATGGCGAGCGACCTGGGCCGTGCGGACGATACCGAGCTGGCCTTGGCTTCTTCGGGCAAGGCCGTCGTGGCCCTGAGCGATGAGGCGGATTACTGGGAGACGCTCGTCAACGCCGCCAAGATCCGCAAGTACGCCAAGACACGCAACCTTCAGGAGCTCCGGCCGAGTACGCGCCAGATCGTTGAGTCCAAGATGCGCGAGGCGGCCCATAGCGAGAAAGAGGCCGACGCCCTTCTGACCGAGGCCGTGCTCCATGCGCGTTGCGCCGTCAACGGCCGCATGGTCGAGGTGCGTGCAGCCAAGCCTGCCCAGGTCTTTGAGCAGGTGCTGGCACAGCTGTGCGATGTGGTCTTTGAAAAGGCCGACTACATCGGTGCGCCGGTCACGAGTGATTCCGATATCCGCTCCACGCTGGCGGGCAACGTCCAGACGGGGCTCGATGGCATGGATGCGGGCAACACGCGTGCGCTCAAAGAGGTCGAGGACTTCCTCAAAGTGCAGCATCAGCGCCATCTGGATACCACTATGGGCGATATCCAGCGCCAGTACCAGCAAAGGCCCTTTGGCTGGCGCGAGGTCGACATCGCCAATGTGGTGGCGCAACTTGTGGGGGAGCAGCGCGCGCAGGTGCTGTTTGGCGGCCAGACGGTCCAAGCTAACGACAGCCGCATGGTGGCACTCCTGCGCAAGGATGCCGATAAGGCCCAAGTGCGCCTTCGCGTGCGCATGAGCGACCGTTTGCTGCGCGCCACGGGCGAGCTTATGCGCGACCTATTTGACCTCAAGACCGTACCCTCCAACGAGGATAAGCTTGTGGCCGAGCTCAAGGAGCATCTTGAGGGGTTGCGCGAGACGTGCCTTGCTATGGCGCGCGACTACTACACGGGCATCAAACCGGCCTACCCGTATCCCGGCGAGGCTGAGTGCGAGAAGATGCGCTCGGAGGTGGCCGACGTCCTTAAGGATCAGAACGAGGCCGAGGCGTTCTTGACCACGTTCACCAAGCACGAGGACCGCCTGTTCGACGCCAAGGAAGACTATGACAGGGTGGCTGAGTTTTTCGATTCCAACCAGCGCGCAACGTTTGATCACGCCAAGGAATTCTTGAGTCGCACGGAGGGCATTGAGTATGCCTCCGACGACATTCCCGGCGCGGTGGAGAATGTGGCAAAGGTGTGCGAGATCCTCAAAGATCCCAAGCCCTACAGCCGCATTAAAGACCTGCAACCGCTGATGGCCCCCGTCGAGGAATACATTAAAAAGCTCCTGGGCATGCGCCGCAACGAGTTCTTGCATCGCATCGAGAACGACCTGCAGGACCTGCAGAAGCAGGCCGAGAGCCAAGATGGTTTTGTCAAGCAGGCCAAGGATGCCATAGCAGACGCCGGCACCAAGTATGAGTCGTTCAAGAACCGCACCCACGGCGTCCAGAGCCTCAACGAGCTTAACGCCCTCGCGGCAAACTGGGAAAGCTGGACCATCACGGCGGCCAACAAGATATACGACGCCGTGGACGCCGCACGCGAGCGTATGGAAAACGAGCGCCGTTCCACCGAGGTCACCAGCACGGGTGAAGTGGTCAAAAAGATCACCAACAAGGGCACCGCTACGCCAAGTCACGGTTCCGTTCCCGTGCCCGTGCCCAAGCCCCAGCGCAAGGTCAAGACCGTGCGTCGCGCCGACCTGGCCAAGCCGAGCCGCCTCACAACCGCAGAGGACGTGGATCGCTACGTGGACGACCTGCGCGCCCGCCTTATGCAGGCGCTTGCATCAAACGACGAGATCCGCATTAACTAACCCGCTCAGCCGCCGGCGCCCAAGCATGCGCCGGTGGCTTATGGCGTTTTGAAAGGTACGGGAACCATGAACGATTCCGCTCTCAAGAACTTCTGCACGTGGGCCCGCGTGGAACTTATTAACGGCGTGGAGGCGCAGATGGTGCGCTACGGCATCACTGAGCCTACGCTCGCGCCCGCTGGGTCCGAGACCGTCAACGGCCAGCCTCTGAGTCCGCTCGAAGTTGAGCAGCGCGACGAGCTGCTGCGCCTACAGGCCGCAGAGGGGCACGACGCCCTGCGCGACCGTGCGGCCTACACCTGGTTCAACCGCATCGTGCCCATTCGCTTCATGGACGCACGCGGATGGCTTCCCGGCCGTATGCGCATGCTGAGCCGCGCGGACGGCAGCCATGGCAGCGAGGCCGTGGAGAACGCACTGGACGTGGAGATGGCGACGGCCGATACCGATCGCATAGCCGAGCTCAAGATGGCGGGCTTGGATGAACCGCTGTGGCGCTATCTTTTTGTGGCTCAGTGCGAGGAACTTGCCGATTGCCTGCCAGGCGTCTTTGAACGCGTGGGCGGTGCCATGGAGCTGCTGTTGCCCCAGGGCCTCATGATGGCCGACGGCGTAGTGGGCAAGCTCAACGCCGTTATCACTGACGAGCGCTGGCGCGAGGGCGTGACCGTTCTGGGCTGGATGTATCAGTACTACAACGCTGACGTAAAAGACGAGTTCTTCAAGTCAAAGCGCAAGGCAGCGGCGGCGGACATCGCGCCCGCCACGCAGCTCTTCACCCCTGAGTGGATTGTGCGCTATATGGTCGAGAACTCGCTCGGCCGTCTGTGGATGCTCAATAACCCGGGGAGTTCGCTGCGCGAGTGCATGGATTATTACATCGAGCCCGATGCTGAGCACGAGGACTTCATACGCATCTCGAGCCCCGAGGAGATAACTCTCTGTGACCCCGCATGCGGCTCGGGCCATATCCTGGTCTATGCGTTCGAATTGCTCTTCCATATGTACGAGGAGCGCGGCTATCGTGAGCGCGAAATTCCCGAGCTTATTCTTACTAAAAACCTTGCGGGCATGGAAATCGATCCCCGCGCGGCGCAGATCGCGGAGCTGGCGCTTGCCATGTGCGCCCGCGAGCACGATCGTCGCTTCTTTAGGCGTGGCGTTGGCGCCGACGTTACCGTGCTCTCGAGCATTCCGCTGGGGGAGGACGAGCTGCCGGGTAACAAGAAGCTCGCCGAGGAGTTGAGTCATTTGGGCGAGATTGGCTCGCTGCTCAATCCTTCAGAGGCCGAGATTGACGAGCTCAAAGCTGCCGCCGCGAGCTGTTCCGACGACCTTTTTGCCTCTGCGACCAAAACTAAGCTCGAAGGCGCCGCCGCCATCTGCGAGAAGCTGTCCCGTCGTTTTACCTGCACCGTGGCTAATCCTCCGTATATGGGCAGCAGCAGCTTTAACCCCTTCATGAGCAAATGGGTCAAGAAGAACTACTCTGACGTGAAGAACGACCTGTTCTCTTCGTTCATCGTGCGCATTATGGACTTTGCCAACGAGCACGGCGAAGTTGGAATGATGACTCCGTTCGTTTGGATGTTCATCGGTAGCTACGAGAAGCTTCGAAATAGGCTTATCGATGACAAGACCCTAACCACGCTCATTCAGCTCGAGTATTCTGGCTTTGCAGGGGCAACCGTGCCTATCTGCACATTTACCTATCACAATTCGCATATCGATGGCTATAAGGGCGGATACGTTCGTCTTGCCGATTTTACTGGTCCCACGGTTCAGGCTCCCAAGGCGCTGGAGGCCATCCAAAACCCCGACTGCGGCTGGTTCTACCGCCGCGACGCCGAAACCTTCAAGAAGATCCCCGGCACTCCCATAGCCTACTGGCTTGGACAAGGGGCGCGTCTTTCGTTCAAGGAAGGAACGCCATTGTCTGTGATCAGCTCACTAGCGCAGGGGCTAAAGTGCGGCGATACCGATCTTTTCGTTCGATGCTGGTTCGAGTGTTCGAATCGGGACGTCCTAGGCGTTACGGGAGATCCATCTCGAGCGAAGTGGCACTTTATGCTTGATGGGGGCGACTACAGAAAGTGGTCAGGAAATCAGATAGATGTTGTTAATTGGCTGGATGATGGGCATGAGATTAAGACTAATAGGGACAAAAATGGAAAAGCAAAAGCCCGTGTCCAAAATGAACGTTTTTACCATAAAAACGGCGTGTTAACCTGGTCAGCGCTTACAAGTGGTCCGATTAGTGTTCGAAATTGTTCGGACAATTCTATTTGTGGCGGAGCGGGCTATTACATTGTTCCGGTTAAGCAGGAAGACAGGCTATTCATTCTTGGCCTGCTTAATAGCTCTACAGCGCAATATATTAAGCTGGCGTTGAGCCAGACTTTTAATAATGAAGTTGGAGACCTTAAACGCATCCCTGTCCACGGGATAGATTCTTCTAATGAGGAAGTTTTGAAATTGGTTCAGGAATCACTCCATGCATCCGAACTTGACTGGGACTCGTTTGAAACCTCCTGGGATTTCAAACGCAACCCCTTGGTTTAGGTGAGATTCATGTTCGAAACAGTATCAGCAAATAAGGTTGTGTTTGTTGAATCTAATCCTGCATGGGTTAAATGCGGTCTATCTCAGAAGTCACTGGGCCCTGTGCTTGCCCCGCTTCTTAGGTTCTTCGTTGTCGAAACCCCAGCTCCGGGGCTGTCTAGCAGAAGCATCCCGGTATCTGAATACGGGTGGGATACTCCCTGGAGAAAACCCCAATATTTGAATAAAAAACTTAAGGCAGCAAGCTCAAACAAATCTTTATATTGGTCCGCTGCAACCATTGGCGATATGGAACAGGCTTTGCGGAGCGCTGATTTGTTTGATTGCGGTGACTTTGTGTCAAAGCCCTTTGAGTCTGCGGTCTTTTATGACGCTAAAAGTAATCAAACGCTCAGCTTGTTTTATCACTTAAGAAATGGATTTGCTCACGGTAGATTCTGCGCGTTTAAGGCAAAAGGCGATATATGGTTCGCAATCGAAGATGTTGCAGGTAAACGAGGGAACGATCCGGCGACTGATGTTAGAAGACTTACGGCAAGAATTCTGATTAAGAATTCGACATTATGTAAATGGATGAAGTTGATAAAGGCTGGGCCTAGTATCTGCTGATGGGCTTCAGCCCGCGTTGGGTGATGGACTGGCTATGAGTAACGAGTTGAGAAATGACATTGAGCGTGTCTTCTGCGCGCCTGACGCAGCTTGCAATATTTAACTTGCGATTTCGTTGAAACCCTGGCGCGTTTCCTACAAATGCTCGATGCAGCGAGCGAATTTTCCAGAGTCGATGGGTAATGCCGAGATGACCTTACATCCCTTCGCTTCTAGCTTATTTCCCTCCTTGACGAATCATCAACAATGAAAGGACGGCCCACCATGGCCACTTTACTTCAAGATAAATACGAGGCCCGCAAGGCCGAGGTTAATGCTCGCTTTGAGCGGCTTCGCGCTAATGAGGAAGAGCTCAACCGAATCTTTGCCAAGATCTACAACATGGAGGGCGAGGTGCCCATCGAGGTTGAGGATAAGTACGTCTCGGTGGCGCGCATCTTCGATACCGCCGATGAGATTCCCGAGAGCTATAAGGGCAACAAGTACGTGCGCACCAAGCGCGACGAGATCACCTCGCTCATAAGCTATGCCGTGGGCTGCATGTTTGGCCGCTATTCGCTGGATGTGGACGGGCTGGTCCTGGCCGATCAGGGCGCCACGGTCGACGACTATCTGGCTAAGATGCCCGATCCCGCGCACGTGACCTTTATGCCCGATAGCGACAACGCGCTGCCCATTACCGATGACGAGTACTTTGACGATGGCATCGTGCGCTACTTTATCGACTTTGTGCGCACCGTGTACGGCGAGGAGACGCTTGAGCAGAACCTGGCCTTTATTGCCGAGGCACTCGGCGGCAAGGGTACCTCGCGCGAGGTGATTCGTGCCTATTTCCTAAAGGATTTCTTTAAGGACCACTGTCAGACCTATAAGAAGCGCCCCATCTACTGGCTGTTCGACAGTGGCAAGAAGAATGGCTTCAAGTGCCTTGTTTACATGCATCGCTATCAGCCCGACCTGTTGGCTCGCATCCGCACCGACTATGTGCATGAGCAGCAGGAGCGCTACCGTGCCCAGATCGGCTATGCCAACGATGCCCTTGCCAGTGCCGAGCGCGGCGAGCGCGTGCGTTTGGATAAGCGCGTCAAAAAGCTCAACGACCAGCTCAAAGAGACCATTGTCTATGAAGAGAAACTGCACCACTTGGCAGACCAGATGATCAAGATCGACCTGGATGACGGCGTCAAGGTCAACTACGCCAAGTTTCAGGATGTGCTGGCAAAGATTAAGTAACTGCAAATACGGTAAGGATATTCATGCCCAAGATCGATGTAGAAGAACAGCTCAAGCTGCGTTTTTTGCAGCCGTTGCCCGCATGTATGCTGCGCCGTGTGGTGATTTGGCACGATGCGGACGGCGAGTTTGCTCCTGAGTTTGAGCGATTGGCTGCCGAGGGTTTCGACGGCGCGGGGGCCGATGACGGCGTTATGCCCGCTCACGGTGACTTTGAGCGCCCAGTGCGCTTTGTTGAGGCCTGCGAGGGCCACATGTTTGCCGTTAAGAAGCTCATCAACCGCGATGACCTTGCGAGCGATATCTTGCTGTATCGCCGTTGCCCGCGCGGCAGGCTTGAGGGTGATTGGCTTGCCGATGTTGAGCTGTATGCAGATCAGTTCCAGGCTGACTATCTTTCGCTTTTGGCCGATCAGCTGGGCATCGAGAATATCGACGCCGTGCGCGAGAGCCTGCGCGAGCACAAGACGTTCTTTGATGCCAAGACCCGTTGCGCTAAGTTTGCCGCGTGTGTTCCGCATGCCTCGGGCGCATCCGATATCGAACTCGGCACCCTTACGGTGATTTTTGGCGGTAAAGAGCTTGGCGACGCGCGCCCCGCGTTTGTGCTGCGCGGCTGTATGACCACGCTGCTGCACGAGGGCCCCGAAGCGCTGGCCGAGTTGGTGGACAAGTACTGCGTGCGCGATGTCCTCTCTGCCTTCATTGTACGTTGCTATGGGTTTGAGGGGCCGCTGTATGAGCGTGATTCGCTGCTTGCGCTGGCATCCCATATGCTCATCACGGCGTCATCCACCGCGCTTCCCGAGGGAGCGCTCAAGGGACTCGAAAGCTATGTGGCTCCCGCCTACGGACCCTATTGCCTTGAGGCAGTGCGTACGTGGGACCAGACTGCTGATGCTCAGGCGTCGAGCGAGGATTTATTTGAGATCTGCCGTTTGGTGGAGGATGCTCGCGGGCTCTTTGCGCGGTTTGAGGCTCTGCCGATCGATGTGCTAGCCTCGCTTGATGTGTTCCCGTGCGTCAATGAGGCCGTGCTCTCGCAGCTGTTCAGCTCGTTTGCTCAGGGTGCGGACCGTGTTGAGGACGCGCGCACTTTTGCGTCGCGTCGCTGCGACCTGAGCTGGTACCGCCGTGTCAAGAGCTACTTTGACCTGCTTGTCGCTGTGGCCGATATGTGTGCGTTTAGGCAGGCGCATGCGGGCGGGTTCCATCTGGCGCAGCCCCAGCAGGTGTGGGATGCCTACACGTCCGATTGGTATGCCATGGACGCTGCCTATCGCCATGTGTGCACCGCGTATCTGCGGGCGCGTTCCGTCGAGTGCGATGTGCTCGAGGAGCCTGCCCGAGCTGTGGTGGACTGGGCGGAGAATCTTTACAGTAACTGGTTCTTGGCCGATGCCAATGCCTGCTGGACATCGGCTGCGCAAGGGGAGTGGGCCGATTGCGGCTACATCGAGGGTCCCGAACGGCAGGATGAGTTCTACTGGCACGTGCTGCCCACCTTTGTGGGCTCTGCCAAAACGACGATCGTCATCGTGAGCGATGCGCTGCGCTATGAGGTTGGCCGCGATGTTGCGACGCTGCTCGAGCGCGAGCGCGGCGGCAACGTCAAGGTCTCTAGCATGCAGGCGGTCTTTCCCTCCATTACCGAGGTGGGTATGCCCGCGCTGATGCCGCACCAAGCGCTTAAACTTGCAGCGGATGGCTCGTTTGTGCTGGCTGACGGCATGCCCACTGCGACGACTCCGCAGCGCGAGGCCGTGCTTACCCACGTTGAGCCCACGGCCCGCGCTTTGCGCTCGAGCACATACCTCAACATGGCAGGAACCGAGCGCAAGGCGCTGCTCAAAGACTCCAAGCTCGTTTATCTCTACCACAACAAGATCGATGCCACGGGCGAGAAGGCCGCTACGCAGGATGACGTTTTCGATGCCTGCGCGGATACCGTGGAGGAACTTGCCGCGTTGGCGCGGCGCGTGTGCACCGACGCCCCGGGCGCGCGTGTTGTTATAACGGCGGATCACGGCTTTATCTACACACGTCGGGAGCTCAACGAGTGCCAGATGCTCGGCAAGCCAGACCTTCCCTTCCTTGACGCTCCCGTCATGCACGGCAAGCGTCATCTTGTGGTGCCCAACGAGGCCGTGGCTAGGCTTTCGGACGAGGCACGCGGGGTGTTTGTTAATGTTGACATGGGACGTTTGGGTGCCGGCTTTGAGGGGTTTGCCCCGCGCGAGAACGTGCACTTTAAGCGTCCCGGCGGCACTAACAACTACGTACACGGCGGCATGAGCCTGCAGGAGCTTTGCGTGCCCGTTATCGGATTTTGGCGTGCGCGCTCGGGTTCCAAGGACTTTGTCGATACGCGCGCGGCGACGCTGCGCGTACTGAGTGAGGGGCGTCGAGTGACCAACTCGCTCTTCTCGGTCAACTTGATCCAGGAAGAACCCGCCCAAGGCAAGGTCTTGCCGTGCGAGTACGAGCTGGTGTTTACCGATGCAAGCGGCAACGAGGTGAGCGATACGGTTAAGGCGCATGCCAACAAGACTTCTGTTAACTCGCAGGAGCGCGTTGTGCATGCCAAGTTTGCGTTGCGTGCGGCGGATGGATTCTCGGCCAAGGGTCCGTACTATCTGGTCTGCCGTGAGCGCGAGACGGGCAAGATCGTTTGGCGCGAGACGTACACCATCGCTGTTTCGTTTGCCCCTGTTGCTGACTTTGGTTTTTAGGAGTGTGCCCTATGTTTGATAGTCACGACGACGATCTGTGGGAAGTTCCCTCGATTGATGTGAATGTGCCGGTGGAGGCTGTGCCCGCGGTGGAGGCTGTGCCTGTCCCAGAGGCCGTGGCTGCTGCGCCCGTCGAGGCTGTGGCGCCTGCCGAGGACGAGCCCTCGACCGATGACTATGTCCAGGCCGTGGCCGAGGCTCCCGAGGACGACGGTTACGACATGGATGGACTGGACGGCAAGCTGCTCGAGCACTTTGGTGGCAAAATCGTGCGCAAGGACCTCACGGCCCTTATGAAGCGTGGTGCCAACGTGCCCACCTTTGTGCTGGAGTACCTGCTGGGCATGTACTGCTCAACCGATGACGAGGACGCCGTGGCGGAGGGCCTGGAGCGCATCCGCAAGATCCTCACCGATAACTACGTGCGTCCCGACGAGTCCGAGCGCATCAAGTCCAAGATTCGCGAGCTGGGTCGCTTTACCATTATCGATAAGGTGACGGCCAAGCTCGACGAATACAAAGACATCTACGTGGCGTCGTTTGCCAATCTGACTATTGAGCCGTTTGTGATGCCGGCCGAGTACGTGCGTGACTATTCCAAGATTCTCCAGGGTGGTATTTGGTGCATTATGAGCATCGAGTACCGTCATCCCATGGAAGAGGAAGACGAGTTTGGCATGGAGGTCTTTGGCGACGATGCGCCGCGCCGCTCCAAGGCCAAGCGCAAAAAGCGCGGGCCCGAGGACTCTCCGTTTAGCGTGGCGTCGCTCACGCCTATCCAGATGCCCAACCTGGACCTGGAGGCCATGATCGACGAGCGCCAGTATTTCTCGCGCGACGAGTGGCTCAACATGCTGCTGCGCTCTGCCGGCTATGAGCCCAGCGAGCTTTCGGAGAAGGAGCGCCTGCACTTTATCGAGCGTATGGTGCCGCTGATCGAGCGCAACTACAACCTGTGCGAGCTTGGCCCCCGTGGCACCGGCAAGAGCCATATCTACAAAGAGGTTTCGCCCTACGCCATCTTGCTTTCGGGCGGGCAGACCACCACGGCCAACCTGTTCGGCCGTATGAACTCCATGCGCGCCGATCGCGTGGGCCTGGTGGGCCATTGGGATTGCGTGACGTTTGACGAGGTCGCCGGCATGCGCTTTAAGGACACCAACGCCGTGCAGATCATGAAGGACTATATGGCGAGTGGCAGCTATGCGCGTGGCCGCGACCAGATCAATGCCGATGCCTCCATGGTCTTTGAGGGCAACATCAACGACACCGTGCAAAACGTTCTTAAGACCACGCACCTGTTTGACCCGTTCCCGCCGGAGTTTAACAACGATTCGGCCTTCTTCGACCGTATCCACTATTACCTGCCGGGCTGGGAGATTCCCAAGATGCGCTCGAGCCTGCTGACCGGGCATTACGGCTTGATCACCGACTGCCTGTCGGAGTTTTGCAAGGAGATGCGCCGCAAGGACTTTACGCATCATATCGACCGTTATTTCCGCTTTAACAGCGACTTTAACAAGCGTGACGAGATTGCCGTGCGCAAGTCCTTTAGCGGCCTCGCCAAGCTGCTGTTCCCCGACGAGGCTATGGACAAGGACGACGTTCGTTGGCTGCTGGACTACGCCATCGAGGGCCGTCGCCGCGTAAAGGAGCAGCTCAAGATTATGGCGGGCGTCGAGTTTATCGACGTCAACCTGGGCTATATGGATGCCGACAACCCGCAGGACGTGCATGTGGTACGCGTGCCCGAGCAGAGCGAGGACACGCTGATTCCCGACGGGCCGCTGCTGTCCGGTCACGTGTTTGGCGTGGGCAGGTCGCAGGGCGGCGAGGTTGCCGTGTACAAGCTGGAGAACAAGGCCGTTGCCGGCGAGTGCAAGTTTAAGCACGAGGGCGTGGCCTTTAACAAGCCGGTGCGCGATACGCTGGAGGCCGCGTTCGACAACTTTGTGAACCTGGCGAACCGTGTGGCGCCGGGCATGCACATTGGCTCCAAGGATTATCTACTGTTCTATAACGACCTGCAGAGCAAGGGCCTGTCCGAGGAAGTTTCGCTTGCCGAGTTTGTGGGCCTGTGCTCCGCGGCGTGCAACCGCCCAGTGATGCCTGCGCTGGCGGTTCCGGGAATCTTGCGCATGTCGGGCTCTATGGATGAGATCCGCGGGCTCGAGGACATCATGCGCGTGGCCAAAAACGCCGGCGCCAAGCGCGTGATATTGCCGCTGAGCGCCATCGCGGGCCTGCAGAGCGTGTCGTCCGAGATTATCTCGGGACTGAGCCCGGTGTTCTACATGGATGGCGACCCGGTCGACGCCGCGAAGAAGGCGCTGGATCTGTAGGGGTGCGGGCGTGCGGGCTTGCGTACGCGTGGGCCCGCGAGCGTGTTGGCGTGTTCGGGTAAGGAGGCCTGCCATGGCAGACGAGCGTTCTGTTGGTGAGCTGCTCGACGAGCTGTTTGGCTTTGAGTCGGTGGCCAAGCGGCAGACGGCGCTTGAGCAGTACGATCGCGGGGAGTTGGTGCGCAATGCGCGCTCCCGCGAGCTGCTGGGCGTGCTTAGGGGCGTCGAGGCTGCCGAGCACGCTGCGCGCGAGTCTGCCGTGCGGGCTGTTGACGGGTATGTTCGCCGTGTTGAGGGCGCTGCGCTTGCACGCGCTCGTAAGCAGGCAGGTGTTGTGGGCCCGCTGCAGATGGAGCGCCGCTATGCTGCCTTTTTGCGCATGGAGGACAAGGCCGAGCTGTTGACCCGTCTGGAGCAGACACTTGCGTTTATCGAGGTAAAGCTGCGCGCCAATACGGCGGACAGGGTTCGTGCGGCATACGATGCCGCGGAGGCTTTGGTGTTGCGGGGCGTGGCGCGCCTGAGTGACGTGCGCGTTGTGGATGCCGTGCCCCTGGATGCCGATCTGCTATGCACGCAGTTGGAGCAACTGCGTTGCGCCGCCGACGCAACGGACCTTGCCGGCATGATTACGGCGACGTTTGAGTCCGAGCTGAGCGCGACCGGACCGCAGGGTGTTGACGAGCTTGCTGGTGGTGTTGCCGGCGACGTAGCACTGAAGCGCGAGCTGACTAACGTGCGCGGCGCTGCGCAGCGAGCGCGCTTGGCAGCCCAAGCGTACCGGGCCGAACGCGCTGCCCGCGTTGCAGGGAGCACGGTGGAGCCGGTATCTTTGCCGGGGCTTGTTTGCATTACGTGCGAGACGGGGTGCGATGCCGGGGAGCTTGCCGAGTTGCTCGCTCAGGTTAAGAAGTCGTTTGAGACCTATAGGCGCGTTGTTGCCGACGGTGGGTTGTTCCGTGCCTTTGGCGCTGGTTCGCTGCACGGGATTTGCCGCGGCAGTAGTTATTTCGACTACGATGATCGGTTTGACGAAGACGTGTTGGTGGGTGAGTACGATGGTGTTACCAGGCATAATGTTCGGCGCGAGGTTGCGATTCCCGAGCTTGTGGACGAGGCTTCGGCCGACGGCGGCGACTCTCTCGAAGTTGCCGTGGCGCGCATGCGCGAGTTTAACGGACGGCGCTATGATGGAGTGCTGGACGAGGATCCTGCGCGCCATGTGAATGCGTTTTGGTATGGACTCAAAAAGCTCAGCCAGTATTGCAAGGCCGCTGTGCGTGTGGATGAGCGCGCTTGGGATTGCTTTATCGATAAGGTTCAGTTTGCCTATGACGAGCCCGCGGGGCGCTTGGCCACGCAGATGGACGACAAACAGGCTGCGGCTTTCGTTGCAGCCGTGAATGTGCTCGGCGCTGCTGAGTAGGGGCCTGATCCGGTAGGGGGTTTCACCATGAAGATCGATGTTGATGTTGACCAGCTGCGCGAGAGTTTACTCGACCGTGCGGGGAGTGCAGCCGGCGTGGGCTTTCCAGTCGCTATGCTCGACGTAATGGATATCGAGGACGAGTCGCCCCAAGAGCTCCTAGCCCGAGCCGAACGCGAAGGCCTCGACCTCCGCGATTTTGCCGTTGACGATGACTAGGAATGTGACAAGGGTAGCTAATTTGGGACGGGCGTCTGCACCCACAGCTGCTCAAAATGCACGATAAGCCGTCGCAATGGAGTCTAATGAGTTCGCGACAGTTCTATTTTGACTGCACGCTGGCTAAGTGAGTAGGCTTTATTGCAAATCCTGAGCACACGACAAATTCGCTTCAACAAACCCGCAGGTCACAGAGTTGTGCTTTGGTGACGTGGTCGGCGATTCGGCAAAAGTCTACTCACTTAGTTTTGCGAGACGCAAATTGCCCGCAATGTAGCTAATTTGGGACGGGGGTCTTTTAGCTACCTGTACCTCCCCTAGAGGCTAGGTAGGAATTGCGGCAACGTTACGCATAAAAAATGCCGGGGGGATCCCCCGGCCCTTGACTGCCCTCCATAAAGGAACGCAATCCATTTATACCATGGTTGCGATAAGAACGGCTGGCTCACTCGATTCTCTTTTTCCTCAGCTTCTTGACGAAGTTCTTTTTGAATGGGGCAATCGAGCCGAAGAATTCCGTGTCTGTTTTGGTCGCTGTCCCATTCTGGAATTTAAGGAGCGTGAGCTCAATTCCGCAAATATAGTCGGCGACCTGGGAGAGTCGGTATGTCTTGGGCGAAGCGTCGCGATATACCGTGGCCTTTTGGGAAATGGCCTTCTCGATAGCACCATGAAGTGCTCGCGTTACAACGCTTTGGCCTCCGTCGTAGTAGATCTTAACGTGGTCAAAGCTCTGTATATACGCCAAGTGATCTCTGAGAAATATTGTTACGTCGCGCTCGATCTTTGCGGAGAGCTTTTGCGGTTCGTAAAGGCCCTGTTTCTTATCGTAGATGAAGGGCTGATAGGTGATGGGGGAGCGGTCTACAAACTGGCGGAATAGGCTGAGCTGTTTCTTTCTGTTGCGAATGTTGACCCATTGATAATCATCGTGACCAGTGAGAAGAGGCCCAAAATGAAATGGCATAATATCGAGCTCGCAGTCTTTAACGTTGCGCTCGTATGCGGCGATATTTGCATTTAGCTCTATTGCCTGCTCATGAAAAACAAGGGTAACGATGTAGTAGCGAGATACGGGACCCGCGTCACCAGATTCGTCGATAAAGATCGACAGTTCCGTCATGAGGTGACCTCCAATTACGCAAAAAAAATGCCGGGGGGAAGCCCCCGGCTCTTGGAGGTCCCTCTATTCGAGGGTACCAACCCTTTTATACCACGAGACGAGGAGTCTATTCAAGTAGAAATTATAATAAGCAAACACATGTTCGTCAATCTACCTGCGGGTATAGGAATACAAGGAGGGGCTGGGGTAGCTGTGCCTCTGGCCCCTATGACGCCAGCGTGGCGATGACGGCTTCGTCGCCGGCGTATATTAGGGTGTTGCCATCGGGGATGATCGTTTGGCCTTCGCGCTTGAGCATCACCACGATAAACGGGTGCTTGCCCTGCGGCACGTCGCGCAGGCGCTGACCGGCCAGGCGACCGTGGAGCGTCACGGTGACCTCGCGCAGCGTAACCTCGGCACGCTCTTCGAACGTTGGGGCTGCCATCACCAGAAGGTCGCCTTCCTCGATGACGGTATCGCCGTTGGGCAGTACCGGGTGCGCCCCGTCGCGCAGCACCAAGACCACGAGCATGTCCGTCGCGCTGCCAATATCGGCGAGCGAGCGCCCGGCAAACGGATGGCCAGCGCCCACCTTGAGCTTTACAAACGACATGCCGTCCTCGTCGCGGTAGTCGTTAAAGGTGCGGCGCACGTCGCCGGCCGCATCGATCATATCGAGTTTCTTCGCCACCGCCGGCAGTAGCGAACCCTGCACCACAATGCTCGATACGGCAATCACAAACACCAGGTCAAATAGGTCGTGTCCGCCGGGAACGCCGGCCACCACAGCAAAGAGGCTAAAGACGACCGAAGCCGCGCCGCGCAAGCCCGCCCAGCTTACGAGCGCAACCTGGCGAGGGCTCGTCTTAAAGGGCGCCAGCAGCAGACCGACGGCGATGGGGCGGCTCGCAAAGAGCATAAACGCCATGAGCGCAAGGCCGGGTAGCAGCATTTGCGGCAGGCGCGCGGGCGTGACGAGCAGGCCGAGCAAGAAGAAGATCGTCATCTCGGCCATCTCGGTAAGGGTGTCAAAGAAGTGCGCCATCTCGACCTTGCCGGTGATGTCGCTCGCGCCCAGCACAATGCCTGCCAGGTATACGGCCAAAAAGCCGTTGCCGCCCAGGTAGCTCGGCAGTGCGTAGGCGACGATCGCCACGGCGAACAAAAAGATAGTCTGCGCGCCCTCGGCCGTTGCGTGTGCGCGCTCAATCAGGCGGCTGGATATCCAGCCGATGGCAAGGCCCAGCCCCACGCCCAGGATGATCTGCTTGGCCAGCAGCACGGGAATGTCGATGTTGCCACCCGCCGCGAGGGTGGCGAGTACCGCGGTGAGCATGTAGGCGACGGGGTCGTTGGAGCCCGATTCGACCTCGAGCAGCGAGTCGGTGCCGCCCTTTAGCGACAGGTTGTGCTCGCGCAGCACGCTAAAGACGCTCGCCGCGTCGGTCGACGCCACGACCGAGCCCAGCAGCAGGCCGCCGATCCAGTCGAAGCCCAGCACAAAGTGGGCGAACACGCCGGTGATGCCTGCGGTGATGACGACGCCGAGCGTGCTCAGCAGCACCGCCGGCGCGGCGACGGGCTTGGCGCGGTCTATGTTGGTGTTAAAGCCGCCGTAGAACATGATGAACAATAGCGCCGTGCTGCAGACGGTTTCGGTGAGTGCGTAGTCGCTAAAGTCGATATGCGCCGGGCCGTTGACGCCCAACAGCATGCCGAGCGCGATAAAGATAAGCAGGGTGGGGAAGGGGAGCTTTTTGCCGATGGGTTTGATGGTCAGGCACAAAATGATGACGAGGCCGATAAAAAGAAGGATCTGGTTCATGGATGGTGTCCGCTCCTGGGTGGTTGGCGTGGCACGGTTAGTTGTCTGCGGTTATTTGTACCCAAAGATGGTGGGTTTATGGGGTTGGATTGCGGGCGTGCGCGATATCGTCATAGACGGCTGCCGTCTTTGCCTCTGCTCGGAAACCCTTTCCAGCTTTATTGCAACGGAGTACAATGGGTAACGTTTAAGTTCAACTTGAAGTTTTAGTTGCGGCGCCGGGCTTTGGCCGCAATGCAAGGAGAGGCGTACCATGGCGATCTATGTGACATCTGATGCTCACGGGCACGTGCGTGCGCTTGACGAGGCCCTGTCTAAGATTTCGCTGGCGTCCGACGACACGCTGTACGTGCTGGGCGACATGATCGATCGCGGGCCCGATCCGGTCGGCGTTATTAAGCTCGTGCGCTCGCTGCCCAACGCCCTCGTGCTCAAGGGCAATCACGAGCAGATCATGCTCGATGCCATCATTGGCCAGGATCCGCTCGATGCCGAGACCTGGGATATCAACGGTGGCTGGACGACGCGCGAGCAGCTCAACGACATGGAATTTGACGCATACGAGGAGCTCGTGCGATGGATGGCCGCGCTGCCGCTCTACGCGGTGGCCGAGACCGAGGAGCGCCCGTATCTGCTGGTACATGCTGGAATCGAGATGAAGGCGGCGCGCGCGTTTTTGCTTGAGCATGGCGTCGATTGTGCCGATGGCGTTGGAGCGGTGGGTGCCGATCGCGAGCTGCTGCAGCAGATGCTCGCGGTGCAGTCGGCCGATGACCTGCTGTGGATTCGTCACGGCTATTGGGATGCGCCGACCGGGCTGCTTTCTGCCGGGGGCAAGGGTCCGGTCGTGGTGAGCGGTCACACGCCAACGGTGTCGCTCGGGCGTTATTGCGAGGTCGGTGGTCTTGCGGGGCTCGATGAGGAGTCGGGCCGCGGGCAGATCGTGCGCCTGGGCGGCGAGGATGCCGCCGGTGTGCCCGATCGCATCGACATCGACTGCGCTGCCGCCACCGGCTCCGAGTTCGGTCGCGTGGGCATCCTGCGGCTCGATGATGGGGCGGAGTTCTACGCGAATATTCGCCCCGGGGAATAACTTTGTTCCGCCGTTCTACCGAACGGCGGCCACGTTGATGCTGCGCAGCCCCGAAGCACCCCATCTTGTCGCTCAAACCGTCGTTCGCGTACGGAGGTACGCGTCGCTCCTCTTTCGCGCCAACCTGGGGCACTTTGAGACTGCTCGCTGTCGGTGCCAAAACATCGACGTTTCTTTTCTTCAAATTGATTCGAATTAGGCGCCGTACGGGTTGCGGTCGCGTTCTATGCGCTGGCGAATGTGGGCGTATTCGACAATCAACAGCACCAGGAGTAGGGCCATGATGGCTAGGTAGCTCACCACAGCGCCCATCAGACCCAGTAGCTTAATCAGGATCACCGGCAGCACCACGCTTACGGCGAAGCAGATCAGGTAGATCTTGGTGACGTCTCCAGCGTGGCGCAGCACCGTGATAATGGCGTAGATAAAATCGATGGCCGCGGTTACGCCGCCGGCGACGACCATCAGCAGCGCCAGCGTACGGTAGCGTTCAAAGCTGAGGCCGTACATAAAGCTCATGAGGGGAATACCGGGACCTGCCATAAATGCGGCGCACACGCCGGTGATGACCACGATCAGCGCCATAACGGCAACAATAATCAGGTCAAAGCGACGACGCTTGCGAGGATTAGCCCAAATGCTCGACAAGCGCAGGAGCTGCGGTTTATAGATAAATCCAATGCTCAACAAAATGGCCTGCGCCGGAAAAAACAGTGCATTAAAGTACAGCTGATATTTGTATGCCAGCGTGCCCTCCATCACAAACTTGGGCATGCTCTCGATAAGGTTGAACAGGAACAGCGCACCAAAGAGCGGGGCGCACTGGACAAACAGGTGGCCAGCCTCGCGCAGACTCATGCGGCGTGATTTTTCGGTTTCGAGCAGGGCGAGCGGGGCGGTGACCAGTACGAGCGAGGCAATCGCGGCGATGCCCATGGCCATGGCCGCGATGGGCATGCTGCGCGTGAGGAACAGTGCCACGCTAAAGACCGCGATGACGCCGGCGGAACGCAGCGTTTGGCTCATGCCTGCCAAATAGAGCTTGTCGGCCTGCTGCAGGCGGCCCTCGTACACGTCGGCGATGCCGTCGATCACCTTATAGAGGTAGACGCCCAGGCCGATCGTGGCCATCTGCGCATCGTAGCCGCGGGCGCTGCTGTATACCAGGCCGCATGCCAGCGCGAGCGCTCCACAAAGCCAGCGGTTGAGCTGGTAGGAGGCAAAGGACGTCTTTTCGTCGATGTCCGAGACCTGGAAATTGCGCACGCCGTAGTTGCACGCGATCATGATGAGCGTGCCGGTGACAAAGGCGATGGAGAATTTGCCTGCTTCTTCGGCGCCCACGAGCTGCGTAGACACGATGGTGAGCAGCGGAAATGCCAAGCCCCACACGGCGGTGCCGAGGGTGTTCCAAAGATAGTCGCGACTGGTGGCGTGCTCCTCGTATTCCGCTTCCTGCATGGAGAAGCCGCCGCCGTAGACGGCACCGAGCAGACGGTTCCACCAAGCGTTGACCATGCGGCGGACGGGGCCGGGCTCCCGATCGCGTTCGCGCCGGCGACGGCGCGTGGCCTGGCTGCTGTCGGGGCCGCCGGCGTTGCGCTGGCTCAGCTCCTGGATGCGCGCGAGCTCTTCGGCCGTGTGGGAGGCGGGGAACAGGCCATTCTCGATGCGTCCGCCCTGGGCCCTTGCGGTGCCGCTGCCCGCTACGGCGGGGTCGGCGACGCCATTGCGGCGGGCGATGGCGCGGCGAATGCTATCGAGGGGCGTGATGCTCAAAGCGGGGTCCTTTCTATTGCTGCGCTCTAGTATAGACGCGACGGTGTTCGCTCGTGTTTTTGAACGGATTGTTCAATATTTTCGGCAGGCGGCTGTAATTTGTCGGTAAGTGTGCGGTATCCTGTTGAAGTTTTGTGACACCCCCCCCGATGCCGCCCACGCGGCACCAAGGAGCTTCTACCTATGGACGTCGCCGCATTCTTACTGGCTCTTGTGCCGATTATTTGGCTGGTCGTGATGCTGCTGTGCTTTAAATGGCCAGCTTGGAAGGCCGCTATCGGATCGTTTGTCCTTTCGTGCGTGCTTGCCTTCGCATGGTGGCACCTGCCGGCAGCGCAGATCGCGACCGCCTCGCTTGAAGGCTTTTTGATGGCTCTGTGGCCCATCGTCCTGGTGATCATCGCCGCGGTATTCACGTATAACCTGTGCGTTCGCACGGGCGCCATGGACGTGATCGGCAGCATGATCACCTCCATCAGCAGCGACCGCCGTCTGCTGGCGCTGCTCGTGGCCTGGTGCTTCGGTGGTTTTATGGAGGGCATGGCCGGTTTTGGCACTGCCGTCGCCATTCCTGCCGGCATGCTCGCGGGCCTGGGTTTTGAGGCCGTGCCCGCCGTGCTCATCTGCCTGCTGGCCAACGGCGTACCCACACCCTACGGCTCCATCGGCATCCCCACGGTGTCCGTTGCCGACTTGGTGGGTCTGGATTCCCTGCACCTGGCGACCGTTCAGCTGGTGCAGTTGGCGCCTTTCTTTGTGATGATGCCGCTGTTTATCGTACTGGTTGCTGGTCGTGTTGCCGAGGACCAGGGCAACGTTGCAGGCGTTGCCGAGCGCCTACGTGGCGCGGCGGGCATCGCCGTGCTCTCCGGCGTGTCCTTTGCCGGTGCGGCTCTGGTCGTTGCTAGGTTTGTGGGTCCCGAGCTTGCCGTCGTCGTCGGTTCTATCGTTTCGCTCGGGCTGACAGCTGCGCTTGCTATGCGTGCCGAGAAGTCGGGGCATCTGGACGCACGCTTTCACATGAATATCGAGGCCGGCGAACAGCTCACCGCTAAGTCGGCGCTTTCTGCCTGGTCGTGCTTCATCCTGATTTTTGTGCTGCTGTTGGGTACCTCCAACCTGGTGCCCGTCGTGCACGCCGCGCTCGCGCCGTTTGCGAGTCACGTGCAGGTGTATTGCGGCGAGAACCCCGGCACGCTTACGTTTTCGTGGATCAACACGCCGGGTGTTTGGATTTTCCTGGCTGCGTTTGTCGGCGGTGCCATTCAGGGCGCTTCGCCGCGCTTGATGGGTGAGGTGCTGGCCGCGACCGTCAAGCAGATGATGCCGACAGTCATTACCATGCTTTCGGTGCTGGGTTGCGCCAAGGTGATGGGCTATGCGGGCATGATTTCTTCGATCAGCGCGTTTTGCATTGCGGTCGCTGGCGGCCTGTACCCGATTCTGGCTCCGTGGATCGGCGCCGTCGGTGCGTTCGTGACCGGTTCGGGCACGTCCTCAGGCATGCTGTTTGGCCCCATCCAGAGCCAGGCTGCTACAGCGCTGGGTGTGAGCGACTACTGGATGGTCGCGCTGAATGCGCTTGGCGTTGCTGCCGGTAAGATGATTTCGCCGCAGACGCTCGCCATTGGTCTTGCCGCCGTACGCGTGCGCGGCAAGGACGCCGAACTCCTGAGCGCCGTGCTGCCCTACGCCGCCGGCATGCTGGTCCTCATGAGCGCCATCGCCATGCTCGGACAAGGCCTGCCACTATAGTCGGCACTTAGGGACGTTCCTTATGTGCCGGCACTTTGGGAACGTCCCTAAGTGCCGGCATTCGGGGACACTCCTTGAATGTTGCCTGTTCAAGAACGTCTCCAATGACTAGGCCGCTTGCGTGCGATTTTTGACCGTTGGGCGGGCGCTTCGCCGTTGCCGCAAAAACGTTTTTGCATATCGGGTACAACGAGCTTTACGTGAGTAAAGTGCGCGTCGCGTCCACGTGTCGCGTTTTTAAAGGAGGCCCCATGCCTGGTGTTACCCCTGCAGATGTTTTGTCCAACTTTGGTATTACGCTGGTCGAAGATCCCGCCGAGAATCAGCCCCGTCTGCTGGTCGATCTACCCGCCGCGGAGCTCGTCGAGCACGCTATCCGCCGCGAAGAAGGCCGCATGGCATCCAACGGCGCGCTGGTGATCGAGACGGGGGAGCGCACCGGCCGTTCCCCCAATGACCGCTTTATCGTCGACACCCCCGATGTCCACGACAAAATTGCCTGGGGCGCCGTCAACCGCCCGCTGTCCGTCGAGAGCTATGAGGCCATCAAGGCCGGCATCGTCGACTATCTCAACGAGCGCGACGTGTTCGTCACCCGCGGCATGGCGGGCGCCGACCGCAACCACACGCGTCGCCTGCTCGTTGCCTGCGAGCGTGCCAGCCAGGCACTCTTTATTAAGCAGATGCTCGCCCGCCCGCTCGCCCGCGAAATCGCGCGCACCGGCGAGCCCGACTTCTGCGTGCTCGCAGCGCCCGGTTACCAGTGCGACCCTGCCATCAAGGGCCTCAACTCCAGCGCCGCCGTGGTCATCAATTTCCAGGAACGCGTGATTCTGGTCGCCGGCACCGGCTACTCCGGCGAGATTAAAAAGTCGATCTTTAGCGTTATGAATTATTTGCTGCCCGTCGAGGACGACGTGCTGCCCATGCACTGCTCGGCTAGCATGGATCCCGTCACGCATGAGACCGCCGTGTTCTTTGGCCTGTCGGGCACCGGCAAGACCACGCTTTCGGCCAACCCCACGCGCCTGCTGATCGGCGACGACGAGCACGGTTGGTCCGATATGGGCATCTTTAACATCGAGGGCGGCTGCTACGCCAAGTGCGAGGGCCTGGACGCGTTCCACGAGCCTGAGATCTTCAACGCCGTCCGTTTTGGCGCCATTTGCGAAAACGTGGTGCTCGACGAGAATCGCAAGCCCAACTACGATGACGTCTCGATCACGCATAACACGCGCGTGGCCTATCCCGTTGAGCATATCCCCAACGCGTGGACCAAGGGCATGGGCACCACTCCGAGCGTCGTGCTGTTTTTGACCTGCGACGCCTTTGGTGTGTTGCCGCCCATCTCACGCCTGACGGCCGATGTCGCCATGTACCACTTTGTGACGGGCTTCACCGCCAAGATCCCCGGCACCGAGGTCGGCGTCACCGAGCCCACGCCCACGTTCTCTTCGCTGTTCGGCGAGCCGTTTATGCCACTCGACCCCATGGTTTACGCCAAGATGCTCGGCGAGCGCATTGCCGACGGCCGCACGCGTGTGTACCTGGTCAACACCGGCTGGATCGGCGGCGGCTACGGCGTGGGTCATCGCATCGAGCTTGCCTACACGCGCGCCCTGGTGGCCCGCGCCCTCGACGGTACCATCGAGGACAGCGAGTTCTTGCACGACGATATTTTTAACGTCGACATTCCCACCACGTGCCACGGTGTGCCCGACGGCATTCTGGTGCCGCGCCAGTACTGGCAGAGCACCGCGCGCTACGACGAGGCAGCGCACAACCTGGCGGTGATGTTCGAGGAGAACTTCGAGAAGAAGTACTCGCACCTGCCCGAGTCCGTCAAGGCCGCCGGTCCGCACGCTCAAGTACACGCCGACGCCCGTCATCGCGGCCGCGGGCTGCTGGGACTTCGCCACTAGCTTCGCTGTGAGTCCATATCCACCACAAAGGGGACAGGCGCCTTTGTGGTGGTTTTGCTCGCGTGGATGGCTCGGGTTACAATACGCCTGACATATCGTCCCCTTCTCCGGATGGGGACAGCGTAAGCGCTCTTGTGGCGGCACCGTAGGACTTTGAAGGTGGCCGTTGTAAGGGCGCTTTTTGTTTAGGCGCCCTCACTCGGGCGCGCACAATGAAGGGAGAGCGTATGAAGAGCTTTATTGCCGAGGATTCATTCTGGGAACTATTTCCGCAGGCGGCTATCGGCGTTGTGGTCGTAAAGGGCATGAAGCCCGCGGCTCAGATTCCCCAGGAGGACGTGGATGCGATCGCCGCGCTGCTTGACCGCGCCAACATCGATGCGGAGCGCCACCTGACTAGCGATACCATCAGCGAGAACGCGCCGGTCAAGGCATGGCGCGACGCGTACCGTCTGTTCAAGACTAAAAAGGGCGCCCGCTGCTCGATCGAGAACTTGCTCAAGCGCGTGCTTAAGGGCAAGCCTGTGGGCCACATTACGCCCGCGGTGGACATCTACAACACGGTGTCGCTGACCTATGCGCTGCCCGTGGGAGGCGAGGACCTACATGCTATTGAGGGCGATCTGCGGTTGGCGGTGACCGACGGTGGCGATGCGTTTCTGCCGCTTGGCGAGGAGACAGGTGACCCGACGCTTCCCGGCGAGCTCGCCTACATCGATGATGCGGGCGCCGTGTGCCGCTGCTGGAACTGGCGCGACGGCGTTCGAACGGCCCTGTCCGACGATTCGACCGACGCGTTCCTGGCGATTGAGTGCGTGGAGCCCGAGCGAATGGAGGACTGCCAGGCCGCCATCGACCGTCTTGCCGATCTGCTCGAGCGGTATTTGGGGGCGACGGTTGTCGTTAAGACGCTTGTGACCCGCGACAATCCCTGTGTGGACCTGTAGCGGCGCCTAGAACCTATTGATGCCCAAAACCACCACAAAGGTACCTGTCCTTTGTGGTGGTTTTTATGTTGATGGGTCAACAAATAGGTCGTGCAGGGCTGGCGGCCGCTGGGTACGGTTAAGATGTTTACCCATAAGCATTATGCAAGCGAAAGGCGGTCGTCTCTCATGCAGCAGAACGACGAGACACGTTTCGAGGACTTTGTCGGACTGATCAGCGGGCTCTACAAGGAGATTCAGCGCATTAAGACATCCGAGGGCGCAAGGCTGGGCCTCAAGGGCTCCGACGTTATGTGCCTTTACTATCTTGAGCGCAGCAAGGACGGCCTGACTGGTGCTGACCTGGCTCGCATGGCAGGCGTGACCCGCGCCGCCGTCTCGCGTACGCTCGCGCATCTGGAGGAGGGCGGCTACGTCGAGGTCGACGATTCGGGCGATGCCGCCGTTAAGTATCGTGCTCCGGTGCGCCTGACCGCTCTGGGTGGCGAGAGCATGAGCGAGGCCGACCGCATCATCCACGAAGTGCTCGATACCACCGGTAAGGCTATGGGTGTGGAGCAGCGCGAGCAGATGTATGCGTCGCTGCGCACGATTCTCAACACCCTGCGCGAGCTGTAGGGCCGCCAAGGCTTTTGCTTCCAATTAACAACTGCATAGTCCTGTTTGAGTGCGTATACCGTGCCGGGGCCTTGCTGTCAAAATTCCCTGCGCGGGACCTGCGCAAGAAAGGATTCGCTATGTCCGTCCGCATTATTACCGATTCCGCAAGCGATATGTCGCCGGCCGAGCACCCGGCACTGGCCGTTTTGCCGCTGTCCGTCACCTTTGGCACCGATGTGTACATGGATGGCATCGATATCGATCACCAACGCTTTTACGAGATGCTCGTGGAGCGCGATGAGCTGCCCAAGACCGGCCAGGTCAACCCGTACGCGTTTTCGCAGGCGATTGCCAAGGTTCGTGAAGCCGGCGATGAGGCTGTGATTATTACCGTGGGCGATAAGCTATCAGGCACCAATCAGAGTGCCCGTACCGCACTTGCCGAGGCGCCAGGTGGCGACGTGTTCGTGGTAGACAGCAACAACGTCACCCTGGGCGAGCGCGTCCTGGTCGAGTATGCGCTGCGCTTGGTGGACGAGGGCCGCAGTGCATCTCAGATCGCGGCGGCTGTCGAGGCCGTGCGCGACCGTGTGGTGGTTATCGGCCTGCTCGAGACGCTGGAGTACCTGGTGCGCGGCGGTCGTCTGTCTGCTGCGGCCGGCGCCGTGGGCACGCTGCTCAACGTGAAGCCCGTGGTGGCTGTCGAGGACGGTCTGATCGTGCAGCTGGGCAAGGCGCGCGGTTCCAAGAACGGCCGCAACCTGCTGAACCAAAAGGTCGAAAAGGCGGGCGGCATCGACTTTTCCATGCCGCTGGCGCTCGGCTATACGGGTCTTTCGGATGCGGTGCTCAAGAAGTATATCGAGGACAGCGCGGCACTGTGGGCTGGTCACACCGAGGGCGAACTGCCCGTTCACACCATCGGCGCCACCATCGGAACCCACGTTGGCCCCGGCGCCGTGGCAGTAGCCTTCTTCCAGCCCGCCAACTAACCGACCTGCCATAAACCATCACAAAGGTGCCTGTCCCCTTTGTGATGGTTTATGCTTTTCCGGGTGGAAGGGAGCGAGCAATGGCGTCTGAGGGCTTTTTTGATCGGGTGTACGAGGTGGTCGAGCAGATCCCCGAGGGGATGGTCGCCACGTATGGCCAGGTGGCACTGCTTGCCGGTCGTCCACGAAGTGCGCGGTACGTGGGGTATGCCCTTCATAGTAATCCGCGCCCTGGCCAAATTCCCTGTCATCGCGTGGTGTTTGCCGACGGCCGTATCTGTGAGGGCTTTGCCTTTGGCGGCCCCGATGCTCAGCGCGAGCTCTTAATGGGGGAGGGCGTGACGTTTGCCGATCCCATGCATGTTGATCTGGCCGCCTGTCGTTGGCCTGCTGGACTCTAACAGCTCTGCCGTGGTCAAAGCCACCACAAAGGCGCCTGTCCCCTTTGTGGTGGCTTTCCGTTGCAGGTTTACCTGGGCTAACTTATGGAGAAGGTGTGTTGGGGTAGTTTGACGCTAGAAAGTAAGCCACGGTGAACTATATTGGTTTCAGCAACGGAGCAGGCAATAGGCGATGAAAAAGCCTGCCCTGTTGAGTTTGATTCGCATCCCTCCCCTCTGTGCGATTCAACGGTGTACTTCGGGAACAGGCCCGCTGGCAGCTAACTGCCGGCGGGCCTGTTCCTGTTTGTCGGGAGAGTGTGATGGATGGAGCTGAAGCGGTCCGGCTCCAAAAAAGGCGGACGCCGTAGCGCCCGCCCTAAAGCAATCGAAAGCTCAAGCCAACAAATCGGTCTAGTACACCATGCCCATGGCGTCCTGAACCTCGGCCAGGGTCTGCTCGGCGATCTCATTGGCGCGACGGTTGCCCTCATGCAGGACGTCCTTCACATAGTCCAGATCGTTCTCGTAGCGCTGGCGACGCTCGCGGATAGGTGCGAAGTACTCGTTGACGGCCTCGGTCACGTACTTCTTGAGCTGGCCGGAGCCGCCCATGCCAATCTCCTCGGCAATCTCGACTTCGGAACGGCCGGTGCAGATGGCGGCTGTTGAAAGCAGGCCAGACACGCCGGGGCGGTTCTCGGGATCGAACGTGATCATGCGCTCGGAGTCGGTCTGGCTCTTCTTGATGCGTTTGGCCGTTTCCTCGGCGGTCATCGAGATGTTGATGGCGTTGCCGTAGCTCTTGCTCATCTTGCGACCGTCCAGGCCCGGCAGCAGCGGGGTCTCGGACAGCAGCGCGTCGACCTCGGGGAACACCTTGCCGTAGCGGTTGTTAAAGCGGCGGGCGATGGTGCGGGTGAGCTCGATGTGCGGCAGCTGGTCGCGGCCGACGGGCACGACGTTGCCCTTGCAGAACAGGATGTCGCAGGCCTGATGCACCGGGTAGGTGAGCAGAAGGCCGGTGAGCTCGTGGCCCGAGGCCTCCATCTCGGCCTTGACGGTGGGGTTGCGCGCCAGCTCGGCCTCGGAGACCAGCGACAGGAACGGCAGCATGAGCTGGTTGGCGGCGGGCACGGCGGAGTGCGCGTAGATCATGGTCTTGTTGGGGTCAATGCCGCAGGCAAGGTAGTCCATGACCATGTTGTACACGTTGTCCTGGATGTGCTCGGTGGTGTCGCGGTCGGTGATGACCTGATAGTCGGCGATGAGCACGTTGGTCTTTGCACCCATGTTCTGTAGCTCCACGCGGCCCTTGAGGGTACCGAAGTAGTGGCCCAGGTGCAGACGGCCGGTGGGGCGGTCGCCGGTGAGCATGGTGAACTTCTCGGGCGTCTTGGCCAGGCCCTCGCGAATGGCGTTGCTCTTTTGCAGCGCGACTTCGTAGCTGTTCTCGTTTGGCATGATTGCTCCTAACGTATGTTCATGGGTCAAGATGATAGCGTGTTTATTAGAGAGGCGGTGCGTAAGTAGGCGAGGGGCGGGAGAGGGACGCGCGTGGTGCGGCATGTGCGATGGGTGCGGCGCGGCCGCGCTTGGCTAACGGTGCCTTGGCACATTCTCGGCAGCTTGCCCTAGAGCTTGTGGTGGCGCTCTTCTTTGCGCTCCTCGGCTGCCTGCTCCTCCTGCTTAAAGGCGGGGTCGTCGGGGGTGACGAGCTCGTCCTCATGCGTGCGCTTGTTGTAATGGTGGCGTAGCACGGGTTCAAACAGGTGCAGGTGCTTGGCAAAGGCCGCCGAGCCAATGGCGAGCACGGTAAAGATGAGCACACGCATGGGCACTTCGACCTGGTTAATCGCGGCGGCGCCGGCCGAAAGCATGATGCACCAGGCATAGATGAGTAGTACGGCCTGCTTTTGGTTGTAACCCTCTTGAATGAGGCGGTGGTGGATGTGGCCCTTGTCGGCCTGCCCAATGCTAATGTGGGCGCGCTTGCGGCGCACGATGGCGCTAAACGTATCGATGATGGGCACGCCGGCCACGATGAGCGGGATGATGAGCGAGGTGAGCGCGGCGGTGCGGCTCACGTTGAGCAGCGAGATGGAGCCCAGCGCAAAGCCCAGAAGCAGCGACCCCGAGTCGCCCAAGAAGATGCTTGCGGGGTTGAAGTTGTAGCGCAAAAAGGCCAGACAGGCGCCAAAGAGCGCAATGGAGAGCGCGGCGGCGTCGATGCGGCCCGAGAGAACGGCCATCGAAAACATGGTGAACGACGCGATGCCGCAGATGCCCGTGGCCAAGCCGTCGAGGCCGTCGATGAGGTTAATGATGTTGGTGAATGCCACCAGATAGATCACGGTGATGGGGTAGGCGAGCCATCCGAGCATGATTTCGCCGGGGGCAAACGGGTTGACGATGACGCCGATCCGCAGGCCGCCGATACAGGCGATAAGCGCGGCGAGGACCTGTCCGGCTAGCTTTTGCTTGGGCTTGAGCTGGAAGACGTCGTCGATAGCGCCGGTCGCAAAGATGACGGTAAAAGAAAGCGCAAGTATGGGGTAGCTGATGTGCAGACGGGGGTGGGGCACCAAAACGGGCGGCCAACCCAGGTACCAGGTGCCTAGGATTTGCACAATACAGGCAACGACCAGGCCCAAAAACACCGCCGTTCCGCCCAAACGCGGGATGGGCTTGGTGTTAATGCGGCGCTTAGAAGGATAGTCGACGGCGTCGAGCTTAATTGCCAAGCGCTTGACCAGGGGCACCGTGAGGAAGGTCGTGATAAAGGCCGCCGCTGCCACGCATAGATACGGTATGTAGCTCGGGGATGAAGCCATGAATCTAAAAACCGCCAAGCGTCGAAGGAAAAGGTCAAAGGTTGCTAAGCGCAAAGGGCATAGCCGAACCATGATACTCGACCAAGGGGGGTGCATGGAATTGCACGCAGCGATAATCACGCGCTTACCAGATATTGGGATGTTGTCGATGGATTGTCGGGATACCGGCGGGGATCCATATGGGCTGTAATGGTGGTTTTCGGCAAATAAAAACCACCCCCCACGTTACGAAAATGAACCCACCTAAAACAGGTGGGTGCCCTCATCGACTGTTCCAGCGTCCTTAACAACGAAGGATACCTGTACTAGGTACGACTGTGTGGGCTCCCTAAATAAACGCGACGGTTCACCCAGTTGCTCCGCGGGGGGCGGAATACCTACATCATAAAGCGGCACTTTATCGATTCCAGTCTTGACATTACAAAAATCGTGTCGGACGATTACGGCGCCTTGGGCTCGAGCCGTCTGTGCGGTTGGTCCCTTTACGTTTGAGCTGCTGAATCGTTGTTTTGGAGCATGTTTTTATGTCGACGCCGTTGACCGAACTTTTTTCGCCTGCCTGCCATTTGTGTCCGCGCCGTTGCGGTGCGGTGCGCGACGAGGGTGCGCACGGCGTATGCGGTGCCGATGACACGCTCAAGGTGGCCCGCGCGGCGCTCCATATGTGGGAGGAGCCGCCCATTTCGGGCGAGGCCGGTTCGGGCACGATTTTCTTTAGCGGCTGTTCGCTCAAATGTATCTACTGCCAAAACCACGAGATCTCGACGGGCAATTTTGGGCTTGAGATTTCGCCCGAGCGCCTGGTCGAGATTATGCTGGAGCTGCAGGACCAAGGTGCCAATAACATCAATCTGGTGACGGCGACGCATTATGCTCACCTGCTGCCGGCCGCGATTGCCGCAGCTCGGGAGCGCGGACTGGTCATTCCAATCGTCTACAACACGAGCGGTTATGAGCGTGCGAGTGCCGTGGCGGCGCTCGGCGATTTGGTCGACGTGTGGCTTACCGACTTTAAGTATGCCAATGCGGCGCTTGCGCAGTCACTCTCTCATATTAAGGACTACCCGCGCGTGGCTGTGTCGGGTCTGGCCCAGATGGCGCGCGAAATTGAGCGCCGCGGGGGAGAGCTGGTAGACGGGGACGGGCTCATGAAGCGCGGCATAATCGTGCGTCATCTGGTGCTGCCGGGGCATGCGGACGATTCGTGCCGCGTGTTGGACCTGGTGTGGCAGACGATGGGCGACGTGCCGATCTCGGTCATGAACCAGTACACGCCCAATGCCCTCATGCGCGAACAAGGCGGCGACCTGGCGCGCGCCGTGACGCGCGAGGAGTACGAGCAGGTGCTCGACCATGCCGACGACCTGGGCTTTACGACGATGTTTTGGCAAGAAGGTGGAGCGGTAGACGAGAGCTTCACCCCGGCGTTCGACACCACCGGCGTCCTCACCAGCGCAAAGTAGTGCGCTCGCCGATGATTTTTCTGGGACGGGGATTAAAAAATCATCGAGAGGATCGCCTGCTCGAAAAGTTGTCAAAATAGCCGCAAAATAGCCGCGTCCCAAAAAGACTGGGTATTGGGCGTTGACAGTTGGCGAGCCGTAGGTAAAATATCAACTTGTCTTGGGGACGTAGCTCAGTTGGGAGAGCGCTGCCGTCGCATGGCAGAGGCCGAGGGTTCGACTCCCTTCGTCTCCACCCTTGGATTTGATAAGCCGCTGACATTGTGTCGGCGGCTTTTTTTAAAAGAAAGGGCTGTACCATGGCCAAGCTTGAGTCCCAACCACTGTCTGCCGAGGAACGCGCCGAGTTGGAAGAGCTCCGCGCCGAGAAAGCTCGTCGCGAGGCCCAGGAAGAGGCACGCCGCGAGCGTGAGGAGTTGGCCGCCCTGCGTGCCGAGCGCGAGAAGGCCGAGGAGGCCGCTGCGAAGGTTGCATCCGAGCCCAAGCCCGCGCCCGCACCCAAGCCCGCTGCTGCGAAGCCTGCACCTGCCGCGCCCAAACCTCAGCCTAAAAAGGCCGCTCGTCCCAAGTCCGTCGATCCCAAGCCGAGCCGTGACGAGATGAGCTTTGCCCAGCGCATGGTTACCTCCAAGGAGCCTGCGGGTGAGAACGAGATCCCCGGTATGGCGCCGGCTCAAAAAATCATCATTGTCCTTGCCCTCATCGCGTTTGTCATCTTTATGGGCTACACGATCCTGACCAGCATGGGCCTGCTTTAGCCTGTTCGCGCTGGGCTCCATGCCCGCACGCCCGCCTCGCCAACCCTCAACCTCTGCACAACGCATCCGAAAGGTCGCCCCATGGCTTTGACCGACATCTCGCATCCCACCGACATTGCAATGCTCACTGATCTGTACGAACTCACTATGGCCCAGGGCCTGTGGGAGAGCGGCAAGGCCAATGAGCAGGGTTGCTTTACGGCGTTTTACCGCGACCATCCCTTCGGCAGCGCGTATGCCGTCATGTGCGGCACCGCCGAGCTGCCCGAGCTTGTCGAGAACCTGCGCTTTACGCCCGAGGACATCGACTATCTAGCTTCGCTCCAGGCTCCGGCCGGCGGCTCGATGTTTAAGCCCGCATTCCTCGACTACCTGCGCAACTTCCGCGCGCATGTGAACATTGACGCCGTGCCCGAGGGCGAGCTCGTCTTTCCGCGCGAGCCCATGGTGCGCGTCACCGGCCCCGCGCTGGAGTGCCAGCTGCTCGAAACGGCGTTGCTCAACATTGTCGGCTTCCAGACGCTTGTCGCTACCAAGACGGCGCGCGTGGTGCTGGCGGCGGAGGGCCGTCCCGTTGCCGAGTTTGGCCTGCGCCGCGCCCAGGGTCCCGATGGCGGGCTGGCCGTCGCGCGCGCGAGCTACGTTGCCGGCTGCTCCTCTACATCCAATGTGCTCGCCGGCCGCCGCTACGGTATTCCCGTCTTTGGCACTCATGCGCACAGCTGGGTGATGAGCTTCGATTCCGAGCTCGAGGCATTCCGGGCTTTTGCTAAGTCGAGTCCCAAGAACTGCACGCTGCTCATCGACACCTACGACGTACGTGAGGGCTGCGAGCATGCCATTACGGTTGCCAAGGAGATGGAGGCGGTGGGCGAGCGTCTGTCGGCTATTCGCATCGACTCCGGCGACCTCGCCAAGCTCTCCAAGTATGTGCGCGGCCGTTTTGATGCCGAGGGCCTGCCCTATGTGGGGATCTCGGTTTCTAACGATCTGGATGAGTACACGATTCAGTCGCTGCTCGACCAGGGCGCGCCCATCGATAGCTTTGGCGTGGGTACCAAGCTTGCGACCTGCTATGACCAGCCGGCGCTGGGCGGCGTGTACAAGCTTTCCGCCCGCCGTGCGAGCGAGGCAGATCCATGGACGCCGGTGGTCAAGCTCTCTGAGCAGCCATACAAGCGCACGATCCCGGGTGTGCAACGCGTGCGCCGTTATTACGACGGCTTTGGCGGCCCGGTCTGCGACATGATCTACGACGAGGACCATCTGGCGGGGGAGGGCGCCGCGCGCGGCAATACCCTCGTGGCCGTGAATGATGCCGCCCTGGTGACCGACGTGTCCGAACTTGAGTATCGCGAGCTGCTGGTGCCGATCGTGCGCGATGGCAGCGCGGTGGCTCCGCGTGAGAGCATCCAGGACGCGCGCGAGCGCTGTGCTTGGGCACTCGATCATCTGGACGCAGCTTTCAAGCGCTTCCTGTACCCGCAGACCTATGTGGTGGGCATGGAACAGGGGCTGGCTCAGGTGCGCGACGAGCTCGTGCGCAAGAACATGGCCGCGGCTTCGGCCTTCCCCTGGGCAAAATAATCCGAAGGGGACGGAGGAACACGGATTATTTTCTCGCTCGGCCCGTTCGCCCGTTCGCTGAACATTCGATTGGTTTGACGTATGACGACTTCTTATAAAACGATGGTGGTAAAGATCGGTTCGTCTACGGTGGTGGGCGCCGACGGCAAGGTCAACCGCGCCTTTATCGGCGGGCTTGCCGATCAGGCCGCAGCGCTGCGCGAGCTTGGCTGGCGCCTGGTCGTGGTGAGCTCGGGCGCTATCGCCTGTGGCTATCCCGTGCTGGGCTTCGACCACAAGCCGGTCGGCGACCTGCCGAGCCTGCAGGCGTGCGCCTCGGCTGGTCAGTGCATCATCTCGTCGGCCTACGACGAGGAGTTCCATGCACGGGATCTGCTCACCTCGCTCGTGCTACTCACGCGCCACGATACGGCCCGCCGCACGTCCTACCTGCACGCACGCGACGCCCTGCTGCGCCTGGTGGAGCTTGGCGTGGTGCCTGTTGTCAACGAGAACGATACCGTTACCGTCGACGAGATCAAGTTTGGCGACAACGACACACTGGCGGCGCTTGTGAGCTGTCTGGTTTCCGCCGATCTGTGCGTGACGCTCTCGGACATCGATGGCCTCTACACCGCCAATCCGCACGAGGACCCCACGGCCGAGTTCGTCCCGGTTGTGCATAAGATCGATGCCAAGATTATCGCCTCGGCGGGCGATTCTTCCACATCGGTGGGCACGGGCGGCATGATCACCAAGATTCGCGCGAGCCGCATTCTGATGACGGCGGGCATTCAAAGCGTGATTTGCTCGGGCGAGGAGCCCGATGCGCTTGTGCGTCTGGCCCGCGGCGAGAGCGTGGGTACGCTGTTCGATCCGCCAGCTGAGCGCCTGGACATCGCGCCGCGCAAGCTGTGGATCGCGCTGGGTGACAAGGCACATGGCTCGGTGACGGTCGATGATGGTGCTGCGAAGGCGCTGGTAAGCCGTGGCTCTTCCTTGCTTGCGGTGGGTATTCGCGAGGTCGATGGCGTGTTTTCCGAGGGTGATGTGCTCGACGTGTGCGACCCGAGCGGTATGGTCGTCGCCCGCGGTATCGCCGAGGCCGATTCGGACGTGCTGGAGCTTGCTGCCGGTCGCCGCCAGGACCAGATCGCCAGCAACCGCCTGCTCGCAGACCTGGCCGAGAAGCCCGCGATACACAGGGATAATCTAATCGTCTTCGCCTAACGGGTCGACGCTGCGCGCCGCCCAGAGCGACAATTTGTCATTCAAAAGGCGAGGCATGACCATCAGGTCTATGCCTCGCCTTTTTCATGCCAACTTGTTCGCTCTGGGCGGCGCTCGCTTCTTTTGTTCGACCTACGATTTAAAGCCACTGCTAAGGGGCGTTTTCGCTTTCCGTCCTCTACCTGCGGCATTGTCGTTGCCGGCACTTGTTCGGCACTTGGGGATGTTTCTTTTGTGCCGGCAGGTGGGGACGCTCCTTTGCTAGAAGATTTGGCGCAGGTCTCCGCGGTTGAGGGCTTCGTTGAAGAGGTGCTTGAACACCACGCTACCGTGTAGACCGTCGTGCTCGAACTCGTTGGTCACCCAGGCATGCGAGTTACCCACGCGGCTGAGCGTATCGAGCTGCATGCCCGAGTCGACGTACATGTCGTCGAAATACACCGCGGCCTGCAGGGGCACCTCGTTGCACGCCAGTCGCTGCGGGTCGTAGATCTTGTCCCAGCTGGTGTCTTCCATCAGCAGGTCCATGGCGGGCTTGAAGGGCTTGAGCTCGGGCATCTGCTCGAACATCCACGGGAACATGGCCTCGCCGGTAAACATGAGCGGGCGCGCGAGGGTGTCAAACTCGGCGCGCTGTGCCTTCTCTTCAGCCGCGGCCCAGCCAATGGGCATGGTGTCACCGTCGGCGTATATGAACTCCTGCAGCGTCCAGTACAGCGGATTCGTGCGCGTGTTGGTGCGCTCGAAGGCGCGCATCAAAAAGCTGTCGGATACCGAGGTGCCGCAGGTCAGCGTGCCGTCGCCGTCAACAAAAGCGTGATCGATAATCCAATGCATGCGCTCAAAGCTCGGCTTCATGCCAAAGTCGCTGCCCATGAGCTGTAGGCGCTCGACCGTCATCGGCGAGCCGTCGGGCAGCACGGGCTTCTGAGCCTCGAGCGCATCGGCCAGGGCTGCCACGCGCTCGACGTCGGCAGGGTAGCGGTCGTAATACTGCTGCGTCTTGGCGACCATGCGCGGGAAGGTGTGCGCGTAGACTTCGCTTGCGCTCGCCGGCACGTGGGGGATGCCGCCGCAGGTAAAGCTTGCCGCCACGCCCTCGGGGAAGAGCGACAGATAGCTCAGCGTCAAAAAGCCGCCGTAGCTCTGCCCGAGTGTGACCCAGGGCCTGCCGCCAAAGCCTACCAGGCGCAGGTACTCAAAATCGCGCACGATAGAGCTGGCGAGGTGACGCTTGAGGAAGTCCGCCTGCGAGCGTGCTGTATCGGCGCCGGCGGCCGTTGCGCGATCACCCAGTGCCTTGATCGTGCGTCCGTCCACGCAGCTGCTGCGTCCGGTGCCGCGCTGGTCGGGAAGGACCACGCGGAAGTGCTTGACGGCCTCCTCGATCCAGCCGTCGCTTGTGGGCGACAGCGGACGCGGGCTCTCGCCGCCGGGGCCGCCCTGCAAAAACAGGAGCAGCGGCAGATCGTCGTTGATGCGGTCGGGCGCGCAAACCACACGGTAGAAGAGCTTGATGCTCTCGTGCGCGCCGGCGATGGGCGCCGGCATAGCGCCGCGGCGCATGGTGCTGCCGACGGCCAGGAGCATCGGCTCCAGGCCGCGCCAGTCAAGGGGGACGTCGATGCTGTGGTCCTCGACGTAAAGGCCGGGGACGTGGTACGAAGTGATGAGGGCCATGTAATGCTTCCATTCGTTGCGGTGTTTCGGGTTGACCAATTCTACCGCCGCGGGCGAGGCCATGCGCAAATCGGCTACCATGGTTGCAAACTTCTAGGAGAAAGGGCCGCCCATGTCGGTCGATATAGCCACGTATGTCCACGATCTTGCCGTTGCCGCCAAGGCAGCGTCGGCCTCGCTTGCCACGGCGAGCGATGAACAGCGCCAGGAGGCCGTGCGCGCCATGGCCGCAGCGCTGCGCAACGGTATCGACTCCATCGTTGCCGCCAACGAGCTCGATATGTCCGCCGCGCGCGATGCGGGTACCTCGGCCGGACTGCTCGATCGTCTGCTGCTGAGGCCCGAGCGCGTCGAGGGCATGGCCGCCGGCCTGGAAAAGCTCGCCGAGCTGCCCGATCCCGTGGGCCGCGTGCTCGACCACCGCGTGCTTGCAAGTGGCGTGGACCTGACCCGTGTGAGTGTGCCGCTGGGCCTGGTCGCTATGGTCTACGAGGCGCGCCCCAACGTGACGGCCGACGCCGCGGGCATCTGCATCCGTACCGGCAACGCCTGCATTCTGCGCGGCGGCTCGCTGGCCTATCACTCGTGTGCCATGATTTCTGAGCTGCTGGCCGATGCGCTCGAGGCCAAGGGCTTCCCGCGCGAGGCCGTGTCGATGATCGAGTCCACCGACCGCGAGGCCACTGGCGAGCTCATGAAGCTCCGCGGTATTGTCGACGTACTCATTCCGCGCGGCGGTGCAGGCCTGATCCAGCGCTGCGTGCGCGAGTCTCTCGTGCCGGTGATCGAGACGGGCACGGGCAACTGTCACATCTACGTGCATGAGTCCGCCGACTTTGATAAGGCGCTCAACATTATCGTTAATGCCAAGACCCAGCGTGTAGGCGTGTGCAATGCCGCCGAGTCGCTGCTGGTCGACCATGCTGTGGCCAATGTGTTTTTGCCTGCGGTCGTTGCCGTGCTGCACGACCACGATGTGCTGATTCACGGCGATGAGGCCACGTGTGCCGCTTGCGTTGCCGCCGGTCTTGCCGAGGGCGATGCTTACGTTGCCGCAACCGAGGAGGACTGGGGCCGCGAGTATCTGGCCCTCGAGATGAGCGTGAAGGTCGTGGCGAACGAGGAAGAGGCCATCGCGCACATCAACCGCTATGGCACCATGCATTCCGAGGCCATCATCGCCGAGGACGCAGACGCCTGCGAGCGCTTCTTGGATGAGGTCGATGCCTCGGCCGTGTACGCTAACGCTAGCACGCGCTTTACCGACGGCGGCGAGTTTGGCCTGGGCGCCGAAATTGGCATCTCGACCCAAAAGCTCCACGCCCGCGGACCCTTTGCCGCCGAGGCCCTCACCACCTACAAATACAAGCTTCGCGGCACCGGTCAGGTCCGCCCCTAACGCCCACGCAAACAAAAACCACCACAAAGGTGCCTGTCCCCTTTGTGGTGGTTTTGGTGCTAGGCCTGGAAGGCGTCGCGATCGGGAGCGAAGGACTGCATAGCCGCGATGGTGCGGTCAAAGAGCTCGGGAAGCTCCCAGCCCAGCATCTCAGCGCCTTGCGAAATCACGTCGCGCGAGCATCCGGCGGCAAAGCGCTTGTCCTTGAACTTCTTCTTGAGCGACTTGGTCGTAAAGTCCATGACGCTCTTGCTCGGGCGCATGATAACCGCGGCTCCGATCAGGCCGGTAAGCTCGTCGCAGGCAAACAGGATCTTCTCCATCTGCAGTTCGGGCTTGGGCAGCGAGGTGTTGAAATCAGAGGTGTGCGACTGAATGGCGCGGATGAGCTCAGGAGAGGCACCCTCGCCTTCGAGGATCTCGGCAGCGTAGATGGTGTGGTTCATGGGGTCGTCCTCATGCTCCTCCCAATCCAGGTCGTGGAGCAGGCCGACGATGCCCCAGAACTCCTCGTTCTCGGGGTCGAACTCGCGCGCAAAGTAGCGCATGGTGCCCTCGACCGTTTCGCCGTGGGTGATGTGGAACGGATCCTTGTTGTGCTCGTTGAGCAGTTCGAATGCGCGGTCGCGGGTGATTCCGGCGGTAAGCGTCTCTGCCATAACAGACTCCTTGTGCTCGTGGGTATCGATGAGATTGAATACTACTAGAACAAGAAAACCACCACAAAGGTGCCTGTCCCCTTTGTGGTGGTTTTTGACAGGTTAGTTGAGGGCGGCTTGGGCTAGGCGGGCTTCGGCGGCCTCTTCGGTGACGCCCAGGGCCACGGCGAACTCCTCGATGGAGCGGCGCTTGGCTTCCTTGAGTACGCGCATGTAGTAGGAGCTGGGCTTTTTATCAGCTTCCTCGGCCTGGCGGATGCGGTGCATCATCGTCTTGGCCACACGGACCGTCTCGGGCGCGCCCAGCTTGAGCTGCTGCTTAAAGTGTGTCTCTTCAAGCGAGCTGTTGCGCTCGGTAAAGGTGTCGCACTCCAGCTCGTCGTAGTGGCTCAGCAGGTGCTCGGCATCCTGCTGAGAGATGGCGGCATGTAGGCGGTCGGCCTGCGCCACGGGGTACATGAGAATCGTCTGCGCATGTCCCTGCTTGGTCTCGAGCAACAACATGGGCTGCGGCGTGTCGTCCCTAAAACCGACGACGGTGCAGACTCCCTGGCCCGGATGAATGACGTGTTGACCGATTGAGAACATGCTACCTCCAACTTATACGAATTTGCGTATGTCTAGAATACCACGTTGACGTGCGCAAACCATTACTTTATGCAGGAAAAGCACACAACTCCGATAGGTAAGAGTATTCGATATTCCGAGCAGCTCATGCACATGTTTATGCATTTTCGGCAGGTGCACAATCGGCAGGCAGACCGCTATCTTTGAATGGTCCTGTGCGAGCTGTAGTCATTTTTGTGCATATGCAATATCGATTAACTTTACCCTGCGACAGTAGCTACTGCTTGTGATAGAGTGCTACAAACTCTGGCTTTTGCCCTACGAGTGACCAAGAGCTCGGGGGCTTTAACACAAGGAGGATCTATGCCCGAGAAGATTGAAGAGCTGGTACGCGCTGCGCTTGCTGCGGCCCAGGAGGCCGGCGACCTTTCCGCATTTGAACTTGACGATTGCGCTATCGAGCGACCGGCTGATACTTCTCATGGCGAGTGGACTTCCACCATGGCTCTGAAGTCCGCCAAGCTGGCTCACTGCGCCCCGCGCAAGATCGCCGAGGCCGTCGTTGCCCATATGCCCGAGGACCCCGCGATCGAGAAGGTCGAGATCGCCGGCCCCGGCTTCATCAACTTCTACCTCTCCGTCGCCGTCAAGAACGCCATCTTTGGCGAGGCCCGCGAGAAGGGTATGGACTTTGCTAAGTCCAACGTCGGCGGCGGCCTGAAGACTCAGGTCGAGTTCGTCTCCGCCAACCCCGTCGGCCCCATGCACATCGGCCACGGCCGCTGGGCTGCTCTGGGCGACTCCCTTTGCCGCGTCATGGACCACGCCGGTTACGACATCCAGCGTGAGTTCTACATCAACGACCACGGCTCTCAGATGAACACTTTCGGCAACTCCATCAGCACGCGCTACATGCAGCTCGCCGACATCATCGCCAAGCAGGGCGTTGATATCGACGAGGCTCACAAGCTGCTGATCGCCGACCGTGACGCCTTTGTTGCCGACGAGAACGACGAGCACCCCGAGACCCATCCGTATCAGGACAACTTTGCCGAGACCTTGGGCAAGGACTCTTACGGCGGCGACTACATCATCGACGAGGCCGCCGAGTTCTGGCGCACCGACGGCGACAAGTGGGTCGACGCCGATCCGCAGGAGCGTATGGAGAGCTTCCGTGAGCGCGGCTACGTGAAGATGGTCGACAACATGCGCGACCTCTGCCACGCCGTCAACTGCGACTTTGACCGTTGGTACTCCGAGCGCTCGCTGTATGTGAAGGACACCGAGGGCGAGACCGCCGGCACCTCCGCCGTCGACCGCGCTTTTGAGAAGCTCGACAAGATGGGCTACCTCTACACCAAGGACGGCGCCCTGTGGTTCCGCTCCACCGATCTGGGCGACGACAAGGACCGCGTCCTGATCAAGTCCGACGGCGAGTACACCTACTTCGCCTCCGACGTCGCCTATCACTGGGATAAGTTCCAGCGCGTCGACCACGTCATCGACATCTGGGGCGCCGACCACCACGGTTACATCGAGCGCGTCCGCTGCGTCTGCGACGCTCTGGGTTACCCCGGCAAGTTCGAGGTTCTACTGGGCCAGCTCGTCAACCTGCTGCGTAACGGCAAGCCCGTCCGTATGTCCAAGCGCAAGGGCACCATGGTGACCCTTCAGGAGCTCGTCGACGAGGTTGGCTCCGATGCCGCTCGCTACACGCTCATCTCCAAGAGCTCCAACCAGATGGTCGACTTCGACATCGAGGCCGTTAAGAAGCGCGACAACTCCAACCCGGTCTATTACGTGCAGTATGCTCACGCCCGCGTGTGCTCCATCCTGCGCCGTGCCGCCGACGTTACCGCCGAGCAGGCCGACGAGATGGGCATGAAGGCCGTTGCCGCCAAGGCCATCGGTGAGAACGTCGATTACTCGCTGCTGACCGACCCGACCGAGCTCGCCCTTTCGCGCAAGCTCAACGAGCTCACCGACCTGATCGCCAGCTGTGCTCGCGATCGCGCCCCGTTCCGTCTGACCCACTTTGCCGAGGAACTCGCCGGTGACTTCCACAGCTTCTACGCTGCCTGCCAGGTGCTGCCGAGCGAGGGCCGTCCCGTCGACCCCGAGCTTTCGCGTGCCCGTCTGGCCGCTTGCGATGCCGTCCGCGTGACGCTCGCCCTGGTGCTCACCCTCGTTGGCGTTTCCGCGCCCGAGCAGATGTAACCTGCGGGTCATTTGACCGTGTAGGTTTGGTTTAACTGAGCCCTATAAGCCCGATCTCCCACGGAGGTCGGGCTTTTTTCGCAAATGCCGACGTATTGACGAATTTGGAACTGCTGGAAATACGAAACTATGCCGGTTTACTACGATGAATTGGGAATTTCCAACCACGCCGGCTTTTCGCAAAAAAGCGCAAGGCATCTACCTGCGGTTTTTAGTTCAACATGTTTCGGAGTGGTCGCGGTTGATCGATTCGTCGTAGTAAACCGCCATAGTTTTGGCGGAGGCAGTCTGATTTGTGGGTGGTAGACCAAAGAGTGTCCCTTTTGACTAGTCGTTTAAGAACGCCCCCAATGACTAAGTTGCAGGTGGCGGCGGTTGTGTTACACTAACGCTGCGTAGTTGACGCAATCATCTCGATACAGATCAATGATGTCCGTCGTTTTGAACGGAACTAGACTGTTTAGCCGCCCTGAAGGTTTATGCAGGGAGCATGTGATCACAGGGCTTGAAAAGAAAGTTGAGCAAACACTGTGTCTGATCAACAGCAAGAAAACGAAATAACGACGACGCAAGCCGCTCCCGCTGCACCGGTTGCGTCGGACCAGGTCGCGGCGCCCGCGCAAGCCTCGGCTCCCGAGACGCCTAAGGCTGCTTCGACGCCTGCGCCTGCAACTGGTGAGGAGGCTGCTCCGGCAAAGCCCAAGCTCGCGCGCCGCACGGCCAAGCCTGCCGCTGACGGCGAGGAGGTCACCAAGCCCAAGCGCCGTACCACGCGCACGACGCGCGCCAAGCGCACCGTTGCAGCTGACTCCTCGGCGCCGATTTCCGATGAGGTCGCGCAGGCACGTGCGTTGGCGCAGATTAGCGAGGCTCAGGTGGTGCGCGCCCGCCGTCGTGCTGCCGAGCGCGAGGCCGCGGCTCTGACCGAGCTTGCAGCTCCGTCTGTGCCCGAGACGCCTGCCGCCATCGAGACCCCTGCCGCCGACCTGCCGACCGAGAAGCCGGCACCGCGCACACGCCGCCGCACGGCTGCTAAGGCCGAGCAAGTTGCGGAACAGGTAGCCCCCGAGCTCACTGAGGCTTCGGTCCGTTCCGCGGCAGGGGAGGGCACATTGCCTGTTGAGCCCGCTGCGCCTGTCGAGGCCAACGAAGTTCCCGTTGTCGATCCGGCTTTGCGCCCGCACCGTCGCGGTCGCAAGCCCAAGGCCTTTGTCGAGGCAGAGAAGGCCGCAGCAGCAGCCGCCGCCGCTCGGGATGCTGCGGCGACCGCCGAGTCTGCAACCGCTGCCGATGCACCCGTCCAGGATGCTACGACTTCCGAGGCCGCTCCCGCCGATGCCGAGCCCGCCGACGTCCGTCCCGGTCGCAGCCGTCGTACTGCTGCTAAGCGCACGTCCAAGGCCAAGGCTGCCAAGAAGGGTGCGTCCGAGGATTCTGCCGAGACGACCGCCGATGCGTCGACTGATGTCGCCAAGGCCCAGGACGTCGAACAGCCTGCGTCCGAGAAGCCCAAGCGCGGTCGTAAGAAGTCCGTTAAGGCCAAGGCGTCCGAGCAGCAGGATGTCGAAGCGCAGGTTGATTCTGGCGCCGAGGCCAATGACGCCGCCGCGGCCAATGTTGGCACCGCCGCAACCGATGGTGCCGCCCCCGCTGAGGGCGAAGACGGCACTCGTCCCAACCGTCGCCAGCACAAGCGCAACGACGAGCGCAACGAGCGTAAGGACGACCGCAACAACGACCGTCGCAACCGCCAGCGCGATCGCAAACAGCGCAACAAGGAGCGTAATGCCGCTCCCACCGAGCCCACGCTTTCGCGCGAGGAACTCGCGGCCATGAAGGTCGCTGAGCTGCGCGAGAAGGCTAAGGAGTTCGAGATCGAGACGACCGGCAAGAAGAAGGCCGAGCTCGTCGAGGAAATCTACGTCACCGCTGCGAAGGCCGAGGGCTTCCGCGACATCAAGGGCATTCTGCAGATTCGCCCGGACAGCTCCGGCATCATCCACGCCCATGGCTACATGAAGTCCAACGACGACGCCTTCGTGCCCGCCTACCTCATCCGCTCCGCGCGCCTGCGCACGGGCGACGTCATCGAGGGCTCGCTGCGTCCTTCGCGCGGCGGCGACAAGCGCGCCGGCCTCGCCAAAATCACGACCGTCAACGGTCTGGACCCCGAGCAGATTCGCAACCGTCCCAAGTTCGGCGACCTCACCCCGGTCTATCCCAACGAGCCGCTGCGCATGGAGCACGGCAAGGACTCTATTACCGGCCGCGCCATCGACATCGTGTCACCGATCGGCAAGGGCCAGCGCGGCCTGATCGTGTCCCCGCCCAAGGCCGGCAAGACCACGATCCTCAAGAAGATCTGCCAGTCTATCTCGATTAACAACCCCGAGGTGCACCTCATCTGCCTGCTCGTCGACGAGCGCCCCGAAGAGGTCACCGATATGCAGCGTTCCATCAAGGGCGAGGTTGTGGCATCGACCTTCGATATGCCTGCCGACAACCACACCCGCGTGGCAGAGCTCGTCATCGAGCGCGCCAAGCGCATCGTAGAGCTGGGTGGCGACGTCGTGGTGGTGCTCGACTCCATCACGCGCCTCGCCCGCGCCTACAACTTGGCGGCGCCCGCCTCGGGCCGCATCCTTTCGGGCGGCGTCGATTCGGCGGCCCTATATCCGCCCAAGCGCTTCCTGGGTGCAGCCCGCAATATCGAGAACGGTGGCTCGCTTACCATCCTGGCCTCTGCCCTCATCGACACCGGTTCCAAGATGGACGAAGTCATCTTTGAGGAGTTCAAGGGCACCGGCAACATGGAGCTTAAGCTCGACCGCGACCTGGCCGACCGCCGCATCTTCCCGGCTATCGACCCCGTTGCCTCCGGTACGCGTAACGAGGACCTGTTGGTCGACGAGCAGATGCGTCCGTTTGTCTTTGGTCTGCGTCGCATTCTTGCCGGCATGAACAACACCGAGCGCGCAGCCGCATCGTTTATCAAGGGTCTTAAGGGCACCAACACCAACCAGGAGTTCCTGGTGCGTTCGGCCAAAAAACACAGCGACTACGAGCAGACGTTCTAGGTTGTCATCCACGCGCAGCGATAGTCATCAATGCGATAAAGGGTCGGGGCTTTGAGCCTCGGCCCTTTTCTATAGCGCCGCTCCGCGCTTATTTTTGACCGTAAGACCGACGAGCAGCAGGTTTCCCGTTTCAATCCGACATCGTCACTTGCAATCGACAGGACGGTTTCGCATAATAACTTTTAAGCTTCGCGACGGAAAACGCAGATGAAACGAACCATATACCGTTGCTTTGGGGCATAGCCCCGCTTCATCTTCTCTCGCGCAGCCAACTGAATGATGCGATTTGGGTGCTGGAAGATGGGGAGAGCTCATGGCTTCTTCTGATGCAACACAACGAGCAGTCCTTGCCGGACTTTCGTGCGGGATCGGCCTTGCCGCTCCCGTGGTTATGTATGCCGCGACGCTGCCGTTTTCGTCGGTGAACGAGACGGTCGTGGCGGGTGCAGTTCCCTTCGCCGTGGGCGCGGTGGCGGGCGTGGGTATCTATGCCGCCTCGCTGGGTATCTCCGAGTATCGTGCGCAGCGTGAAGAGCGTCTGTTCCAGCCCGATGCCATGGGCGGTGCCGCCAATCTCAATCAGCATCAAAGCGAGTTCAAGACCGCCTCGATTCCAGCTCAGCAGCAGGATGCGATTCCGTACGCTGCGGCTTCTGCTTCTCAGGCTCAGTCGGAGCAGTCTACCTCGGCACTCCTTTCCGGCCTGACTGGTGCGTTCCAGCGCCGTCATGTCGATGATGGTGTCCCTACCATCGCTCGAGCCGCAGATGCTATGGACGAGGCCGAGGCTTGGTCCATGATCGACAGCATGCTCGACGACGATTCGCCGGTGAGCTGCGACCCTGCACGCTCGCGCGACGTCTATCAAGTCGCCATCGACGAGCTCACCAACGGCGGGCAGACCGGCTCCTTCAATCGCGATGATATCGCCGCCGCGGCACGCGCCGTGTCGGGCTCCCAGGCCGCCCCTGCGGGCAGCACGGCGGCTTTCGTGGCACTCGTTGCCAATGCGGCGGTCAATAACGCCTACAGCGCTACCTCGGCGGACGCGAACGCTTCTGCCGATAATTCGTACGTTGATGAAGCCATGACCGCGGACGAGGAGGCTGTTGCCGCCCGCCGTGCCGCCGAAAGCTCGCTTTGGGGCGCTCCTGCCCAGCAGCAGGCGGCTGAGGCTGCGCCGTACAATGCAAACCTCGCCAGCATGCCTATCATCTCCGGTGCCGCGGGCATCGATCTCGATGACCTCGATGAGCCTGCAGCCATCACCGCATCGATTGATGCCCAAGATCGCATCGACACCGGCGACCTTCCGGACGCCTCGCTCGAGGTTGATGTCCCCATGGCCGATTACTCGGGCCACGAGGGTATGTGGGCCGCCGCCACCGCGATTCTGGATGAGATTGACGAGCCTGCTCCTGTTTCAGCCCCCGCTCCCGTCGCTGCCCCTCAGCCTGCTGCCCCCGCCTATGTCGGCCGTCACAGCGCTGTGTTCCCCGAGGATACTGCCCGTATCTCGCGTGAGAGCATCGAGCGGGCCGAGGCTATTGCCGCCGGCATTATGGAAAATCGTCGTCACGAGCGCGTCAATCAGATCCTCGAGGAAGAGATCGAGCGTCTTCAGTCCTCTACCGCCAAGCGTACGGGCCGTGCTTATCTGAGCGTTATCGAGGGCGGTACCGCCAGCTTCGCGCCGCTCCGTGCGGAGGCATAACTTCTGCATGGTTAAGATCAATCGAAAATGGGCGGTCGTAACCTGCCTGATGGCGCTCTTGATCTGGGGCAATTCGCTGGTTCCCGGCTCGGGGTCGGGCTCACTGAGCCTAACGGTCATGGAAGCTATCCGCGGTTTTCTGCACGGCGTGGGACTTCCATATGAATGGGTGACCAACTTTGTTGTTCGTAAGTGCGCGCATTTTACCGAGTATTTGGTGCTCGGCATCCTGGCAACGCACGCCTTTGATTTTGAGGGCCGACGCACCTTTGACGTGCTGCTGCCCACGGCAGTGTTCCTGCTGCTGATTCCCTCGATCGACGAGACGATTCAGCTCTTTGTGCCGGGACGCGCCGGCATGATCACTGATGTGATGATCGACTGCTGTGGAGCGGCAACGGGCGTTGTGCTCCGATATCTCTTACGGTCGCTGATGTGCGCCAAAAAGGCCGCCTAAGGACGCATTGTTTGGTCCTAGGCGGCCTTTTTTATTGGAGGGCTTATATGAGGTGTGGCGGCGTCGTTCCATAGGTCGGATTTGCCGGGTGCGCCACGCCCTGTGGGTGCGTCTGTTACTGAAGCGCCTGTGCGCCTAGGGCCAGGCAGCCCATGATGCCCTGCTTGCCCTCGAGGCTGTTGTTGACGATGTAGCTATCGATGTCGGCCATCTCGGGCGTGACGATGTAGCCGTTGAGCATCTCGGCGCACTTCTTGCGTGCGAGCGGCGCGATGGGGGTGTGGTCGGCCACGCCGCCACCGATGACGATCTTCTGCGGTGCGTAGCACAGGATGTAGGTCATGAGCGCCTGCGCAAGATAGCCGGCGAGCAGGTCCATGGCCTCCGGGTCATCGGCCATCTCTCCGGCGCTCTTGCCACCCCAGCGCTTTTTAACGCCGGGGCCGGCGATGAGGCCCTCGAGGCAGTTGTCGTGGAAGGGGCAGCCGCTGTGCTCGCCAATGGTGTCGCGCGGGTCGCGCGTGACCAGGATGTGACCGGCCTCGGGGTGCATCATGCCGTGCACGAGCTGGCCGCCCGAAAGCACGCCGGCGCCCACGCCGGTGCCGATGGTCAGATACGCCACGTCAGTGAGGCCCTGGGCGCAACCAAAGGTGACCTCGCCCAGGCAGGCGACGTTGACGTCGGTGTCGTAGCCGCAGGGAATGTCGAGCTCGTTTTGAATGGTGCCCAGCAGGTCAAAGTAGCGCCATGCCGTCTTGGGGGTCTCCAAGATCTTGCCGTACTGGGGCGAGGCGGGGTTGACTGCGGTGGGGCCAAAAGCTCCGATGCCCAGTGCGGCGATGCCCTTGTTTGCAAACCATGCGTTGACGGCCTCGACGGTCTCCTGCGGGGTCGTGGTCGCGATCTGCTCGCACTCCAGGACCATACCGTCTGCATAGCCCGTGGCGCAGACCATCTTGGTGCCGCCGGCCTCGAGCGCTCCGATAAGCTGCTGCTCTGCCATAGTGTTCCTCTCTCTATGACGAGTTGCTCTGTCACTAAAGTATAGCGCCCTAAACAATGTAAGAAAGCGCTATAAAAAGAATCCTCGCAACGCGGTGGACGGTGCGAGGCTTCTTTGGTTCCTATAGTTGTCGGGCTGTCCTTACCAGCGCGGCTTGATTTTATCTCGCAGAGACTCGAGGTTCTCCAGCGCCGCGTTGAGCGTCTCGTCTCGCTTGGCAAAGTGGAAGCGGATGAGGTGGTTGACGGGCTCGCGGAAGAAGCTGGAGCCCGGAACGGCGCCCACGCCCACCTTGGAGGCCAGATCCTCGCAGAAGTTGAGGTCGCTGTCATAGCCAAACTCAGAGATGTCCATCATCACGTAGTAGGCGCCCTGCGGCACGTTGTGCGTGAGGCCGATGCTGTCGAGTCCCTGACAGAATAGGTCGCGCTTGGCGGTGTAGAGGTCGAGGACCTCCTGGTAATAGCTGTCGTCGAAGTTGAGGGCGGTGACGACGGCCTCTTGCAGGGGAGCGGCGGCGCCTACGGTGAGGAAGTCGTGGACCTTCTTGATGCGCTCGGTGATTTCGGCAGGGGCGATAGTGTAGCCCAGACGCCAGCCGGTGATGGAGTAGGTCTTGGACAGCGAGCTGCAGCTGATGGTTCGCTCGAACATGCCGGGCAGCGTGGCCATATAGACGTGCTCGTGGGGCGCGTAGACGATGTGCTCGTATACCTCGTCGGTGATGCAGTAGGCGTCGTACTTTTTGCACAGGTCTGCGATAAAGGTGAGCTCCTCGCGGGTAAAGACCTTGCCACAGGGGTTGGACGGGTTGCATAGGACGATTGCCTTGGGATCGTTGTCTCGGAAGGCTGCCTCGAGGACCTCACGGTCGAAGTCAAAGGTGGGCGGGTTGAGCGGCACATAGATGGGCTCAGCGCCCGAGAGGATCGTGTCGGCGCCGTAGTTCTCGTAGAACGGCGAGAAAATGACGACCTTGTCGCCGGGGTTTGTGACTGTCATCATGGCGGCCATCATGGCCTCGGTGGAGCCGCAGGTGACCACGATGTTCTCGTTGGGGTTGATCGGCATGCCCATAAAGTGCTCCTGCTTGGTGGCAAGCGCCTCGCGCATGGCCTGGGAGCCCCAGGTGATGGAGTACTGGTGGTAAAGCGGCTTGGGGTCGGTGGCAATGGTGCTGAGGCTATCGAGCAGCTGCGCCGGGGGATCGAAATCGGGGAAGCCCTGCGACAGGTTGACGGCACCATACTTGTTGGAGATGCGCGTCATGCGGCGGATGACCGAATCGGTAAACGCCGCCGTGCGGTTGGAGAGTTCTTTCATGCCTATCCTTTCGAGCATTGGGTGGAGCAAGTTTACTCCTATGGAACCGATGGGATTTGCTCGAAACGGGCTCAAAAAACTCTTTTCAAAATTCTTGAAAATTGGGGCTTGCATCGCGTGGCGTTCCTTGCAATAATAGTCGAGCGCGAAGCGCACAGGACACGGTGGGTGTAGCTCAGTTGGCTAGAGCGACGGGTTGTGGTCCCGTAGGTCGAGGGTTCGAGTCCCTTTACCCACCCCAGTTCTTGCTTCGTGTTGATATCGGGTCGTTAGCTCAGTTGGTAGAGCAGGGGACTCTTAATCCCAAGGTCCAGGGTTCGACCCCCTGACGGCCCACCACACGATATCTCCTCTAAAGTCCGCCACCACGGACTTTAGCTTTGGGTCGTTAGCTCAGTTGGTAGAGCAGGGGACTCTTAATCCCAAGGTCCAGGGTTCGACCCCCTGACGGCCCACCAAAGAATGCACAGGTCAGCGCTTCGGCGCTGACCTTTTTTATTTGCCGAGAAGCCAAATCATAACCGTCCGTTACCGTTCGCGTTTTACGCCCCCTGCCGTTTATGCGCGGCAGGGGGCGTTTTATGCATTTAGCAGGTAATGGACCTTGGAAACACCGTTTTAGAGCGTCTCGATGCTGCGACCGGGGCCATTAAAACCGCCGTCCGCGCCGCCTCCCTCGACGATCTGCAGGGCGCGCCCGACCTGCCTGGCGGCCTTCTCGCGCTCCGCGAGGCCCGGTTTGATGTAATGGCGGTAATCTGTCCCCAGGTCCGTATGACCGTGCAGATCCATGATGCTCAGCGGGTCGACCTCGGTCGCCGCCATGATGGTCTCGGACGTGTGGCGCAGGGCCTTGGGCGGGATATACCGCAGGTCATGGCGCACGCACATGCGCCGCCAGGCGCGCACGAGGTTGTCGCCGCGCATGTTTACGATCCGCTGGCCGCTCCATTCGCGCACCTGCTCCGTAACCGAAGTGCCGCCCTCGACGGTTATGGACGGGCGCAGCTCGTCCATGATCTGGTGCAGGCGCTCGCGGCCCGCCAATAAAACCGGCACGGTGCGCACGGAATGGGCATTCTTGGTTTCCTTCACGCCGTCCTCGTCCGTGTACGCGCGGCAGACCTCGATATACTCCGACACGGTCGGCTGGCCCGTGGCGAAGTCGTAGGTCGTGGTGACCTTGAGGTCGCACGGGCGCACCGCCAGCGCCTCCTCCTTGCGCAGGCCGCTCAGGCCCAGGATAAGGTAGGCGTTCATGACCAGATCCGCGCGGTCGTCGCTGGCGGCGAGCCTGCGCAGCGCCTCGGCGGCCTCGGGGATGCTCCACGGCTCCACGGGCGCCTGCTTGGCCTTGGGCGCGATGACGCGGCGGCGGAAGGGCTCCACCGTCACCCAGCCGTCGTCGAAGGCTCGGCGCATGACGGCGCGCAGCGTCGTCTTGGTCTTGGCCGGCGCGCCCGAGCGCTCGATGCAGCTTCGCATCATGTCGTGCGTTATCTTGGAGATGTCCGTCGAGCCCAGGACGGGGGAGATGTAGTTGTCCATCTGCCCGTCGTACTCGCGCAGGCTCGCGCGGGAGCGCGGCTTGCCGCGGTTGCTGGGCGAGTCGCGGAAAACTCCCCAGTAGTACATGTCGAGCGTTACGCCCGCGTGCGCCGCCTGGGACACGCCGAGCTCGCGGGCGAGCTGGGCGATGGCGATGTCGGCCTCGGTCTCGGTGCCGTGGACGGTGCGCGACACGCGCCGCACGCGCCCGTCCGCGCGGAAGCCCGCCTGCACGCGGATCACCCACTTGCCCGGAGCCACCTCGCGCTTCGAGCCGAGTTTTGACCTGGAACTGTCGTTGGTTGCCATATAATGGTCCTGCCTTTCCCTTTTTGCCGGAGGGCATATGCCCCGTGCGGATCCGCCAAGATCGCCGCACGGGGCTTTTTTATTTAGATATCGAGCCCGCCCTGCTGGGGCTATGCCTCCGCCGCGGCCTTGCACGGACGGCCCGCCCCGGGCTTGGCCGCGATGCGGTACTCGATGGAGTCGCGCGACACCATGCGGGTGTTGCCGACCCTCCAGCTGCTCAGGCTCCCGTCGCGGCAGAGCTGCGCCACGCGCGCGGTGCTCACGCCGAGCATCTCGGCGGCCTCGGCTGCGGTCACGGCCGGGATGTCGGACAGCTCGACGCTGGTCGCGACGGTGACGACCGTGCCGCCGTTGGACGGCGCATGGCCAAGCCCGCCGCCCTCGAACTCCGCCCCGCGCTCCAGCGCCGCCAGGGCATGGACGCGCAGCCAGTCGACGGCCATCTCCACGGCCTCCTCGTAGGTATCGCCCTCGGTGGCCCCGGCGAGCCCGCACGGCTCCACGGCGTAGCCGCCCTCGGGGTCGGGGTAGACCTCGAACTCCTGCATGACGATCATGGTGGTCTCCTTTCCTGCGGTGAAGGGGAGGGCGGGGCTAGAGCAGCCCCGCTTCCTTCCTGATTCCCCTCGCGGTCGTCTCCTTTATCTCCCGGTGCCTGGGCACTGTCACCGTCACGTCCCCGCGGCGGAACTTGTCGTGCTTGGCGCCGGTGCCGCTGAGCTTTACGTAGCCCGCTTCGGTCAGCTCCCGCTCGAGGTCCCTCTTCTTAGTCACCGCCTAACTCCTTTCGACAATTAAATATTAGCACAGCTAAGTAATAAAGTATATAAAAGATTAGCGCGATTAAGGATTAAATAAAATTTGTACTCCTAAATGAAAAAGGCGGCCGCCCGTTGGGACAGCCGCCTTTCTATTGGACGCGGGCCTCGTGGGGTCCCCGCGTCAATACCGCTGTCCAAGTTATCGTTTGCCCTCGGTACGGTCAAGCAGCCGGCCATTTTCGTGACGTTACGAAAATGGGGGAACAGCTGGCACCTACGCCCCGAGGAGCGCCGCGAGGGCGCCGATCGCCTTGGCCACCTTGGGAACGAGCCCTGCGGCCTTGGATGCGAGGTCGAGTGCGTCCTTTGCCTTCTCGGCGAAGCCTCCCTCGTCCTTCTCCTCGGCGGCGAACCGCAGGTCGGCGAGGGCGAGCTTCACGGCGGCGAGGTCCTCGGGTGACAGGCCCTGGCTGCTCGATATCTGCTTGATCGTCTGGTTGAAGTCGACCGTGACGGTCGCCTCGACGGTGGCGGTCGCCCTCGCCTCTATCTGGTCGGCGGTCGCCTTGGCCATCATGTACTCGTATTCCATGCGGTCCCTGTGCGCGAGCAGCAGGTCGCGGATCGTCTCGATGGACGCGATGTCGATCATGCCGGGGCTGACGTCGGCCTTCACCCTGGTCCCGGTCTCGCGCTCGATGATATCTCCGAATGCCGTCATGTACCTGGCCACCACCTTCTGCCTGAGACCGGGCGGGTCGCTCTCGATGACCTCGTCGCACAGGTTCACCAGGCGGTCGATTGAATCGTACATTCCCATGTTATCTGCCATTCTCTCAGGTGGTTCCGCTGAATGCCTACGCGGACTTTATTTGATCCGCTTCCAGCCCTTCGATTTCAGGCGCTGCAGGTTGATTTTGGGACAGCTCGGCCTGGTCGCGTGCCGTCTCCAGGATCTTCGAGCGCCTCTTCTCGGTACTCTGCCGGTAGCAGGCGATCAGCTCGCCCTCCGCGCCCGCCGGCGCCGCCGGCCTGTCCTCGGGGTGCTCCTCGTACCAGCCGAGAAGGTCGTTGGGGTCGGTGTGCAGAACCTTCGCGCACTTCCAGAGCTGCTCAATATCGGGAAGAGTCTTCCCTCGTTCCCAGTTGCCTACCGTTTTGATGTCAACGCTCAACGCGTCTGCCAGATCGGCCTGCGAATATCCGTTTTCTTTCCTAGCCTGCTTTAGTTTTAGGTTCATCGGCACCTCCAATTTAGGGAAGTATTTACCGAGGATTCTATAGATAGGCAAAAGAAAAGGCAAGAAAAGCCCTAGTTTGCTATTGCAATCGGGAAAAGATTCCCTATACTCTGATTTGCACAGGGAATAAGTTCCCTATTTCAGAAGGAGGAAGCCATGAAGTTTTCAAAGGACGAGTTTGGCGCAAACCTGCGCGCCGCCCGCGCCCGAGCCGATATGTCGCAGGAGCAGCTCGCCAACAAGGCGGGGATCTCGGCATCTTCAATCATAGGATACGAGAACGGCTCGATGGTTCCAGGCGTCGACAAGGCGTATGCCATCGCCCAGGCCCTCGGCTGCACGCCCAACGACCTGATGGGCTGGAACACGGACGAGGCCGCGTAGGGAAGGGGAAGAGATGGAGGGCAAGAAGGTGGGGGAGATCACGCTCGGCGTGAAGCTGAAGGGCGTGGACGAGCTGCAGGCGAGGCTCGACGTGGCCTCCGGCCACATCGCCGCCGCCCGCGAGATCCTGGATTCGCTCGCGGACGGCGTGGAGATCGGGGCCGACCTTATCGGGTCCGATACGACGTCCCGCAACGGGGACAGCTCGTCCGGGGACCGCGAAGCGTGAAGCGCTTGCCGCAGGTCCGGCAGGTTATCTCGAGGGAGCCGGTTGCAGCGGCCTTCTCGATTCCCCTGACGGCGACGCGGTTGAGGGCCTTTCGGTCGATCTTGAGGCCTTGGAAGGTCTTTGACATGTAATCACCTCCTTTCGACAGGGAGATTGATACGGAAGAGGTTACGCACCCGTGGGGACACAGAAATGCAGGATTGCGGAACTCCGCAAAGAGGCGGGGCTGTCACGCTACCGGCTCGCCGCCATGGCGGGGGTCGCGGAGAAGTCGGTCAGGAACTACGAGGCCAAGGGCATCGGGAACGCCCGATACGGGGCGGTCAAGAGGATCGCGAGGGCGCTGGACGTACTCATGGACGATCTGGAGGTAGAGGAATGACGGGGAAGAGACGGGCGCTGCTGGCCTCGGCCGCCGTCATGGACGCCGCCGGGTGGCTATGCGTCGGCCAGGGCGCCTACGGCCTGGCGCGCTGCTGCTTCGCCGCG
>CABRBD010000014.1:0-215499 GCA_902469185.1 uncultured Collinsella sp. | reverse complement strand
GGCGCGACTGCGGGAGCCGCAACCGGAGCGGCCATGGCGCTCGGCATAGGCATGGGCACGGCAACCGGCTGTGCGGCGCTCGCGCGCTCAAGTTCGACCGCGGTGCCATCGGGCTCCTCAACCCGCACGCGCGTGAGGCCGCGGTCCTCCATAACATCGGCTATCTCGGCAAGTCTTTTGGAATCCATGCTCTAGCTCCTCGTATATCTACGCAGCGCGATGGCGGCGTTGTGCCCGCCAAAGCCTAGGTTGGTCGAAAGCGCCCAGGTAAGGTCGGCGCGAACCGCGCGATTGGGCGTGTAGTCAAGATCGCAGGCGGGATCGGGCGTGTGGTAGTTAATGGTCGGGGGTACCACGCCCTGCTCGAGCGCCATGGCGCAGGCCATGACCTCAATGGCACCCGTGGCGCCGATCATGTGACCGGTCATCGACTTGGTCGACGAGACGTGCGCGGCGCGTGCCGCGTCCTCGCCGAGCGCACGCTTAATGCCCGCCGTCTCAGACGAATCGTTGAGCTTGGTCGAGGTGCCGTGAGCGTTGATGTAGAGGCCCTCGGAAGGCTTAACGTCGCCCTCGGCCACCGCCAGCGATATCGCACGGGCAATGCCGGCAGCCTCGGGATCGGGGCTCGTGATGTGATAGGCATCATCGGTGTTGCCATAGCCTACGACCTCGGCGTAAATGTGCGCACCGCGAGCCTGCGCATGTTCCATGCTCTCGAGTACCAGCACGCAGGCGCCCTCGCCCATCACAAAGCCGTCGCGGTTCGCGTCGAACGGGCGGCAAGCCGTCGCGGGATCGGGGTTGGTGGTCAATGCGCGGCAGGACGTAAAGCCCGCAACGGCATCGGGGATAATGGCAGCCTCGGCGCCGCCGGCCAGGATTGCATCGGCATAGCCGTGCTTGATGGCGCGGAACGCCTCGCCCACCGCATGGGCAGAAGTCGCGCAAGCGGTCACCACGGGCAGGGTCGGACCCTTTGCCTTGTGGCGGATTGCGATATTGCCCGATGCCATGTTGGGAATCATCATCGCGATCATGTAGGGCGATGCGCGACGAGGCCCGCGGTCGGCAATCGTATGGACGTTGTCGACAAGCGTCTGCATGCCGCCCACGCCCGAGCCCACATAGACACCCAGACGATCGCGATCGACCGCGCCCTCAACATCGAGGCCCGCATCGTGCATGGCCTCGTCCGACGCCGCCATCGCAAACTGAACACAGGGGTCGAGATGTTTGGCGTCATGCTTGCCAAAGTACTCGTTGCCGTCAAAACCTTTGACCTCGGCTGCCACCTTGACGGCAAATGCATCGGTATCAAAGTGCGTGATCGGACCGATGCCACACGTTCCGGCACACATGGCCGCCCAGGTGGCAAGCGCGGTGTTGCCGAGCGGCGACACGGCACCGATACCGGTGATTGCAACTCTCTGTTCCATCATGGTCTCCTCATCCAAGCCGTTCTTCGGCCCTGGTTTCTACATCGCCATTCCGCCGTCGACGCGTACGACCTCGCCCGTAATGTAGGCAGCCGCATCGCTCGCCAAAAAGCGCACCACGCCGGCCACTTCCTCGGGGCGCGCCATGCGCCTCAGGGGAATCTGCTCCTCGCACGCCGCACGCACCTTCTCCGAGAGCTTTGCCGTCATATCTGTCTCGACAAACCCGGGAGCGACCGCGTTCACTCGTACGCCGCGGGGCGCAAGCTCGCGCGCCACCGCCTTGGTCAGGCCGATGACGCCCGCCTTGGAGGCAGCGTAGTTGGCCTGCCCGGCATTACCCATCAGGCCCACGACCGAGCTCATGTTGACGACGCAACCGCCGCGCTGGCGCATAAAGGTCTTGGTGAGCGCGCGCGTCATATTGAACGTGCCCTTGAGATTGACATCGAGCACGCGGTCGAAGGCGTCATCGCCCATACGCATGAGCAGGCCGTCGCGCGTGATGCCGGCGTTGTTGACGAGTGTCCAGATCGAGCCGAAGTCGCTCAGGACCGTCTCCACGCACGCGTTGACGGCAGCGGGATCGGCCACGTCGCATTGATATGCACGAGCTGTGGCACCAGCGGCCTCGCAGGCTTCGCACGTCTCGCGCGCCGCATCGACGCTGCCGGCATAGACGACGGCGATATCAAAGCCATCCTCCGCCAGACCGATAGCGCAGGCGCGGCCGATACCGCGCGAGCCGCCCGTGATCAGTGCCACGCGACGTGAATCGTTGCGCTCGAGCGCGCCGTTGTTCAAGTTACCCATGTCATTCCTTTCGGGTTACAGCCCCGTAGACTACGCGAGCTCGTCGGCAATAGCTGCGACCTGCTCGGCCGTTTCGCACGAATACACGCGAACGTCGCTCAGCGTACGCTTGACCAGGCCCGACAGCGTTTTGCCAGGTCCGACCTCAATAAACGTATCGATGCCCTGATCCTGCAGAGCATGCAGCGTGTCGACCCAGCGCACGGCATGGCTCACCTGATTGGCCAAGACATCCGATGCCGCTCGCGGGTCCGCCGGATAGGGCGCCGCCGTCATGTTTGCCATGACCGGAATCAGCAGCGGAGACGGCGCGTGGCCGGCTTGGATATACGTCGCCAGCCCCTCAGTTGCCTCAGCCATATAGGGGCTATGAAATGCACCCGACACCGCGACTTTCATAGCGCGGCCGCCAGCCTCTTTTACTAGGACGTCGAGCTCCTGCAGCGCCTCGGGCGCTCCGGCAACAACCGTCTGCTGCGGACTGTTGTAGTTGACCGGCCAGCAGTCCTCGCCGGCCTGTTTTGCCAGGCCCTCGACTTGTACCGCATCGAGCTTGATGACGGCGCGCATGCCGCCCGGATGGCGCTCGGCAGCCGCGGCCATCAGCGCCGCGCGCTCGCACACGAGCTCAAAGCCTGCTCGCGTATCGAATGCCCCCGCAAAGGTGAGCGCGGCGACCTCGCCCAGCGAGAATCCCGCACAGGCGGCAGGCACCACGCCGCGCTCACGCAGGGCGATAGCCGCTGCCAGGTCGTGAACGAACACGCACGGCTGTGTGTTCTCGGTCTGCGAGAGCTCCTCCTTGGAGGCACTCCGGCACTGCTCACTGGTCCCCGGGCGCACCTCGTCGGCAATGGCGAACACCTCGGCGGCCGCCGGCGATGCCTCGATCAGGTCGACGCCCATCGCGGGGTGTTGGGCACCCTGGCCGGCAAACAGAAACGCTACGCTACCCATGCGGACGCACCCTTCAGGACGCGCTCGGCGCCATCGACCAGATCGTCAACGATTTCACGTGCGCTCTGGCGCTCGCTAACCATGCCGGCAATCTGTCCACACAAAAACGAACCCTCTTCGTAGTTGCCGTCCTTGGCGGCCTTACGCAGCGCACCGGTTCCCATAGCACCGAGCTCCTCGGGGCTTGCGCCAGCCGCCTCGTTCTTGGCATACGCGTTGGTGAAGGGGCTCTTGAGGGCGCGAACCGGATGTCCCGTCGAGCGACCGGTCGCACGCGTCGACGTGTCGCCTGCCTTGAGCACCAACTCTTTGTACTGTTCGGATACGGTGCACTCGTTTGCGACCAGAAAGCGTGTTCCCACCTGGACTCCGGCAGCGCCGAGCATAAAGGCGGCCGCTACACCGCGGCCATCGGCGATGCCGCCAGCCGCAACCACGGGAATATCGACCGCATCGACAACCTGCGGCACCAGTGCCATCGTCGAGGTCTCGCCAATATGGCCGCCTGATTCGGTACCCTCGGCAACCACGGCAGTGGCTCCGCGACGCGCCACGAGACGCGCCAGCGCCACCGAAGCCACGACGGGAATAACCTTGATGCCCGCATCGCCCCAGGCCTTCATGTACTTGGTCGGATTGCCGGCGCCGGTCACCACAACGGACACCTGCTCATCAATCGCCACTTGTGCGACCTCGTCGACAAACGGGCTCATGAGCATAACGTTGACGCCAAAGGGCTTATCCGTCTTGGCGCGCAGCTCGTGAATCTGATCGCGCAGCCAGTTGGCGTCGGCGTTCATGGCCGCGATAATCCCTAAGCCACCCGCCTCGGACACTGCGGACGCCAGCGAGGCGTCGGCAATCCAGGCCATGCCGCCCTGGAACACGGGCTTTTCGATGCCGAGCAGCTCGCAGAGAGGAGTCTTGAGCATCTCTACTTCTCCAATGCCGCCTCAACCGTATCGACGAACTCGCCGACCGTCTTAGGGTTCTCCTCGGTATCGAGCTGAATATCGAACTCGTCCTCGACGGCCACGAGAATCTCGACGGTACCCAGACTGTCGAGGCCGATCTCCTCGAGCGTGGACTCGGGCTTCATCTCGACGTCGTCAAGGCCGGCGGTCTCGCGGATAACGTCGCAAACGCGCTCGAAGGTCTTCTGATCTGCCATGGTAGTTCTCCTTTGTTTGTGCCCTAGGGGCGTTTTTATTTCCTATGTGCAACTACTTCCAGCGAAGTAGATAGCCACCTACATCCAAGCCGGCGCCAAATCCGACCAGGGCGATGGTGTCGCCCGCGTGCAGCGCGCCGGTATTTGCCAGTCGATCAAGAGCAAGCGGAATGCAGGCGCTCGAGATGTTGCCGGTTTCACGCAGCGTTCGAACCACGCGCTCGTCTGGCACGCCGAGGCGCTTGACCGCCTGACTCAGGATTCGTTCGTTAGCCTGATGGAATACAAAGTGGTCGATGTCTTCGACCGAAATGCCCGCATCGATCGCAAGCTTATGGACCGTGTCGCAGATGGCGTTGACGCCGAACTTGAACACGCGGCGGCCATTCATGGACAGCACGCTCGCGCTATCTGCGGAAGCCTTAAACGGCGAGGTGCCGACCAGACCGGGAACGCGCAACGTCTCGACGTCGGGCGCCGTCGAAAGCTCAACGGCAAGGGGACTGTCTCCCCCAGCCTCAATCACTGCGGCGCCTGCCCCATCGCCAAAGAGCACGCAGGTGGCGCGGTCGGTCCAGTCGAGCGCGCGCGTCATCTGCTCGGCAGCAACGACAAGCACGCGCTCGGCACGGCCGCGGGCGATATAGCCCTCGGCGACATCGAGCGCAAATACGAAGCCGGCGCAGGCCGCCGAGACATCGAAGGCAGGGCACGTCGCGCCTAGTCGCTCAGCAACGGCACACGCCTCAGCGGGAACAAGGTGATCACCCGTCGTCGTCGAGCAGACGATCAGATCCAGCTGGCTCGCGTCGATTCCGGACACCCGGAGTGCCCGCTCGCTCGCCGCTACGGCAAGGTCGTCAAGTGACTCGGTGGTGCAGACGTGGCGGCTCTTGATACCTGTGCGGGTAAAAATCCACTCATCCGAGGTATCGAGGAACTCAGACAGCTCGTCATTGGAAACACTGCGCTCAGGAAGCGCCGAGCCTGTTCCAAGAATCGTGAAACCCATCACTAACCTCCTTTGAGTTGTTGACGTGTTTACATCGACCAAGAGAGGATAGCGCATTTCAGTCCTTGTTGACGTGTTAACATTAAATTGTCCAAATGCGACAAAGGCTTCACATTGTGTCTATCTCTCGACACCATTGCTCGATTGCCTTATTAACTTAGGAGGTAGCAGCCGTTATGGATGCCAAATTAACGATAGTCGACGTAACCGGATCGACCAACGATGACCTGCTCGAAGCAGGAAAACAGGGAGCGCCGCACGGCACAGGACTTGCCGCCCGGGCTCAGACAGCAGGACGCGGCCGGCGCGGCCACAAGTGGGATTCAACCGCCGGCAACCTATTGCTTTCGATTGTCCTGCGTCCATGCGTTAATCCTGCAAAGTACTCTGGTCTTGCCGCCGTCAGCAGCCTAGCGGTGCTCGAGGCGCTCGGAAAGCAGGGTCTTGCAAACGAGATTGGTCTCAAATGGCCCAACGACCTGGTCGCGCGAGGACGCAAGCTCGGCGGCATTCTGGTCGAGGCCGCACGCGATAACGAAGGCAGGCCTTTCGCCGTCTGCGGCATTGGCGTCAATGTGAACTATGTGCCCTCGGAGGTTCCCGATGGCGGCCTGCCGGCAATCGGCCTGTCAGACCTCAATGAGAACGTTCCCACCGTCGATGTACTACTCAAGGATGTCTATCACGCGGTCGTGAACGCTGTGGACGCGTGGGCAGATTTGCTCAACGCCATGAAAGAAGACGCCGGATCACTCGCGCCCGTCCACGATGATTATGTAGCTCACCTCAATTGGATTGGGGAAACCGTTATCGCCCGCTCCCCTGCTGGAGATGAGCTGGCACGTGGAATTTTTCGAACCGTCGATGATTATGGTCGCGCGTGCATCGAAACGGAAGACGACTTGCGATCCTTCCATTTTGAGGAGGCATCGCTGCGTCCCGTGAGCGAATAGGGCGCCGCAGCCACCTACTCGTCAGCATTGTCCGACAGTCCAAACCACCATTCAAAACAAAAGGGCCCCGCTACCGTAACGGCAGCGGGGCCCTTTAAGCTATGAGCGATATCGCTTAGAGCTTGATGTCGATGTCGACGCCAGCGGGGAGGTCGAGACGCATGAGCGAATCAACGGTGCCCGAGGTGGGGTCGAGGATGTCGATGAGGCGCTTGTGGGTGCGCATCTCGAACTGCTCACGGGAGTCCTTGTTCAGGTGCGGCGAGCGGATAACCGTGTACAGGTTACGCTCGGTGGGCAGGGGGACAGGACCGGAAACGCGAGCGCCGGTCTTCTGAGCGGTCTCGACGATGAGCTTCGCGGACTGATCGACGACCTCGTGATCATAGCCCTTGAGGCGAATGCGGATCTTCTGGGTAGCCAACTTAAACCTCCAAAGAGTGCGAGAGATGTTCTCGCAGGATTACGTAACAGGGAGCTCGAACTTAGGCGTTCTTGCTCATGACCTCGTCCACGATGGACTTGGGCGCGGGCTCATAAGAGTCGAACTGCATCGTGTAGGATGCACGGCCCTGGGTCTGGGAGCGAAGGTCGGTAGCGTAACCGAACATCTCGCCCAGCGGCACCTTGGCACGGATGAGCTTGCTGTTCTTGCGATCCTCCATGCCCTCGATCTTGCCGCGGCGACCGGAGAGGTTGCCCATAACGTCGCCCATGTACTGCTCGGGGGTCTCGACCTCGACAGCCATGATCGGCTCGAGCAGCTGCGGATCGGACTTCTTGAGGGCGTCCTTGATAGCCATGGAACCGGCGATCTTGAAGGCGGCCTCGGAGGAGTCGACCTCGTGGTAAGAACCGTCGAACAGGGTGACCTTGACGTCGAGGACCGGGAAGCCGGCGATAACACCGGTGTTCAGGGCCTCCTGGATGCCCTTGTCGATGGACGGGATGTACTCCTTGGGCACGACGCCGCCGACGATAGCGTTGACGAACTCGTAGCCGAAGCCCTCCTCCATCTTCTCGAGCTTGATGACGGCGTGGCCGTACTGACCGCGACCGCCGGACTGACGGACGAACTTGCCCTCAGCCTTCTCGACGTCGTGACCAGCGGTCTCGCGGTAGGCAACCTGGGGCTTACCAACGTTAGCGTCAACCTTGAACTCACGGAGCAGACGGTCGACGATGATCTCGAGGTGCAGCTCGCCCATGCCGGCGATGATGGTCTGGCCGGTCTCGTGGTTGGTGGACACCTGGAAGGTCGGATCCTCCTCGGCGAGCTTGGTCAGAGCCAGGGACATCTTGTCCTGCTCGGCCTTGGTCTTGGGCTCGATGGCAACGTCGATAACGGGCTTAGCGAACTCGATCTTCTCGAGGACGATCTCCTTGCCCTCGGCGCACAGGGTGTCGCCGGTGGTGGAGTTCTTGAAGCCGACGCAAGCGACGATGTCGCCAGCGGCAGCGTCGTCACGGTCGATACGCTCGGCGGCGTTCATCTCGAGGATGCGGCCGAGACGCTCGCGCTGACCGTTGGAAGCGTTAACAACGTAGGAGCCGGACTCGGCACGGCCGGAGTAAACGCGGACGTAGGTGAGCTTACCGACGAACGGGTCGGTCATGATCTTGAAGACCAGGCCGGAGAAGGGCTCGTCGAAGGAAGGATGACGCTGGATCTCCTCGCCGGTGTCCGGATCGGTACCGGTGACGGCCTCGACGTCGAGCGGGCTGGGCAGGTAGTCGACGACAGCGTCGAGCAGCTCCTGGACGCCCTTGTTCTTGTAGGCGGAGCCCACGAAGACGAGGTTGAGCTCGTTGGCCAGAACGCCCTTACGCAGAGCAGCCTTGAGCTCCTCGACGGTGAAGTCCTCCTCCATGAGGATCTTCTCCATGAGCTCGTCGTCAAAGCTGGCAGCAGCGTCAAGGAGCTCCTCGCGCTTGGTGGCAGCGATGTCGGCAAACTCAGCCGGGATCTCGTCCATCGGCTCGGGGTAGGTCATACCCTTCTCGTCGGCCTTGAAGTCCCAAGCAGTCATGGTGACCAGGTCGATGACGCCCCAGAAGTTGTCCTCGGCGCCCATCGGGACCTGAGCGGCCACGGCGTTAGCGTCGAGACGATCCTTCATGGTCTCGATAGCGTTGAAGAAGTCAGCGCCCACGCGGTCATACTTGTTGATGAAGGCGATGCGGGGAACGTTGAAGGTGGAAGCCTGACGCCAAACGGTCTCAGACTGGGGCTGAACGCCGGCAACGGCGTCGAAGACGGCGACAGCGCCATCGAGGACGCGCAGGCAGCGCTCGACCTCGGCGGTGAAGTCAACGTGGCCCGGGGTGTCGATGATCTGGATGCGGTAGTCCTTACCGTCCTTGTTCCAGAAGCACGTGGTAGCAGCGGAGGTAATGGTTACGCCGCGCTCCTGCTCCTGAACCATCCAGTCCATGGTGGCAGCGCCCTCATGGACCTCACCGATCTTGTGGGTCTTACCGGTGTAGTAAAGAATACGCTCGGTCGTGGTGGTCTTACCGGCATCGATGTGAGCCATGATGCCGATGTTACGGGTATCGGAAAGCTTGTACTTAGGCTTAGCCATGTTAGTTCCTTACCTTAACTTACCAACGATAGTGCGAGAACGCGCGGTTGGCCTCGGCCATCTTGAAGACGTCCTCACGCTTCTTGACGGAAGCGCCCAGGCCGTTGGAAGCGTCGAGGATCTCGTTGGCGAGACGCTCGGCCATGGTCTTCTCCTTGCGAGCGCGGGAGAAGTTGACGATCCAGCGAATGCCCAGAGCGGTGGAACGACGGGAGTTGACCTCCATCGGGACCTGATAGGTAGCGCCACCGACACGCTTGGGCTTAACCTCGAGCGTGGGCTTGACGTTGTCCATAGCCTTCTTGAAGGTAGCGAGAGCGTCGCCACCCTCGGACTTCTCGGCAACGATCTCGAAAGCGGTGTAAACGATGCGCTCAGCGGTGGCCTTCTTGCCGTCAAGAAGGACCTTGTTGATGAGCTGAGTCACCAGGCGGTTGTTGTAAACGGCGTCAGGCTGAACCTCACGACGATTAGCTGCTGCACGACGCGGCATGTGAAATCTCCTTAAGTGTCTACCGTGCGGCGCTTAGGCGGCACACGGCGAAAGTATCAAAACGTTATCTGGCTTATTTAGCCTTGGGGCGCTTAGCACCGTACTTGGAACGGGCCTGCATACGGTTCTGGACCGGAGCAGCGTCGTAGGCGCCACGGATGACGTGATAACGGACACCAGGGAGGTCACGGACACGACCGCCGCGGACGAGCACGATGGAGTGCTCCTGCAGGTTGTGGCCCTCACCCGGGATGTAAGCGGTAACTTCGATGCCGTTGACGAGGCGAACACGGGCAACCTTACGAAGAGCCGAGTTCGGCTTCTTGGGGCTCGTGGTGAAGACGCGGGTGCACACGCCGCGCTTCTGGGAGTTGTGCTGCAGAGCAGCGTTCTTGGACTTCTTGGGCACGGAACGACGGCCCTGGCGAACCAGCTGGTTAATAGTAGGCAAAGCGTACTCCTTCTCGAATGATTCCAGCTTTCTGTAAAGTGCAACGGCTTGAATCGAGGGGTCAGCATCCCCCTACGAAACACGCAGTTCGATAGGATACGTGGCGTTAGCTGTGCCGTCAACAGACCACGCCGCCGGGCGTATCCTTAAATAGCCACATTTCCGCAAACCCTCCACAAAAGGAATCCCCGCCTGTGCGCAAGTGCCCATTCCAGCCGTCCATGTAACACGAAAATGGCCGCTTCCCCTAGTGGGAAGCGGCCTCAAGCCTTACGAATAGACGATGGTAAAGGGTTCTTCCGTTTGAGTCTCTCCTGTCGATGTGTACCTCGTGCCCTCGAGGGTTACCGAGACCACTTGATCGACATCGATCAACTTCGTTGGTACCCAAATGTTCTCTCCGCTATTGCGCGCCATCGAAACATAGAAATTGTACGCCCCCGCGTCGTCATCTTCGATAATCTGCTCCGATCCATCCTTGTAGCTGACGGTCAGTTTATGATCAACTGCTTCATAGCCCAGATCATCGATGTGCGTCTGGATGGAAAACGGGCTGATCTCGAGAGGCGAGTCGTCGGAGCGGAGCTCCTTTGTATCGACGTGCGCTCCGACGTTAAACTCTGGCGTCGATACCTCGATCACCTTCGCATCCTCACCTTTGCCCTCCGTCCAACTGATATTCCAGGTGACCGCATGTCGTAAATCTCGATCGCGATTCCAAGATGCAAAGTACATCGTGCCGTTAATGACCGTGTCGCTTGATGTGTCTTTATCAATGGTGCAGCGTGTATCAGCCCATTCCTCGCCGAAGTTCATGCTGGGTGTACTGACGCCCCCTTCTTCTTCACCATAGAGAACAAGTTCGCCAAGCTCTGCCGCCGGCTTGTAGTAGTTAACACCATTTGGATTGGACAACGTAAACGTCACGGCACCGCAACCGTTTTTATCGATAGCCATATCATGAATGTCGAGTGTATAGCCGTTGCCCTCGACGGACAGATTGACCTTCTGTACTGAACCCTCCAAGCTTTGGGGCGCGATACCATCACCAAACTCTCTGGTGTAGGTATATTTAGTCCCCGACAAGCCACCTTGAGTCCAGGTAATGGACTCTCCGTTGCCATGGTTTCCCCAGGCAGAGGCAAAATAACTGGAATTGACGACGGCGTAGGCGACCCCTCCGGTCGCCAGCACTCCGGCAAGGCATCCGATCACGGCAACATACAGAGGCTTCGCGTGACCCTTTCGGCGAAGCGGCTCACCAGCAGCGGCATAAAGAACACGGTCAGCAAGATCGCTATCGGCTTGGACGGACTCGAAGGCCTGCTTGATTTGGTTGGATTTCACGGTCGCCCTCCTCTAGGATGAACTTGAGTTTCGATCTGCCGCGAGCTAAACGCGTTCGAACTGTCGCGGCTGGTACGTGCAGCAACTCGGCAATCTCTGAAGTCGAGAAGCCCAGATAGTAATAGAGCACGATGGGGATACGGAATCGCTCCGGAAGTCGCATAACGTCTGACAGGACCGCCTTGGTCTCCTCCTGCGCCGTCGAAAGCGAATCGGCCAGGTTCTCAATATCCTCCACGCGCCTCCACGGCTTTCGAAAGAGAGATTTGCATTCATTGATCGTGACCCGGATAAGCCATCGACGAAGATGTTCCCAGCTTTCAAATTGCGCATCGTTTTTGAGTAACTTCAGAAAGACGTCTTGAGCGACATCGTCGGCGTCGGCGCGATCACGCAGGTACGTCAACGCGATTCGAAACACGACATCCCTGTGATCTTCAACCGCCTGTCTAAAAGCTTGTTCTTCCATAATCACCTCCCGGTGATGCTGATGTTTCTTGCTGAGGCCCTCACCATAGATACGCTTTGACCGAACGGAATGTTTCAAATTCAAGCAGGAAAAACCTATCAAAATTAATCCGTCCCTTTTTAGCAAGGGATCAACGGAACGCAACAGGTTGAGCATACGCAAGCGAGCGGCCCCCAGAGCGTACAAGGTGGCATGAAAAAGGCAGGGCATTGACCTTTTGGTCATGCCCTGCCTTTTGAATGACAGATTGTAGCTCTGGGGGCCGCGCAGCGACGGAGGTCGCCGCCGTTCGTTAGAACGGCGGAACTAGTTACTCCTCGTCGTTGTCCTTGGCCTCTTCGGCGTCGTCGGTGTCCACGAGCTGGTTGAGCAGCTCGTCGAGGGAAGCCATGTCCTCGTTGATCGCGCCGTTGGCGGGAGCCTTCTTGTCGTCGATCGGGGCGCCCAGGAGCTCCTCGTCGGCATCGGCGTGATGCGTCGGCGTGGCGGAGGTACCCAGCAGGATATCGTCCGGACCGTCGGGGCTAAAGACCATCTGCAGCAGCTGCGAGAGGTCTTCCTCGTCGGCAACGTCGTCGTTGTTCTCGAGGATGTAGAGCAGGTCGTGGGCCTCCAGGCCGTCACGGAGCTCCTCGATCGCCTTGGCGCCGATGCCATCGATGCGCAGCAGATCCTCCTCGGACTTGCCAACCAGGTCGCCGACCGTCTCGATGCCAACCTCGCTGAACTTGTTGGTCCAGCGCTGCGACACGCCCAGGTCGTCGAACAGGTACAGACGAGCCTTCTCGGCGGAGATGGTGTGACCGTTGCGGGTGAACGAACCGTCAGCACCACCGAACTCGTCGTAGCCGGCCCAGTCGAGCTGCTGCGGGAGCTGCTCGTCCAGGTCCTTGAGCTCCACAGGAGCCCACTCGGGCAGCGACTTGGCGTTGGGCGAAGCCGGGCCGTCGATGTCCACGTAGCCGTCGGCCGTGCGATACGTCAGCTTGGCGTTGGCGTACGGCTTGAGGCCGGTACCAGCCGGGATCTTCTTACCGACGATGACGTTGGACTTAAGGTCGAGCAGGTGGTCGACCTTGCCCTCGATGGCAGCCTCGGTAAGGACGCCAGCGGTACGGATGAACGAAGCGCTCGACAGCCAGGAGTCGATGTTGGACGCGACCTTGAGCGTACCCAGGATGACGGGCTCGGCCACGGGAGCCTGACCGCCCAGACGGGCAACGCGCTCGACCTCGTCAGCGAACTCGTAGCGGTCGACGTACTGACCAAGCAGGTACTTGGAGTCGCCGGGGTTGGTGATCTGAACGCGACGCAGCATCTGACGTGCGAGCACCTCGATGTGCTTGTCGTTCAGGTCGACGCCCTGGCTGGTGTAGACGTCCTTGACGCTCTCGACGAAGGTGTGCATCGTCGACTCGATGTCGGTCAGCTTGCGCAGGTTGCGGAAGTTGACGAAGCCCTTGGTGATCTGGTCGCCGGCGCGAACCTCGCAGCCGTCCTCGATCTCGGGCATAAAGCGCACCGAAGCGGGGACGCGGCGCTCATCGAGAACACGGGTGTGATCCTCGGAGTCGGTGAGCGTCAGCACGTACTCGGACTTCTCGGGCTTAATCGAGAGGTGACCGGAGTACGGAGCCAGCTCGGCCTCGCGACCCAGAATCTTCTCGTTGACGTTGCCGACGATATCGAACATACGGCTGACCGTAGGCAGACCCTGCGTAATATCGTCGACGCCAGCGACGCCGCCGGAGTGAATGGTACGCATCGTAAGCTGCGTACCGGGCTCGCCGATGGACTGGGCGGCAATAATGCCGACCGCGGTACCGATGGCGACCGGACGACGGGTGGAAAGATCCCAGCCGTAGCACTTCTGGCACACGCCGTACTTGGAGCGGCAGGTGAGCAGCGCGCGGAGCTTGACCTTCTTGAGGCCGGCATCGACCATCTTCTGGATGTCGGCGACCTTCTCGATGTAGCCGTCCTGCTCAAAGAGCACGGCGCCATCGGGAGCCACGACGTCCTCAATAAAGCAACGGCCGACGAGGTCGGTGTTGAGGTCGGTGGTGCCGGGGATGATGAGGTTGTAGGTGACGCCCTCGTGCGTACCGCAGTCCTCCTCGCGGACGATGACGTCCTGGGCCACGTCGACCAGACGACGGGTCAGGTAACCAGAGTCCGAGGTGTGGGATGCGGTATCGACCAGGCCCTTACGGGCGCCGTAGGTCGAAATGAAGTACTCGAGCGGCAGCAGGCCCTCGCGGAAGTTCGCCTTAATGGGAAGGTCGATCGTCTCGCCGGACATGTCTGCCATCAGGCCGCGCATGCCGCCGAGCTGACGCAGCTGGGTCTTAGAACCACGGGCGCCGGAGTCGGCCATCATGTACAGCGGGTTCTCCTCGTCGAACAAGTCGAGCATGAGCGCTGCGACCTTGTCGGTACAAGCGGTCCACTCGTTAACGACTTCGATGTGGCGCTCCGTCTCGTTGATGAAGCCCTCCTCGAAGTACTCGTTGATCTGGTCGACGTTGGCCTGGGCGCGATCGAGCAGCTCCTGCTTCTCGGCAGGGATGAGAGCGTCCCACACCGAGATGGTGAGGCCGGCGCGGGTAGCGTAGTGGAAGCCGGAGTACTTGATGGCGTCGAGGATCGGGCCGACCTTGGCCTCGGGATAGCGATCGCAGCAGTCAGCAACCAGCTTGGCCACGTCGCCCTTGACCATCTTGTAGTTCATGAACTCGTAGTCTTCGGGCAGGCACTGGCGGTTGAAGATGATGCGGCCGATAGAGGTCTCGAAGCGCGCGGTCTTGTTGCCGGTGACGTCGTAGTCGACGAACTCGTTCTTGCCGTTCTTGACGCGGAAGATACGGGTGCCGTCCTCGTTGATGACGTTGGCGTTCTCGGCGGACACGCGGACCTGAATCTTGGCCTGCATGTCGACCTCGGAGCGGCAATCATAGGCGTGCAGCGCGTCGTCGAAGCTCGAGAACACGTGGTTCTCGCCCGGCAGACCGTCGCGGACCTGGGTCAGGTAGTACACACCGATGATCATGTCCTGCGAGGGGATGTTGACCGGCTTGCCGGATGCCGGCGAGCGCAGGTTGTTCGCAGAGAGCATGAGCACGCGCGCCTCGGCCTGAGCCTGGCTGGACAGCGGCACGTGGACAGACATCTGGTCGCCGTCGAAGTCGGCGTTGAAGGGCGAGCAGACCAGCGGGTGCAGGTGGATAGCCTTGCCCTCGACCAGCACCGGCTCAAAGGCCTGGATGGACAGACGGTGCAGGGTCGGTGCACGGTTGAGCAGCACGACGCGGCCGTCGATGACCTCTTCGAGGATATCCCACACAAAGGTGGCACCGCGGTCGATAGCGCGCTTGGCGCCCTTGATGTTCTCGACCTTGCCAAGCTCGACCAGGCGCTTCATGACGAAGGGCTTGAAGAGCTCCAGCGCCATGGTCTTGGGCAGACCGCACTGGTGCAGCAGCAGCTTGGGGTCGGTAACGATAACCGAACGGCCGGAGTAGTCGACACGCTTACCCAGCAGGTTCTGACGGAAGCGACCCTGCTTGCCCTTGAGGGCCTCGGCGAGCGACTTGAGCGGGCGACCGCCACGGCCAGAGACCGGGCGACCACGACGGCCGTTGTCGAACAGGGCGTCCACGGACTCCTGGAGCATGCGCTTCTCGTTGTTCACGATGATCGCAGGGGCGTCCAGGTCGAGCAGGCGCTTGAGTCGGTTGTTACGGTTGATCACGCGACGATACAGGTCGTTGAGGTCGGACGCGGCAAAGCGGCCGCCGTCGAGCTGGACCATCGGGCGCAGATCGGGCGGAATGACCGGGATGACGTCCAGGATCATGTTCGCGGGGCTGTTGCCGCCCTTCAGGAAGGCGTCAACGACCTCAAGGCGCTTGACGGCCTTCTCACGCTTCTGCTTCTGGGAATCCTCGTCGGCGATGATGGCCTTGAGCTTCTCGGCCTCGGAGGGGAGGTCGATGGCAGCGAGCAGGTCGCGGACGGCCTCGGCACCCATGCCACCCTTGAAGTACATGGAGTAGTAGCGGGTCATCTCGCGGAACAGCGGCTCATCGGAGATGAGGTCGCGCTCGGTGAGCTTCATGAAGGCGTTGAAGGCGTCCGTGCGGAGCTGCTTCTCGTCCTTGCACTCTTCCTCGATGTCAACGATGCCAGAGGCGATCTCCTCGGGGGTCAGCGGCTCCTCGTCGGAGAACTCGTCAAAGTTCTCGGGGTCGCCCTGCTCCTTGAGGGACTCAATCTGGCGGGCGCACTCGGCATCGATCTCTTCCAGATCGGCGGCGAGCTCCTCGCGCAGGTCGTCGGCGTCGGCCTCGCGAGCCTCGTAGTCAACCTCGGTGATGATGTAGCTGGCAAAGTACAGAACCTTCTCGAGGTCCTTGGACTTGATGTCGAGCATACGGCTCATCGGGAAGCTCGTGGGGCTCTTGAAGTACCAGATGTGGGACACGGGAGCAGCGAGCTCGATGTGGCCCATGCGGTCGCGACGCACCTTGGCCGAGGTGACCTCGACGCCGCAGCGCTCGCAGACGATGCCCTTAAAGCGGATGCCCTTGTACTTGCCGCAGGAGCACTCCCAGTCCTTGGCGGGACCGAAGATCTTCTCGCAGAACAGGCCGTCCTTCTCGGGCTTGAGGGTACGGTAATTGATGGTCTCCGGCTTCTTGACCTCACCGTGCGACCAGGAACGGATCTGGTCGGCGGAGGCAAGGGAGATCTTTACCGAGTCAAAATCAGTAGCTTCGAAATCTGCCACAGTCAACTACTCCTTATCAGTGGTCGTGGCGGCGACAGCCTCGGGTACCTCGGCGGTCTCGGCATCCTCGGCCTTGACGTCGGCGTCAACGCCGGCGAGCGCAGCCAGGTCATCGAGGGCAGAGGTCTCCTCGGCGGTCACAGGGGCGGAGGCGTCCTCGTCGGCATCGTGCATGGGCTCGATGTCCAGCGCGAGGGAGCGAATCTCCTTGACGAGAACCTTGAAGGACTCGGGGATACCCGGGACAGGAACGTTCTCGCCCTTGACGATGGACTCGTAGGTCTTGACGCGGCCCACGGTATCGTCGGACTTGACGGTCAGGATCTCCTGCAGGACGTTGGAAGCACCGTAAGCGTACAGTGCCCAAACTTCCATCTCGCCGAAGCGCTGGCCGCCGAACTGGGCCTTGCCGCCCAGAGGCTGCTGGGTAACCAGGCTGTAAGGGCCAGTCGAACGGGCGTGGATCTTGTCGTCGACCATGTGGCCGAGTTTGAGGATGTAGGACGTACCCACGGTAATGGGCTCGCGGAACTCCTCGCCGGTGCGACCGTCGAACAGACGGGTCTTGCCGCGCTCGTCAAGCTGGGTGACAAACTCGGGGCGCATGTGATCGCCAAAGGCAGCGGTGGCCTTGTTGAGCATGTTCTTGTTGGCACGACGAATGACCTCGGCGATCTCGTCCTCCTTGGCGCCGTCGAAGACGGGCGTGGCGGTGAAGAACGGACCGGGGACGTACTTGTCGGAGTCGGCCTGCTCGGTATCCCAACCGCAGGCAGCAGCCCAGCCAAGGTGGCACTCGAGCAGCTGGCCGACGTTCATACGCGAAGGAACGCCCAGCGGGTTGAGGATAACGTCGATCGGGGTACCGTCAGCCATGTAGGGCATGTCCTCGACCGGCAGAACGTTACAGATAACACCCTTGTTGCCGTGGCGACCGGCGATCTTATCGCCCTGCTGGATCTTACGACGCTGGGCGACGTAGACGCGCACCTGCTCGTTGACGCCGGGGGCCAGGTCGTCGCCGTTCTCGCGGCTAAAGCGGACGACGTCGATAACGCGGCCGTAAGCGCCGTGAGGCATCTTAAGGGAGGTGTCGCGAACGTCGTGGGCCTTGGCACCGAAGATGGCGCGCAGCAGGCGCTCCTCGGCGGTCAGAGCGCTCTCGCCCTTGGGGGTAACCTTGCCGACCAGGATGTCGCCAGGGCCGACCTCGGCGCCGATGCGGATGATGCCGTCCTCGTCGAGGTTGGCAAGCATGTCCTCGGAGAGGTTCGGGATCTCGCGGGTGATCTCCTCGGGGCCAAGCTTGGTGTCGCGGGCGTCGATCTCGTGACGGGTGATATTGATGGTCGTCAGCAGGTCCTCGGCCACCAGGCGCTCGGACACGACGATACCGTCCTCGTAGTTAAAGCCTTCCCACGGCATGTATGCCACGGTGAGGTTCTGGCCCAGTGCAAGCTCGCCGTGATCGGTCGAAGGACCGTCGGCCAGAGGCTCGCCCTGCTCAACGGTGTCACCGACGCGCACGAGCGGACGGTGGTTGATGCAGGTGGACTGGTTGGAACGCTGGTACTTGGCCAGGTGATACTCGTCCATGCCGCCAGCGTGCTTGACGATAATCTTGGAGGCGTCGGCAAAGATGACCTCGCCGGCGTTCTTGGCCAGGGTGACCTCGCCGGAGTCCAGGGCGGCGCGACGCTCCATGCCGGTACCGACATAGGGAGCGGCGGGGTGAACCAGCGGCACGGCCTGGCGCTGCATGTTAGCGCCCATGAGCGTACGCTTGGCGTCGTCGTGCTCAAGGAACGGGATCAGCGTGGCTGCGACGGAGAGCATCTGACGCGGCGAGACGTCCATGTAGTCGACGTCCTCGACAGGCACGTCGGCGGGAGCGCCGAAGGAGCCGTCGAAGTCGCGGGTACGGGCGATCACGGTGTGCGGGCGGACAAGCTTGCCCTCGGCATCGGTCGTGATGAACTCGTTGGTCTTGGGATCGAGCGGCGTGTTGGCCGGCGCGATGACGTGCTTCTCTTCCTCGTCAGCGGTCATCCAGTCGATCTGATCGGTGGCAACGCCGTTCTCGACGCGGCGGAACGGAGCCTCGATGAAGCCGTACTCGTTGACGCGGGCGTAGAGGGCGAGCGAGCCGATCAGGCCGATGTTGGGGCCTTCGGGGGTCTCGATCGGGCACATGCGGCTGTAGTGCGAGTTGTGGACGTCGCGGACGGCCGTCGGCACGTTGGTGCGGCGGCTGGAGCCGGACTTGTGGCCGGCAAGACCGCCAGGGCCGAGTGCGGACAGACGGCGCTTGTGGGTCAGACCGGTCAGGGGGTTCGCCTGGTCCATGAACTGCGAGAGCTGCGAGGAACCGAAGAACTCCTTGATGGAGGCCACGATCGGGCGGATGTTGATGAGCGACTGCGGGGTGATCTCGTCGATGTCCTGGGAGCTCATGCGCTCACGGACGACGCGCTCCATACGGCTCATGCCGATACGGAACTGGTTGGCGACAAGCTCGCCGACGGTGCGGATGCGACGGTTGCCAAAGTGGTCGATGTCGTCGACCTTGAAGCCCTGCTCGCCGGCAGCAAGGGACAGGAGGTAGCGCAGCGTAGCGACGATATCCTCGTCGGTGAGCACCGTGACCTCTTCCTCGGTGGTGAGGTTGAGCTTCTTGTTGACCTTGTAACGACCGACGCGGGCCAGATCGTAGCGCTGCGGGTTAAAGAGCAGGCCCTCGAGCAGGCTGCGGGAAGCGTCCACGGTGGGAGGCTCGCCCGGGCGCAGACGACGGTAGATCTCGATAAGGGCATCCTCGCGGGTGAGGGCGGTATCGCGCTCGAGGGTGCGCTTGATCACATCGGAGTTGCCGAGCAGCTCGATGATGTCGTCGTTGGTGACGGCGATGCCCAGGGCGCGCAGGAACATCGTGGCGCTCTGCTTGCGCTTACGGTCGATGGAGACCATGAGCTGGTCGCGCTTGTCGACCTCGAACTCAAGCCAGGCACCGCGGGACGGGATGATCTGGGCCTTGTAGATCTGCTTGCCCGAATCCATCTCGGAGCTGTAGTACACGCCCGGGGAGCGGACGAGCTGGGAGACGACGATACGCTCGGTACCGTTGATGATGAAGGTGCCCTGATCGGTCATCATGGGGAAGTCGCCCATAAAGACGAGCTGCTCCTTGATCTCGCCGGTCTCCTTGTTGGTGAGACGGACGTCGGTCAGAAGCGGAGCCTGATAGGTCATATCCTTCTCGCGGCACTCCTCGACGGTGTGCGCGGGGTCGCCGAACTGATGCTCGCCGAAGGTAACCTCGAGAACATGGTTCTGGCTCTGGATGGGGCTGGATTCCTTGAACGCCTCACGAAGGCCCTCGTCCTTAAAACGCTCAAAGGATTCCCTTTGAACAGAGATAAGGTTGGGGAGCTCCATGGCCTCCGGGATTTTCCCGAAGCTGACGCGCTTGCGCTCAGTGGCAGTGTATGCGTAGGTCACCAGGTTTTTCCTCCTTCACGGAAATGCTCGGTGGGTTGGCGAGGCATAGCTTCGCCAGTTATCGCAACCTAATAGTTTATCAGGTACCGACCGTTGGGCAAGAAAAGCCTTGACGCGATTGAGTTTTTGGAGTAGCAAAGTTTTTCGAAAGAAAACACGCAGGTAGATGTATGTATATCGAACATCTGTTCATATATTTTCTGTGAACAGAGGGCCGGCAATCGCAGCTCTTATAAAAAACGGGCGCGAACCGAGGTCCACGCCCGTAAATGTCGATGCCCGAAGGCTTACTTGCGCATCAATCCGCCGCGCTCGTCGATAGCGTCCCAGAAGGCATCGGCAAAGCGGGGGTCGCTTGCAGCCATGAGGGCGTTGGTGGCCATCCAGCCAGAGGGAGTGCCGGTGTCGTAGCCCGACAGCGGGTCGATGACGACCGCATACATGGCCTCGCGGTCGAGCGAACGGGCCATGGCGTCGGTGAGCTGGATCTCGCCGCCCTTGCCGGCCTGCTGATCTGCCAGCAGGTCCATGACCAGCGGGCTCAGCAGGTAGCGACCGACGATGTACAGGTTGGACGGAGCCGCCTCGGGAGCGGGCTTCTCAACCAGGCCGCCGATGCGCCAGACAGCGCCCGGTTCGGCATCGGCAACGCCCTCGGCGCCCTCGAGCGAACCGACGCGATCGCCAGCGATAACGCCATAGCGGCTGACTTCCTCGGGAGCGCACGCGGCAACGGCGATAACCGAAGCGCCACCGTGCTCCTTGGAAACGGCAAGCATCTTGTCGCAGATGTCACGGTTAGGCACAACGTAGTCGCCCAGAAGAACCAGGAAGTTCTCCCCTGCCACGGCGTCGGCAGCAGAGCGAATGGCATGACCGAGGCCCTTGGGCTCGTACTGATAACGGAAGTCGACCGGCATGCCGCCCGCATGGGCAACAGCATCGGCGTAAGCATCCTTACCGCGCTCGCGCAGCAGATTCTCGAGCGAGCGATCGGGCTGGAAGTAGCTCAGCAGCTCGGGCTTACCGGGAGAGGTAACGATGATGGCGTCGTCGACCTCCTCGGGGTCGAGTGCCTCCTCAACGACATACTGAATGACCGGCTTGTCGAGCACCGGCAGCATCTCTTTAGGCGTGCATTTAGTGCCAGGCAGAAAACGCGTGCCAAGGCCGGCGGCGGGGATGATTGCCTTCATGTTATTCAAGGATCCTTTCGCAGGCGCAGAATACGCCCTGTGCGTGCGGCACAACGGCCGCAGACCAAATTGCGATACCGGAGTATCTTACCGCCGGAGACATCCGTCGCCGTAAGGCAAACGCAATTCTTCAGCAGGTCAACGCAAATTATTGGTCGAATGGTGCAATTTTTGGCCCCAGCGGTAACGGGATTGGCACGGCGAAGACAGCGGCGTTCTGCGTGTCGAGCAATGGGAATGAGGGGCTAAAACAAAAAAGACGGGACTCGCATAGCGAGCCCCGTCTGCAAAGAAATCTGGCAAGAAAGCCTGATTACTTGAGGGTGACAGCAGCGCCAGCAGCCTCGAGCTTCTCCTTGGCAGCCTCGGCGTCCTCCTTCTTGGCACCCTCGAGAACAGCCTTGGGAGCGCCCTCGACGACCTCCTTGGCCTCCTTCAGGCCAAGGCTGGTGAGCTCACGGACGGCCTTGATGACCTGGATCTTGTTGTCACCGAAGCCCTCGAGCACGACGTCAAACTCGGTCTTCTCCTCGGCCTCAGCAGCGCCAGCAGCAGGAGCGGCGACAACGGCGGCAGGAGCAGCGGCGGAAACGCCGAAGGTGTCCTCGATAGCCTTGACGAGCTCGGAAGCCTCGAGAAGGGTCATTTCCTTAAGAGCATCGATGATCTCATCGGTGGTAAGCTTAGCCATTTCTACGTCCTTTCGGTTTCCGTGTCTGTGCACGGAGATCAGTTAAAACACAGCGCGAATGCGCCAGGGGTGCGGCGTTGCCGCCGCGGGTGAAAACAGCGACTAGGCTGCCTTCTGCTCGGAGACCTGCTGGATCGAACGAGCGAGACCAGAGGAAACGCCGTTGACGCAGACAGCGATGTCGCGAGCGAAACCGGAGATGAGACCGGCGATCTGGCCGAGAAGCTGATCCTTGGTGGGCAGCTCGGCGATAGCCTTAACATCATCAGCGGAAACGGCCTTGCCGTCGGAGATACCACCCTTGATCTCAAGGACACCCTTGGAATTGGCGGAGAAGTCCTTAAGGGCCTTAGCGGCCTCGACCGGCTCGGTCTCGTAGAACACATAAGCGACGGGGCCGGCGAGGATCTCGTCGATCTCGGGCTGCTCCTGGTTCTTGAGGGCGATCTTGACCAGGTTGTTCTTGTAGACCTTCATCTCGGCGCCGCACTCGCGAAGCTGATGACGCAGCTCCTGAGCCTGCTTAACCGTCAGACCGTTGTAGTTGACGACGAACAGACCGGCGTTCTCGGCGATACGGGACTCGATCTCTGCAACCTTGTCGATTTTGTACTGCTGGGGCATGAATTACACCTCCTCGAATTCTTTCCGGGCACGGTCCGCCACAAGGACGTGACGGGGGCATGTCCAAAAAGAAAGCCCCCGCGCTGCATGAGCGACGGGGGCGAGAAGACATATCTACTCGACCACCTCGGCTGGCGGGATATCCCATTAAGCTCGCGGGTGATGCCCGTTTGCACCGGCTGTCTCTGGCAGCGGATTCGTGCGTGAACCGAAAATATTATGGCGGGGACCCCGGCGTCGGTCAACGGAAAACCGGGCTGTACACAATTCCACCATCCGGCCGCGCCGCCGAAGGCCAGGCGCAAGGTTTTCGCTCGGTCAGGTCCTGGGCTCGCACGAAGGCCACATTAAGTGGCCTTCGGCTCGTGCGGAATCTACGAAAACCTTGCGCCTGGCCTTTGGCGGCGCGGCCTGCGTCAACTATGGGGCAGCCCGGTTTTCCGTTGGCCGGCACGCCCCACTCATGATGCTTAGGTCGGTGGGCTGATGTTTTTGGGTCCCGCTGGGCTACAGGGTTGAAACGAAGGTGGACAGGCGGCGGAGGCCTTCGTCCAGGTTTTCGTCGGAGACGCAGTAGCTGAGGCGGATGTGGCCTTCGGTGCCGAAGCAGTCGCCCGGGACTAGGGCTACGTTTGCTTCTTTGATGGCTTTGATGCAGAAGGCTTCGCTTGTTAGGCCGAATTGTTTGATGCTCGGGAAGGTATAAAAGGCTCCTGCGGGCTCTACTGCGTCGAGGCCCATGGCGTCTAAAGCTGCGAGCACGCGTTCGCGGCGGGCTCGGTAGACTTTGAGCATGGGGGTTGGGTCGACGGTCAGGGCTCGCGCTGCGGCGTCCATTTCGAAGGAGACGGCACTCGATACTAAGTATTGGTGAGCTTTGCCAATCTCGGCGATGACGGGGGCTGCGGCTGCGAGCCACCCCAAGCGCCAGCCGGTCATGGCCCAGGGCTTGGAGAAGCTCTCGATGACCACCGTCTGATCACGCAGCTCCGGGTGGCGCTGGGCAAAGCGCTCGTAGCCATTCACATAGACCAGGCGGTTGTATACGTCGTCGCAGACCACGTAGATGCCCGTCTGCTCCGCCACGCGCGCCACAGCGTCGAGCGAAGCCGCATTGAGAATGCAGCCCGTGGGGTTGTTGGGCGAACAGATGACGATGGCCTTAGTCGCCGGCGTCACGCAGGCGCGAAGGGCGTCCTCGTCAATCTGAAATTGTGCTGGCTCCGTATCCAAAAAGACCGCTTTGGCGTGGTTGGCCACGACGATGCTCTCGTACAGGCCAAAGGCTGGTGTGGGGATAATGACCTCGTCACCGGGGTTGAGCATAGCCATGAACGTTGCCGACAGGGCCTCGGTCGCGCCGTCGGTCAGGATGACCTCGTCGGGCGAATACGCCAAGCCCGCGTCGCCCATATATGCGGACAGCGCCTCGCGCAGGGCGGGGCGACCGTTGTTGGGCGGATAGTGCGTGTCGCCGCGATCCAGCGCGGCGGTCACCTCGGCGCTAATCACATCGGGCGTGGGAAAATCAGGCTCGCCGAGCGCGAGCGCAATGCATCCTGGGTGCTGGGCAGCGAGCGCGTTGATCCGGCGGATGCCGGAGGGCTTGAGGCCGGCGAGCGATGTGTTCATGGGCAGACGCATGGCGTTCCTTTCGTAAGGGTTGCACTAGGATAGCGCGGCGAGGCACCGCCAGACGGTGTAACCTAAACGGAAACCAACCGGAAAGGAGGCGGCATGGAGACGACCGCGCGCGGCGATGTACCAAAAACGTTGCATAACATCGCGTTTGTCAGTATTCCCGAGAGCGCCGATCTTGAGTTTTTGCTCTGGGACCTGCAGGATGCCATCGCCGCCTATGCACAGCTTTCCGGCACCGTGCTCCCCCGCCCGGTCGACTTGAAGGCAAATGCCACCGGTGTAGTCGATGGCATCGTGCTCGCTGTTAATGATGCCTTTGATGATGAGGCGATGAGCGTCGTAGAGCAGGCGCTTGATTGTCTTGGGGGCACGGAAACGCGCGTCTATGTTGTTGTTCAAGTCGGCTGTGGGAGTCCCGAGCGGGCGCACACGGTCGTTGGCCATCTGCGCGAAGCGTGCGAGCGTCGGGGGCTATCGTGGTGCGGTGGCATTGTCGTCTGCACCGGCAGCGGCTTCGCGGCGCTTCGTCGCTCACCGCGCATGGGACTCTTGCGGCGACCGTTTTCGGAAGCGATGGACAAGCTCGTAGGCGCCGTTCGTATGGGCTGTTCGGTTAAGCATGCGCAGCGACTTGGTGGTGGTAATGCCGAGGACGTCGACGCCGACGGCATGGTTTGCGCCGAGCCAGCCGTGCCCGTGCCGATCTGGCGAGGCGTTCTGAAACATCTCGGCGCCCGCACTCAATCAATAATCTAAATTAATAGGCTGCCCAGTCAACGGCCTCGCGCCAGCGCTCGACAAGGCGTTCCAGGCGCCATGCCGCATTGGCGGGACTCGTTGACGGCAGCACGATGGCGGGTAGCCCCGCCCGCTCTTGTAGATAGCGTTTGTAGAGCCGGCCAGCTGTACCACCGTTGCATATCACCTGCTCAATAGGAGCTATACCGGCAATGCGCTCGACATGTGCCGGCACAACGTTTTTGATGCTGGCGTCACTCGAGCCCTTAATGTCGCAGCTCTCAATCACATCCCACAGGGCCACGCCGCCGTTCAGCAGCATGGATCGCTTGGCGGCAATCGAGGCGTCGAGCGTCGCAGGCTCACTGCCTGCCAAAGGGTCGCCCTCGTTGGGCGGCACGGGCACACCGAGGCACGCGGCCATCACGCGCCAAAAGCGGTTCTGGGGGTTACCGTAATAAAAATCATTGGCACGCGAGAGCACCGAGGGAAACGACCCCAGCACCAAAATGCGCGAGCGCTCGTCAAACACAGGCTCAAACCCATGCTCAATATGTTGATAGCCCTCGTCGGATGCAGCCATGGCCTAGGCCCTCAACAGATAGCGCACCTCGTAGGGCGCAAGCTCAAGGGTACCCGGCAGCTCGACCGTGGGTGCGCCGTCGGCAAGCAGGTCGACGAAGGACCCGTTGAGCTCGCCAGCGCCAAAGGCGAAGGTCTCGTTCACGGCATTGACCGCCACGAGCACCGTCGCGTCGTCGCAGGTGCGCTCGAACAGTAGCTGCTTGTTCTGGATCACCACGTTACGGTACGCGCCATAGTTGAGAGCGCGTGCTGCCGCATCATCTGTCGAGCGCAGGTGCGCGAGCTGCTCGATAAAGGCCGTCAGCTCGTTGGGCGCGGGCTCGTCGAGCGCAGGACGCAGCGTCCAATCGCCATCAGGGCCGCCCTTTTCGCCGGCAATCCCCCACTCACTGCCATAATAGACACATGGGATGCCCGGCATGCCAAACAGCATGCCATAAGCGGGACGCAGACAGGACTTGTCGGTGAGGATGCTTGCCAGGCGCGGCACGTCGTGGTTATCGACAAACGACAGCAGATGTTTGCCGCGGTAGATGCACCACGGATCGCCGCCAAACTGGCGATGCAGCGAATGGGCAATCTCGAACATGTTGACCGAGTTAAAGCTGGAATACAGCCCCTTGTAGCACTCGTAGTTGGTGCAGGAGTCGAGCATCTCGTCGTTGACGATCTGGTTGTAGTCGCCGTGGAGCGCCTCGCCAATCAGCACAAAGTCGGACTTGAGCTCGCGGGTAAAGGCGTGCAGACGACGCATAAAGTCGCGGTCGAGCATATAGGCGACGTCCAGCCGCAGGCCGTCGACGCCAAAGACATCGGCCCAACGGCGCACGGACTCGAGCAGGTAATCGACCACGGCGGGATTTTGCAGGTTGAGCTTCACAAGCTCAAAATGGCCCTCCCAGCCCTCGTACCAAAAGCCGTCGCCATAGCAGGAATCGCCGTCAAAGCTAATGTGGAACCAGTCCTTGTAGGGCGAGTCCCACTTGCGCTCCTGCACATCGCGGAAGGCCCAAAAGCCGCGGCCCACATGGTTGAAGACGGCGTCGAGCACCACGCGGATGCCGTGGGCATGCAGTGTCTCGCACACGGCGGCAAAGTCGGCGTCCCCACCCAGGCGACGATCTATATGGCGCAGACTGCGTGTGTCGTAACCGTGGCTATCAGACTCGAGCGGCGGGTTGATGAGCACAGCGCCAATACCGAGTTCCTGCAGGTAACCGGCCCATTGGGCAATCTTCATGATGGGGGCATCGGGGTTGGGCGCGGCGTTGGCAGCCTGGGCGAGCTCATCCTCGGCAACGGGCGCGGCGTTTTCGCGCGGAGCTCCGCAAAAGCCCAGCGGATAGATCTGATAGAACGTCGTCTCATATGCCCACATAGCAACCTCCCGGTAAGCTCAACACAACGACATCCATTGTATGCCCAGCAGGGTAGCTAATTTGGGACGGGGCTATTTTAGCTACCCCGCATCCGATGCAGGGTAGCTAAAATAGCCCCGTCCCAAATTAGCTACCCCAGCCCCTTTCTAAGTTGCGGTGAAATAGTACCCGCTTGGGCCTTCAGAGGCCTTAAACAGGAACTATTCCACCGCAACTGATGAGGGGATGTGGTTAGGCAACGACCTTGGCGCGATGGATGGCCGGGAACAGCACCGTAATGGCGAGGATGACGCCCACGACGGCAATCGCCCCGCCCGCGAAGCCGATCCAGGCGATACCGGGACCCGAAACCACGGCGCCGCCGATCGCTGTGCCCGTGCCGATACCCAGATTGAACAGGCCCGAGAAAATCGACATGGCGACGGCCGACGAGTCCGCCGGCGTGTACTTGATGAGCTCGGCCTGAAACGCCACGTTAAAGGCCGTACCACAGCAGCCCCACAACGCGCAGACGGCAAGCACCGCCACGAGCGCCGAAGCCGCGGGGGCCATGAGCAGCAGGGCCGCTGCCACGCCGGAAAGCGTGATAGCCAAGAAGGGAAAGCGATGCCCGTCGAACAGACGGCCAAACAGCCAGCTGCCCACCAGGCCGGAGCAGCCAAACGCCGTCAGCGTCATGGTGATAGCGCTTGCGTCGACATGCGCGACCTGAGCCAGGAAGGGCTCGATATAGCTGTAACCCGCGTAGTAGCCGGTCGCAATAAAGACCGTGACCGCGTAGAGCGCGATCAGGAACGGGTTCTTAAGCAGCTCGGGCAGCTGTTTGACGGTAAAGCGCTCACCCGCCGGCATGGCCGGGAACACTGCCGCCTGGTACACCACCGCAGCAGCAGAGAAGGCCCCGACCGCGGCAAACGTCATGCGCCAGCCCACGGCCAGCCCGATGGCGCGGCCGATCGGCAAGCCAAAGATCTGCGCTATGGACGAGCCCGTGGCGATCATGCTGATGGCGAGCGCTCCGTGGCGGGTGTCGACCAGACGCGAGGCCATGATCGAGGCGACTGACCAGAACACGGCGTGTGCGCAGGCAACCACCAGGCGCGCGCAGACTAAGATGGGATAGGTCGGCGCCAAGGCGGACAGGAACTGGCCCAGCGAGAACACGGCAAGCACGCCCAGCAGCATCCGCTTGAACTCAAAGCGCGAAGCGAACACCATAAGCGGCAGCGACAGCAGCATGACACCCCAGGCATAGACCGAGATCATGATGCCAGCTTGGGCCTCGGTGAGCGAAAACGACGCGGCGATGTCGGTCAGCAGGCCGATGGGCATGAACTCCGACGTGTTGAATACGAACGCGCAACAGGCGAGCCCGATAAGCGGGAGCCACTGCTTGAGTGAGATGCCATCTTGTCTTGCCTGAGTCATGTAGGAAACCTCTCCGATTGTCTTGGGCGGTGGGCGATTATAGCAATGAGAAGTCTATAAATGAGCAACAAAAGAATTCTTGGAAAACGATCGTTAACGGACGGCGCGCCAATCCTGCTTAGAAAGCAAGGTACGCAGGAACTCAATGTTGAAAACGCGGCTTCATCTTCGGGCTATCGCGCCTGCTCGGATACGCACAAGGACACCCCCAAGAGCACGTCAATTTCGAGCCAACTCGCAACCGCACAATGAACTAGCAAAAGCAGCATATAAGCAAACGCCCCATAATAAAGTCCCTCGTGTACAAGCGCCGTCACTGAAAGTACCGACGGCAGCGCCACGCTCGAAACTACCCATCCAACAAGAACCTGGATAGCGCAACTTGCAACCAGGTTCCATGCCACCAGCAGCATTGCAGGACGTGCGATTTCTCTCCAAGAGGAACGAAGCACCGTGAACGAACGCATGATGTAGCGTGGTGCAAACCGAATGCCCCGTAGCCCCCTCTGCCCCACGTCTGCATCTTCAATCAACACGAATACGAACGACGCGGAAAGAAGCGTCACGATTACCGTCACCACAAGCGAGCACAATACCCCGAGCTGGCTGCTCGCAAGCGAGGCAAAGACTACAATTGCCGATAAAATCAAGTGAACCAAATAAATTAGTAGCGCCCCAGAAATCTGGAGGGGAACCGTCGAGGCCAAGAGATAAACCGGAAGGGTTCGAGCCGGTTGCACCGTCTCTTTGGATCGGTCGACAGCAAATAATGAAAAAACCGCATTCGATAGAAGCAGGTTTAAAAAGGCTGCGACCACAGTGCAAATAAGCGTAATGGACGGATTGATATAGGCGAGCTCAGTTGCAACGTTTGATACACCAATTTGAAGCGCGCTCATAACAAACAAGGGGATATATAACGCCATCGTGCAGCCACTCCGGCATCCCTTCGCCCGATCGCCCGATTCCAGAAAGACATTGAAGTTCTCTCGCAAGTTCACTCTATACCCGTTTTCTTACTAGGCAGGGCGAACGGGCGCCAATAATAAACGCCAGTCCGCCCATCCATAATTTCTAGTTTTAACGTCCAGACTAGTCTGTCCAGCCGTCGATGTAGTCGCGGTTAAGCTCAAAGTACTGCGCGGCGATATCTTTCGCCAAGGAGTATGAATTAACGAGCGGGTGCATCGCGAGGCTCTCGACAATGTCGCGCTTCGATCGGTTAACGATGCCACGCGCCACGGTGCGCTCGTAGTACTTGACGCGACGAATCAATTCGAGGTTTCCCGCGGGCACAGAATCGGCTTCGACGCGATGCGGTACGCAGCCATCGGTGGAGATATCGCACGTTGACTCAATGACATCTGTATCGAGAAGGCCGGGGATGGCGCCATTGTTGGGTGTGCACAGGATCATCTGTTGCGTCTTGCCAGAGCGAGCAATATCCATGAAACGGAGCGCGACACCTGCGTATCCGCCAGCATCTTTGCCGTACACGTCAAACGTCCACGGCTTGTCGCGACGAATACCTGTCTCGGCCGCCATGTAGTTGTTTTCGCGCATTCCGTACCACTTCTCAAAGCAAGCGAGACCTTTTTCGAAGTCGTTCTCAATATCGATAGATGCAAGCTCGCTCGTCATTTCTCGATTAATTTCTTCGATTAGTTCGCCGCGCGTCTGGGGCGAAGAGAGAACGTTGGCAACGGCGCGCTCGCGATAGTAGAAATAGTATAGGTACTCATTTGGCACGCATCCGCGATTTAGGACGAGGTCCTTCTCGAAGAACCTAAGATCTGTATGAGCATATGCCCCGTCGTCGTGGATCAAGTCGGGCATGATGTCCTCGCCGTCAACCGTCACATTGCGGAAGAACGAGAGGTGGTTGAGTCCATAGCACTCGCCCTGAACCGATGCGGGATCAACGCCTTTATACTCGGCAAACTGATGCAACATGCCCGAGGGGGCATCGCAAATGCCATAAGTAAAATCATAGCCCATATCGCGTAGGGCCTGAGATACGACGCCAGCGGGATTAGTAAAGTTAAACACCTTGACATCCGGCTTTGCATACTTCTTGATTAACTCGCAATACGAAGCAAGCGCAGGGACGGAGCGCATGGCAAAAGACACGCCGGCTGCGCCAGTCGTCTCTTGGCCAAGAACCCCATGTGAAAGAGCAATGCGCTCATCGCGAACGCGCATGTGGTCCCCACCGACGCGAATCGTCGTGATCACGTAATCGGCGTCCTTAACAGCCTCGACTGCATCGCCCGTCAGTGAAAAATTAAGCGCGGGGCAAAGCATACCCGAGACATGGGCGGCAAGGCCACCGTAGATGCGTAGCTTCTCAGGATCATTGTCCATAAACACAAGTTCGTCGATTCCAAGCGATGACGCCTGCTGGGCTATGCTCTTTGCCAAAAACATGGAGCGGACGCCACCGCCCCCTATGACCGTAAGCTTCATATCGAAACCCCCAATTAGCACATTCAATATTGCATGGTTCGCCTGTGTATGGATATTGTATCCAGCATGGAGGGCCGCTTCCCGCCCCGGCTGCAAGGCGGGAAAGGAATTCCCCAAGGAGTTATTATTTACGCAACGGAAGCGGCCGCACACGACCGGCGGGAAGGGAGCACCGATGGTTGATAAAAAGCAGATTTCCAAGCTCTACTCAGCCGCAAAGCTATCCGAAACCGAGCAAAGCGTACTCGAATACCTACTCAACAATATCGACACCCTCGATGATATTGGTATAAAACCCGTCGCCATGGCATGCTTTACCAGCATGACGACAGTCATCAGGCTTTCGAAAAAGCTCGGCTACCGTGGCTACCGCGAAATGATGTACGATCTCAAGCACCTTCAGCATGTCTCCCGTGAAATGAATCAATCGCTCAAAGACAGTAGCGTCCACTTCGTATGCCACACCGGAGATGTAGACGTATTCATCGCCGCCTTGCATCGCAACAGAATGATCGGAGTAAACGGAGAGGGCTTCTCACGCATCGTTGCGCAGTACATGGCGACCAAGCTCGTTGGGCTTGGCTTTTTGGCCGTCATACAGGACTTCCTAGAAACCGATCAGTTTGTCGAATCCAACCGAAATACGCTCAGCTGCATGATGCTCATATCCAAATCGGGCCAAACAGAAGCCATCCTAGAAACCGCAAGGGCATGCCACGACGCGGGCATTACAACCCTCGCGTTTACCGGCAACGAAGACAGCGAGCTCGCCAAGACGGCAGACGCGATCTTTACGATACATGACGATCACCCAATGGATCTTAAGAACGTTAAGCCTAACTGCTTTACCGGAAGTTGTATTCTCGCATTCGAAGAACTATTGAGTATCTGCCTTGACAATCTAAAACAAGAAGGCTTGGCCCCCTAAATCATGCGATAGGAAGCCAAGCCCTGGAATTGCGCTATGCAATTGCAAACCACTTGCGCGTTTTACTCGTCACCGAGAACTTCGTGCACCTCAGAAGCGACTTCGCCGACACGAGGACCGTAAATGACCTGGATCGCCTTGTCGCTCAGGCGGATAACGCCCATAGCTTCAAGATTCTTGGTGAACACCTCGTCGTCTGCAACCTTAGAACCATCCTTGACAATCACGCGAAGACGTGAGATGCAGTTGTCAAGATCATCAATGTTGTCGGCTCCACCAAGCGCTTCGACAACGCCAACAGCAAGCGCGCTGTCCTTGGTCGCACGGCCCTGGACTGCCTTCTCGGGAGTGCTACCAGACTCGCCCTTTGCCTCAGCGGCCTTTGCCTCGAACTCGGCTCTGCTGTTGATCAACTCAATATCGTCACCATCATCTCGACCGGGCGTCTTAATATCGAACTTAGTAATAAAGAACCGGAAGAGGAAGAAAGCTGCCAGGAAAAAGGCGGGAAGCAGAATAAGGTACGGAAGCAGATTAAGCTTCTCGGGGCGGAATAAGAATGGGATCAGGTCCTTGATATTTCCCTGGTACACCGAAACGCCCATTGCCTCCGAGAGAACTTCACCCAGTCCGGAAAGCGGAGCGTAAACGCCAAAGTAGAGCCAGGGGGCGGCAAACAGGAACGTAAAGAGAATGGGCTCCGTAACGCCAAAGAAAACAGTCGAAATCACTGTGGGGATTAAAAGACCAGCAACCTTCTTGCGGTTTTGGGGCTTGGCACAAGACCACATAGCAAGGGCGATGCCCGGGAACAACGCGTAATCGTTAATGCCATAGCCAGCCATGAAGGCCCTAACCAAGAGCTTGTCGCTGCTGGGAGAAGCGAGCTGTGCAAGCTGAATAGCGCTATTGCCCACCACGCGCGTTCCATCGACGACCATGGAGCCGCCAAGCTCAGTCCAATACATGGGCGTCTCGAGCAGCGGATGCAAGCCAAACGGCACAAGGCTCTCGAGCACCCAGCGATAGACAAACGTACCGAACAGACCGGAGCCTTTCACGAACGTCGCAATACCCGAAAAGCATCCACCGATGACGGGCCAGACGAAATACATGATGCCGCCCAGGATGCCACCGGCGACCAGCGATACAATGGGGACCGTTCGACTACCCGCAAAAAACGCCAGCGCCGTTGGAAGCTTGGTCTTGTAAAAACGGCCGGTGATCCAGGCGACCAGGCAGCCCACGATAATGCCGCCAAAGACACCAGAGCTGTAGCCAAAAAAGCCGAGCGAGGTAGTGTAGAGTGCGGACTGCTCACTCGCCTGAATGGACGTAAGGCCGACGGCCTGAAGAGCTTCCACCGTTGTATTGTCGGCAGCCAAGCCAGCTGCTCCAAGCAGAATCTCAACCGTCTTGAGCATGGTGAGATAACAGACAAGGGCAGAAAAGGCAGCCCAGCCCTTCTCTTTACGAGACAAGGAGAAGGCGCAGCCGACGGCAAACAAAACACCGAGGTTTCCAATGATTACCTCGCCGAGACCCTTAAATACCGAGAAGAACGTAAAGAGCGGCGAAGCGGCATACCAGTCCCAATTAACGCCAAGGGACACAAGGGTCAGTTCGGTCGTAAAAACGCTACCGATACCCAAAAGGAGACCGGAAATGGCAATGAGCGTAATCGGAACGAGCATTGCCTTTCCGAACGATTGGAATTTTTCTTTCATCAATTCCCCTCTCAATGATCCTCTATAAACGACTATTGCACCCCACGTCCCCACACAGGCGAAACGGAAGACATGTTCGGCAATAGAAACAAGGTGATTGTAGAAAGGGGCGCGCAAAATGCGCATCGACATCGCGTAATACGGTTAAATCGACCGACGATTGCAAGTATTTACGAATCCGTAAACGGCAGCAAATAGACAGCGAACGGCAATCTGAAGCGTAGGACAGTCCCCGCAGGCCGACAATTGCCGTTATTTTGGCTCATTTTATTGAATTGTTGCTCGCCCAAAAGCGCAGAGCATCAACGTGCCCTTAAGCCAGCCACAGCAATATGCCCGCCGAATGCACGACAAACGCCACGATCCAAGCGACCGTCACTTGAAACGCGAACACGGCAACGGCGTAGCGCGCGCCCAGCTCGCTCTTAACGGCGCCGATGGACGCCACGCAGGGCGGGTACAGCAGCGTAAAGACCAAGAACACGTAAGCGGTAAACGGCGAAAACATGGTTGACAGCACCGCGGGCGACGTTGCGCCCAAAAGCACCGTGAGGGTCGAGATGACGCTCTCCTTGGCAATAAGTCCGGTGACGAGCGCCGTCGACGCACGCCAGTCGCCGAAGCCGAGCGGCGCCAGCAGCGGAGCGATAATGCTACCCAGACCGGCAAGCAGGCTTTGCGACTGATCGGCGACCACATTAAAGCGGATGTCGAACGTCTGAAGGAACCAGATGACCACGGTAGCGGCAAAGATAATGGTAAAGGCCTTGGTAATAAAGTCTTTGGCCTTATCCCATGCCAGCATCACCGTCGTCCTGACACTCGGCAGACGGTAATTGGGGAGCTCCATGATAAACGGCACCGGGTCGCCCTTAAATGCCGTACGGTTGAGCACCAAAGCCGCGATGCAACCGACCGCAATGCCAATCAGATAGAGCGAGACCATGGCGGGGACCGTCGCCTGCGGGAAAAACGCCCCGCACAGCAGACCATAGACCGGCAGCTTGGCCGAACAGCTCATAAACGGCGTGAGCATGACCGTCATCTTGCGGTCGTGCTCGGATGGGAGTGTGCGAGTCGACATGATAGCCGGCACGGTGCAGCCAAAACCGACGAGCATGGGCACAAAGCTGCGACCCGACAGGCCAAAGCGACGCAGTACCTTATCCATGACAAAGGCCACGCGCGCCATGTATCCGGAGTCTTCCAGAATGGAGAGGAACAAGAAGAGCACGACGATAATCGGCAGGAAGGTCAGCACGCTGCCCACGCCCGTAAGCACGCCGTCGACAGCCAGCGAGCGCACCACGTCGTTGGTTCCGAACGCCTTGAGGCCCGCATCGGCCGAGGCGATGACGGCAGCGATGCCGTTCTCCATGAGTCCCTGCAACGCCGCGCCGATCACGCCAAACGTCAGCCAAAAGACGAGGCCCATGATCACCAGGAACGCCGGAATGGCCGTGTAGCGACCCGTCAGGATGCGGTCGATCTTGACGGAGCGCACGTGCTCGCGGCTCTCGTGCGGCTTGACGACGCAGCGTCCGCACACGTCGCCGATAAAGCTAAAACGCATATCGGCCAACGCAGATAGGCGGTCGGTGCCGGCCTCGCCCTCCATCTGGGTAATGATGTGCTCGATAGCGTCGAGCTCATTGCGATCCAGGTGAAGCGCCTCGGTTACCAGCTCATCGCCCTCGACCAGCTTGGTCGCCGCAAAGCGCACCGGGATGTGCGCCGTCACGGCATGGTCCTCGATCAGGTTAGCAATACCGTGAATGCAGCGATGCAGCGCGCCGCCGTCCGAGCCATCGGGCGCACAGAAGTCCAGGCGACCGGGGCGCTCGCGGAACCGCGCCACGTGCAAGGCATGATCCACCAGCTCGCCGATGCCCTCGTTGCGGGCAGCGCTAATGGGGACAACAGGCACGCCCAACAGGCTCTCGAGCAGGTTGACGTCCACGGCGCCGCCGTTGGCCGTCACCTCGTCCATCATGTTGAGCGCGATGACCATGGGGCGGTCGAGCTCCATAAGCTGCAGCGTCAGGTACAGATTGCGCTCAATGTTGGTGGCGTCAATGATGTCGATGATGGCGTCCGGGCGCTCGTCGAGGATGAACTGACGGCTCACGACCTCTTCGCCTGTGTACGGCGACAGGGAGTAAATGCCAGGCAGGTCGGTAACGTTCGCCTCGGGGTGGTTACGGATGGTGCCATCTTTGCGGTCGACCGTCACACCGGGAAAGTTACCGACATGTTGATTGGAGCCTGTCAGTTGGTTGAATAACGTGGTCTTGCCGCAGTTTTGGTTGCCGGCGAGGGCAAAGTGCAGCGGCGCGCCCTCGGGCACGGCCGTCTTTGCCGCACGGGGTGAATACGTCCCCTCGCCCAGGGCCGGATGCTCCGTCGTGCCGATTGCGGCGTTAGCGCGCGGACCCGTATCGGTGTCGTGAATACCCACGAGCTCGATGCGAGCGGCATCGTCCTTGCGCAGTGTCAACTCGTAGCCACGCAGGCGAATCTCGAGCGGGTCGCCCATAGGGGCGTACTTCATCATGGTGACTTCGGTGCCCGGCGTTAGGCCCATGTCCAAAATATGCTGTCGGAGTGCCTGATCGTCCGATGCCACCGATGCGACAACGGCGTCCTTTCCAATCTCGAGTGTATCGAGCTTCACGCGCTCATCCTTTCGTTAGACGCGGTTAACCGTTTACCGGGGTTAACCAACTCGTAACGACAAATGATAGCGCTCTGAACTATTTTATAAAGTCAAATACCGATGTTTACCTGCGCAAACTTTATGCGGTGCGCCCCGAAAGCTCTTTACGCATACCGCTCAGCGAAATCGAAACGGAACCCGACCGCGCGGTAGCAGTGAGTCGATCGCCCTCGACCGACCCCGTGCATGTAAAGGGCGCCTTGCCCATCAAGACGTGGGAGATAGTGCCCGAGAGCTCAAAGAAGTCGCCCTCAGCGCGGGCACTCGAGAGAGCGATATTGAGACCCCTGACATTTAGCACTGCCCTGAGCGCACCGTTCACCCCATGTGAAAACGTCACCTCGCCGCGCTTACTCCCCACCGGCGTCTGGGCCGAAACCACATACGTACCCTCAAGCATGACTCCTCCTCTGAGTAGGCTTTTTGAAATGGCCATCTAGTCCACTTTGCTGCGAGACGGTTTCCCAGAAACCGCGAGTATACAATGACGTTCAATCAACAGATTGCTGCGAGGGGGAAAGCGTGCAAGGGGGGGGCAGATTACATTTGGCACCATTTGCGCCAACGGACGGGATGCGGAGCGACGACCGTGCAGGTGGATTCCGGATCGTCGCTTCCTCCGATCCCCCAGCGAATCAAAACAAGTTGCGGTGGAATAGTTCCTGTTTAATGCTTTAACCAGCAAAAATAGGAACTATTTCACCGCAACTGCAAAAGCCCGCGCTGGCAACAAATGTCACCTGCGCAGGCTTGGTGGGCGCTCACAAAGGCACGTAATAGAGACCCACATCAGTTAAGGAATGCCAAGCAGCACCGATACGCGATGCCCGCCGGCCTACCAAGCAATGAACCTCGCCGTAGCCTTAGACGATCGGCGCGATGCCGGCAAAGTGCAGATACAGCGAAATGATTGCCACGACAATGACCACCACTGCGATCAGCTTATCGTGCAGATGCGGAAGCACCTGCTTGCCGCGGCCGCGCTCACCCAGAATATAAACGGGAATGGCCGGAGCAAATAGGATCGTCGTGATCATGACGCCCTGGGGGCCCGTCGACCACACCAGGAACAGCGTATAAATAAAGCCGAGCGTACCGAAGAAGCGGGCTTTGCCGACGCTTGGCGCATACGGCCCGTCCATATGCTCGTTCTTCCAGCCAATCACCATGTAATAAGCTGCCGAGCACACGTACGGAACTAGGATCGTATTGACTGCGCAGCTATAGAAGAACTGGTAGGTGCTCGCCGCCACATACGACACGATCAAGAAGAGCTGCGTGATGCCGGAGCTCACGAGAACCGTTACCACCGGGGCGTCGTGCTTGTTCGTCTTGGCAAACGCCAGAGGGAAGGATCCCTGGCGCGCCGCCTCGAACGGCGTCTCGGACGCAATGATGACATAGCCCAGCAGTGCGCCGACCAGCGAAAGGATAACGCCAAGGTTCACGATGGCAGCGCCAACCGGACCGATTGCGCACTCGAGAATTCCCGCCATGGAGGGCGTTGCGAGCTGTGCCATCTCCTCGCGCGGCATAATGCCGAGTGACAGCATCGAGATGATCAGATACAGCGTGAACACAGCCGCGAATCCAAGTGCTGTCGAGCGGCCGACGTCACGCACGTACTTTGCGCGACCCGAGATAACAACAGCGCCCTCGATGCCCGTGAAGACCCAGACAAGGGCGATCATGGTCGAGACAACCTGCTCGCCAAAGCCAGGACCAGCCGGCTCTCCCCAGAAGTTGTCCATAAAGATATCGACGTTGAACTTGCCCAGGAGCACGATGCTCAGCACAAAGAGCCCCAGCGGCACCAGCTTCGCCAACGTGACGATCGTGTTAATGCCCGCAGCCTCTTTAACGCCACGAAGCACAAGGGCGGTAAGGAACCACAAAAACACGCTGGCACAGATGATGGAAAGCAGGTTGTTGCCCGTGCCAAACGCAGGGAAGAAATAGCCCAGCGCGCTTAACAGCAAGAGCGCAAAGCTCACGTTGGAAAGACATGCGCTGATCCAGTAGCCCCAGGCGGAGTTGAATCCAATGTAATCGCCAAAACCGGCCGCAGCGTATGCATAGATGCCGCCGGTCAGGTCGGGACGGGCCTGAGACAAACCGTTGAACACCATCATCAGCGCAAAGACGCCGATAAAACAAATTCCCCACGAGACAATAACCGCACCGGTATTTGCCCCGCCTGCCGCCATATCGCCGGCAAGCGAAAAGATACCGCCACAAATACTGGCGGTAATGACCATCATGGTCAGACGAAAGAGATCAAGGCCATTAGGGTCGATAATCTCTTCATTTTGAGCTTTAGAGGCCATTGTAGGTGCACCCCCTTCATCATGTGATCGAACGAAAGATGGCCCTGACGTCCCGAATCGGGTGCCGGGCCATCGGTCAAGCGATCATCAGGCTGTTACAGCTGTCGCGTTAGAAGCGCAGTGACAGGCAAGAGAGGCCACCGTCGACCTTACGATACTCGGAGGTGTCGACGACGAGCGTCTTGTAGCCCAGATCCTGCACAGCCTTGAGCACGGTCGGATAGCCCTCGGCAACGATGACCGTACCGTTGACCCAGATGCAGTTGGCGCCGTAAGCCTCGTCCTCGGGCACGACGATCTTGTTGTACTGGGCAAAGTCGGGCTTATCGATGAACTCACCAGAGACGAGCATGTTGTTGTCCTCGATGTAGTTGACGCCCGTCTTGAGGTGCAGAACCTCCTCCAGCGGAACCTCGGAACCCTCGAGGCCCCAGCCCTCGAGAATCTCGCAGAACTGGCGAATGCCCTCTTCGTTGGTGCGAGCGGAGCGACCGACGTAGAAATGGTCGCCGACCATCATGACGTCGCCGCCGTCGAGCGTGCCCGGAGAAACGATATGCTTGACATGCTCGTCGTCAAAGAAGCGACGGACGGCCGGCTCGATCTCATCCTTCTCGCCGTTGCGGCTATCGGCGCCGGGGTTGGTAATGATGGCGCCGCAGCGAGTGATAACGGCCGGATCTTCGACGAAGCAGCTGTCGGGATACTGCTCGAGGGCGGGCAGCACCGACACGTCAACGCCGCACTGCTCGAGCGCATGCTCGTAGTCGTAGTGCTCCTCGATGGCGCGCTCGTAGATGGGTTGGCCAAGCTCGGGGGCACTCGTGATGCCATTGCTCAGGGACTTGCCGGGACGGCGGATGATGACGTGGCTGAACTTGGTCATGATGATCCTCCTTGGATCTCTTAGCAGAGAGCGGGACTTCTTCGCGCCCGCCTTCCTTTCGATGTCTATATCTTAGGGCAGTTTTCTTGTTTTGTATATTGTATACAATCATGAATGGTAGATATTCATCGGTGAACGTATTTTTACGTATCGACGCAAAATAGTACGATTTAGCTGTTCGTTCTATAATTCAATTGAGCTATTCAAGCGAAACGTATTAATTTTTAGAAATATACAGTTAAGGAACTTAAGCTCATGGAAACACTCAGAAGGCCCCTGAAGGACCACGTATACGACTATATTTCGAGCCGTATTGACGCCGGCGAACTGTCCGCCGGCGACCGGCTGAGCGAGCAAGCGATCTGCGATGCCATGGGCGTGTCGCGCACGCCGGTTCGCGAAGCGCTCATCCAGCTCGCAAGCGACGGCTATCTGGACAATCTCCCCCGTCGCGGTTTCCGCGTCCGTGGGTTCGATCAGCAAAATGCCGTTGAAGTCTTTGAGATTATGGGGCCGCTCGATGGGCAGGCCGCGTATCTCGCCTGTCCGAACCTAACCGACGATGACATTACGCAGCTGAAATTTCTCGTCGGCTCTATGGACCTCGCGATCCAAGGCGGTCTCATCCGAAAGTACGACGACATCCAGCGAGACTTTCATCTGACGTACTTCAACCGCTGCGGCAACGACCGTCTGCGCGATATGATCTCACAGCTCGAGCGCTGCTTTATCAAGCGCGATTACGAGACTGTCGACCAGGAGACGGCGTGCGAACTGCTCAATAAAGCCAACAACGAACATGCTCATATTCTTGAGTTGTTCGAAGCACGAGATGCGACGGGCGTGCGCGACTACGTTCGCGATGTCCATTGGAACACAGAAAACGCCCAGTTCACCGTTTGGTAGAAATATAACGATCGGTGCCGGCCCAACCCTTGGCGGCCAGGGCAATGTCGATGTTTTGGCACCGAAAGCGAAAACCCGCCGAAGTTGAAAGGCAGATTGCCGCCCTGGCGGGCTTACAGCGTCAAGTGGTTACGGCGTTTGGTAAAACGCCGTAACTAAAACCCGTGGCGCTCCAGGAAGCGGAAGGCTAGGCGGACCCAGGGACGGACGGAAACCTGCTTGTCCTCGTTGTCGACCGCGGTATTGGCGTTGCCGAGCGAAAGGCCGTGTCCACCCTGGTCAAAGACGTGCATCTCGCATGCAACACCCTCCTCGGCCATGCGCTGCGCAAATGGGTAGACCTGCGCGATCGGCGCCGTCTTGTCGTCCGAAACGCCCCACACAAAGGTCGGGGGCATCTGGCGCGAAACGTGCGTGGTGGGGCAAATGTCGGTCAGGTGCTCATCGGTCGCCTCGCCGCCCGTCACCATCGACAGATAGTCGTTGAGCAAATCGCGTCCCGTCTTGCCACCCGTCTTGGGCACGCGCAGGTCGATGCGCGGGTCGCGCGTCTGCATATCGCGCACATAGGCAAGGTCGAGCAACGGATAGCCCAGCACCACGGCGTCGGGACGAATATCCTCCGGACGAGCCCCGACAAGGCCTGCGAAGGGTCCGGTCTTCCACTGCGTTGCCAACGAGGCGCAGATCATGCCGCCCGCCGAGAAACCCACGATGCACACGCGCTTGGGATCGACATGCCACTCGTCGGCGTTGGCGCGCACGGTAGCGACCATCTTGGCGAGGTCCGCCTGCGGGTGCGGAAAGCTCACGTCGCCCGTGGCGCTCGTCACATAGTTGAGCACAAAGGCCTGGTAGCCGCGGTCCAAAAATGCAAACCCCACCGGGTCCTGCTCGTGCGGAGCGATATGCGTAAACCCGCCTCCGCCGCAGATGATCACTGCGGGGCGGCGGCCATTGGGCTTGTCGGGCAGCGGCTCGGCACCCAGATACGTAAACGTCGCCGGATAATCCTCGGTCGGCTCCTCGCCCCACAGCGCATGGTTCTCAATAATCATAGGTGCTCCCTCCGTGCGATTCGTGCGCACTCATTTTTCGCATCTAAGCGTACCCCACTTGAGCCCGTGACGAAGAAACACTCCCGCAATAAGTTTCCCTTCAACTGATATATCACATAATCCCAGCTCAGAGGTATCATTAGGCAGCGTAGAATAGGGGCGTTGACCAAGCCGTGAAACACATACGAAACGTTTCCGGCAAACAAAGCGCGCGATATGCGCACTTGATACGTTGGAGGCATCTATGGGTCTGCTCGATTCGCTCAAGTCCACGCTCGCTTCGTCGGGCGAGGCGTCCGTTCCGCCCGCAGCAAGCTTCGCCACCCGCGAAGGCGTCATATACGCCCCCGTCAACGGCGTGCTCGTCAACCTGAATGAGGTTCCCGACGAGACCATTGCCTCGGGCATGCTTGGCCAGGGCTATGGCATCGAGCCCATCACCGACACCATTTACGCCCCCGCCAACGGCCGTATCGGCGCCACCACCGTCACCAACCACTCCATCGGCATGATTACCGAGGACGGCCTACGCGTGTTTATCCACGTCGGCCTGGGCACCGTGGAAATGAACGGCAAGGGTTTTGCCCGCTTTGTCGAGATGGGTGACACGGTCAAGGCAGGCCAGCCGCTCATCAGCTTCGATCGCGAGGCCATCAAGGCCGCCGGCCACGAGGACATCGTGACCGTCATCATCTCCGAGCTCGATCGTCTTAAGAGCATCGACCATGTCGGCGAGTCCGGAACGCTTATCGGCGGCAACCCGCTCGTCAAGCTGGGCGACCCGCTGCTGGTAGCCAAGACCAAGTAGCCAGGCCCCGCGCCACACAGCCAAAAGGCATCTCGTCAAGCGCCCGCGACCATTTGGCCGCGGGCGCTTTTCGTTTGAAAAACCATCCCGTCAATGCCTTATCTGTATAGCCCAAATGAGCCGAGCTGCTAGAATATCGAACTGTATGGATAACTATCATTCAACCGTTATGGGAGGATACGTGAACCGCACCAAAATCGCGCAGCTCTATACGCACGCCGAGTCGCTCGGCGGCCAGACCGTCACCGTTGCCGGCTGGGTCAAGTCCGTCCGCGACATGAAGAACTTTGGCTTCGTTACGCTCAACGACGGCAGCTGCTTCCGCGACCTGCAGGTCGTCATGAACCGCGAGGCGCTCGACAACTACGACGAGATCGCCCATCAAAACGTCTCGGCCGCACTCATCTGCACCGGCACCGTCAAACTGACCCCCGATGCGCCCCAGCCCTTCGAGCTTTCTGCCACCTCCATCGAGGTCGAGGGCACGAGTGCCCCGGATTACCCGCTGCAGAAGAAGCGCGCAACCGTTGAGTTCCTGCGCACCCAGCAGCACCTGCGCCCGCGCACCAACCTATTCCGCGCCGTGTTCCGCATCCGCTCTGTCGCGGCTGCCGCTATCCATCGCTTCTTCCAGGAGCAGGGCTTTGTCTACGTCAACACCCCCATCATCACCACGAGTGACTGCGAGGGCGCCGGTGAGATGTTCCGCGTGACCACGCTCGACCCCAAAAACCCGCCCCTCACCGAGTCCGGCGAGGTCGACTGGAGCCAGGACTTCTTTGGCAAGCATGCGAGCCTCACCGTTTCCGGCCAGCTCAATGCCGAAAACTTTGCCATGGCCTTTGGCGACGTGTACACCTTTGGCCCCACCTTCCGCGCCGAAAACTCCAACACCACGCGCCACGCCGCCGAGTTTTGGATGATTGAGCCCGAGATGGCATTTGCCGATCTGAACGACTACATGGATAACGCCGAGGCCATGCTCAAGTACGTCCTTAAGGACGTTATGGCCACCTGCCCCGACGAGCTCAACATGCTCAACAAGTTTGTGGACAAAGGCCTGATCGAGCGTCTGAACCACGTGGCAAACTCCGACTTTGCCCGCGTTACCTACACCGAGGCCGTCGAGATCCTGGAGCAGGCAGTTGCTGCGGGCCATCAGTTTGATTACCCCGTCAGCTGGGGCATCGACCTGCAAACCGAGCACGAGCGCTTCCTGACCGAGGAGCACTTTAAGCGCCCGACCTTCGTAACCGACTACCCGGCAGAGATCAAGGCCTTCTACATGCGCATGAACGACGACGGCAAGACCGTCGCCGCCGCCGACTGCCTGGTGCCGGGCATCGGCGAGATCATCGGTGGCTCCCAGCGCGAGGAGCGCCTGGACCTGCTCGAGGGTCGCATTAAGGATCTGGGCATGGCACCCGAGCAGTACAAGTACTATCTGGACTTGCGCCGCTATGGTTCCTGCAAGCACGCCGGCTACGGCTTGGGCTTCGAGCGCCTGGTCATGTATCTGACCGGTGTTGGCAACATCCGCGACGTCCTGCCGCACCCTCGTACCGTGGGTAACGCCGACTTCTAATCGCCGTAACGCCACAAAACGCATCATATCGCATGATATAAGCGCCTCTCGGCAAGCCGAGAGGCGCTTATATCAACAGTGTCCGTCAAGCTTTTGGCAAGGTTTTGGTCAGTCGAGCAGGGCTGTTGAAAACTCGATCCGCCGTTTGCCGACGGCCACCGACCGCCCAGAGCGCCGTGCGCCCCTGGGAAAGTCCCGCGTCCTAGGCTCCATACCGTCGCCACCCAAAACGGAAAGGACGTGGGCACTATGACCGAAGCCGTTGTTGAAAACTACGAGACCACGACCAGGGGCTCCGCCTCGATGGCAGCCTATCGCGCCGTACGCATCCTGCAGCTCTTGAGCGAGAACACCGGCGAGGACAAGGCGCTGCTTTCCGACGAGCTGGTCGAGCTCCTTGCCCATCCCGACGACCCCGCCCGCATGCCCATCTCGGCGGCACGCCGCAGCATCTATACCTCGATATCCGCACTTCGTCACGCCGGATACGAAATCGACTATAAACGCGGCGTGGGCTATCGGCTCCTCACCCGCCCGCTTGCTGACGAGGAGATCATACGGCTCCACGGCATGGTCATGCGCAACCGGTCGACGCCCATAGCCATTCGAAAGAGCATGGCGCAGCACCTGGTCGCCATGGCGAGCGCCGATGTTCGCGGCTATCTCGATATGCCCGAACCGGCACCGGCCGCCAACGACGCGCCCGTCAAGAAAACGCGTCCGCACGTCAAGCGTATCGACACGTGCGAGCTCGTCGAACAGGCCATCGACCATGGGACAACTGTCAGCTTTGATATCTCAAACATCCTGGCCCGAGGCGAAACCGAGGTGGTGCGGATGACGGTCCGGCCCTTTGCCATCAGGCAGCGCGACGGCGTCTCGTATCTGCTGGGAACGGTCTACGACACCCGAGGCGTCGACGACACCCTGCGCACCGTTGAGGTCAGCCGCATGAGAAACGTCAGCACGCGTTTGCTCGATGGCAAGAAACTCTTTGCCGCGCTAGACGATGAAGACAGCCCCGTGCCCGCAGCGTAAGCCCCGTTACCGTCCGTCGTTCCTCAGCACCGCCCATCCGGTTCAGTATTAAAAACACGCCAGGATGTTGTAAAAATGGACATCGGCGTTACTATAGTCCCACTTGCACTTTTTCCCAGTGCAGTATTTCCAGCCATTTTTATACTGGGGGTAATGATATGAAGAACATCACCATCAGCCGCAGGAGCCTTCTTGTCTCCGCTGGCCTGCTCGCGCTCGCTCCGCTCGCCGGATGCGGCGGCAACTCTGGTTCCGGCTCCGCTGCCGCCGGTTCCGACTACACCATCGGCGTTCTGCAGCTCACCGAGCACTCCGCGCTCGATGCCGCCAACGACGGCTTCGTCAAGGCCATCAAGAAGAGCGGTCTCAAGGTCAAGATCGACCAGAAGAACGCCCAGAACGACCAGTCCACGTGTAAGTCCATTGCCGACAAGTTCGTAGGCGACGGCGTCGACCTGATCTATGCCATCGCTACGCCCGCCGCGCAGGCTGCCGCCGGCGCCACCGCTGATATCCCCATCGTTGGCTGCGCCATCACCGACTACGCCGCTTCCGGCCTGGTCCAGGATAACGATAAGCCTGGCACCAACGTCACGGGCGCTTCCGACCTCACCCCGGTCGCCGAGCAGCTCGAGATGATGCAGAAGGTCCTGCCCGACGTTAAGAAGGTCGGCCTGCTCTACTGCACCGCCGAGTCCAACTCCGATGTCCAGATCAAGGCCGCCAAGAAAGAGCTCGACAAGCTGGGCCTCAAGTACACTGACTTCACCGTCTCGAGCTCCAACGAGATTCAGTCCGTCGTCGAGTCTGCCGTGGGCAAGGTCGACGCGCTGTACTCCCCCACCGACAACACCATCGCCGCGGGTGCCTCGCAGATTGGCCAGATCTGCAAGGAGAACAAGCTCCCCTTCGTGACTGGCGAGGAGGGCATGTGCAAGGCCGGCGGTCTGTTCACCCTCTCCATCAACTACGAGGACCTGGGCTACGCCGCGGGCGAGATGGCCGTCAAGATCTTAAAGGGCGAGGCCAAGCCCGAGGACATGCCTATCAAACACCTCTCGAGCAAGGACCTGGTCGTCGTCAAGAACGACGAGATGGCCGAGGCCCTGGGCATCGACCTCTCCGCTCTGGACGCGTAGCGTCATGCGTGGCAATGCATCTAGAGCCCGTGCTCGCGCTTTAGCCGCGTTATTCAATATCTGAGCCATAGGGGCGGACGTCGTAGACCGGCGTCCGCCCTGCTTGTTTCAGGTAAAACAAAACGTCTGTCCGCAACTCTATTATGCAGCGTTACCGCTATTATGGAAAATCACGTGTCCACCCTATCCTAGGAGGTATGAAGCATGCTCATTGCATTGCAGGGCGCCGTTTCGCAGGGTGTCCTCTGGGGCATCATGGTGCTCGGCGTGTTTATCACGTTCCGCCTGCTCGACATCCCCGATATGACCTGCGACGGCAGCTTTGCCCTCGGCGGCTGTGTTTGCGCCGTACTCATCGTCAACAATAATGTCGACCCACTGCTCGCCGTGCTGGCCGGCATGTGCGCCGGTGCCATCGCCGGCGCCGTCACGGGCATTCTGACCACCGTCTTTGAGATTCCCGCGATTCTCGCCGGAATCCTTACGCAGATCAGCCTGTGGTCCATCAACCTGCGCATCATGGGCAAGTCCAACACGCCCATCCTTGCCAAGGGCACCGTGTTCTCGGCCGTCAGCAATATGACCGGTCTGCCGCAGTCCACCGTTGCCATCATCCTGGGCATCGTGTTGGCCGTGGCCATCGTCGCCATCCTGTACTGGTTCTTTGGTACCGAGATCGGCTCGGCGCTGCGTGCCACCGGCAACAACGAGTACATGATCCGCGCCCTTGGCGTTAACACCAACACCACCAAGATGATCGCCCTCGTGCTCTCCAACGCCCTCATCGGCCTTTCGGGTGCGCTTATCTGCCAGAGCCAAAAGTATGCCGACATTGGCATGGGCACCGGCGCCATCGTGATCGGCCTCGCCGCCATCGTCATCGGCGAGGTGCTCGGTCGCCTGCTGCCCGGCGGTCTGACGCAGTTTAGCGTCCGTCTTGCTTCCGCCGTCTTTGGCTCCGTGGTCTACTTCCTCATCCGCGCCATCGTGCTGCAGCTGGGCATGGACGCCAACGACATGAAGCTGCTTTCTGCCGTGATCGTTGCCGTGGCCCTGTGCGTACCTGTGGTTTGGGAGCGCTACAAGCTCCGCAGCTCCTACACGAGGGGAGATGAGGCAGATGCTTAAGCTCTCGCACGTCAAGAAAACCTTTAATAAGGGCACCGTCACCGAGAAGCGCGCACTCACCGGCGTCGACCTCACCCTTAACGACGGCGACTTTGTGACCGTGATCGGCGGCAACGGCGCCGGCAAGTCCACGCTGCTCAATATGATCGCCGGCGTGTATCCGCTCGATTCGGGTGTCATCGAGCTCGACGGCACCGACATCTCGCGTCTGAGCGAGTCGCAGCGCGCCAAGTACCTGGGTCGCGTGTTCCAGGACCCCATGCGCGGCACCGCAGCCGACATGCAGATCGCCGAGAACCTGGCCCTCGCCAAGCGTCGCGGTCAGCATCGCGGTCTTTCGTGGGGCGTCACCAAAGTCGAGAAGGACGAGTACGTTGAGCTGCTCAAGCGCTTGGACCTCGGTCTGGACACGCGCCTCAACGCTAAGGTTGGCCTGCTCTCGGGCGGCCAGCGCCAGGCACTCACCCTGCTGATGGCCACGCTCACCAAGCCGCGCCTGCTGCTGCTCGACGAGCACACGGCGGCCCTCGACCCCAAGACGGCATCAAAGGTGCTCAACCTGACCGAGGAGATCGTCGACGAGAACCACCTGACCACGCTCATGGTCACGCACAACATGAACGACGCCATCCGTCTGGGCAACCGCCTGATCATGATGCACGAGGGCCACGTGATCTACGACGTGGCGGGCAACGAGAAGAAGTCGCTCACCGTGGCCGACCTGCTGCAGAAGTTTGAGGAGGTCTCGGGCGGAGAGCTTGCCAACGACCGCATGCTGCTAAGCTAAACCTACCAAAAAGGGACAGGTTTATTTTGGCAGGTTTTATCTGGGCAAACGTCAAAACCGCCGCAAAGGGTCAGACACCTTTGCGGCGGTTTTCGCATATTATGTCGATAATCCAGCGTCAGCAGGGACCACTGGTTAAGAACTAAGAAAACTGCCATGAGAAGATCTCTTCCCCGTCTTGCCTTGACCGCCGCACTCCTTGCCGGCGTGCTCGCCGGCGCCCCAGCCTACGCCGCTGCGACCACCCCTTCTCAAGTTACCGGCCCGTCCGAATGTGATCGGATGGGCTTCTTAGTGGGTATCATGGTTAGACGATCATGAGGAGGTTTCCCTACATGGAATTGTTTGAGCCAATTCTTCATTTCTTTGCACAACGATGGGTCCACAACATCATCTGGGCAGGTATTTTGACCATCGGCACCGCCGTGGCCGCCAAGGTCGCATCCAAGACCCTGCACCACCTGCTTAACCGCGACGATAACCCACTCCCTTCATCGAGCATCTTCATCAACATCGCGCGCGCCGTCATCTGGATGATCGGCGGCAGCTTTATCCTCGACAACTGCTTTGGCATTAACGCAAACGCCCTCGTCGCCGCTCTTGGCGTCGGCGGCATCGCCATCTCGCTCGGCTTTCAGGACACGCTTTCAAACCTTATCGGTGGCATGCAGGTGACCTTTATGGGCATCATCAAGCCCGGCGACAATATCGAGGTCGGCGGCGTGTCGGGCGTGGTCCAAGACATCACCTGGCGCCATACGACCATCGAGGACGCCTGCGGGCAGACCATCATCGTCCCCAACTCCAACATCTCCAAGAACACGCTCGTGCACCTCATGCCCGTTGGGCGCGTTGCCGTGCCCGTCGCGGTGAAAGACCCCTCCAAATGGGTGTCGCTCGATGCGCTAGCAAACGAGCTCGTCAGCGCCACCAAAACGGCCATCTCGCCCATCTCAGATTTTGACAAGGAGCCGTATGTGCTCTTTAGCGAGATTGGCGACTTTGGCATCAAGGGCAAGATCATCTTTATCGTCAGCGACGACAGTACCACTTTCACTGCTGCCGACGCCTGCATCCGCGCCATCGCCCCCATCATTGCCCAACCTGCCAAATAGGGACAGGTTTATTTTGGCAGGTTTTATCTGGGCAAATGGGCGGTTTATTTCTCAATGGCCCAGCCGCCCTTTACGAGCTGCCCCTTTTCGTGCGACCGAGACAATGGTACCATGGTTTCTATAGTTGTTTAAACGACTAAGGGAGCAAAACCATGGAAGAGGCCTATCGTCAAGCACGCAAGCGCGGCGAGCAGGGACGTCGTCGCGCCATCAGCCAAAGCGAGCACCCGTACCTTACGGACCTCGATAGCCTCGTTGCCCAGCTCCCCTTAGGTCAGCGAGAGAGCGTCGGCCTAAGGGACATTCCGCTCGAAATGGTCGTCGGCACGGTTACCAAGGGCCGTCAGTCTGCCTTTTCGTGCAACTTTATGCCCCTGCTGCCGTTTAACACCGAGTTCGCCCGCAAGTGGTCCAACCTCTACGACATCCAGGTGACCGAGGGCTATCGAGACCCCATCATCGTCACCGAGTTCATGCATCGGTTCTACGTCCAAGAGGGCAACAAGCGCGTCAGCGTCCTCAAATTCCTGGACGCCCCGACGGTTTCGGCCAAGGTCACCCGCCGCTACCCCGGAAAATGGGATTCCGTCGAAAGCCGCCTGTACGGTGAGTTCTGCGCGTTTTGGCGCGTCTGCCCCCTATACGAGATCGAGTTCTCGCGCGAGGGAAGCTACGAAACGCTCGCCAAGATGCTCGGCCAGGACCTTGTCGAAAAGTGGCCACAGAAAAAGGTCGACTACCTGCGCCACACCTTCCTACTCTTTAAGCGCGCCTACCTTCGCGCGGGCGGCGATCACCTGGACATTACGCCCGCCGACGCCATGCTCGTCTACCTCAATGTGTACAACCAGGACCGCCTGCTGGATACGCCGACGGATATCGTCGTAAACCGCCTGTGCAAGATTTGGCGCGAGCTGGTCATTGCCGGCAAAAATGACGAGGACAAGGTCGATCTTGTCGAAGCACCGAGCGTCGATGAAGAAGAGGCGCCCGCCAAGTCCACCTCCGGCGTGCTCAACTTCTTTATGGGCAAGACCGTCTACTCGGCGGCCAACCCCCTGCGCATCGCCTTTATCCACGAATTCCCCTGTGCGACGTCGAGCTGGGACAGCCTGCACGATCAAGGACGCCAATATCTTGACGAGCACTTTGGCGGCATCGTGCGCACCGAGGTGTTCGAGGACTGCCACGATCCGGACGTGTTCTACGCCGCTGTGGAAACGGCTGTCAAACATGGAGACAACGTCATCTTCTCGACCTCGCACCGCCTGATGGAATATACGCTCAGGGCTGCCGTTGAGTATCCCCAGGTTCGGTTCCTCAACTGCTCCATCGGCCTTCCCCACCAAAGCGTACGCTCGTATTTTGGCAAGATGTACGAGGCCAAATTCCTACTTGGTGCCCTTGCGGCCAGCATGGCGGACAACCATCGCATTGGCTACCACGCGTCGGTCTTTGCGTCGGGCGCACTTAGCGAGATCAACGCCTTTGCCATCGGCGCCTCGCTGCTCGACCCCCGCGCGCAGGTATTCCTCACCTGGGGCGATGTGCCCGCCGGCGGTCTTGCCGAGGCCATGTGCCGCGAAGGTGTGAGCGTCATGACCGGCGCCGACATGTCAAAGTCGCTCGAAGACCCTACGGCCTACGGACTTCACCGCCTGGTCGATGGCAAGGTCGTCGGCATCGCCATGCCGGTATGGAACTGGGGCCGATACTACGAGCTTATCGTGCGAAGCCTACTGCATGGCACCTGGGATGAGACCAGTGACGACAGCCAGGTTCGCGCCGTCAACTACTGGTACGGCATGAGCTCAGGCGTTATCGACATTCGCTACGCGCCGGGCCTGCCCTATCAGACGCGCAAGCTTGTTCAGCTCCTCCGCAATGGCATCGTCGAGGGCTCCATCAATCCGTTTGGCGGTGAGCTCCACAGTCAGAACGGCGTGGTGCAGATCGAAGGCTTTCCCCCACTGCCGAGCACGCAGATTGTCGAGATGGACTGGCTGGCCGACAACGTAGTGGGCACTATTCCGCAACTCGACGATGAGCCGAAGGTCCGCGCCCTATGAAAATCCTTGCCATAGCCGATACCGAAGAACGATGCCTATGGGAGTGCTTTCGCAAGGAGCGCTTTGAGGGTATCGATTTGATTTTATCCGCAGGAGATCTGGACCCGGACTATCTTGAGTTTTTGGTCACAGTCATCAACAAACCGCTCATCTACGTGCGCGGCAACCACGATGACCGCTACGCACGTCATGCACCGGGTGGCTGCATCTGTGTCGAAGACACCGTGTACGTGTATCGCGGCGTCCGCATTGCGGGTCTTGGCGGCTCCATGCGCTATCGAGACGGTGCCAACATGTACACCGAGCGCGAGATGGCCAAGCGTGTGCGCAAGCTATCACACAAAGTGAGGATGATCGGCGGCTGCGATATCTTGCTCACCCATGCGCCCGCTGCCGGCATGGGCGATCTGGATGATCTACCGCATCGAGGATTCGAATGCTTTAACACAGCGCTCGAGTCTTGGAATCCCGACTATATGGTGCACGGGCATGTGCACCAATGCTATGGCCAGAACTTTCAGCGTGAGCGTCGGCATGCAAGCGGGGCAACGATCATCAATGCCTGCGGCTATACGCAGTTTGAGCTGGACGAAGCGCGCTACCCCATCCGTGGCTGGCAGGCAGCCTGGCTCAACTCGCAAACCATGCGCCGCGAGCTCAAGCGCCACGAGGCCATCGAGTCCTCAACCGCCAGAACCCCCTGGTAACCACCACAAAGGGGACAGGCACCTTTGCGGTGGTTTTGGCCCGAGATGGCAAAAACCCGGTCCTGCACGAGGCAGAACCGGGTCTCTTTAGCAATGCTTGCTTTGCTCAGGCAGTAACTGTTAGTTACTCAGCCAGGAAGTCGCGCTGGATAGCGGGATCGACCTTGACGCCAGGGCCCATGGTGGAAGACACGGAGATGGACTTGACGTACTTGCCCTTAGCAGAAGAGGGCTTGACGCGCAGGATCTCGGTGTACAGGGCAGCGTAGTTCTCGACGAGCTGCTGCTCGGTGAAGGACTTCTTGCCCAGGGGCACGTGGCAGATGCCGTAGCGGTCGGCGCGGTACTCAACGCGGCCAGCCTTGAGCTCGGAGACCATCTTGGCGACGTCCATGGTCACGGTGCCGAGCTTGGGGTTCGGCATGAGGCCACGGGGACCAAGGATCTTACCGATGCGGCCAACCTTGGCCATCATGTTCGGCGTAGCGATAGCGGCGTCGAAGTTGATCTCGCCCTTCTGAATCTGGGCGACAAGCTCGTCGGAACCGATGATGTCGGCGCCGGCAGCCTCAGCCTCGCGGGCCTTCTCGCCCTCGGCGAAGACGGCAACACGAACGGTCTTGCCGGTGCCGTGGGGCAGGGAGATGGAACCACGGATGTTCTGGTCAGCCTTACGAGTATCGATGCCCAGACGGAAGTGGGCCTCGACGGTCTCGTCGAACTTGGCGGTGTCGAGCTCCTTAATGAGCTTGGCAGCCTGAAGGGGGGTGTAGAGCGTGGCGCGATCGATCTTCTCGGCAGCGGCGTTATAGCTCTTACCATGCTTAGCCATGTGCATTACCTCCTGTGGTTAAACGGGCATGAGCCCTCCCACATCGTATCGTGTGCCCTATTGCACACATTTAACGGTCGCCCCGGTCGGAGCGACCGTCATTACCTAGAAAAACGCTACTCAGCGATGGTGACGCCCATGGAACGGGCGGTACCGGCGATGATCTTCTTGGCGGCGTCAATGTCGTTGGCATTGAGGTCCGGCATCTTGATCTCGGCGATCTTGGTGAGCTGCTCCTGGGAGAGCTGACCAACCTTGTCGGCCTGGGGCTTAGCGGAACCAGACTTGAGGTTCAGCTCCTTCTTGATGAGGTGAGCCGCCGGCGGGGTCTTGGTGATGAAGGAGAAGGACTTATCCTCGTAGACAGAGATCTCAACGGGGATGATATCGCCCTTCTTGTCCTGCGTCTCGGCATTAAAAGCCTGGCAGAACTGCATAATGTTCACGCCAGCAGCGCCCAGGGCGGGGCCGACGGGAGGAGCAGGGTTAGCGGCACCAGCAGGAATCTGGAGCTTAATAACGTTGACAACCTTCTTCTCAGCCATGGTCATTCCTTTCGAATCACGAGTGTGAAGTATTTGCTATATCGTAAGCACGCACGTGTTAGAAGCACTCCTGAGATGAGCAGTCACAGAAGAAGCACGCTCGCGCGAACGGACGAAAACTTAAGCGATGACAGCGACCTGGTTAAAGTCGAGCTCGACCGGCGTCTCGCGGCCAAAGATCATCAGTGTGACCTTGAGCTTGCCAGCCTCGGTGTTAACCTCGGAGACCTTGCCATCAAAGTCGGTAAGCGGGCCATCGGTGACACGGACGGACGTGCCGACCTGAATATCAACCGAGGTACGCTTGGGCGAATCGCCCTTACCGGGACGACGAGTCATCTTGTTGTACTCGTCGCGGGAAAGCGGAGCGGGTTTGCCGTTGCCGCCTAGGAAACCGGTGACGCCAGGCGTGTTACGAACGCACGTCCAAGCATCGTCATCCATCTCCATGCGGACCAGGACATAACCCGGGAAAATCTTGGCATCCTTGGTCTCACGCTTGCCACCCTCTTTAATCTCGGTGACGCGCTCCATAGGAATCTCGATATCAAAGATACGGTCCTGCATGCCCATAGTCTCGATGCGATGCTCGAGATCGGACTTAACGCGGTTCTCGTATCCAGAGTAAGTGTGAACGACGTACCAACGCTTAGACATGGTTTAGCCCCTCAATCCAGAGAACAGAGCAAGAGCCTCGCCAAAGCCAGCATCGAGCAGAGCGATGACGACGCCGACGACGACCAGAGAAGCGCAAACGACGACCGAGTAGTTCACGAGCTCCTTCTTATCGGGCCACGTGACACGCTTCATCTCGGACTTGACCGAAGCGAAATACTTCTTGGTGCGGGCGAAGAAACCAGGCTTCACATTCTTCTTGGACTTCGCAGCCTTCTCGTTCTTCTTGGCAACGGCCTTCTTGGCCTCAACCTTGGAGTTGGCGGCAGCAGTGTTGGCACGTGCCGGCTGCTGAGCCTTCTTCTTGTTCTTCTTGTTGGCCATTTGGGTTACCTCCGCGCAATGCGCTTATACATGAGTAAACCGTAAGCCCCCAAATGGGAGCTTACGGAATAATGACTGGCACGCCAGGAAGGACTCGAACCCTCAACACTCGGTTTTGGAGACCGATGCTCTACCAATTGAACTACTGGCGTATGTGACTAGAGACTAACGAGTCTCTTTGTGCAGCGTGTGGTGACGGCACCAGGGGCAATACTTCTTGATCTCCATACGATCAGGCATGTTCGACTTGTTCTTGGTGGTCGTATAGTTGCGGCGCTTGCACTCAGTGCACGCAAGAGTAACTAGAGTACGCATTAATCCTGAACCTTTCATTTCCGCCCCGTACGGGCACGAGTTTGTACTTTATCAGCTCTACGTAAGTGCTGTCAACGAAAACCTCGAGTCAATTGGTTCTCGGTGGATCCATTCATATTTGGAACACATCAATGAAGCCATCGAGAGCTAATCGACGGTGCGCCCAAGACCATTATCGATCCTCTCGACACCAGCAACGGCTCAATATCCATTGCAGAAAAGAACCCGGCACCCATATAAGTGCCGGGTTCTCTAAGTCAGCTATATCAGAGAGCTAATTTACTCAATGATCGTGGAGACGATGCCCGAACCGACGGTGTGGCCACCCTCGCGGATAGCGAAGCGCAGGCCCTCCTCCATGGCGATCGGGTGAATGAGGTCGCCCTCGATGGTGATGTGGTCACCAGGCATAGCCATCTCGGTGCCCTCGGGGAGCTTGACCGTACCGGTAACGTCGGTGGTACGGAAGTAGAACTGAGGACGATAACCATCGAAGAACGGGGTGTGACGGCCGCCCTCCTCCTTGGTCAGAACGTAGATCTCGCCGGTGAACTTGGTGTGCGGGGTAACCGAACCGGGCTTGCAGAGAACCTGGCCGCGCTCGATGTCCTCGCGCTTGATGCCGCGGAGCAGCAGACCGACGTTGTCGCCAGCCTCGCAGAAGTCCATGGACTTACGGAACATCTCGATACCGGTAACGACGGTGTTCTGGGTATCCTTGATGCCGACGATCTCGACGGGCTCGTTGAGCTTGAGCTCACCGCGCTCGACACGGCCGGTAGCAACGGTACCACGGCCGGAGATGGTCATAACGTCCTCAACGGCCATCAGGAACGGGAGGTCGTTGTTACGAGCAGGCGTCGGGATGTACTCGTCGACAGCCTTCATGAGCTCGCGGATAGCGTCCATCCACTTGGCGTCGCCCTCGAGAGCGCCCAGAGCGGAACCACGGATGACGGGGATGTCGTCGCCGGGGAAATCGTACTCGGAGAGGAGCTCACGGGTCTCCATCTCGACGAGATCGATGAGCTCGTCATCGTCGACCATGTCGCACTTGTTCAGGAAGACGACGATGTAGGGAACGCCGACCTGACGGGCGAGCAGGATGTGCTCGCGGGTCTGAGCCATGGGGCCGTCGGTAGCGGCGATGACCAGGATAGCGCCGTCCATCTGAGCAGCACCGGAGATCATGTTCTTGACGTAGTCAGCGTGGCCCGGGCAGTCAACGTGAGCGTAGTGACGGGCAGCAGTCTCGTACTCGACGTGGGAGACGGAGATCGTGATGCCGCGCTCGCGCTCCTCGGGAGCCTTGTCGATGTTCTCGAACGCAGTGAAGTCAGCCTTGCAGCCCTCGGTCTCAGAGAGAACCTTGGTGATGGCGGCGGTCAGCGTGGTCTTGCCGTGGTCGACGTGACCAATGGTGCCGATGTTAACATGCGGCTTAGTGCGCTCAAACTTCTCTTTGGCCATAAAGCCCTCCTCTTAACAGGTCGTCCCCGGACGGGACTTTGCCTTTATACCATAGTGGCCTCTCAACATATTATTGAGAAGCCACCGTGTTACCTATGGTAGCGGTGACTGGATTCGAACCAGTGACGCCACGGGTATGAACCGTGTGCTCTAACCAACTGAGCTACACCGCCGGATGGAGCCTGCAACCAGACTTGAACTGGTGACCTCTTCGTTACCAACGAAGTGCTCTACCGACTGAGCTATACAGGCACTTGACGGGTGGGAGCTATAGGATTCGAACCTATGTAGGCAGAGCCAACGGGTTTACAGCCCGTCCCCATTAACCACTCGGGCAAACTCCCAATCGTTCAAGTATCCGCTGGTTCTTTGGTCTTTTGGACCGCCGCCCCCGCGAACAAAAAAGATAATACGATGCAACCTTGGGGGCTGTCAACGAAAACCTCTAGATACACGGTGCCGGGCGTATCTATGTACCTTTTACCTGCGATTTTGTTGAGTTTAGATATGAAGGACGGCGAATTTCGCTACGCTGGTGACATTTCCCAAGGGAACACTTTGGCACGGTGGAGTACGTCTACAGCATCGACCTTCAATAACGACCCTCTTGCGCTATTACATAAGTCGCGATCGGGCTTCCCCGGCACGATCGAGCGTGGATAATCTCCCACTTTTGGCGTGTTTCTGAGGCCAAAGTGGCAGATTATCCACGCTCATTCTCCAGGCGGGAGAACTATAGAACCGCAACTACTCGGGCCAGGCCAAAGTAGACCCATAGAGCGGCTCCCCCTTGGTGCAGGGGTAGCGACTCAAGTAACACGACGATAGCAAGTCGAAGAAATAAGTCATGGCATATTTCGAATAAACGCCGAGTCGGTCAATTCCGTTTCCCGCATTACCAAGACGATATACACGGTCAAAAGACCTCGATTTGTCATCGTTGCTAAACGCAGTAATTAGAATCTTCCTGCCCGAACGGCAATCAAGATACTCACGCGCCTGTGACGCAAATAGCCCGGAGACCGATACGAGAATTATCAATGACTGCGAAGCGTCTCCCATGTTTTTCAATTCCGCGACGTTAGCCCCAGCAACTATGCGAACTATCTTGCCCGCATAAAACATTTCCTGCTGAAATCGTACGAGATTGGCGCTCACATTATTGGTGCACCAGATTTCAACGTTTTTATGGCCATCAATTTCGTCGGCAAGGTGCTTAATAGCGATATCGGACACGCCGCTTTCAACCTCAGCGAACATCTCGATCATGCGAACGTCGAGCTCTGCCCTGTACTCCTCGTAGCCAAATTCCTCCTCTCGATGGCTTAAGTCGCTTGGAAAGACTGATTGAGTAAATGATTCTTTCAAATCGCTAAGAGACTGGTAGCCCAATCGATTGCAGAAACGACGAACAGCGGAACGGGTCACGAATGCATCGCGGGTTATTGCGGCAACATTGATTTCGCTCGAACGCCTAATGTGAGCGATGAGATATCGAGCGATGGCGGCATCGTTTGACCCAAACTCGCTGTTGATGATGGAGCTAATGCGATTGAGCACATCGAAGTCATTGATATTCATGCGATCCCTCTTTCCGCTCTCCTCGAAATCATGGTTCATTTATTGAATCAAACAGCTTTGGTCGTTCTCCTATGATTCAAATCAGTTGACGTCATCTTAATCGTAATTCCGCCACACGTATCCACCGTGTTGAATGATGGAAAGGGGATTCATGGGCAACGTGAACAACATGCCGTTTCTCTGGGGTTCCGCCACGGCGTCTTATCAGTGCGAGGGTGCCTGGAACGAAGACGGCAAAGGCCTTGGCGAGTGGGATTTCTTTAGCCACACAAGCAATAAGAACATCAACCATGTTGACGGTGATGTATCTTGCGACTTCTACCATCGCTATGAAGAAGATATCCGTATGATGAAAGAAGGCGGACAAAACACCTATCGCTTCTCTCTTTCATGGAGTCGAATCATCCCCACGGGTATCGGCGAAGTGAATGAAGAGGGTATCGATTTTTATAATCGGGTCATTGATTGTTGCCTCGAAAATGGCATAGAGCCCAACGTTACGCTGTTCCATTACGATCTACCATTCACGCTTGCTTGCAAAGGCGGATGGCTGAACAACGACATGGCAGAGTGGTTCTGCAAATACGCTAAGATTTGCTTTGAGCGCTTTGGAGACCGCGTCAAAATCTGGGCCACCGTTAACGAGCCGCATTTCTACAGCTACTGCGTAAACATGTTGGGCAACTATCCCCCCAATCGATCGCTCGACGTTCAGTCGTACATGCAGTTTCAGTACAACCTGATGCGCGCAAGCGCACTCGCAGTCCGAACATATCGTCAAATGGGCTACGACGGCATCATCGGCGCCGTCCACGATGGCGGCGTTGTCGAACTCGACCCGGCAACCGAGCACCCTGATGACGTATTTCGATACGCAGACTTTTTTGCCAATCGCATGATTCTGGCACCAGCGCTTCAGGGTCAACTGCCGCCAGAAATGGACGAAATCCTTGAAAAACTTGGCGTCTCGCTCTATCGATCCCCAAATGACGTAGAAGAATTCAGAGACGGTAAAGTCGATTTTATTGGACTCAACGTGTATTGCCGAGAGTATGTAACCGACTGGCACGGTGGAGAGCTTGCCGTTTCGGCGAACAATAAGGGCGGTTCGAGCAAAAAGGTCGAAGGAAAATGCATTGCGCCCTTGTTTGAAAGCGCCCGCGACAGCAATGTTCCCCGCAATAAATGGGGCCGCGAAATACTCCCAGGTTGCATGTATTCAACCATCATGGATGTCCACGAGCGCTATGACGCGCCCCGCATCTTTATTACGGAAAACGGACATGGCGCCTATGAGCAACCAGACGCAGACGGAATGATCCACGATGATGACCGCATCGAGCTTCTGGGCCAGTTCATCGAGCACATGATGAGGGCTAAGCGCGACGGCGCGCGCGTTGAGGGCTACTACCTCTGGTCGACGATGGATCTGTATAGCTGGATCAACGGCTACGAAAAACGATACGGACTTGTCCATATCGACTTCGAGAACAATCTGAAGCGCACCCCCAAAAAGAGCTGGTATTGGTACCGAGACCTTATCTCGAAGTATCAGGAGCAGGAAGGTTAGGAGAAAGAGATGAAGTATCAGGCAATGTCCGAAACAGTCCTAAAGGCTGTTGGCGGCAAAGAGAACATTACATCGGTAACTCATTGTGCGATGCGCCTTCGCATCGACGCACGAGACACCTCGATCATCGATCTCCAGCTCGCCAAATCGGCCGATCAGGCGCTCGGGGCAGTAGTCAGCGGTGGCCAGCTTCAGGTGATCATCGGCCCCAACGTCACCGAGGCTTACAACGACTTCCTCGACTTCGCGGGAATCGAAGTCGGCGGTGGCACGGTTGCCGACGATGCCCAAACCGCCAAAGACCTTGCAGAAGGCATTAAAAGCGGTAACACCGCCATGGGCTTGATTGAGAAATTCGGGAACGTCTCTGCACAGGTATTCATGCCCATCGTCCCGGCGCTCATCGTTGGCGGACTCATTCTTTCGATCAAGAATCTCCTGGTCAATTATTGCGGATTGAGCACCGATAGCGGAACCGCCCAGGTCCTGTTGGCGATCTTTAGCGCTTCGTTTAGCTTCTTACCCGTTTATCTTGGTTATCAGCTCGCAGCCGTCATGAAGATGCAGCCCATCATGGGCGCATTGCTGGGCGCGTTCATGATCAGCTCGTCCATTAGCGGTGCCGAGGGTCTCGACTTTCTTGGTATTCCCATCCCGACGAACGACTATTCGAGTACGGTAGTGCCCATCGTACTGGGCGTTGTATTCATGTACTTTGTCGACCGCGGCCTTCAGAAGATCATTCCCGACGTTACCAAACTGTTCTTGAAGCCGCTGCTCACCATGATCATCGTCGTGCCCGTCGAGCTGATTATCCTTGGCCCCGCCGGCAGCATGATGGGCTACGCGCTGAGCGATGCCGTCACGTGGCTTATGGACAACGTGGCATTTATCGCTACTCCGATCCTGGCAGCCCTTAACCCCTATTTCGTCATGCTCGGTCTCGATAAGGCTTACATCGCAATCGAAGTTACGAGCCTGGCGCAGCTCGGTTGGGCACCCATTATCTTTGGATTCATCTCGAACCTCTGCATTGGCGGCACGAGCCTCGCCCTGGCAACTGCCATGAAGGGAAACAAAGAGAAGAGGGGTATGGTCACCACGGTTGCCGTCACCGCACTCTGTGGCGTAACCGAGCCCGCGTTCTACGGTTGCCTCATCGAGCGTCCCCGCCTGCTTGTCGGCACGGCAATCGGCGCGCTCTGCGCTGGACTCCCTGCAGGCATCTTTGTTCTGAAAGAGTATGTTGCGGGAGCATGCCCCGGCCTTCTTTCGGCACTCATCTTTATCGCTCCCGATGGGTCCATGGGCAACTTCGTGCTGGCATGCGTTGTCGCCATCATCGCCATCGTCGTCTCCTTCATCGCTGCACGCGTGATCATCAAGAAGAACCCCAGCTATATTGAGTAGATGCCCGCTGTTTGCATTGGGGACATCCTCAGCAGACCATTAGCAAGAACCCAAGAAATTCCTTAGGAGCTCGATTAATCCATTCGGATTCCTGAGGCACAAACGACCCCGATTCCACAATGAAATCGGGGTCGTTGTTTCTAAAGCCGTCGATAGACAATCGGTGTTTACCTTAGCTCCCTATCCAAGTTAATTATCCACGCTCGTTCTCCGGTCGGGAGATTTTCTTCGTTCGCGTGTCCAGAAATCCACGCTCGAGCAGGACATCCAGATCCGCGCCCGCCCTTGTCTCGATCTGTAACAGCAAGAGGCCTATTCCGCTTCTACATGTTACAGATCAAGATATTCCTAAAACACCCTAAGTTTCATCTCAATCTGTAACAGTTAGATGCCAAATATCGGTCTTGGTGTTACAGATTTAGACAAATTGGAGGACGAGACAAACCAAAAACGGGATGGGCGCTAACCCGATGGCACACCACCTAAATAGAAACGGGCTCTGTCCCATATAGAGACAGAGCCCGAAACTCTCATGGAGCCAGTGACAGGAATCGAACCTGCAACCCACTGATTACAAATCAGTTGCGCTACCGTTGCGCCACACTGGCACACTTGGCGCTTTCGCGCGAAGCCAGTTAAGAATAAAGGAATTACGGACGGGGCGCAACAGACCCTTCGACCGACCACATCTCAAAACTATTCGTCAGAACGAATAGTTTTATCTGTTCGCCAGAACCAAAAACTATTCGTTTTGGCGATGCCAAGCCGCAACCCATTGATCACAAACCAGTTGGTTGGTCAATCGAGAAAGCAGCTCCCCATAGAAGGTTTACCTACCTCCCGCGCAGGGCCTTGAGCTTGGCCAGGGCATCGGGGCTCAGGCGACTGCCCAGAGTCATCTTGATCTGCGGAGCTTCCTCTGCCTCGTGAACGTCGTTATCGATCTGTTTGATCTCGTCCACCAGCATGCGGCTCGAGATACGCGTGACACCCTTGCCCATGACGACGGCTTGAATTGTGCCGTCACTCGATACCACGGAGCACGCGCGGCCCTCCTCACGTGCCTCGATGCAGAGCTTCTGCACCACGGTGTCGGCAGAGACGCCCGTCGGCGAGAACTCGATACGCACGCCGCGGGCCGGCAGGTTGGGGCGCTCGCTGGAGATATTGCCCGCACCGTCGAACACGATTACGGCCTCGTAGCGGCCCTGGGCAAAGGCGGCGACGTCGTTGATGAGCGCCGTGCGCGCCATATCGTGAACGTCGCTGGAATACGGATCGTCGGAATGGTCGTATACGAGCTTTTCGTAGCGCGGCGTGCAGTGGATCACGTTGTAACCGTCGACCACCAGCAGCTCGGGCTTATTGGAGTGCACCGTCGAGACCGGATCGGCGATAGCCTGTGCAAACGCATTGCCGCCCACGCCGTAGGTCGCGGCCGAGACAATCGGCTTGGCCGAGCCTTCGCCAAAGCGCTTGGCTTTGGACTTGGCACGGTTCTTTTTGGACATGCGCTACTCCTCCCCCATGAGCTCGCCGGCGTTGCGGCGCAGCCACTCAAAGCACAGCGCGGTGGTCGCCTGGGCCACATTGAGGCTCTCGGTCATACCACGCTGGGGAAGCTTGGTCAAAAAGTCGCATTTCTCGAGCACAAGGCGCGAAATGCCATCGCCCTCGGACCCCATGACGAGCGCCACGCGACCCTCGAAGGGAGCATCCCAGCAACTGCCTTCGGCGTGCTCGGAGGCACCACCCACCCAAAAGCCAGCGGCTTTGAGGTCATCGAGTGCACGGGCGATATTGGGAACCTGCGCGATAGGCAGATGCATGACGGCGCCGGCTGAGGTCTTGTAGCTGCCCACGGTCACGCCGGCGGCACGCTTGTTGGCGATGACGACGCCCGCGGCGCCCACGACCTCGGCGGAGCGCACGATGGCGCCAAAGTTGCCGTCGTCAGTCACATGGTCGAGCACGATGACGAGCGCCGGACCGTCACCCGCGCGGTCGAGGATATCGGCAACATCGGCATAAGGGAAATTGCCCACCTCGAGCGCGATGCCCTGGTGAGCGCCATGGCTCGACAGCGCATCGAGCTGCGCGCGCGGCACGTACTTAATGCGGACGCCCGCGGCATTGAGATCATCGACCAGGCGCGACAGGGCGGCATCGCGCTCCCCGCCCTCGGCGATGAGCGCGCACTTGATGGGAAAACCAGTGCGCAGCGCCTCGGCGGCAGCACGACGACCTTCGATAAACTCGCCCTTGGGAGCCTGGACAGCGTCGCGGTTGCGATCGCGCTGCGGACGTGCGGCCTGGGTGCGATCGCGCTGGCCCTTGGGAGCGGCAGCGCGATCATTGCGGCGAATCGGACGCGAGCCAGAAGCAGCCTGCTTGCCGCCACGAGGCGCACGCTTGCGATTGTCGGCCATATAGCGACCTCCTTAAATAGATAACGAACAAGAATCGACCGTCCGAGCCACGGCACCTTGCCTTTCAATCGTCGGGCATGACCACCAGGTCTATGCCCTCCTCTTTCAAGGCAATCTGCCGCACCTCGAACGGTCGACAAATACTAGAGAGTCTTAATACGAGTGCCCGCGGCAGTATCCTCAATGGTGAGGCCCAGGTCCTTGAGCTGGTCGCGGATGGCATCTGCCAGATCCCAGTTCTTGGCGGCGCGGGCCTCGGCGCGGGCCTCGAGAATCTTGGCAGCAGCCTCGTCCACGTCGTCGCCCGTGTAGGCGACCAAGCCGGCGGCAACGCCTAGCAGACCCAGCGGCAGCTCGACCTTGGGCTCGGGGAGCTCAACGCCAAACGTGTCGAGCAGCTCGACCAGCGTATCGGCGGCGGCCAGGGCAGCGGTCTTGTCGGCAGCGTCGCCCGCCTGCTCCAGGTACTGGTTGCACTCGGTCACAAAGCCAAAGACGGCACCCATGGCACCGGCGGTATTAAAGTCGTCGTCCATGCACTCCTTAAAGGCGGCACGGGTCTCGGCGGCCTTGGCGGCAAACGCCTCGGCGACAGCCTCATCGGCGTCGGCCGTCGCGTGGTTCGCAGCCCAACGCAGGTTCTCGACCGTACCGACAATACGAGTGAGCGAATTCTCGGCACCCTCCAGGCGCTCCCAGGAGAAGTCGAGCGGTGAGCGATAGCTCGTCTGCAGCATCAGCAGGCGCAGAGCCGCGGCAGAGTGCTGCTCGAGCACCTCGGCCAGCGTAAAGAAGTTACCGAGCGACTTGGACATCTTCTCGCCGTCGACCAGCAACATGCCCGTGTGCATCCAGGTGTTGGAGAAGCCCTGGTGCCAGGCGCAGGTGGCCTGGGCGCACTCGTTCTCGTGATGCGGGAAGGCAAGGTCGGAGCCGCCGCCGTGGATGTCGATCGGAGTGCCCAGGTAGCGATGCACCATGGCGGCGCACTCGGTGTGCCAACCGGGACGGCCCTCGCCCCAGGGGCTCGGCCAGCTGGGCTCGCCGGGCTTGGCGGCCTTCCACAGGGCAAAGTCGAGCGGGTCGTTCTTGTCCTCGTTCTCCTCGATGCGCGCACCAACCATAAGGTCGTCGATGTTGCGGCCCGAGACCTGACCATAGTTGGGATCGCTGCGCACGGCAAAGTACACATCGCCGTTATCGGCTGCGTACGCGTGGCCCTGCTCGATGAGTGTCTTGATCATGGCGATCATGGGGCCGATCTCCTTGGTGGCGCGGGGGCGTACATCGGGATCGAGCACGTTGGCAGCGCGCATAACGCCAATGAACTTGTCGGAGAACTCCGTCGCAACCTCGGCAGCCGTACGGCCCTGCTCGTTGGCGCGCTTGATGATCTTGTCATCGACATCAGTGAGGTTCTGGGCAAACGTGACCTCGTAGCCGCTCGCGATGAGCCAGCGACGAATCACGTCAAAGCTGATGAACGTGCGGGCATTGCCGATGTGGATGTTGTCGTAGACCGTGGGGCCGCACACGTACATGCGGACTTTGCCGGACTCGATGGGCTGGAACTCTTCCTTTTTATGGGTAGCGCTGTTGTAGATACGCATTCGTTACTCCTTAACGGTTTTCTGTAGCAGGCAGACGGCCCAGGCACCGATTCCCTCGCCCTGGCCTTCCCAACCGAGCTTTTCGGTCGTAGTGGCGGCGACGCCCACGTTTTCGACGTCAACGCCCAGGGCATGGGCAAGGTTGGCGCGCATGGCATCGCGGTGCGGAGTGATCTTGGGTTGCTGACAGGCAATGGTGCAATCGGCATCGACAAACTCAAAGCCCAGCTCGCGCGCATAGTCCATCACGCGAGCGAGCAGCACCATCGAATCGGCACCCTCGTAGGCGGGATCGGTGTCGGGGAACAATTTGCCGATGTCTCCCCCGCGGCAGGCGCCCAGAATGGCGTCGGCCAAGGCGTGTGCGAGCACATCGGCATCCGAGTGACCCAGCAGGCCGCGCTCGTAGGGAATGTCGACCCCGCCGATGATACATCGACGCCCCTCCACCAAACGGTGGACGTCGTAGCCGTGGCCAATGCGCAGGTTACTGAACATGGGGAAGGTCCTCTCCCTCGGCCATACGGCCAAGCAGAATCGCGGTTACGGGACGCAGGTCCTCGGGCACCGTCACCTTAAGGTTATCGCGCGAGCTCTGGACACAGCGGACGCGCCCGCCCATGCGCTCAACCAGCGATGAATCGTCGGTACCGATAAAGTCCTCGGCGATAGCAGCGGCGTGAGCGCGCTTCATGGCGTCGACGATAAAGATCTGCGGCGTCTGTGCGGTCCAATAGAGCTCGCGCGGCGGCGTCTCGACGATATTATCGCCGTCGACGATCTTGAGCGTGTCGATCGCGGGCTGGCCGCACACGACGCCGTCGAGCGAGCGGTCACCCACAAGCACGTCAATCGCATGATCGATGGCCTCGGTCGTGATGAGCGGACGGGCGCCGTCGTGGATGGCGACATATTCGAAACCCGCCGGTACCGCATGCACGCCGGCACGGGTGGAGTCCTGGCGGGTATCGCCGGCATCGGCAAAACTGATGGGCGTGTCATAGTCAAAGGGGTCGATGGCCAGGCGGCGCATCTCGGCACGGTGCTCGGCAGGGCACACCACCACGATGTGGCCGACCTTGTCGCTACGATCGAACGCGCGGATGGACCAGCTCATGAGCGGACGGCCCGCCACGTTAACGAGCTGCTTGCCGCCGGGATTTCCAAAGCGCTGGCCACTGCCGCCGGCAACGACCACGGCGCATACGGGCGCCATTATGCGTTCCCCTGTTTGGTGCCCTTCATGCGGTACAGGGAGTCCGCAAGAATGGCAGGGTTGTTGACGCCAAAGTCGCCCAGGCGCTCCGGATCCTCGCTGATGTCGTCCATGAGCTCCTGCAGCGAGCCGTACTCGTCGACGATCTTCTCGGCCACGCCGTCGCGCACGACGGACACGCGCGAAAGCGTGCGCAGACCCAGCGGAGTCATGACGGAGTCCTCGTCCAGGTCGTCATAGCCCAGAACTGCCGCCACGTGCTGCGGGTCGGACAGGTCCTTAGGCGTCATGCGGCTCAGCTCGGCGCGGATCTTCTCGGCGTTGGCCTCAGAGGAATCGCTTGCGTAGTCGCGGATCATCAGATCGTATTCGGTATCCATGCTGGAGCCCGCGAGCTGCTCGAGCTGCATCTGCACGAGCTTGCCCTGGTTGCCCAGCTTGACGATGCAATCCTTAAGCTCGGTCTTTGCCTGTTGCATGATCTCGAAACTCGAGAAGATGCCGGTGATGTCGGCGAGCGTGACGTAGTCGTCGAGCTCAAGGGCCGTCAGGCGCAGCAAGGAGCGGTCGAGCGACTGACGGGTGGTCTGAAGCGTGGCGACGAGCTGGTTGACCGAGCTCATGATGGTGGTGACGGGCTGGATCTCGTAACTCTTGCCGTGAACGTACACGTTGACGACGGCACGACGGGCCGAGACCGAGATCACGATGGCATCGGTGAGCACCGATATGCGAGCGGCAGTACGGTGACGCATGCCCGTCTCACTCGTGGCGAGCGAGGGATCGGGATTGAGGTGGAAGTTGGCGCGCAGGATCTGGGTGAGGTCGCCATCGATAACGATGGCGCCGTCCATCTTGGAAAGCTCGAACAGGCGGTTCGAGGTAAACGAAATGTTGAGCGGGAAGCCGTCGTTACCGGCGGCGAGCACGTTTTCGGTGTCGCCGACGCAGATAAGGGCGCCCAGGTGACCGGCGATGATCATGTCGAGGGCGGTGCGGATCGGCTGACCAGGTGCCGTCAGGCGGATGGCCTGTTCCATACGCTTTTGCAGCTCGTTCTTATCCAAGGCATCGCTCCCATCGTATACGCTCCATAAACGCTAATTAGTTTCTCACGGTTTGTCCCTGCGGCGCTTGCGAAATCCGATGCTTACAGAATGAGCGAACACAGCTTAGGTAGCTCATTTGGGACGGGGCTCCTTTGACTGCTCATGTGGTAGCATCGGGTCTCATATAAATGAGGGAGTAGTCGCGTAATCGGGCTCGCCCGCAGAGAGGGAGCCAGACTATGGGACTCGCAGAGCTCGTGTTGCTCGCCGTTGGCCTTTCGATGGACGCCTTTGCCGTATCCATCTGCAAGGGCCTTGGCATGAAAAGGATCAACCTTAAGGTCGCCGTAGTGCTCGGCCTGTTCTTTGGCGGTTTCCAGGCCGGCATGCCCGTAATCGGGTGGGCCCTTGGCAGTCAATTTATGGGCATCATCGGCCCCATCGACCACTGGATCGCCTTTATCCTTTTGGCCTTTATCGGCAGCAAAATGCTGTGGGATGCCTTTACCGAAGACGAGGATGGGGGCGACGGCAAGGATGCCGAAAAGATTGACCTGGCAGAATATCTGATTCTTGCCATTGCCACCTCGATTGACGCCCTAGCCGTAGGTATCTCGTTTGCGGCGCTCTCGGTTGACATCGTTCCCGCTGTATCGCTTATCGGCGTCACAACGTTTATCTTCTCCGTCGCCGGCGTAGCAATCGGCCACACCTTTGGCGCGCGCTACGAAAAGCCTGCCGCCATCGTGGGCGGCGTCGTGCTCATCCTCATAGGACTCAAGATTCTGCTTGAGCATCTGGGGATTTTGGCGCTGTAACGCCAAACACAATCGCTCAAAACTCAACGCCAGTACAAGGCCTCATGCAAAGTTTTGCATGAGGCCTTTTCGTGCAGACTTTTGCATGTCATACTGATATGCAAAAGTCTGCACGTTAGGAGATTGCCGTGGACACCTTTCCCATCACCACACCGCGCCAAGCTGGCATCTACGTGCGCCAGGCACGCGAGGCTCAGGGTCTCACCCGTGCCACCCTCGCCAAAAAGGCCGGTGTTTCGGAGCGCCTGCTCGCATCGCTCGAGCTGGGCGACGCCACGGGTATTCGGCTCGACAAGTTGCTGACCGTTTTTAACGCACTCGGCATAGGTCTCTTTGCGCAAAGCGATAACGACTCCATCGCATCGCCCTCCGAACATCCGACGACGATAGCGGACCTCCCTATCGTGAACTCGAATGCCCTGCTAAAGCCAAGCGTAGGCAGACGACCCGCCCGACAAGGAAAGCCATCTTCCTATGGTGCCCTGCTGGCCCAAATCGCAGCCGAGCAAGGCCTTTCCGACACTTCAGACCTCTCCTTTGGCTGTAAGGTTGTGAAATAAATGGCAGAGATGGAGCTTGCGACCCTCATTTGTGGCGAAATCGCCGGCACTCTCCGGCAAGACAACCATGGACTCTGCAGCTTTGTATACGCCCCAACCTATCGCGGAGCACCGCTATCGCTAACAATGCCGCTTTCCAATCGCACGTATGGCCATAACATCGTCCGCCCGTTCCTATTTGGCCTTTTGCCCGACAGTCAAGAACAGCGTCGCGCTATTGCCGCCGAGCATGACGTTGCATCCAACAACCCCGTCGCCCTCTTGTGCCATATCGGTCTTGACTGCGCGGGGGCCGTTCAGTTTTGTCGAGCCGATCAATTAGACGCCGCCCGCGGCAGGGTCTCGGCATACCGCCCGCTTACCAATTCTCAAATCGCTCACAAGCTCAAATCAATTCGCGATGACGAAAGAGAGACATGGATGGGCTCCAACGAAAGCTGGTCCCTGGGCGGCAACCAAGGCAAATTTGCACTAGCTTGGCATGACGGCCAATGGTGCGAATGTCTAGGGTCATCCCCCACTACCCATATCTTCAAAAATGGTGTCGTTGGGTTCAAACATCAGGCCTTAAACGAATTCGTCTGCATGAAAACAGCTCGGCGTGCTGGCATTCCAACTGCCAACGTCTCCTATTGCACATTTGAAGACGAAGCCGCGCTCGTCGTTGAACGGTACGACAGAATGGTCAATAGCAGCGGAAATATCGAAAGGCTGCATCAGGAGGACTTTTGCCAGGCGCTCGGTGTATTGCCAAGCCAGAAATACACCGCCGACGGAGGACCAACTACACGAGACATCCAAGAACGACTGATTAAAACAGTCCCCCACCACATGAATCTTGTGCTTTTTACCTATATGTTGTTCTATAACGCCATTATCGGAGCGCCTGACGCACACGCTAAAAACTACTCGCTCATCCTTGGCAAAGGCACAAACGCGGCGCTCGCCCCCATGTACGATGTCGCATCGGGGCTGGCATACGAGCGCATGCGCCGCCGGGCGCGCCTTGCCATGAGCGTTGGCGGCGAAAATCGTGTGGGGCGCATCGGTCCAGGCGCTATCCGCCGATACCACGGTATGGGCGACCCCGCGCTGGAGGCGACGCTCACCGATGCCGGGCTATCCGAGAAGTTTTGCTTTGCGACCATGATGGACCTCGCCTACGAGGTACCCATTTGCATGGAAGAGGTCATGGACGAATACGCCGACCTGCCCGGCATGGCGGACCTGCGCGAGCATATGCTCGGCCCCGTCCGCGAAAACTGCCAGCGCACCCTCGACCTCATCAAGGCGGATATGGGCTAGGCGCCAATCAGTTCAGATATCTTAAAAAGAAGAGAGGGGGCACCCGTCGCAAAAGCTCGGATGCCCCCTTTCGTAATGTCATTTGCAATCCGCTAGCACGTGGCTCGGACTGCTGCTAGCGCAACCTTTACGCAGCGAGGCGCTTGAGGACGTCGATGAGCAGCTCGTAGAAGCGCTCGGCAGAAGCGAGCTCCATGCTCTCGTCCGGGGTGTGGACATCGGAGAGCGTCGGGCCCACGGCGATGGCGTCCAGGCCGTGCAGGGCCTCGACAAACAGGCCGCACTCAAGGCCGGCGTGAATGGACTCGATGCGCAGCTCGGAGCCAAAGAGCTCGCGATAGCTCTCGACAAAGATGTCGCGGACCGGCGAATGCTCGGCATAGCTCCAGCCGGGATACTCGAACTCGAACTTGGCGTCGAAGCCCAAGACATCGGCCAGCGTCTGGAGGCGATCCTTGAACTCGTTCTGCAGCGAGGTGATCGAGGAGCGCGGGGACAGCATGATCTTGACCTGGTCGTCAGAGGTGGCAACCACGCCGATGTTGGAGGAAACCTCGACGGAGCCGTCGGTGGCGACGTTGCGGCGGATCACACCATTGGGGGCAAGACGCAGAGCGCGAATGAGGGCAAGTGCGGACTTCTCGTCCATAGCCTCGACCTCGGCGTCGTCAGCAATCTCGACGGTGCAGGTAAAGCCGGGGTCGAAGACCTCGAGCTCGGCAGTGACGTCGGCGATGATGCCCTTGGCGACCTGCGCCGCGGCCTCGGCGGCAGCGTGGTCGGCGTAAACCAGCTCGGCCTTGCACTCACGGTTGATGGCGTTGTCCTTAGTGCCGCCGTTAAAGCTGACGATGGCGGGCTCGCCGGCAACCATCAGGCGGTCGATGATGCGGGCCATGATGAGGTTGCCGTTGCCGCGCTCCAGGTGGATATCGCTGCCGGAGTGACCGCCCAGCAGGCCGGAGATGTCGAGCGTGAGGGTGCTACCGGTCTTGTGCTCGCGCGCGATCGGGCAGGTGTAGGTAACGACGACGCCGCCGGCGCAGCTGACGGTGGCAACGCCCTCTTCCTCGGAGTCAAGGTTAATCATGGTGCGGGCGCTAATCTGGGACTTGTCGAGCGTCTCGGCGCCGACCAGGCCAGTCTCCTCGTCGGTGGTGAATACGCACTCGAGGGCCGGATGGGCAATCGAATCATCGTTGAGCACGGTAAGCATAAGCGCGACGGCGATACCGTTGTCGGCGCCCAGAGTGGTGCCGTTAGCGGTGAGGACGCCGTCCTTGACGACCAGGTCGATACCGTCGGTCGTAAAGTCGTGCTCAACGGAACCCAACTTGTCGCACACCATGTCGATATGGCCCTGCAGCATCACGGTCGGGGCATTCTCGGCACCGGCAGATGCGGGCTTGCGAATGATGACGTTGTAGACCTCGTCCTGGTACACATCGAGGCCGCGCTCCTTGGCAAACGCAACCAGGAAATCGCTGATGCCCTTCTCGTTGCCAGACCCGCGGGGGATCGCGCTGACCTCCTCAAAGAAATGGAACAGCTGGGCGGGCTCGTAGCCGGTAATCTTGTAGTCCATGGTGCCTCCTTGGCGCAACTGGTTAGACAGTAAGATATGCGACTTGTATATTCCCAGACTTTGCGTGCATAAACCAGTCGAAAACGCCGAGCGCCCTTGCATCATCGGCTAACGGTGAGGAAACGCCACTTTATCAAGATAAAGCAGGTTAGACGGGCCGCGCAGAGGGAACGTTGGACCCCCCAACCAACCTCAACGCCTGTTGAACGTTAATGCATACACCATTGGTATGTTTAATAAGATTCTTGTCCTCCGTCACGACGTAATCGGCATCAATGCGATTGGCGACGCCCAGCATCAGGTCGTCCTCAAAGTCATTGTGGTGGTACTTGAACACAAAGGAGTCGAAGACCTCGTCTGCACCGACCGGGGCGATGAGGGCTAGCTCGCGCATCTGTCGAACGCATGCCCAGGCCGTTTCGTCTGCCGCCGCAATGGCGTTATCGCTCAGTGAGCCAGTCTTTCTTCGGCACTCCTGCTTGATTGCCGCCGAGACAAGATATGAAACGTCTTTGACCGAAAGCGACGAGGCAAACAGGGCAATCCGCTCCGAGGCGTCGGCAATCTCGATCAGATGGACGACATTTGCCGTACGGTCGGACCTGCCAGAAAAATAATCCATCCATACGTTGGTATCGATTAACAGCTTGAGTACGCCTTCTGTGCTCATAGTTCCACCCACTCGGGATAGCGCTCCGCCATGGCCTCCTCATAGAGGTCGTCATAGTCTCCCGAGAACTCAGGGATGGGGATGCCGTATTTGAGGCACGAATCGCGAACGATATGGCTGCCTTGCGCGGCCCTTGACTCCATGCGCCGGGGCTCCACTCCGTCAGAAACCGGAGCCGCCGCGTCTCCCTTCGAGGGCATGCGTCCGTTAACGACCAGATACTCCCAAAGTGTCCGAACGGCTTGTGACGGCGTCATGCCAATATGAGTCAGGACAGCGTCTCCCGCCTCTTTGAGCTGGCGATCTATACGCACGTTCATCTGAACTGGCCGCGTGTCGAGTATTGACGTAGGCATATCAGCTCCTTTGCTATACTATATCTCGATTTTAGTATAGCACGGCAGATTGAAGCACATTTCAATAGAAATGAGGGCGCTTCCTTATCGGAAACGCCCACCGTTATACAAGGTATGTTTAATCCCTACAGCGCACCAGAGCCGGCTTGCATCATGCCGCCGGGGCCCGAGCTCACGCCACTGCTCACAGGCGCGGCGTTTCCGGTGTGCGGCGCCGCCGGAGCGGTATCGCCCCCGAGCGCACCTGCCGGACGCGGCGCCGGGATCTCACCCGTGCCGTGGCTAAAGACAAACTTGCCATCGGCCACGTCGCACAGGACGGTATCGCCCTCGCCCCACTCGCCGGCCAGCAGCTCCTCGGACAGCGGATCCTCGATGAGCTTTTGGATGGCACGACGCAGAGGACGCGCGCCATTGGTGAGGTCGGTACCCTCGGCCACGATCTTGTCATAGGCCGCATCGGTGAGCTTGATGTTCATGCCGTTGGCAATCAAACGCTGACGCAGATCGTCCACCAGCAGGTGCGCAATCTTAGTCAGGTTCTCGCCCGAGAGCTTCTGGAACACCACAATATCGTCGATACGGTTGAGCAGCTCGGGGCGGAACAGGCGCTTGAGCTCGCCCATCGCACGACCCTTGATCTCACTCGAAGTGAGGCCCTGCTCGCCGGTGGTGCCAAAGCCGACGCTCGCATCCTGCGCGATCTCGCGGGCGCCCACGTTGGACGTCATGATGATCACCGTGTTGCGGAAGTCGACCGTCTTGCCCTGGCTATCGGTCAGACGACCCTCCTCCAGCACCTGCAACAGGATGTTGAAGATGTCGGGGTGCGCCTTCTCGATCTCGTCGAACAGCACAACCGAGTACGGGTGACGGCGCACAGCCTTGGTGAGCTGGCCGCCCTCGTCATGGCCCACGTAACCCGGAGGGCTACCGATGAGCTTGGAGACCTCGAACTCGCTGCCGAACTCCGACATGTCGAAGCTGATGAGCGCGTCCTTGCTGCCAAAGAGGTACTCGGCGAGTGTCTTGGCGAGCTCGGTCTTGCCTGTACCGGTGGGACCCAGGAAGATAAAGCTGCCGCCGGGGCGACGCGGGTCCTTGAGCGGCGAACGGCTGCGGCGCACGGCCTTGGCGACGGCCTCGACTGCCTCATCCTGACCGATAATGCGGGTCTTGAGCACGCTTTCGGTCTGCAGCAGGCGACGGCTCTCGCTCTCGGTGAGCGAGGAAACCGGCACGCCCGAGGTCACGGACACGATGTCGGCAATCTGACTCACGTCGATGGTGAGCGGGCTGGCGTCGAGCTCGGCGGTCCAGGCGGCCTTGGCTTCGGCGAGTTCAATCTCGGCGGCCTTCTGCTGCTCGGTGATCTCGGCGGCCTTGTTCATGTCGTCGCTCTCGGTAGCCTCCTGTGCGGCAGCCTTGAGTTCCTCGATGCGATGCTCGGCCTCGCGCACCGGCTCGGGTGCGCGATTCGCGGCAATGCGAGCACGGGCACCGGCCTCGTCAATGAGGTCGATGGCCTTATCGGGCAGGAAGCGATCCTGAATGTAGCGGTTGGAGAGGTTCGCAGCGGCCTCGATGGCACCCTGCGTGTAACGCACGTGGTGGTGCTCCTCGTAGCGCGGCTTGAGCGCAGTCAGGATCTTGACCGTGTCCTCGACGCTCGGCTCCTCGACATCGATGGTCTGGAAGCGACGCTCGAAGGCTGGGTCCTTGGTGAGGTACTTGCGGAATTCCTCGGCCGTGGTGGCGCCGATAATCTGGAAGGCACCACGCGCGAGCACGGGCTTGAGCATGGAGCTTGCATCGATGGATCCCTCGGCAGAACCGGCACCGATGATGGTGTGCATCTCGTCGATAAACAGAATGACGTCGTCGGCCTCGGTCGCCTCCTGGATCACGTTCTTGAGGCGCTCCTCAAACTCACCGCGATACTTGGCGCCCGCGACAAGACCCGGCAGGTCAAGCGTCCAGATGTTCTGGTTCATAAGGTTCTCGGGCACATTGCCGGCAGCGATCTGCCGTGCCAGGCCCTCGACGATGGCCGTCTTGCCCACGCCGGGGTCGCCCAGGATAAGTGGGTTGTTCTTGGTGCGGCGCGAAAGAATTTCCATCATACGCTGGACTTCCTTTTCGCGACCAATTACAGGGTCGAGCTCGCCGTCGCGCGCCTTCTGCGTGAGGTTGGTCGCGAACTGCTTAAGCGTATCGGTGCCACTCCCCTTTTGCTGAGAGGCATCCGAGCCGCTAAAGAACGGCAGGCCCGCACCGGGACGACCAGCACCGGCGCCGGCGAGCGGACGCTTCTTGTCCTGGTCCTTGGCGGTGAGTTTCTCGATAGCCTTTTTGATGGAGGCGGACGACACACCCAAGCGCATGAGGATGTCCATGGCCATGCCGTTGCCCTCTTCGACGATGCCGATCAGCAAGTGCTCGGTCGACACGTAGGTCTGGTTGTTCTCACGCGCCACGCGGAATGAACGCTCCATCACGCTAATGACGAGCGGCGTAAAGGCGAGCTTGGCCGCCTCGGTCTCCTCACTGGGCTCGGGAACCGTGGTCTGGACCTCTTTGAGAGTATCCATGATGTCATCGTAGGAGATGTCGAGCGAACGCAGTGCCTCGGCGGCAATGCCCTCGTCCTCCTTGGCAAGCGCGAGCAGCAGGTGCTCGGTACCCACCTTATTTGAATGAAGATCGAGCGCCTCTTGCTTGGCCATGGACATGACCTTGCGCGCGCGATCGGTAAAACGGTCTAACATGCTAGTTCCTCTTAGACGAGCTAGTTTTTTCAAACGCAAAGCGCCGCCCCGCGGCAGCGCTTTGGTCTCTTTACCCATATGGAGTATATGTTAACCGTTGGGACCTTTCCCGCATGGGGCCGCGCGACAACGTCTACAAAAAAGGAATCGCTCTGGTCCGCTTGGCGGTTTGGTTTTGCGCTGCTGTCTAGCAGGCTGGCTCGGCACCCATGTCCTCGACAACGTCATTGACGGCATCGGCAACGGGAGCGCCAGGCATACGCACGAGCTCCATATGCTGCTCTTCAAAGACGGTTCCCATGGGGAAGGCGAGGCGGAAGACAAAGCGAGCAACCGGACCAGCCACCAGCAGGTTCCAGGGCAGGGCCATGATAAAGTTGCGCGGAATGTTGACGAGCCACATCATCGGCAGCGCCTGCAAATTGGCAAGCGGACCGCCGGGCATATGGAACAGGCCTTCGCACGCGCCGTAGAGCGACATGATGATGACCATAGGAACGACCATGCAGGAGCTGACGGCGAGCGCCATGGCAAGCGGCGAGCTCTTACCCGGCGTGACCAGGAATTTAAAGGCGAAACCCTTGGCAAGGGGGCTGGCAACAAACCAGTCGCAGCACATGGCAAAAATGTAGGCAACGGGGAAGCCGAGCCACGCGGCGGCAACAACCTCGCCGTTGATGGCCCCATGCTGCAGGGCAACGTTGTAGATGCTCATCCAGAGCACCATGCAAAAGCACATGATAAAGGTGAACAGCAGGCTCTCTCGTTTGTTGATAGGCATAAAGGGCAAAATCCTTTCTGTGTTGTGCCGCGGCACCACGCAACAAAAACGGGCGGGCAAGATGGAGCTGTTGGGACTTCATCTCGCCCGCCCGTGGTACGTGCGTCTGCGACTACTTATGTGGTGGAACCAGCCTAGCACGAAAAGTACGTGCTTCGTAAGCGTTGAGTTTATGGAGATGCAGGGCACCAATAATCCCCCGACCCCATAAGTTGCGGTGGAATACGGACTGTTTTGGCCCTTTAAGCAGCAATTCAGTCCCTATTTCACCGCAATTCATTTGGTGCAAAGTAACCTGTTCCCCTTGCACCAATTAGCTGGTGTGGCGCCAGCGAGGGTCGGTGAGCGTACGTGCCACGCCCAGGCCAACGGGCAGAAACGCCACGATGAGCACTGCACGCACAAACCAGCCGAGCATATTGACCGTGTCGAAGGTGCACATGTAATACATCGAGCGATACAGATACAAGCCCGGCACCATAATGACAATCGATGGCACCGTGAGGGCGATGCGTGGATAAGTGAGCTTGATTTCGGCTAAGCTCGCGAGCAGCCCCGATACCAGCGCGCCGATAAACGCCGCCGCCTCGGGAGGCATACCTGCGCTCATGCCCAAGAAGGGAAACAGCGTCGGTGCATCGACAAGGGTAAGACGCAAGGTATTGGACACGGCGCCGATGAGCCCTGCCGCCGCGGCCATCTTTACCGGGCTGTTGAACATAACCGAGAAGCCAAATACACCGATAAAACTCATCAGTATGCGCAAGAGCGTAAGAGCCAACGGTGAGAGGCCGAGCGGAGCGAAATCATCCGGCGCCAGGCCCACACACTCGGCAACCATCCAACCTACGAGCGTCGCCATCACAATAATCGAGACGGCATATGACAGACGTTCGATACCGCTCCTCATGTCGAGCTTAGCGATATCGAGTCCCGCCGTGATGAGGGGAAAGCCGGGAATCACAAAGAGCATGGCGCCAATATAGCCTTCTTGGTGCGACATTGCCCCCGGAATCACCTGGCCAAGGCCGAGCAATGCCAGCAGATACGAGATACAAGCAAGCGCGACGCCGGTCGTCAGCGCACTGAACTGGCCAAGACCCTGTTTGAGAATATGGGAGCGAGCAAAGTTGCCGACACCAGCGCCCACGAATGCACAGGCCATCTCGATGGGGCCGCCGCCGAGCAAAAAGATGAAAGCGCCGCAGGCACAGGCCGCGGCAAGCCCCTGCTGCCAGGGAGTGTAATCGGGCTTTGAGCTCTCAACGGTCTTGAGCATCTCATGGTACTCGTGCACGGTAAACCGGCGCCCATACGTCTCGATTTCCTTTAAGAAGCTCTCCATCATCCAGATGCGATGAGTATTGACCCCCGTTGTGGGCAGGCTGACAACCTCGTTAAAGCAGTGGCCGCCTTCGATGCAGGTGCACTCAAACGACAGAAGGCTCAGGTCGACGTGAATCGTAACACCGAGTACGGCAGCAACACGATTCATGGTATCGCGCACGCGCCAGGCACCTGTTCCGCTTGCAAGCATAAGCATGCCGGTGCGGCAGATGATGGACGATTTATCGGTGAGCGGTGCATCGACGGCAAGTTCATCGCCCGCCGTCACGATCTGGTGCCAGTCAGTTTTCATATGGAGCGCGCCGGCACGAACGCCGTGGTGCATAGGGACTCTCGAGAATAGCGAATCGGGGCGCGAAGGCTGTGGGGGTTCCGTTGATTCGACCTCGTCCTCGTCGGGCTCTTCATCGACAAGGTCGAAAGTATCGAGCGCCGCCGGCTCTCGACGGTCGATCAATTCCTCGTCCTCATCATCAAAGTAGTTGAACTGATCGAGCATGTCCTCTTCGATTGCACGCTCGCTCGCATCGTCCATATAGACGCTCCCTTCCTGCCGACTAACTCCCATCCTAGGCAGCGACGGCTAAAGGAAACATAAAAGAGACGGCTGTCATGCGAGCCACGTGCGCAATATCCGTTGGGTAGTCGTTTAAGAACGTCCCCAATGACTACCCAAGTGCCGGCAGAAAAGGAACGTCCCTAAGTGCCAACCAGGGCAACACCGCAGATAGATGACGGACAGCGAGCGACGTCCAGAGCGAACAAGTTGGCATGAAAAAGGCAAGGCATAGACCTTCTGGTCAGGCCTTGCCTTTTGAATGACAAATTGTCGCTCTGGGCGGCGCGCAGCGTCGGCCGGTCCGCCGTTCGTTAGAACGGCGGAACCAATTAGTACATCTTTGCGCCGGCGGGGATGGAGGCGTCGAGCTGGATCAGGTTGAGACGCTCCTCACCATCCTCCTCGTGGATAGCGCTGATGAGCATGCCGCAGCTGGGAATGCCCATCATCTTGCGCGGCGGCAGATTGGTGATGGCGAGCAAGGTCTTGCCGACCAGGTCCTCGGGCTCATAATAACCGTGAATGCCGGAGAGGATGGTGCGGTCGGTGCCAGTGCCGTCGTCGAGCGTAAAGTTCAGCAGCTTCTTGGACTTCTTGACGGCCTCGCACGCCTTGACCTTCACAGCGCGGAAATCGCTCTTGGAGAAGGTATCAAAGTCGACGAACTCCTCAAACAGCGGCTCGACGGCGATCTTGGAGTAATCAACCGTGGGCTTGAGCGGCTTGACGAACGGGCTCGCGGTGTTGCCGGCCTCGGCAGCCTTGGCGGCAGCGGCACCGGACTGGAAACCCTTCTCGGGCTTCATGTGCGGGAACAGTAGCACGTCGCGGATGGAAGCCTGGTTGGTGAGCAGCATGACCACGCGGTCGATACCGATGCCGATGCCGCCCGCGGGAGGCATACCGTACTCGAGGGCGCGCACGTAGTCCTCGTCGTACTCCATGGCCTCGTCGTCGCCGCCAGCCTTCTCGGCCATCTGGGCGGCAAAGCGCTCGGCCTGGTCGACCGGGTCGTTGAGCTCGGAGAACGCGTTGGCGTACTCGTGACCGGCGATAACCAGCTCAAAGCGGTGCGTCAGGCGCGGGTCGTCCTCAAAGCGCTTGGCAAGCGGGCTGACCTCGATGGGGTAATCGCAAACGAACGTGGGGTTGACAATGGTGTCCTCGCCCAGCTCATCGTAGATCTCGGCGATAATCTTGCCGGCGGTCCACTCGGGCTTAATCTCCAGGCCCTTCTCGCGCGCGGCGGCAGCAAGCTCCTCGACCGGCGTGTCGATGGTGACCTGCTTGCCGAGCACGTCGGAAACGATGTCGGTCATGGGACGGCTGGCCCACTCACCAGAAAGGTCGATGGTCTGGCCCTGGTACTCGATGACCTCGGGGTTGCCGATGGCCTTGTTAGCCGCCTTAATGACACCCTGGGCGAGCGCCTTCATGCCCTCGAGGTCGGAGAAGGCACGATAGGCCTCCATCGTGGTGAACTCGGGGTTGTGGGTAAGGTCCATGCCCTCGTTACGGAAGATACGGCCGATCTCGAACACGCGCTCAAAACCGCCGACGATGCAGCGCTTGAGGTGCAGCTCGGTAGCAATGCGCAGGTAGCACTCCTGATCGAGCGCGTTGAAGTGGGTAATGAACGGCTTGGCAGTAGCGCCGCCCTGGATGGTCTGCAGGATGGGGGTCTCGACCTCCATGTAGCCGTCGGACTCCATAAAGCGACGGAAGGTGGAGAGAATCTGCGAACGCTTACGGAACGTCTCGCGAACGTCGTCGTTGGCGATCAGGTCAACATAGCGCTGGCGATAGCGGGTCTCCTTGTCGGAAAGACCGTGGAACTTCTCGGGCAGCGGACGAACGGCCTTGGCAAGCAGGGTCGCGCTCTTAGGGGCAACGGAAAGCTGACCGCGCTGGGTGCGCACAACCACGCCGGTCACGCCCAGGATGTCGCCCAGGTCGAGGGACTTGAGCGTATTCCAGGCAGCCTCGTCCATGTCGTTGATGCGGCAGAACAGCTGAATCTCGGCAGTCGCATCGCGCACGACGATGAACATGATCTTGCCCTGACCGCGCTTGGCGACCACACGGCCGGCGATCTTCACGACGTCCTCGGTGTCCTCGCCATCGGCAAGCTCGGCATACTTAGCCTCGATATCGGCAACGTAGTCCTCAAGCTCAGAGTGCTCGGGATAGGGGTTCTGGCCCGCCTCGAACAGGGCGGCGCGCTTGGCCAGGCGGGTGGCGCGCTCGTCGTTGAGCGTCGATGCCTGATCTGCGGCGTTCTGGTTCTCTGCCATAAGTTAGCTCCTCAAACTAAAACGCTCCCCAGGATTCGGTCCCAGGGAGCGAAAACATACCTTTACGCGGGACCGTGGTCTAGCGTGCAATCTTGGCGATGGTGTAGACGCGAGTCTTGCCGGAAGGCGTAACGACCTCGACGGAGTCGCCCTCGCCGTGACCGATGATGGCGTGGCCGACCGGAGACTCGTTGGAAATCTTGTGCTCGAGCGAGTTGGTCTCGGTGGTACCGACGAGCGTGACTTCCATGACCTCACCGTTGGGATCAATCAGAGAAACGGTGGAACCGATGGAGACGGTCAGATCACCTGTGGTGGCAGCAACCTGAGCGTTGGCAAGGATGGCCTGGATCTCGGCAATACGAGCGGCGTTCTGGGCCTGCTTGTCCTTGGCGGCATCGTACTCGGAGTTCTCCGAAAGGTCGCCGAACGCGCGGGCTTCCTTGATGTCCTCGACGATCTCCTTGGCGTAATCGCCCTCACGCCAAGCGAGCTCCTCGACGAGCTTCTGGCGGCCCTCAGCGGTCAGTACGATCTGGCTTGCGTCCATACGGATATCTCCCCAACTCTGATCAAACAATCAACTGTCAACAAAACGAAAAAGACCGGCTAGCCTGCGGGCAAGCCGGTCAGGTGCTCACCCCAAAGGGATGGGACTACTCTGCGTCCGCGTCGCTGTCCTCTGCCTGCTTCTTCTTGGCAGCAGCGAGCTTGGCCTCGAGCTCAGCGATCTCCTTGTCCTCCTCGGACTGCTCGACCACGACCTCCTCGGCCTGCTTGGTCTCGGCCTTATCGTCGCCCTCCATACCCTCGCGGATATTCTTGACGGTAGAGCCGAGGGACTTGCCGAGCTTCGGCAGGTTCTTGGGCCCGAAGATAATCAGGACAACGACGAGAATAATGATGAGCTCAGGAGCCCTCAGTCCAAACATGTAGACCTCCACAATACAGCGAGACAAGCTCGAATGAGTATACCGCGGGTATCGCGGTATCACAACAATAGCTAAAAAAAAGGGACCGCAAGAAGCGGTCCCTCCTCATGCTCTGGTCGGGTTGACTGGATTTGAACCAGCGACCCCTGCGTCCCGAACGCAGTGCTCTACCAAACTGAGCCACAACCCGTTAGCTCGACTATAGTAACAAAGATTTCCGTCGTGTGCTAGAGAAATTTTTACTTCTTTGGCACTTCGATGCGAACCGTGTTGGGAATGAGCTCCGTCGCGCAGGACCACCAGCCGTTTTGCAGGGCAGCGTCGGCAAGCCTTTCGGCCGTGGCGGCGGTGTCGCAAATGGCAAATGAGCAGGCACCCGATCCGCACACATCTACAGCAACGGTGCCGTCCTGTTTACGCAGCCAATCGAGAACCATTTGAATCTGCGGCTCCATCTGTGCGGAAATGACACCTAGGTTGTTATGGATGAGCGCATATGCCGTCTCGGCATCACCAGCATGCAAGGCAGAAGCTATCGCGCCGGGCTTGTCTGCAGGCACCGGAGCCTCGTCAAAACGTCGATAGGCTTCAATTGTTGAAACGCTTGCCTCGCGCGGCTTGACCAACACGACGGGCGTTGCGGGCAGCGCGGGATACTCAGTTGCCAGCACGTCTCCCCCACCTACGTAGAACGCAAGGCTCGCGTGCAAAAAGAACGGGACGTCAGCACCAATACCCCGCGCAATGTCGTCGAGCGCGGGGTCGGTGCGATCAATTCCCCAGAGCTCCGCCAAGGCGACAATGACCGCGGCCGCGTCCGTCGAGGGGCCGCCCAAGCCGGCGCACAATGGAATGCGCTTCTCAATCGTCACGCAGATGTTTGCCTCGCGACCATAATGCTCGGCCATAGCAACCGCAGCCCGATACGCCGTATTCTTTTGCATGGGAAAATCTGATGCCGGAACCGTCTGGACGGTCAGCGCCTGCGCCGGCGCGACCGTCACGGAATCGGAAAGACCGACGGCTGCCATCAGGGAATCGACCCTGTGGTAGCCGCGGTCATCGCGCTCGGTATGAACCCCCAGGTAGAGGTTAATCTTTGCCGGCGCGGAAAGAGTCAGGGACCGATCGGTCACCGTTAGTGCTCCTCGAGCTGATTGCCGAGCGGGGTAAAGATATGCTCGCCGCTCTCGGGGTCGAACAGCTCGACCTGACCGGTGAGGACATCGATATACTGGTAGGACTGACGCGACTTGCGCCCGCGGCGCTCGTCGACCTCGACGATAAAGACGGCGGGGTGGACGCTCTTGATGGTGCCCATGCGCTCGACGACGCGGGTGCGGCCCATGTTGGCCTTCACCTTGACGCGATCGCCCACCATATCGGTCAGCTTCTCGTGGATGTCGTCGACGTGATTGACTTCCATCTCTTCCATGAACAGGGCCTCCAGAAGGTGCAATTCAAAAAGGGGATAATACCCCTAACATAGACAAAACTCTAATACTATAGCACCCTGCTGCCGCCATACGCAAGTAGCTAAAAAAGCCCCATCCCAAATACGTACCAGACGACAACCTCGCATGACCAGTTGTTACGCGGTTTGGTAAAACCGCGTAACCTAAAGGTTGTCCGTGTCCAAGACGATGGTGAACGGACCGTCGTTGACCAAGTCGACTTTCATATCGGCGCCAAAGATGCCGTGCGCCACGTGTTCGACATCTTTGCGAACGAGCGTCAGGAAGTACTCGTAGAGCTCGTTGGCAACATCGGGGGCGCCTGCATCGGTAAACGACGGGCGGCGGCCGTGACGGCAATCGGCGAGCAGCGTGAACTGCGACACCACGAGCACCTCGCCGTCGACATCGGCAAGTGCCAGGTTGGTCTTGCCGTTCTCGTCCTCGTTGATGCGCAAGCCCCGGAGCTTGCCCCACAGCTTATCGGCCTCGGCGCGCGTGTCGCCGTGGCCCACGCCCAGCAGCACCAGATAGCCGCGCCCAATTTTGCCCACGCACTCGCCGTCGACCGTCACGCCGGCGTTGAGTACGCGCTGCACCACCGCACGCACGGCCTACTCCTCGCCCGTCAGTTTGGCAGACAGATGCTCGAGCGCGTGGAAACGATGGCTGATGGCGTTCTTCTCGTCCGCCGTCAGCTCGGCCATGGTCTTGCCCGGCGTGTCGACCGGCAGGAACAGCGGGTCATAGCCAAAGCCGTGATCGCCGCGGCCCTCATGTGCGATAACGCCCTCGCAGGCGCCCTCGCCATAGGTGACCAGACCATCCGTGTCGATGAGCGCAACGACGCTCATAAAGCGCGCGGTGCGGTCCTCGTCCGCCACGCCTTCCAGATTAACGAGCAGCTTGGCATTGTTGGCGGCATCGTCGCCGTGAACGCCCGCGTAGCGCGCGCTATACACACCGGGCTCACCGTCCAGCGCGTCGACGACCAGGCCCGAATCGTCGGCAATGGCCATGAGCCCCGTCTCTTCGACGGCAGCCTGCGCCTTGATGATGGCGTTCTCCAAAAACGTCGTGCCGTTTTCCTCGGGGTCCTCAAATTCGCCCAGCTGGCCGAGCGCCACAAAGCGCACCTCGGGCATGACCTTGCCCAAAATGGCCTCGATCTCGGTGAGCTTATGGGCGTTGCCCGTTGCCACGACAATGGTCGCCGCCGGGTCGAGGGTGTCGATGTCGATCTTCTCAAGTGCCATGAGTGGTCTCCTTGTCTCTATAGCAATGCCGCGCCGAGGGCGACGAGGGCCTCCGCCTCTCCCCTCTCAATCAACGGCAGTCTTATACTTCGACGTTTTCCCAGATAAAACCTGCCAAAATAAACCTGTCCCTTTTTGGCAGGTTAGGCGATGGCTTGGCGCTGGAGCTCGATGAGCTCGGCGATACCCTTGTCGCCCAGGTCGAGCAGGGCGTTGAGGCGTTTGCGGTCGAAGGGCGCTTGCTCGCCGGTGCCCTGGAGCTCGATCATCTCACCGGTGTCGGTGGCGACGAGGTTCATGTCGACCTCGGCGTGGCTGTCCTCGGAATAATCGAGGTCAAGCAGCGTATTGCCATCGACAACGCCCATGGAGATGGCAGCCACCTGGCCGGTAAGCGGGATGCGCTCGATCTTGCCCGCCTCGACCCACATGGCGAGGGCGTCGTGCAGCGCCACCCAGGCGCCGGTAATGCTCGCCGTACGCGTACCGCCATCGGCCTGAATCACATCGCAGTCGACGGTGACGGTGTACTCGCCGAGCGCTTTCATGTTGACGACGGTACGCAGGCTGCGGCCAATGAGGCGCTCGATCTCCATGGAGCGACCCTTGCGGTTGGCATGCTCGCGCTTGCAGCGCTTGCCGGTCGACGTCGGCAGCATGGAGTATTCCGCGGTCACCCAGCCGGCCTTAGCTCCCTTTCGCCAGCCCGGCACGCCCTCCTCGATAGTGGCGGCGCACAACACGCGCGTGTCGCCAAACTCGGCCAAACACGAGCCGTGGGCGTGCTTCATGACGCCACGGGTGAGCTTAACGGGGCGCAACTCGTTGGCGGCGCGACCGTTGGCGCGGTTGACCTGCATGTACTCCATAGAAATATCCTTTCGGCAAAAGGTGAAGGTGAGCCTTTGGTCGGTGACCTTATATCTATTTCAGTTCGTCGATATCGATATGTTCGATGCTCTTGAGCGGCTGACCAAAGATAAAGCTGCCCGCCACCGCAAACTCGGCAATGTTATCGGCCGTCGTGGCAAAACGATGCTGCGGCTCGGCGGCGACGCCCGCCAGCTGCTCGCGGCGCGTAAGGATGTCGGTCAGCTCGCGCGTGGTCTCCTCGGCGGAACTCACGACGCGCACCCCAGGCCCCAGCGCATGTCGGATAGGTCCCACCAACAGCGGAAAATGCGTACAGCCGAGCACCACGGTATCGATACCGTGGTCGCGCAGCGGCTCAACCGTGGCACCCACCAGCGCACGCACGGCAGGCGTATCGAAGATGTCCTCGTTCTCAAGCCACTGTTCCTGCAGATGCGCACCCGAGGCGAGCTCGTGTTCGACAACCTCGACAAAGCTCGAGGCGGGGCAGCCGTATACGTCGACGCCGGCATCTAGATCCTGAATGGCGCGCGTGTAAGCGCCCGAGCGAATGGTGAGGTTGGTGGCGAGCACGCCCACGCGACGCGAACGGGTGCTGTTGATTGCCGCACGGGCACCCGGCGCGATCACGCCGATCACGGGAACGTCAAGCACCTGCTGGGCCAGACGTAAGGCCGCAGCTGTCGCCGTGTTGCAGGCGATGACCATAATCTTGACGTCGTGCTTCGACAGCCAACGGCCCGCCTGCAACGCAAACGAGCGCACCTCATCCTCGGTGCGCGTGCCGTAGGGGCAGCGTTTGGTGTCGCCGAAGTAGTAGACGGACTCGTGCGGCAGCGCCGTCGCGATGGCGCGCGCAACCGTCAGACCGCCCAGACCAGAATCGAACACACCGATCGGGCGCGTGTCGCCTGCCGGATTCTCGATATCGGACATTACCTCACCAGTCTCTCTCGAAAAGACATATCCAAGTGCGGCGACGCCGCGCTACGAACGCGCCGCGACCAGCAGCTCTGCCGTCGCCGCCCAACCGTCGACAATTTTGCCGCGCGTAACGAAAGCGTTCTCGCAAGCAGCCAGGAACTCGGGCGCGCCGGCGCTCGTCAGGCCATTCTCGACCAGGCAGAACGTGCCCACGTGATCGGCCATGTAGAAGTCGGACTCGGAATCGCCGAGCGCGAGCGTCTCCTCGCGCTCGATCCCCAGGTGCTCGCAGAAGCGCGCAATGGCGACGCCTTTGTTGAGGCCCGCGGGGTTGATGTTGAATGCGCGACCGTCCTCGACGCGATCGAGCTCGAGCGTCGTCGGCTTGGACAGATGCGTCAGGTGACCGTTACAGGCCCACACCAGGCCACAGCCGGCCTCGTCGAGGATGGCCTGCGCCTCGTCATCGGGGATGTCGCCGCGCATGCCGACGGTGACCTCGCGGTACTTGTAGCCGGTCGACATGTCGTTGTGATACTCGATCTTGTGCGGCCAGCGGGCGAGGATCTTCTCGCACACGCCGGTCTGCTCGATCACCTGGTGCGGCGTGAGACCGCAAGATGGGTCGTAGGGCATGTCGCCAGTCAGATACTCCCAATCGTTGGCTTTGAGGTCGTACATGACCAGGCCGCCCATCTCACCGATGTAGGAGTTGAGGCCGAGCACGCGCGCGTCCTCGTGGATCATGGTGCGGTTGCGGCCCGAGGTGGGAACCACCTGAATACCAGCGCGGGCAAGTGCCACGACGGCCTCGACGAGTTTGGTCGAGGGGTTGCCGTCGTTGTCGCGCAGCACGCACGAGCCGGGCGCGAGCATCGTGGCATCTAGGTCGGTAAAGACGCACTTGACCTTGGCCAAGCGCTCGCGCATCTCGCCCGAAAGCTCGGCAACGGTCGGCAGGGTGTTGTGGGACATGGTTACTCCGTTTACGTAGAAGGGTTTGGACTTGGACGGCATGTTTTGATTGAGGGAACACGCTTATGGCGACAGCGCACTCAGGGCGCCGCCGCCATCATGGTTCATTAGTCAAACTGGGTAACATCGATCAGGCGATTGGCCAACGAAAGGTCACTCTCGATGGGCACGAACTCGTCGCCCACGTGCATGAGTTCCTCGTCACCCTTTGCCAGCAGCAAGACAATGGTGGGAGCATCGGCGTTGACGTACTCCTCGCGCGCCGCCTTGAACGCCGCATGCACAGCGGCTTCGCGATCGAGGATGATCTCGTTCGGCGTATCGTCGGGAACATGCTCGGCAAGCTCGCGACAGACCTTCATCGGGTCCTCGTGAGCCGGGTCCTCGTTGGCAAAGATCATCAGGTCGGAATATGGTGCGGCCTCGCGCGGAAGCTGCTCGCGGCGCTCCTGCGCCTTGCCGCCGGCAGCGCCAAACACTGCAATGACTGGACTAGTGGGAAACGCGCGCTTGACCGACGAGAAAAGCGAACGGAACGAAAGCTGGTTGTGCGCATAGTCAACGACGCAGATCACGCGGCCGTCCTTCGACTCCACGACCTCCATACGGCCCGGCACACGCAGTTTGGAGAGGCCCTTCTTGATAGCCTCGATACCGATGCCGATCTCGTGCGCAGCGGCGATAGCGACCAGCGCGTTTTCCACGTTAAAGTCGCCCGCGATGCCCAGCAGGACCTTCTCCCCCGCCTCGGACTCGTCGGCACACAGGCCATGCAGGTTAAACTCGATGTTAAAGCCGACCACGCGGACATCGCTTGCCCACAGGCTTGCCTCGGGATGCTCGACGCCAACGGTCACCAAGCGCTCGGCCGTCGACGCTGCCTCCAACACACGGTCAACCTCTTCGGTGCCCAGATTCACCACGGCGGTCTTCGCCTGGTCAAAGATCCTGAGTTTGCTCTCAAAATAATCCTCAAACGTGGGGTGTTCGATCGGCGAGATGTGGTCACGGCCGATGTTGAGGAAGCACGCCACGTCAAACGGCAGATTCTCGACGCGTTGGTACTTGAGTGCCTGGCTCGAGACCTCCATGACCATGGACTGGCGACCGGACTCACGGCAGTTGGCGATATGGCGCCAGACCTCGGGGGCCTCTGGCGTGGTATTGGTGCTCTCGTAGCACTCGATACCATCGTCGGTACTCACCGAGCCGATCATGCCGCAGGACTCGCCCGCCGCTTTGATAATCGACTGGAGCATAAAAGCGGCCGTGGTCTTTCCCTTGGTACCGGTGATGCCCACGATCTTGACGTCGTGGTCGGGACGGTCGTAGACCTCCGGCGGCAACAGGGCCATGGCCGTGCGAACGCTATCAACAACCAGCATCGCAGCACCGCTCTCCTGCGCCAGCGGCTCCAGAGACTCGACCAGCGACTCTTCGCACACAAATGCGACGGCGCCCGCATCGAGCGCCATGCTCAAAAACGCGGGCTTAAAGGCAGCGCCTTTGCAAAAGAACACGTCACCTGCCGAGACCGCGCGCGAATCAAACGAGCAGCCGGTCACGGCACGCTCGTCAACCTGCTCTGATGCGCGCAGCTCGCCGCACACATCGAGAAGCTTGGCAAGCGTATCGACCGTGGTCACGGTCGCGGAATCCGAATGGTGCATCTTTCACCTTTCTCAGCCATTTGGCAGGGACGGTTTTTATAGTAACTGAAACGCACCCACGCAAAAACGGCTCCCGGAGGAGCCGTTACGCGCAGGCGTTCGTAAGCCGAGGCTAGGCAGCCTGAACAGCGGGCTGGTCCTCGTCGATAAAGAAGCGCTTGTACCACACCAGGAACACGAGCGGCGTATAGATCTTGCGTTGGAAATCGCCCTTGCCCGCAAAGTGCAGATCGAGCAGGTGCATGAGCTCGTCGGTATCGAAGAACTCGCTTGCCCACGGCGCGGTGAAGTACTCCTTGACATAGTCGTACCACTTTTGCTCGCGCAGCCAGTAGACAATCGGCACCGGGAAGCCCACCTTGGGACGGGTGGCCCACTCATCGGGCAGCGACTTGTTGGCAGCGTGGCGGAGTACCTGTTTGTTGCCGTTCTCGTTGATGCGGTAGCGGTCGGGAATGTGCTCGGCGAACTCCATGACTTTGCGGTCCAGGAAGGGCACGCGCAGCTCCAGCGAGTGCGCCATGCACATCTTGTCGGCCTTGAGCAGAATGTCGCCCGGAAGCCACATGTTCATGTCCAGATACTGCTTCTTGACCAGCTCGGGCTGGCCCTTCACGCGCGCATAGATGGGTGCAGCAAGCTCAAAGGCGCCGTCGCCGGTGTTGTACTCGGGCTTGAGTACGCCGTCGACCTCGCGCTCCGGCCATACCAAGGCCTGGCCCAGGAACGACTTCTCGGGAATCTCGGCACCCTTGACCAGGAAGTTATGTCCCTTGAAGTATGGCATATGCAGCGCCAGGTTACCGAGCGCGCGGCGAATGGGCAACGGCACCATCTTTTTGTACTTGCGCACCGGAACCGTGTCCTCGTAGTAGGCGTAGCCGCCAAAGAGCTCGTCGGCACCTTCGCCCGAAAGCACGACGGTAACATCCTTGCGCGCCATCTCGGCCAAGAACCACAGCGGCACAGACGACAGGTTGGACTGCGGCTCGTCCATGTGATATTGGATGTCCTCGAGCGCACCGAAGAACTCGTCGGCGGTAATCATCTTGCGAACGTTCTCGACGCCGAGCTTATCGGAAAGTTCCTTGGCGTAGTTAGTCTCGTTGAAATTCTTGTAATCGAAGCCCACCGAGAAGGTCTTGTCGGGCATGAGGCAAGCGGCGATGTAGCTGGAGTCGACGCCACCGGAGAGGAACGACGCGACCTTGACGTCGGCGATGCGATGGGCCTCGACGCTCTCGTGCACGACCTCGTCCAGCTCGTCGACGTACTCCTCGAACGGCTTCTCGACGGCAGAGTAATCGCAATCCCAGTAGCGCTCGATGTTCATCTTGCCGGTCGGGATGTCTACGGTAAAGTAATGCGCCGGCGGCAGCTTGTAGACACCCTCGAAGAAGGTCTCCTCGGTTGCCGAATACTGCAGCGTCATGTACGGACGCAGGGCCTTTTTGTTGACCGCCTTGTGGAAGTGCGGGTAGTCCAGGAAGCTCTTGATTTCGGAGCCAAAGAGCACGCCCGGCGCGCCGTCGCCCGCATCGGCCATGGGATAGTAGTAGAGCGGCTTGATGCCAAAGATGTCGCGGGCGCCAAAAAGCTTGTTCTTCGTCTTGTCCCAGATGACGAAGGCGTACATGCCGCGCAGGCGATCGAGTACGGCCTCGCCCCACTCCTCGTAGCCGTGCAGGAGGCTCTCGGTGTCGGCTCCACAGTGGAACTTATAGCCCTTGGCCTCGAGCTCGGAGCGAAGCTCCTGGAAGTTGTAGATCTCGCCGTTGAAGACGATAACGACGCTGCCGTCCTCATTGGCCATGGGCTGAGCGCCGGCCTCGGTCAGGTCGAGGATCGACAGGCGGCGGAAGCCCAGGGCAACGCGGCCGTCGATAAACTGGCCGCCCATGTCGGGACCACGATGGACGATGCGGTCCATCATCTTGGTGAGCACCTCGGATTGGTTATCCGTCCCACCGACAAAACCGACAAAACCGCACATATACTATCCCCTCTGCTGTTGCTGGGCATCAAATCGAATCAGTAGCTTTTGAGTATACCCGAGGGCGTAAAGAGGGGCGGAATGTTCAGGCAATCTCAACTGAATCAGCTCCGCTGTGACACGCGACGGTTACCTTTAATGGATATGAGATGAATGAGGCGATTGTTTTGCTATACTCTCTCCGCACGGGCGATTGGCGCAACGGTTAGCGCAGGTGCTTTACACGCACAAGGCTGGGGGTTCGAATCCCTCATCGCCCACCATTGAATTGGAAACGGTCCTCGCAAGGGGACCGTTTTTGTTTGGGCCCAGCGCATGGGATTCGAACCCGACAGGGTGCGAAGCTGAGGAAACGCGAAGCGTTTTCCAGCGCAGCACGCGAGGGCCGCAGGCCCGAAGCGAGAGCGGGCGGCGTCAGCCGCACGCGACATCCCTCATCGCCCACCACTGATTTGATAGGCTCCCAGCTATGGGGGCCTTTCATTTTTGGGCCCATCGCAGAGGGATTCGAACCCGAAAGGGTGCGGAGCTGAGGAAACGCGAAGCGTTTTCCAGCGCAGCACGCGAGGGCCGTAGGCCCGAAGCGAGAGCGGGCGGCGTCAGCCGCACGCGACATCCCTCATCGCCCACCACTTGATTGAAAAGGCTCCCAGCGATGGGGGCCTTTCCTTTTTGGGCCCAGTGCAGAGGGATTCGAACCCGCCAGCACGTCTGTCACAAAGGCCGTGGCCAAAAAATGGCAAAAATGAGTACTGCTACTTTGTTTGCAACATATAAAAAGATAGTATTTGCTTAAGTTACGCAACATATGTCCATTATAAGGACTAACAGTTGGATCAAAAACGTGCATTCATCGCCATTTCGACTTGCCATCTGGCCTTATTAGTCCAAAATTGCTGCTACCAAATCGGTAGCAGTACTCATATTTAATGTTTTTTGACCAGCGGGTCTCCCTGCCTTAGCAAATCTAAGGCAAAACGGGCTCCAGACCGCTGAATCATGCCACATAGGGCACGCCCGCAGTCCGGAACCCGGTCCAAATTGAGTTATTGCGCTGCGTTAGACCAAGACACCCGACAGGATCTCGATCAGACTGTCCACGTCGGATTCCTCGCAGACGAGCGGCGGCAGGAAACGCAGCGTATGAGCACCTGTAGCGTTAATCACGGCACCGGCGGCCAGCGCGCGGGCAACAATATCATGCGCGTCGCCCGCGGCATCATCCAAATCACAGCCGAGCATCAAGCCGCGGCCACGCACCTCGGTCACGTTCGGCAGCTTGGCGAGCTTTGCCTCCATATAGGCGCCTACCTTGGCAGCATGGTCGGCATAATCGCCGCGCACGAGCGCGGAGAGCGTCGCGGCACACGCCGCGACGGCCAAGCAGCTACCGCCAAAGGTCGAGCCGTGGTCGCCCGGCTTAAACACGTCGGCAATCTCCTTCTTTGCTACGACGGCACCCATGGGCACGCCATCAGCAATGCCCTTGGCAAGGCTCATGATGTCGGGTTCCACGCCATAGGTTTGGAATGCAAACGGCTTGCCGGAGCGGAAGATGCCGCACTGGACCTCGTCGGCGATAAGCACGGCGCCCACTTCGTGTGCCAGGTCGCGCGCTGCCGCCATAAACTCCTCGGTCATGGGGTGCACACCGCTCTCGCCCTGAATCGGCTCGAGCATCACGGCACAAATTTCGCCCCCCAGCTGTTTAAAGATCGCACGCAGTTCATCGATATCGTTGGGCGTGCAGGCCACAAAGCCACCCGGCAGCGGGCGGAAACTATCCTGCAGCCAATCCTGCATGGTGGCGGCAATGGTCTCGAGCGTACGGCCGTGGAAGCCGCCGCGCATGCACACGATAGTGTTGCCGCCGTTACCGGCACGTTTGGCGTACAGGCGCGCGAGCTTCATCGAGCCCTCGTTGGCCTCAGCGCCGGAGTTGGCAAAGAAGGTCTCCCACACCTGCTCGTCCGCAGCCGGGGCACCAAGAGCAGCTGCCGTGATCTCATCGCCGGCGGCAATGGCATCGGCAAGCACGCGCGCACCATCTACGTCGTCGTTGGCAAGCTTGGACAGCAGCGCCGCGACCTGTCCACGCTGCTCGATGTAGAAGTAATTGGAGACATGCATGAGCTTTTTGGTCTGTGCCTCGAGCGCCGAGAGCACAGCCGGGTCGCCATGACCTAGGCTGCACACGCCGATGCCGGCAAGAAAGTCGAGGTACTCACGACCATCGTCGCCGGTGAGCTTCATGCCGTGACCCTCGACAAACTCGACCGGAGAGCGGCCAAAGGTATGCATAACGTAATGGGATTCAAGCGATTGCTGAGCTGCAAGTGACATGGGATGCCTTTCGTTGAGCGCCGGACGGCGCAGGCCTATGGGTGCAGAAATGGGGCGGCTGCGGGTCAGTTAGACCGTCTGAAGCTTCTCGACCTCGTCGAGGTTCTCGGTCAGACGCGCAGCAAACGTCGAAAGCGGATGCGGATGCGTATCGAACTCGTAAGCCGTCTCGGTGGAATGGATCACGGTGCCGACGCCGGCATCGGTCAGCAGCTCCAGCAGCAGCGAATGCGGCGTGGTGCCGTTGATGATGTGAGCGCGAAATACGCCGCCGGCAAGCGCATCGACGGCCGCGCGCAGCTTGGGAATCATGCCCTTATCGACCTCGCCGCCGTAGAGCATTTCGTTAACCTCGTCGAGTGTTAGGTTGGAGATGAGTGAGTCTTTATCGCTAAAGTCCTTGTACAGGCCGTCGACGTCGGTCAAAAAGATCGCCTTGTGCGCGTGGAGCGCTGCCGCAACGGCGCCGGCGGCGGTATCGGCGTTGATGTTGAAGAAGCCGCCGTCCTCCCCCGCCGCGACGGTAGCGATAACGGGGATGTACTCGCTATCGAGTAAGCGCTCGATATAGTCGGTGTTAACGTGCGTCACTTTGCCCACGCGACCGAGCTCGGGGTCGAGCGGCTCGGCGATGAGCGTGCCAGCATCGCTGCCCGACACGCCCACGGCCAGGTTGCCGTGGTGGTTGATGGCGGCAACCAGCTCCTGGTTAACCTTGCCGCCCAGCACCTCGCGCACGATATCCATAGTCGCCGGCGTGGTCACGCGCTGGCCGTTCTTAAACTCGACGGGGATGTCGTAGTGGCTCAGCGCCTCGTTGATGGCCTTGCCGCCACCGTGCACGATAACAGGGCGCATGCCGATGATCTTGAGCAGCACGATGTCGCTCATCACGTCGCGGCGCAGCTGCTCATCTACCATGGCGGCTCCGCCATATTTGATAACAACCGTCTTACCGGTCAGGTTCTTAATCCACGGCAGCGCTTCGAACAGCAGCTGCGCGGTTGCTTCGTTGGATTCGTTCGAACGACAATCGCGTGCGAATTTCATAATCTGCCTCGTCTTTCGTATCGTTATCGCGCCGTGCTCCGCTGTCCGCAATCGCGGCAAGATGCGCAGCGTGCCTGGAATCTAGGAACGGTAGTCGCCGTTGATGGAGATGTACTCATGCGTGAGGTCGCAGGTCCACACGGTCGTTGCCGCGTCGCCTGCGCCCAGGTCGGCCGAGATCACGATCTCGGGCGCCTCGAAACGTCGTAGAGCCTCGTCCTCGTCAAAGGGAACAGTCAGACCGTCGCGACAGACAGGCATGCCCATCATGTCGATGGAAACGTCTTCCTGATTAAACTTCACGCCGCACTTACCGAGCGCCATGGCAACGCGGCCCCAATTGCAGTCATGGCCGGCGATGCAGGTCTTAACGAGCGGCGAGTTGGCAACGGCGCGGGCGGCGATATCGGCCTCCTCGTCGTTCACGGCGCCGGTAACGTTGACCGTAACAAGCTTGGATGCGCCCTCGCCATCGGCGGCGATATTGCGCGCCAGGCTCTCGCACACCTCGTGCACGGCAAATGTCAACTCGTCAAACGCGTCGGAGCCCTCGACGATGGCCTCGGCATCTGCGGCAGCAGCGCCGGAGGCAAGCATTATGCAGGTGTCGTTAGTCGAGGTGTCGGAATCGACCGTTACCTTGTTAAAGGTCTGCTTGACGGTCGAGAGCAGCAGGGCATGAAGTGCCGCAGGCTCGACGGGGGCATCGGTGGTGATAACTGCGATCATGGTGGCCATGTTGGGCATGATCATGCCCGAGCCCTTGCACATGCCGCCTACCGTATAGACATTGCCCGCATGACCCGCAGCCTCACTGACGTAGGACACGGCGTACTCCTTGGAGTGCGTGTCGGTCGTCATGATGGCGCGAGCGGCATCGGCGCCACCGTGGGCGGAAAGTACCTCGTAGGCAGCAGGAATGGCGGTCTCAAACGTGTCGATCGGCAGAATCTGGCCAATCACACCCGTGGAGGCAACCAGAATCTGCTGGGGCTCGCAGCCGATGACCTGCGATGCGATGCTGCACGTTTCGTGCGCGCATGCAAGGCCGGTCTCACCCGTGGCGGCGTTGGCATTGCCAGAGTTGACCGAAACGCCGGCGATGATTCCGTAGCCCTTGTCGGCACCGCCCAGGTTGGCACGGCTCACCTGCACGGGCGCCGCGCAAAAGCGATTGGTGGTAAACACGCCGGCACCGGGACAGGGTTTATTGGGCACGACGAGCGCGTAATCCAGACGCTCGGGGTTCTTGCGGAACCCAGCATGGATGCCCGCAGCCTTAAAACCAGCCGCAGCCGTAACGCCGCCCTCGACGGCGCGAATCTTGAAATCAAACAGCTCGGTATTCATCGTCTTTATGACTCCTTATGTCAAACAAAAAACGGACATCGGTTGGTGCGCCATGCCAGTCGTGATCATGAGACCAGCTTAAGAGTGGCGCCCCACTCGATGACCGACTACCAAATCGTTAACAATCGAATGTGCTACACCGGGCACGCCACTGTGGGCAAGCCTCGTCGCTCGTCAAAGCCAAAGACGATATTGGCGCACTGGACTGCTTGGCCCGCAGCGCCCTTGCACAGATTGTCGATGGCGCCCGTCGCCACCAGCACGCCCGCGCGCTTGTTGAGCGCGAGGCCGATCTGGGCGGCGTTGGTGCCGACGACCGAAGCCGTCTTGGGCTGCTGGCCGGCATCGAGTACGCGCACGAAAGTGCGACCAGCGTAGAACTGCTTGTAATAGTCGACAACGTCCTCAAGAGCCAGGGAGTCGATGGCCTGAAGCGTGAGCGGCAGCGTCACCGTGGAGAGCAGGCCGCGCTTGAGCGGTGCCAGGTGCGGGGTAAAGACGACGCGATCGGTCAGGCCCAGGATTTGCTCAATCTCGGGCGTGTGGCGATGCTTGCCCACGCCGTATGCCTCCAAATTCTCGTCGGCGCTGCAAAAATGCGTACGAGCGTTGCAGGACTTGCCGGCACCCGTCACACCGCTGATGGCATCAACGATCACGGGGCCGCTCTGGGCAACCCAGCCAGCGCGCTCGGCGGGCGCGGCGGCAAGGCTCGTTGCGGTGGGATAGCAACCGGCGCAGGCGACCAGCACGGGTTTGCCGTCGGCATGGTCGGATGCGGCGGTCTCCAAGTCCCGGCAGAACAGCTCGGGCAGACCGAAGGCACGTGTCTTGAGCAGCTCGGGGCTCGTATGCTCGGCGGCATACCACGTCTCAAAGACGGACGCGTCGTTCAGGCGGTAGTCGGCCGAAAGATCGAAACAGGAAACGCCCGCGGCAAGCAGCGCGGGCACCTGTGCCATGGCAGCCGTGTGCGGCACGGCCAAGAAGACGGCGTCGCAGTTCTTGAGCTCGGGGGCATCATGCGTCGTAAAGACAAGATCGCTTACGCCGGTGAAGCTCGGGTACACCGCAGACAACGGCTGGCCGGCATCGGCGTTGGACGTAATGGCAGCAAGTTCAAACTCGGGATGACCGAGGACGAGGCGAATGAGCTCGGCTCCGGCATATCCAGCCGCGCCGACGATTCCAACCTTCAAAGACATATCAGACTCCTTGTCTGCGATTTATGCACCGATGCGCATTTCGCAGCGGTCGTTATGAAGTGGGTTGAAACTTTAGCACCAAAAGATGCATGACTACGTAAATGGCTTGCATATTCATGCATTGAAACATTCCCGACACATTCGCTTGAAGGAATTGACAAATGGAGCGGGCCCCGTATTGACCGGCGCTCCTAACGGCGCCGGGCAATACGGGGCCCGCCCATGCGAAAACCAAGTTGTTAGGATGAGCCAGCTGGCTAGAGCTCGACCGGCACCCATTCGTCGTGATTGCAGATAAAAGCCTCGGGATCCTCGACGCTAAAGAAGACGAGCGTGGGGTCGTTAGGCCCCTCATAGTGCTCGCCCAGGTGCTCTAGATGCTTCCACCCGGCTTCGCGCATTTCGCCTAAAGCCCGGTCATCCAAGCCGGCACGCCCGCGCAAGATGAGCCAGCCATGGCCCGGCCACCAACTCGTGGCCTCAAAGCGCTGGTTTTGCAGCAGCTCTTGCCACACATCTTTGGTGCGCGCTGTTACAAACCACAGCTTGCCATCCTGGATCTGAGCAAACGAAAATGGACGTACATGTGGCTGCCCGTCCACGCTCGTCGCCAAGTACCACGCCGGCACCGACGTCAGATACTCCAAAACCGTATTCAATCCGTCCATGCGTCCTCCTGCCACTAGCCAATTTGGAACGGGTAGTTAATTTGAGACGCGCTAGAGCTCCAGATGCTCTTCGCTGCCGTCGATATCGCAGAAGCGGGCGGCAATGTTGCGGACCGAAAAGAAAGCAAGGCGGCCGTCGTTGGCACTCTCGTGTTCCTCGCCGATGCCCACCATGTGCTTAAAACCCGCTTGACGCACCTTGTCGCTCGCAACTGCGTCGTCCTCAAGTGCGGCTTCGCCGGTCAATACGATCCAACATTCCCCCGGCTTCCAGCCCGAGAGCTCAAACTTGGGATTCGCGCTCAACTCCGCCCACACGTCCTTGTCGCGCGACGTGCAAAACCACAGCTTACCGTCATCGACCATGGCAAACGAAAACGGCCTCACGCGGGGCTGATGCCCGTCGCTCGCATCGGTCGTGGCAAGATACCACGCCGGAATGCGCCTGAGATACGAACAGGCGCGCTCGAGCTGAGCCATGCGGTCGTTGTCGGTCATAGGGACCCCTTTCTTGCGCTCGAATCGCGCCTAAACAAGTTGAAGGTTGATGACGATAACACACGCGAGCAGCAGCGCCGTCACCACCGCAGCCAGCGCATCCCCGCGGCGAAATGCAAGCGCATGCAGGCGCGTGCGGCCCTGCTCGCCGTGATAGCAGCGTGTATCCATGGCAGCAGACAGCGTCTCAGCATGGCGGAACACACCCGTGAACAGCGGGATCGCCACACTGCCGAGCATACGCACGCCGCCGAGCGGGCCTCCCGTCACGCGCGCACCGCGGCTCGCCTGCGCATCGGCCGTCTGCTTCATCTCGGTGGCAAACTGCGGCATAAAGCGCAGCGCGATACCCATAATCATGCCGAGCTCGTGTGCAGGAAGTCCCACACGCGCAAACGGTGCGAGCAGACGCTCAAAGCCCACGGTGAGGTCGAGCGTGGGCGTGGTGAGCGTAATGGCGCTCATGCCGGCCATCATCAAGCTCAGGCGGCACGCCATAAAGGCGGCGGAATGCAGCGAGCCCTCGCTTATCTGCAAAAAGCCAAGCTGCCACAGAATGCGCCCGCTCTGGTCGGAAAACAGGTTGAGCACTGCGACCACCACGACAATCGCCAGCAATGGTGCCATCGATGATAGGACCCGGCGCAACGGCACCCGGGACACGGTATAGATCAGGACAACGAAGATTGCGACCGGGGCCAGTCCGCGGAAGCTGCTGACCGTGAGCGTCGTGATCAGAAACACAAAGCCCAAGAGCAACTTAGTTCGCGGGTCCAGGCGGTGGATCGCACTATCGCCGGGATAGTAGCTGCCAAACGAAAACGCCTCCATTAGCAGCCCTCCTCTCGCGCAACCGTCTTGGATTTAGCAATGTCCGCGACGTTAGAAGGACCGCCCGAGCGACCGATTAGCAGGTCCACCAACTCGTCTGCCAGCGACTCAACCGTATAGAGGCCGTCAAAGCGCAGCGGCACGCCCGCTTCCGCGAGCGCCAACGCCATGCGCTGGGCGGCGGGAACGCCCAAGCCGATCGACTTGAGCTCATCCGCATGCGCAAAAACCTGAGCGGGCGTGCCCTCGGCAAACACCGCGCCCTCGTTCATCACGACAATACGGTCGCAGCAATTGGCCAGGTCATCCATACTATGCGAAACCATGACAACGGTCAGGCCATCGCGGTGAAGTCGACCGATAAGCTCAAGGAAATCCCTGCGCGCAGCCGGATCGAGCCCCGCCATGGGTTCATCGAGCACCAGGACCTCGGGCTCCATGGCGAGCACGCCGGCGAATGCCACACGCCGTTGCTGACCGCCCGAAAGCTCAAAGGGACTCTTGTCGCCGACCGTGGAAAGATCGAGGCCCACGCGCGAGAGTGATGACTCGACACGACGGTCGACTTCATCTTGCGGCAAGCCAAGGTTGTGCGGACCAAACGCCACGTCCTGCGCCACGGTTTCGGCAAACAGCTGACGCTCAGGATACTGAAATACCACGCCGACCTTGGCCTTAACCGCAGCGGCGTCTTTCTTGTTTGATAGGTCGAGCCCCAGCGCGCGAACGGATCCCTCCTGGGGGCGAATCAAACCGTTGAGATGCTGGACCAGCGTCGACTTACCCGAACCGGTATGACCTGCCAAGCCCAGGAACTCGCCGCGACGCACCGTCAGCGATACATCGCGCAGCGCCCACGGACTGCTGGGGTCGTTTCCCCAGAGAGCCTGTTTGCTCGATTTGCCCGCAGTGGCCGAGCGCTTGCGCCATCGACGGCGCTCGCGGGCACTCAGCGAGTAACTATGCGAGAGGTGCGAAATCTCGATGACGGGCTCCGACACGGCTGTCCCGTCGGTTGCAGAGGAGACGTTGTCGAGCACACGAGAATCGGATGCAGAAGGCCGCCCTGCGGTGTCTTCCCCACTCCGGTCGGCATATACCTGCGCAATCTCGGCGACCATATCCGCCTCGCGCACCCGCGCATGAACGGGCACGCCCTTCGCACGAAGCGCCATGCCCAAGCAGCACGATGCCGGCATATCCAGGTTGAGCTCCACGAGCCCATCTGCCCGCGTCAGAATCTCCTCGGGCGTACCGAGCATGGCAACGCGCCCCGCCCGAAACACCGCGACACGATCGGCCTCGGCGGCCTCTTCCATAAAGTGCGTAATCATCACGATGGTCATGCCGCGTTCGTGCAGCACGTGACAGGCCTTCATAAGGCCCTTGCGCCCGCGCGGATCGAGCATCGAGGACGCCTCGTCCAAAATGAGCACGCGCGGTTCCATGGCGAGCACACCGGCAAGCGCCACACGCTGCTTTTGACCGCCCGAAAGCGCATGGGTCTCGTGGCGCTCAAAGCCCACCAGGCCCACGCCCTTCAGCGCCTCGCGTACGCGCTGCGCAATTTGCGCCGATGGCACGCCAAGGTTTTCGGGACCGAACGCAACGTCATCTTCGACAAGCGTTGCCACCAGCTGGTCGTCGGGATTCTGGAACACCATGCCTGCGGTCGAACGAATGTCGTAGACCAGCTCGGGATCGGACGCATCCATACCGTTGATACGTACCGTGCCCGCATCGGGCTGCAGCAGCGCATTCAGATGCTTGGCAAACGTCGACTTGCCCGACCCATTGCCACCGAGGATGCAGAAAAACTCCCCGTCCTCGATGTTCAGATCGACGCCGTCGAGTGCCGGTACGGCACCGTCATAGCTAAAGGAAACGCCTCGACACTCAATCATGCGCAGCCTTTGACCTGGTCCTTTTTAGGCGTGATGAGGTTGGAGACTGCTTTATACACCGCTAGCGTCAACACCGAGTTAAGCACGGTCTTGATAAGGTTGAACGGCAGCACGGCAGGAATCATAAGCGGGGCGATCACATCGACCGAGCCATACCAGAACCATACGCCAATGGTAAGGTTTGCGACCATAGACAACGCCGTAGCGGCAATGACGCCGAGCACCAGGCCAATCACGGCACCCTTATAGGTATGCATCTTCTGGTAGACGATAGCCGCGGGCAGAATGTAGCCCAGCGTGGCAACCAGGTTCATAAGCGCGCCGACCCAGTCACCCGTGGTGAGCGCATGGATAACGATCGCCATGGCGGCAACAGCAGTGCCGGCACCAGGACCATACGCAAACCCGCACACCATCGCCGGCACCAGCGACGGGTCATACGTCAAAAACGGCGCCGAGGGAAGAATGGGCAGCTGCACATACATAAACAGGGCGCCCAAGGCGCACATCAGCGCCATGGTAACGAGCTGTTTGGTGCTCCACCTATTCGTGTTCTCAAAATGGATATGCTGCGACTGTTCAGACATAAGATCACCTGCCTCTTTCATCCGGACTCTAACCGTTGGTACTGGAATCTCACCAGTTCAGCCGGCATGCGAACCAACGCACACACGGGTCGCGGACTCATCGGCTCGGCCGCAGGCATCTCGCCTGCTCCGCGGCACCCCTTTGGCACCGCCCGATTTACCGCCAGTGGGGAATTCCACCCCGCCCTGAAACAGCACTTGCAAGTGTAGCACGAGCAATCGTTCGCGCAAGTATGCCGAGGGTAATTTGTGGCGGGGATCAGTTGCCGCAACAACCACGTTCCCCGCCCATCCCAAAGTAGCGCGCCTTTCGCGCAAAGCGCGAAACAGCGAAGGGGACAAGCCACTGCAACAACCACATCCTCCACTCGCCCCAAAGCGGCGCGCCTTTCGCGGCAAAGCCGCGAAACAGCGACCGGGACACGTATTCCCAACAACCAAATCCTCCGCCCACGTCGACCTCAAGGCCGTAAACGCAGGGAATCCGGGGGCGTGACGGGGTTTCTCTCCGGAACATTCCGCAGGACGCAAAGAGGCTCCGCAGCGCGAAGCGCGATGCGGAGCCTCTTTGCATGTCCGAGGACGTTCCGGAGAGAAGACCCCGTCACGCCCCCGGATTCCCGGTGGGAGTTCTAGACCTTGTCGGCCTTAGTACATACCGCCGCCCTGCTGACCAGCGGTAGCAGCAGCGATAGCGTCCTCAAGCTGAGTGTTTTTGGGCACATCGGAGACGGTAGCCTCGGTGATGAGGATCAGGCTGGCGACAGAAGCAGCGTTCTGCAGGGTGACGCGGCTGACCTTGACGGGGTCGAGGACGCCCATCTCGATCATGTCGCCCCACTCGCCGTTGGCAGAGTTGAGACCCTGGCCGGCGGGCAGCTCGGCAACCTTGTCGACCACGACAGCGCCCTCAAAGCCAGCGTTCTTGGCGATAGTAGCGACCGGAGCGGTCAGAGCCTTCTTGACGATATCGACGCCGATCTTCTCCTCGGGGTCGTCGATCTCGACAGCATCGAGCGCAGGAGCAGCGTCCATGAAGGCGACGCCGCCACCGGCGACAATGCCCTCCTCGACAGCAGCGCGGGTAGCCTGCAGGGCATCCTCGACGCGGTGCTTGATCTCCTTGAGCTCGGACTCGGTAGCAGCGCCGACCTTGATGACGGCAACGCCACCGGAGAGCTTGGCCAGGCGCTCCTGGAGCTTCTCACGGTCGAAGTCAGAGGTGGTGTTCTCCATCTCGCCCTTGATCTGAGCGATGCGGGCGTCGATGGCCTCCTTGGAGCCAGCGCCGCCGACGACGACGGTGTTGTCCTTGGAGATAGTGACGGACTTAGCGGTACCGAGCATATCGGCGGTGATGTCAGCGACCTTCACGCCCAGCTCGTCCAGAGCGGCCTGGCCACCGGTGAGGACGGCGATGTCCTCGAGGATGCGCTTGCGGCGATCGCCGTAGCCCGGGGCCTTGACGGCGCAGACGTTGAGAGCGCCACGAATCTTGTTGAGGACCAGGGTCGGCAGAGCCTCGCCGTCGATGTCCTCAGCGATGATGAGCAGGCCACGGCCGGCGCGCTGGACAGCCTCGAGAACAGGCATGATGTCCTGAACGCTGGAGATCTTCTGGTCGGTGATGAGGATGTACGGATCCTTCATCACGGCCTCCATGCGGTCGTTGTCCGTGACGAAATAAGCGGAGACATAGCCCTTGTCGAACTGCATGCCCTCGACGGTGTCGATGGTGATGTCGAACGTCTGGGAATCCTCGACGGTGATGACGCCGTCCTTGCCCACGACCTCCATGGCCTCGGCGATCTTCTCGCCGACCTCGGGGTCACCAGCGGAGATGGTGCCGACGGAAGCGATCTGCTCCTTGGTCTCGACCGGCTTGGCCTGCTTCTTCATCTCGGCGACGGCGGCGTTGACGGCCTTGTCGATGCCGCGACGGATGGCCAGCGGGTTGGCGCCAGCGGCGACGTTGCGCAGACCGTCGTTGACGATAGCCTGAGCGAGCAGGGTTGCGGTGGTGGTGCCGTCACCCACGGTGTCGTTGGTCTTGGTGGCGACCTCCTTCACCAGCTGAGCGCCCATGTTCTCGATGTTGTCCTCGAGCTCGATCTCCTTAGCGACGGAAACGCCGTCGTTGGTGATGGTCGGGGCACCGAACGTGCGCTGCAGCGCAACGTAGCGGCCCTTGGGGCCCATGGTGACGGTAACGGCGTCGGCCAGAGTGTTGACGCCCTTGGCGAGCTTGGCGCGGGCATCGGTGTTGAACGTAATGTTCTTTGCCATGGTAGGTAATCCTCCAAAAGAAATGTGACTCGCGTCGCCGCTTCCGAGTCCTATGCGACGATCGCGTTCAAAGACGAATCAGAGATTCTGACGAGACTAGGCCTCGACGACAGCGTAGATGTCGTCGGCGCGCATCAGCAGATACTTCTCGCCGTCGACCTTGACCTCGTTGCCACCGAACTTACCGTAGATGACAACGTCACCGACCTTGACGTCCATGGGGATGCGCTCACCCTTGTCGTTGACCTTGCCGGCGCCAACGGCAACGATGGTGCCGCGCTGCGGCTTCTCCTGGGCGTTGCTGGCGATATACAGACCAGAAGCGGTCTTCTGCTCGGCCTCGTCGGGCTTGACCAGAACACGATCTGCAAGCGGCTTCAAAGACGACATGCTTGTCTCCTCCTTTTTGGGCCGCGTGGTTATGCCACGCGAATTAACCCTTTTTGTTTGCGTACGCGTTGAATGGTACCCACGAATGGCGGGTTATACAACACGGAGTCAAAAAATCTTATTTTTTGGCACTTAGATTTTCTGAATGCCGGGGGATAACCTAACGGTGGCTCCCGGGGCGGACCGGAGGGCATGTAGTTTGCTGCTCTACAGTCCTGCGCAAGACGGAAAGCACATTAAGTGCTTTCCTTTGCGTGCGGAACTCGCGACAAACTTCATGCCCTCCGGTCCGCCCAGGGAGCCAGGTTAACTAATTCGGGCCCGGCATTCAGAAAAGTCAGTGCAGCAAAATGGCGATGCAGATGGTGCGAACAAGAAAGGGGCACGTTGCAGAAACGCGCCCCTTATGGGTGGGGTATGGGGCTAGCGCTCGTAGATCAGGTTGCCGGCTAGGTAGGTGGCTTGGACTTTGGTGGCTTGGAGTTCTTGGGGGTCGATGGTGAGTGGGTTTTGGTCCAGGACTACCAGGTCGGCGTATTTGCCGGGTTCTAGGCTGCCGAGGTTTTGCTCGTCGCCCGCTGCATAGGCGCTGCCCAGGGTGTAGTTGCGCAGAGCCGTTGCCGCATCGATACGCTCGCTCGGCAACCAGCCGCCCTCGGGCCAGTGGCTTTTGGGGTCTTGGCGCGTAATAGCCGTGTAGAGCACGTTCATGCTGGTAACAGGCGTGATGGGGCTGTCGGTACCGAAGGCTTGGCGAATGCCGCGCTGCTTATAGGTTGCAAACGGCCACATGATGCGGCTGCGCTCCATGCCCAAATCGCGCTCGGGGCCGCCCGGATCGAGCGTGATGTGGCAGGGCTGGCTCGAGGCGACCACGTTGAGCTTGCGCAGGCGGTCGATGTCCTCGGGCAGGAGGTTCTCCAGATGCTCGAGTGTGTTATGGCCGTGCTGGGGCAGGCCGTACAGGTCGGCGGCCTCCTCGAAGATATCCAGCGCGGCATGAATCGCACCGTCGCCGATGACGTGGATACGCACAGTGTGGCCGCGCTCCGCAGCCGCCAGAACCAGCTTACGCATGCGCTCGGCAGGAACTGTCAGACGGCCCTGGTCGCCCGGGAAGCGCGGGTTGGTATAGGGCTCAGTGAGGTATGCGGTATGCTCGCTCGACACGCCGTCGAAGAACTGTTTAAAGCCTGGCGCCGAGAGCAGCGCGTTGTTCGCGTAGCGGGTCTGGAGTTCTTCCAAGCGCGACTGGTCATCCAGCAGCGTGGGAAACAGATGGGCGCGGATGCCCAGCTTGCCGGAGGCCTGCAGCTTGTCGTAAACATCGTCGCGAATAAAGTCGCAGCCCGGCATGGGCATGAGCGACATATCGCAGATTGAGGTGATGCCTTGCTCGGCCATACGCTTCATCTGGTCGGCGTAAGCGCTCGCGATGCGGTCCTCGCCCAGCCACTCCAGGCAGCGCGGCAGCAGCTGCATAGCAGCCGCCTCGTGGGCGATACCCGTAAGCTCGCCATTTGCATCTTTGTCGTAACTGCCACCCGCCGGAGGCTCGCTGTCGCGCGTAACGCCGAGCGCCTCGAGTGCGCGGCTGTTGAGCCACAGCGTGTGCCCGTCGCCCGAGTACATAACGCAGGGACGATCGGGAAATGCCGCATCGAGGGAGGCCTTGGTAGGGTGCTCGGGCGGATCCCAGCGGTAATCGCGCCAACCCTGGGTCACGACCCAGGCGTCATCTGGCAAGCCTTTGGAAAACTCGAGCGCATGCTGCACCAATGCTGCCTCGGACGCGCCCATATCCATGAGCATGTACGGCGAGGAGCCAACCGAAGTATGGAAGAAATGCAGGTGCGCATCGTGGAAACCGGGGCAGACAAACTGCTCGCCGTAGTCGATAACCGGCGTGGCGGCAGGCGCGGCGGCAATCACGTCATCGGGCGCACCGACTGCGACGATACGGTCGCCTGCGATGGCAATCGCCAGCTCGCGGGCGGTATCGATGCCGTCTTGCGCGGTAAAGACGTTCTTAGAGCGGATAATCCGATCGATATGTTGCATGGGCATCCCCATCTCTGGCAGGAAATTCAACACCCCCGAGTGTACTCCCCCGCCCTTGTAACAAAACCCCAAGCGGCAAACGGCAACTTTACCAGCCCTAGCGGCAGGTGGCATACTGGAGAGAGCCTGTACGATTTTGCGATCAACCCAGCAAGGAGCAAATCGACCATGACGAAGACCAAGGCACAGCAGATTATGGCGGCGACCGAGGCTCGCGCGGCTGACGACGTCACCGCAGCCATCAAAGATATCGCTACCGAGTTTGAACCCTATATCATCAAGCAGCGCCGCCACTTCCATAAGCACCCGGAGCTGAGCCTTGCCGAGGAGCGCACGACTTCTGACATCGCCAACCAGCTCGACGCCATGAATATCCCCTACGAGCGTCCCCTTAAGACGGGCCTTGTGGCAACCCTTCGCGGCACCGCGCCCGACGCCTATCGCGAGGACGGCACGCCACGCCGCCGCATCCTGCTGCGCGCCGACATCGACGCCCTGCCCGTCACCGAGCAGACCGGCGAGGAGTTTGCCAGCGTCAACGAGGGCTGCATGCACGCCTGCGGCCACGACTGCCACATCGCCATGATGCTCGGCACGCTGCAAATCCTGCGCCATATGACCGACGACATCCACGGCGAAGTCCGCATCGTCTTCCAACCCAGCGAGGAAAACGGCCAGGGCGCCAAGCTCATGATCGGCACGGGCGTGCTCGACGGCGTCGATGGCGCCTACGCCGCGCACATCTGGAGTGAGGTCGACGCCGGCACCGTGAGCTGCGAGCCCGGGCCGCGCATGGCCAATACCGACTGGTTCCGCATCGACGTCCGCGGCACCTCGTGCCACGGTGCCATGCCCCAGCGCGGTCACGACGCCGTTATGGTTGCCGCCGAGATCGTCAACGCTCTGCAGACCATCGTTTCGCGCGAGATCAGTCCCTACGAGCCGGCCGTCATTACCGTCGGCGAGCTGCACGGCGGCACCGCGCGCAACGTTATCGCCGGCACGGCCTATCTCGCCGGCACGGTGCGCACCTACGGAGATTCGACCCACGAGGAAATGCCGGAGCTCATGCGCCGCATCGTGGAGCATACCGCGGCCGCCTTGGGCGCCGAGGCAGAGCTCACCGACTACACCATCGCCAATTACAAGGTCGAAAACGATGCCGCCTCGAGCGAGCGCTGCCGCCAGGCAGTAATCAAATGCCTGGGCCCCACCGGCCAAGGCCATTATCGCGGCACACTCTCGGGTGAGGATTTTTCGGAGTACCTGCGCCGCGTACCGGGCGTGCTCGCCTTTGTTGGCACGCGCAACCCCCAGATTGGCGCCACGTACGCCCAACATTCTTGCTTCTACAAGATTGACGAGTCGGTACTGGCCAAGGGCTCCATGGTGGCCGCCCAATATGCCATCGACTTTTTGGCCGAGCCCACACAAGAAGAGCTCGACGGCCCCACGATTGCCGCGGTCGCCGAGACCAATCCCGACCTGGCAGCCAAACTGCGCTCTGCCAAGGCCACGGCCGCCGAGGCCCGCGACGCCATGCACGATGCCCGCACCGCCCGACACGCCGCAATCAAGGGCATCCACGACGCTCGCGCCGCCGCCCGCCGCGAGGAGAAGCACGACGAGTAGTCGATCCACGACCATCTCGCAGTCATAGCCGCATCGCGATATCAAAGCGGGGGCGGACGCTTCGGCACGTCCGCCCCCGCTTATTTGTCAAGCGCTATTTCTACCGTTTCTACCCCGTCCCCAAATGGCAGGTGGCAGGGTTACTCGTCCTGCGGGTCCTCGTCGGAGCTTGGCGCAGGCTCGGGCTCAGGTGCAGGCTCGGGCTCCGGTTCCGGCATGGGCGCGGGCTCGGGCTCAGGCACGGGCGCGGGCTCAGGCTCAGGCTCAGGCTCAGGCACGGGCTCGGGCTCGGGCTCGGGCGCAGGCGCCGGCGCCGCAGCGGAATCGGATACGGGCGCTGCGTCGGCGCTAAAACCAGCCGGAGCAGACTTCTTCTCAAACGGCAGCACAAAAGTCAGGACGTCGTCCTTGTCCTCGTCGGCCCACTCGCTTGCGTAGCGCGCAACCCAATAGCCAACGGCACGATGCTTGAGCATCTTGCCAAAGACTGTGAGGAATACCGTGACAAACGCCGTCAGCACCAAGAACAATACGAGCGTGATGCCACCGCCGGTAACAAGCGCCTCAATAGCCGAAGGACGGTAGTAGTAGCTATACATACCGACAGAGGCAATGGTGCCAAAGACGAGCGTCAGGATCCATGTGACAACGTTGGCGACCAGGCCCGTCAAAAACTCGGGAAGGAACGAAGCGCAGAACAGTTTGGTCTTGTTGTGCTTAAAGGCCGCCCAGACCTTATCGAGCGAAAACGCGCTCTCGACACGACCGGTCACCGCAAAGTGCATCACGGCAATGTCGGCGAACATCTTAAAGAAGACCCCCAAGACCGCCGTGGCAATCATAGCCAGGACAAGCAGGCCAAGCGAGCCAAACAGCGCCGCCTCGAGTGCATAAGAGCCGTAATACGAATACGAGCCCGCGGCGCCAATTACCACGCTCTCCACCAGCGAAAGCACTACACCGATAACGGGAATGGCAGCAATAACCTCGAGCACGACCGAGATAACGCTCGAAAAGACTCCGAGGCCAAACGACGTGGAACGCATGAGTGGACGATCCATACCGTCATCAACCTTGAGCGACAGATCGCGACCCCACTCAATACCAAAGCCGGAACCACACACGCTCGCAATGCAAGCTGCCAAAAAGCCGATGGCAGCTGCAATGCCGCCAATAACGGGAATAAACAGCACGAGTACCGACACAACACAAATCAGCGCCGGTAAAAAGGCAATCTGGCACACGCGCTGCAGCACGCCCGGAGTCTTGGTCATATCCTCAAACGCCTGAGCCACACAGCCCTTGGACGCATTCGCCACGGGCGGTTGCGGAACAAACTGCTGGGGCTGACCCTGAGGGGCAGAGGCTGCGGCACCGGCATTGGGGGCACCACACGCGCCGCAGAACTTGTCGTTATCGCCCATGGGGGCACCACACTGCGAACAGAACATCGAGATCATCCCTTCGTATCTTGAGCGAATCATCTGGATCGCAAACGATGTCTTTGGCATCATTATCACCCAATGTGGGGACAAATACTCCAACATGACGCATTTGCAATGCGCAGGGCGCTATTCGATTGTTTGATGAGCTCGACCGCGTTAGTTCGTTCCGCGGAAACCCTTGCCGACGATCTCGGAGCTGTCGACGATCGTGATAAAGGCACCCGGATCGACTTCGCGCGCATAGCGGCGCAGTTGCACGGCCTCGCGACGGCTTAGCACGCTCATGATCACCGTCACGCACTTGCCCGAGAAAGCACCGTAGCCGCGGCTGATAGTCGCCGTACGGTTGAGATGCTTGACGATAAACTCCTCGACCTTAAGGGGCTCGGAGCAAATGACCGTGCAGACTTTACGCAGGTGGATGCTCTCGATGGCTTTGTCGACCACAAGCGTCTTGGCAAACAGGCCGAGCACGCAATACAGACCGACGCGCGGGCCGTACAAGAAGGCCGCGATGGTCACGATGCCGATATCGACCAGCAGCAGCGCACGGCCGATCTCAAGCGTCGTGCGGCGTTTGAGAATCATGGCGAGGATGTCCGTGCCGCCCGTCGAGGCACCAATATCAAAGACGATGGCGCTGCCGAGCGCCGGCAGAATCACGGCAAAGCACAGGTCGAGCCACATATCGCCCGTCATCGAGACATCGGTCGGAATAAAGAGCTCAAACAGCGAAACATAGGCGGACAGCGCAAACGAGGCAAAGACACTCCACAGGATTGCCTTGCGCTCCAAAAAGATAAAGCCCAGAACGACCAGGACCGCATTGATAATCCACATAAAGACGCCGACGGGCAGGGTCGGGAACAGCGTGGACAGAATGACCGACACGCCCGAGGTGCCGCCAAAAGCAAAGTGATTAGGGGTTTTAAACGCAACGATGGCAAAGGCCGTGAGGATCAGGCCCAAATTGAGCTCGGCAAAAAAGCGCGGAAAGCCCGGCTCCTGGCTGCGCTTGCGACCAGCGCGCTCGCCCCGCTCGATAACATCGCGATCGACCACGCGCTCCATCGGCACTACGGGAGGACGATGCACCTCCTCGGCAGCACGCGACGCCGCCTCTGCCGCAGCGGCCTCAATTGCCCATGCCTTGCTTTCTGTTTCGTGCTCGTCGGCCATTACGGCAACCCCTCGTTAACAATTTGGAAACAATGTGCCCATTAGAGTAACGCGGAACGTGGGGATTGCAACCCTTAGTTAGACGAGCGGTATGACTATATCGGGAGCGTACAAAAACGGCCGGCCACACTTTTGCTTGCGCGGTCGGCCGTTTAATGTTTTCGCAGATAAAACCTGCCAAAACAAACCTGTCCCTTTTTGGAAGGTTATTCGTGCTGGCTGGTGCGGTGCTCGTACTCCTCGGGGGTGATGACATCCTCGATGCGCAGGTTGACGCCCGCCACCTCAAGGCCGGTCATCGCGGCAAGGCGCTCGGTGACACGTGCCTTAACATCGTCGAAGATCGCGGGCGCATAGGCGCCGTACTCGATGATGACGGAGATGTTGACGACCACGCGATTATCGTCGGTGACCTCGACCGTCACGCCCTTGGTCAGATTCTCGGCACCAAACTGCTCCTGCACAAAGTGCATGAGGTTACCCTTCATGCCCAGAACGTGCGGAACCTCGCGGGTGGCCATGGCAACGATCTTCTCGATCACGCCGTTGGAATAGGTCAGCGAATCCTCGGACTCATCCGCTTCCTCGTCGTCCTCATCCGTATCGGACTCGGCCTCGACGAGAGCCTCATCCTCGAGCGTCACATCCTCTGCTTCGGCGACGACCGCCTCGTTCTCCTCGAGCTCGGTATCGGCTACATCGACCTTCGTATTAAAAGCCATGGTTCCTCCTTATGCCTGCCGCGGATGCGACAGTCGAATACATATTAGCGGCCGCTAAACAGACGGCCGAAGAAGTTGACGATCCCGTTCTCGCCGTCGCGAATTTGGCCGATCACAGCGCCGATCAGCACGAAGAATGCAATGACGAGCGTGTCCCACAGGCCCAACGTGAGCACCAACACGGCGAGGATAAAGCCAGCGACGGCACCGAGCGTGGTGTTGGGATGACGCACAGCATAGCTCCAGATGGCAGCGCCCGTACCCTTGATGAGACCCATAGCCTCGTCAAAATCCGCGGCTGCCGCGTCTTGTAACTCGGTTGCCTCTGCTTTGGAATCAACAGGTTCGCTCGCCGACGTGGCGCTCTGGTCAATCGTCAGGCGCGGCGTACGAGCGGTCTTATCTTGATTGGTATCACTCACCGGAAACCTCCACGGTCTGGACGGTAGTCTTGGACGGCAAAAAACGGACACGCGCGGTCGTACCCGGCGTGCCGAGCATGGTGTCGCAGGCCTTCTCGATGCGCTGCTGCATCGAGGTGGCAAGAGCGGCAACGTCCTTATCATCGAGCGCGATGGCCTCGACCTTAAAACGGACGTGCGAATCGTCGGGGCCTTGGACGCGGGCCTCGATATGCTCAACCATCACGCGGTCGTCGCGCTCGGCAGCAGCCCTGGCGCACGAAGAAAGCGCCGCAAGGGTAACCTCGATATTGCACTCCCCCGCCGGATGCACGCAGGACGGCTCGCGACGGGCGAACATCAGGCGGAAAAAGCTCAGCAGTACGCCAAGCGCCACGACGCCGGCGCACACCGTCACGACGATGCGCGGCATGGGGTCGCGCATCAGCAGCATAAAGCGATACGTATACGGCCCCCAAAACTGGCAGACAAGCGTACCCAGCGCCACGATGGTGGCGGCAAGATACACGATCGCTAGGGCTCGTTTGAGTACGCGCACGCGGCGCTCCCTTCAAATCTCGGCTCTCGAAATGCAAAACGGTTCGCATCATTATAAAAGAGCCGGGTCCGGTGCTCTACGCACGCGGATCCGGCTCATCTATTCCACGAGGCTTGCATGCTCGCTTCATTATGCCCAGATATGCACGGCTCAATCCGTGCTGGCGCTACTCCTCCTCGAGGGCAGCGATGACCTCGTCGGTCATGTCCATGGTGCTGTAGACGTCCTGGACGTCGTCGAGCTCCTCAAGACGGTCGATGAGGCGCTGGACCTTCTTGGCGTCGGCGCCGGAAACCTCGGTCGGGGTGGTCGGGACCATGGTGGTCTCGGAGCCCTTGACCTGGACACCCTGCTCCTCGAGCGCCTTGGAGACAGCCATGACCTCGTTGGCAGCAGTCCAGACGATCCACTCCTCGCCGGCATCCTCGTAGTCCTCGCCACCGGCCTCGGCGATAGCCATCATGAACTCATCCTCGTCACCGGCAGCACCGTTGGCGATCATGGTCTCCTTCTTGGCGTTCTCATCCAGGATCTCCTTGGCGACGACGATCTGGCCCTTGCGCTCAAACTGGAAGGCGACGGAGCCGGAGGTGCCCAGGTTGCCACCAGCGTGGGAGAAGGCGGAACGGACATCAGCGGCGGTACGGTTGCGGTTGTCGGTCAGGCAGTCGACGTAGACGGCGACACCGGCGGGACCGTAGCCCTCGTACACGATGTTCTCGTAGACGGCGGCGTCAGCACCCGAACCAAAAGCCTTGTCGATAGCGGACTTGATCTTGTCCTTAGGCATGGACTGAGCCTTGGCCTTGGCAACGGCAGCGGCGAGGCTGGCGTTGTTCTCGGGCAGCGGGTCACCGCCGAGACGGGCAGCAACAGTGATGTTGCGGCTGAGCTTGGAGAAGAGGGCGGAACGCTTGGCGTCCTGCGCGCCCTTACGATGCTTGGTTGTGGCCCACTTAGAGTGTCCGGACATACGTGTCTCCTATCGGTTTCGACCTAAAGCCCAGCGCAGATGCTCGGGCAATATAAACAAACGTCGTTATGATATACCTACTAGCCTGCGAGATAAACCCCAAAATGAAGGCGTCGTGATGATGTCCCCTTTGGTGCAAAGAAACCTGACCCCAATGCACCAAGTTAGGACCAGAGGAAGTCGCTGCGGGTGACGGTGGCGCCGATGGCGAAGGGCATGCAGGCGATGACCGGATACAGGTAGCGCATGTAGGTCGAGCCGTTGCACGGACCAATCAGGCACACGGCGAGCACGCCCAACAGCGGCACCCAGATCGCCAGCGCACGCCATGAATGACGACGCAGCAGGTAGACCACCACGGCAATCATGATCCACACATAGGTGGCCGAGCTCATGGTGAGCGAAATAAACGGGATGCGTTGTACTGCCACGCGATACAGGTTAATCAGGTGGTCGCACCAGCGCACAACCTTGCTATCGACCGGATGGAAGTCGAAGTACTTGAGATTATCGGGGCGCGCCATAATCTCGGCACTGCGCGCCGTGCTGTAGACCCACGCATCGCGGGCACTCGGATAAAAGTAGCCGTAATAGTTATTGATGAGCGCCGAGATATAGCACTCGGGATCCTTTTTGAACATCTGGGCCCATACCTCAAAATAGGCCTTGATGTCCTCCTGCGAGGCGTACTCGTTAAAGCAATTTTTGACGGCATCCGACTTATCCGGGTTGTAGCGGCGGCCCAGATTCTCGTACTTGAGCACACGGTCGATCACGGCACGCTCTTCGTCGGTCACCAAGCCGTCGCAAGGAGCCTCCACGATGGTGCCGTCCTCCTTAACCGTAGGGTTGACGCCCGAGTTGAGGCCGTCGTGCTTTTGGACGAAACGAGCCGTCTGCTGGAACGGAATCGAGAGGATTTCGCGCTTGGAGCCGGGCGTAATGTCGTGCGCCGGCATAAAGACCTTGGTGAAGTACATATTAGAGGCAAGGCAGAGCGCGAGCACCGCGAGAACGCCAACCCAGCGGAAACGCGGGATGGCGCCCGAAGGCGCAGCACCAGTCTGCTTGGCTGCACGACGAGCCACATGCACGTCCCATACGCAAAACGCCGCCGCAATCACGCAGGCCGCCAACGGAAAGACCAGACCGCCATTGCGCAAAAACGTGGAACCCATGGCAGCCAGCGCAAGCAACAGCCAGTCGTGGCGCGCAAAGAGCACGGGCCTCTGTTCGCCCGCACGCTCGGCATTGGCATCACGACGGGGCAAGCCACATGCCACGAGCTTGACGGTCTGTACCAGCAGCACCAAAAACGCGTCGGCAAAGAGCACGTCTTTGGTGAGCAACGCCGCGTAGTTAGAGAACATCGGCATAAACGCAAAGAACAGCAGGATCGCACCGCGAACCGGCAGGCTCACGCCCAGTTTGCGCAGCGACGAAATGGAATAGGCCATGCAGGCAGCCGTGATGACAAATTGAGCGCAGGTATAGATGATGAGGCCCGCGTTAGCGCTGTTGAACAGCGAAAGCCCCAGCTGAACGCACGAGCCGATAATGGCCGTGTGCACTACGGGATGATGCCCGTTGAGCAGCACGTTGGGGTTGAGTAGGCGCAGGTAGTCGCTCGTGCCATTGGGATAGTTGAACCACTGGCGAATCTGCGCACCCGTATCTCCCATAAAAAGGCCGGGCAGCGAAGCGATGAGCGTGGGCGCCCAGGCGATCATAAGCACCAGGAAGGGCCCGGCAAAGGGATGGACCGAGAGCACGGCGTGAGCCACACGCCATACGCGGCCAAAGTGCGCTTCGGAAAACGGAATGCGCCGAGAGCTCAGCCAATCCAGGCACTCAAAAGCCAGATAGAAGGCCACGATCGCTAGGAGCATCCAGCCCGCGCCGCCAATCCAGGCGCAGATGATGCGGGCCTTGTCGCCAAGAACAATCTCGGCCGAGTCGATAAGGTCGTAGCTGCGGCCGAACACCATGCAGATGGCGAAAAACAGCGACGGCAGAATAATCGATGGGCGCCAGGTGTCGCCACGGCCAAAGAACACGTAGCGAAACGGCAGCGTGAGCAGGCAGGCAAGCGCAAGCAGCATGACCGCGTCGGTATGGCCGGCAAACGAGAGGAGCACCTCGTAGCACACGTACAGCATGCCCGAGGCTTTGGGGTCAATCGCCAAGACTGCGTTGCTCGACACCGGGGCGGGATCGATGGAAAACGCCGTGGTCGCCAACAGCGCGAGCAGAAATGCGATGAGCGTCTGCTTGGCGGGGTAGCGCTTAAACCAGACGATGCGGGCAGCGTCGCGCGCAGCCGTTGTGGAGAGATCGGAATCCTTCACAGTCCGAAAGCCTTTCTAGAAACCTATCAAACTCAGCAAAACCACCACAAAGGTGCCTGTGTCCCCTTTGTGGTGGTTAGGCGTCGAGGTAGATGCGCTGGGGACGGTTGCGGTGTCGCGCGAAGATGATGAGCGCCAGGCCGGCGATCACGAGCGGAAGACTCAGCAGCTGCCCCATCGTGATGACGCCGCCCAGCAGATAGCCAAGCTGGGCGTCGGGCACGCGCACGAACTCGACGAGGAAGCGGACGATGCCGTATCCCATCACGAACACGCCCATAAACGTACCCTGAGGCAGCAGCGGCTTTTTGCGGCTGAGCACCTGCAGAATGCAAAAGAGCACGATGCCCTCAAGAAATGCCTCGTAGAGCTGGGAGGGGTGACGCGGCATATCGCCCGCAGTCCCGCCAAAGACCACACCCCAGGGCAGATCGGTCGGCTTGCCCCACAGCTCACCGTTGACAAAGTTGGCACAACGGCCCAGGCACAAGGCCAGCGGCGCGCCGATGACGGCAAGGTCTGCCAAAGTCCATGCGTCGAGCTTATACATGCGGCACACGATGATGCCGCCGATAATACCGCCCACCAAACCGCCATGGAAGCTCATGCCGCCCTCGTTGGTGGCAAAGATCTCGAGCGGGTGCGCCCAGTAGTAGCCATCACCGTAAAAGACGACGTAGAACAGGCGCGCACCGATAATGAGGCCAAAGACCACGCCGACCACGACACTCGTCAGGTCGTCAATCGTGATGTTAAAGCCCCAACGACGCTGCGTGCGGTACATAACGACCGCCGTGAGCAGGGCGCCGACCACGTAGGCCAGGCCGTACCAGTAGATAGTGATGGGGCCCGCCGAGATCGCGACGGGATCAAGCATATGGTAGAGGTCGTTGAGCATATCGATCCCCTGCTCCCTACATACAAATGCGGCCGCGGGCCTTACGCTCGCAGCCGCATATTTGGACGTAACGTCTATGCGGAGCGTACCGTCCGCAGCTTTCGCGTCTTAGAACGGCGCGTACTCGTCGTACAGGTCCTCGGCCTCGCCGGAAGCATTGACCTGCTCAACGCGGGTAACGCCGGGCACATGCTCCTTCAGGATGCGCTCGATACCCATGGAAAGGGTTAGCGAGCTCATGGGGCAGCCGGCGCAGGCGCCCTGCAGCTCCAGCTTGACAACACCCTCGTCGTCGACGCCCACATACTCCATATCGCCGCCATCGGCCTGCAGGTTGGGGCGAATCTCTTCAAGAACCTTCTTAAGCAGCTCTTCGTTAACAGCCACAGGGGCTCCTTTCTCACAATAACGCGGGCACGCCCGCGGACAGGGGCTATGTTACTACAGCCATGTACCCGCTTAGGCGCCAGCCATGCGTGCGGACACGACTTTCACGAGCAGTCAATTTGGGACGGGGCTCTTTTGGCTGTTTTGCCGCCAGCTGGCGTTGGCACGCGCTACTGCCGAGCCTGTCCCCCGGTACCAATCTGGACATCGACGATGACCTGGCGGTAGCTGATGCCGCAGGAGTCGAGAATGCGGCGGCTGATACGGCCGTCATCGGTGTCGGCGTACTTGTTGTCCAGGTAGACAACCTCGCCCACGCCCACCTGCGCCAGGATCTTGGCGCAGTCGTGGCACGGGAACAGCGTGACGTAAACCGTGGAACCCTCGAGGTCCTTGAGCGAGCCACGGTAGTTGAGCACGGCGTTGGCCTCGGCATGGACCACGTAGTTGTGCTTGTCCTGCAGCGGGTCATCGCTCGTACCCCACGGGAAAAAGTCGTCGTTGAGCGCCGAGGGCGTGCCGTTGTAACCCACCGAAAGGATGCGGTGGTTGGTGCTGGCGATGCACGCTCCCACCTGCGTGTTGGGGTCCTTGCTGCGGCGCTGCGCGGCGATGGCCACGCTCATAAAGAACTCGTCCCAGCTAATAACGTCGCGGCGCTTGCCCGACGCGGTTTGATGAAGATCGTCCGACATGGCAGACACCTCCGCAATCGCAATAGTTTGGCCCATTGTAGCAGGTGAAAGGTAGGGGCGCTTATCCCACCAGCCCCTCGCCCTACGCGCGGCGGGGCTTTTGGTTGATGCGGTAGAGCTCGGCGAGACCCCGCAACGTCAGCGCGTCGTCTACCGTCAGGCTATGGCCGACCAGCGCCGCAAGTGCCTCGGCATCGTCGCCGGTAATGACGATGGGCACATCGCCCTCCCCCGCGGCCTTGGTCGCGCGCATCTCGGCAAGCACCATGTCGAGCATTCCGTCGATGCGGGCTACCTCGCCCAAAACCACACCCGAGCGCATGGCCTCACGCGTGTTGCGTCCGATGACGTGCGTTGGCGCCGAGGGCTCAACCTGGGGTAGGCGCGCTGCTGCCGCCGAAAGCGAACGGGCGCCGAGGGCCAGGCCTGGCGCGATAACGCCGCCCACAAAGGTACCGTGCACGTCGATGACCTCGATATTGGTCGTCGTGCCCAGGTCAATCACGATGCACGGCGAGCCGTAGACGGCGCGGGCCGCCACGGCATCGGCGATGCGGTCGGGGCCGATCTCGGCCGGATCGTCGTAGTGCACGGGTATGCCGGTCTTAAGTCCCGGCCCCACGGTGAGCACGCGCCCCGTGCAGGTGCGGGAAAGTGCCGCCTTCCACGGGCGCTCGAGCGCCGGGACTACACAGCTCAGCACGGCCGCGGCGGGTGCAAGCACCCCGGGCACACCTGCATCGGCGGCGAGCGCGCCCATGACCTGCACAAGTCGCATGCGCGCTTCGTCGGCCGTAATGCTCGACGGCGTCGTGATCTCGCATGTCGCAAGCGGACATTCCTGCGCCGCGGCCGAATCCTCTGCAAACAGGCCAAAGCGAATGAACGTGTTGCCCACGTCGACCGTCAATATATATGCGCACCCATTAAGCATCGTCGGCGCTCCTTTCGTCTGCCCAGCAGTATATCGCCTACCTAAACCAGTCATCCCAAAATGACTAGCTTGCGGCTATACTGGTGCGCGGTCGTTTGCGAGCTCACGCGGCGGCCCTTGGTAACCCGACTTCCCGCGCCGTATCCGTAACGGCGCTCCCGGGGGAAGCGGATATACGCAAAGGAGTTTTATATGAGCAATCCCTCGAACCGCGCTTCGATGCGCGGGCAACTCACGCTGCGCGGCGTCGTCATCGGCGTCCTTGGCTGCGTGATCATCACGGCAAGCTCGGCCTACACGGCCCTCAAGATGGGTGCACTCCCCTGGCCGATTATTTTCGCTGCCGTCATCTCGCTGTTCTTCCTGAAGCTCATGGGCAACGCCAGCCTCAACGAGGCCAACGTCACCCACACCATCATGTCCGCGGGCGCCATGGTCGCCGGCGGCCTGGCGTTTACCATCCCGGGCGCCTGGATGCTGGGCTATGCCGACCAGATCAGCTGGCTCGACATGTTTATCGTGGCACTCGCCGGCACCATCTTGGGCCTGCTGGCAACGGCGCTCATCCACCGCCACTTTATCGTGGACGCCGCGCTGGAGTTTCCCACCGGCAATGCCGCAGCTCAGACCCTGCGCGCCACCGAGGCCGGCGGCAAGACCGGCAAGCAGCTCTTTGGCTCCATGGCCATCGCAGGCATCTACAGCGTGCTTCGCGACGCTCTGGGCGTGGTGCCCAGCATGCTGTGCACGCTCAATATCCCCGGCGTGACCTTTGCCATCTATAACTCGCCCATGCTGCTCTCCATCGGCTTTTTGGTGGGCTTCGCCCCGGTTGCCTTCTGGTTTGCCGGCGCGCTGCTAGGTAACTTTGGCATCATCGTGGGCGGCACCGCTGCCGGTCTATTCGACGTTGTGACTGCGCAGGGCATCGTCAAATCACTCGGCATGGGCCTCATGATGGGCTTTGGCGTCGCCGTCGTCCTCAAGGACATCCTGCCGCAGGTCGCCGGCATCGCCCGCGGCCTCGCCGCCGACAGCTCCAGCGACACCGACGAGCAGTCGCTCATCTCGGGCTCGCTTAAGCTCGACGCCGGCATCATCGGCCTGGGTACTGCCGCCATCGCCGTGATCGTCGCCATCGCGCTCGACCTTGGCCCCGTCCCGGCCGTCATCGTCACGCTGTTCACCTTTGTCACCACCATCATGAGCGCGCAGAGCTGCGGCCAGACGGGCATCGACCCCATGGAGATCTTCGGCCTCATCGTCATGCTCATCGTGGCTGCCTTCGCACAGATCGCCCAGGTCAAGCTGTTCTTTATCGCCGGCATCGTGGCCGTGGCATGCGGCCTTGCGGGCGACGTCATGAACGACTTTAAGGCCGGCGCCGTGCTGGGCACCAATCCGCGTGCGCAGTGGATCGGCCAGGCCATCGGCGGCATTGTGGGCGCCCTGGTCGCCGCTGCCGTCATGGTCGCGCTCGTCACCGCCTATGGTCCGGACGCCTTCGGCCCCGACAAGAGCTTTGTGGCCGCGCAGGCAAGCGTGGTCGCCACCATGGTCTCGGGCATCCCGAGCGTGCCGTGGTTCGCAGGCGGCTTTATCGCCGGCATCGTCATGTACTGGCTCGGCATTCCGGCCATGATGATCGGCCTAGGCGTGTACCTGCCGTTCTACATGTCGCTCACGGCCTTCTTGGGCTCCTGCGTCAAGCTCGCCTACGACAAGTGGGCCGCACGCCGCGACGCCGCTGCCGGTCTTTCGGACGAGGAGAAGGCCTCCAAGGATGCCGCCTTCCAGGAGCAGGGCCTGGTCGTCGCCAGCGGCCTGCTCGGCGGCGAGTCCATCGTCGGCGTTATCCTGGCGTTTGTCTCTGTTGGTCTGAGCCTGCTAGGGTAGGCTGAACAACAACGCACCAGCGCAGAGCGCGGGGTCGGAATCAAACCGGCCCCGCGCTTTTTTGTCTATTTGACTCTTATGATCCTCACGGCGTTTTAGCCATGTCGATTGGCCTGACTTCCAGGTCAACAAACCTTGTCTGACACCTCGCCTAACGCGGTGTAGAGTAAAGACGACAGACGCAAGAAGCGGCTCAGAAGCTAAACGAGGTAAGCATGGAACTCGACAAACAACAGATCAAGCGGCTGCGCGAGCGTCATCATCGTCGTCACGGTATACGCCCTGCACACAGCGAGGCCATGGAGAATGCCACCCGTTTCCTTAAGCAGGCGTTCAACATACGCGAGGGACGCGCGCCCTATCACGTGATTCGCAAGCGCTTTGTAAACGGGGCGCGCCTGACTGGCTCACACTTATGCATCCTGATCATTGCCATGTTGATCGCGAGCATCGGCCTCGATATCGACTCGGACATTGCCATCGTGGGCGCCATGCTCATCTGTCCGCTCATGGGCTCGGTCCTTGCCATGGCATACGGCATCGCCACGCTCGACCGCGAGATTGCCGTCGAGGCAATTGCCGGCCTCGCGCTGCAGATGGTCTTTTGTCTAATCACGTCCACGCTGTACTTTAAGCTCTCGCCCCTTGGCACCACCACGGCCGCCATCATCGACAACTCGACACCGACTGTGTGGGACCTTGCCGTCGCGCTCGCGGGCGGCTTTGCGGGCGGACTGGGCAACTCGCGCGACCAGGAACCCGCCACGCTCATCGCCGGCGTGGCCGTGGCGACCGCGCTCATGCCGCCCCTGTGCGCGGCGGGCTATGGCATCGCCATCGCGAGCGGGTCGCTGTTTCTCTCGGCCCTCTACGAGTTTGGCATCAACGTCGTCTTTATCGCGCTGGCGGCCGAAGCCGTACTACTTCTTTTGCGCGTGCCGCTCAAGCGCGACCTCAACGGCGACGGCATTGTGACCGCCGAGGAAAATGCCGAGGTCGATGAGCTGTCACACAAGGTGCGCCGCCGCATCATCGTGGGTACGGTGATCTTTGCCATCCCCTGCATCGTCATGACCGCGGGGTCCATTGGCTCGGCACAGGCCGGCGTGCAGGACGGCTACGGCGTCACCGAAACCACGCGCGAGCTTGCCGCGGTGCTGCCGGGCTTTAAGGATTACACCGTTGCCGTCGAGACCTCGGCCACCGAAGGCGAGGAGGAGGGCCTTGTCGAGCGCGAGGTTGTCGCCCACGTGACGACAAGCGAGGCGCTTGGGGCACACGACCGCCGTGTAGCCCGCAAGCTCATCGACCTCAATGTGCCCGAGCTCGATCGCGTGGAGTTTGATGTGCAGTAATACGCGACGTGGGATGGATGCGCGCAGCCGCGAGTCACGACATGGCGCAGACGTGACGCGGGCCACGAGCAAATAGCGGGGCGCGGTCCATGGCCGCGCCCCCGCTCGCTGATTTATTGCCGTGAATCATCTGTCCGCATCGACATCGCCAGACTCCACTGTAAACGCCGGACCGGTACTCACCAGATAAAAACGGGTCACCCTGGTATCTCTAAATAGGTAGAGCAAGCCCTGATCGCGTCGGCGCGAAATATACGCCACGTGGACCGTACCGAATTCTTCGCCGTTTTCCTTCTTTAATATCAGGATGTTGGGGTCATCCGTACGCTTAAACTGCCCGTCTGTGCAGATTCCGTCTTGGTCGACCAGCTGCCATCGACAGTTGTCCTCCTCAAGAAAAGCCAGGGTTTCCCGACTCGTTTTGTCATCCCGATAGTAACCGTCAATGGCAAAGCCTTCGGAAACGCATTCCTGCATATAGGATGTTTCTCGATTTATAGCAAACTGCCCTGCAGCGCCCAGGAGCACAGCCAGGCAGACCACTGCGAGGGCTATCGAGATAGTACGGCGGTTCATGTCAACCAGCCCGATACTTGTTTAACGGAGTGCAAAACATACTTGGTACCTCCGGTATCATGACGAACGTCACCTACGGCCTGCCGGCAATCATATGTTTACAACATCAAACCATATGGCAACCACTCGCGAGAGGAGTATCGGCGAACGGTGCATTTTTGCGTTCTATTGGCCAAACGTCAACGCGCGCTACGGCTCTTGCTCGACCTATTCAGATCTTGTCGCATACTACCGTAGATCCCCAACGCTTCCGCCCCCAAGAGATCATTTTTAGTACGTAAAGAAGCCCTCGCCCGAGCTTTCGCCCAGCTTACCTTCGTCGAGCATCTTCTTGAGGACGGACGCCATAGCCTTAAAGTTGTAGGGCATCATCATCTTCTTGAGCAGCGGGCTCACCAAGCCCGGCACCTTCTGATACTGCATGACGATGTTGTAGGCCGTCTGGATACCCACCGTGTCGAATACGCGGAACGGGCCCTTGGGAGCGCCGGTGCCACGCGTCCACGCGAGGTCAATGCTCTTGGGGTCGCTCACGCCCGAGACGTACAGGTCAAGACCCGAAAGCAACCACGGTACCAGCATGGAGTTGAGCAGGTAGCCGTTCTTTTCCTTGTTGACGGGCAGGGCAAGCATGCGGATGTCGTTGGCGAAGTCGACGAGCTCGTCGAAGTAGCGCTTGTCGGTTTGGTCCTGTGCCATGACCTCGGTCATGTTGTTCTTCCAGATAGAGTTGGCAAAGTGCAGCGACAGGTACTTCTCGGGACGGCCGGTGTACTTGGCAAAGGTGCTCGGCAGCAGCGTGGATGAGTTGGTCACGATGACGGTCTTTTGCGGCAGAACCGGGGCGAGCTTCTTGTAGAAGTCGATCTTTGCCTGGGTGTCCTCGGCCATAGACTCGATGACCAGGTCGGCGTCGGCCACGGCCTTGGCAAGATCGAGCTCCAGCTTGAGTGTGGAGTAGGCACGCTCGACGGCGGCGAGCGCCGCTTCCTTGTCGAAGGGCTGGGTGCCATCGGCGATACCGGCGCACCACTCGCCCGTACCGTCCGCCATGCCCTCGATTGCCGCGATGTACTCCTTGCGCACGCGATCGATCTTGGGCTGGGTGCGGCCGATGCTGCCCTCGTTGCGCAGCCAAATCGTTACATCAAAGCCGCAGTAGGCAGCCTGAAAGGCAATCTGGCTTCCCAACACGCCGCCGCCGGCAACACAAACGGTCTTGTAGCTCATGGGACGGTCCTCTCTTACGTAATTCCATAGATGTGTATTTATTCAACCGTAAGGATGACGCGCGTTGGGGGTGGGTTCTATAAACGGGCGGTATTTCGCGGCAAACGGCTACATATGTTCATTATCTCAGGGTTCCGAGGGCAGTTTTTGGTGCCACCGAGACGTCATTTTCGGAAGTATGCGGCAAATTCCGGAACTCTTGAGCACATCCTGGTTTTTCGCCAATAAAACCGCAGGTACAGAGCTTGGACATATCAGGTGTGCTCGGCCTATTCAGATTTTGCCGCATACTTCCGAAATCTAAGTTCGCAAAGGGTGATAGTTGGGGCATTTACGCAACATATGTCCAGCAAAAACGGGTGGTAGTCGATACGCTACCGCCCGTTTGTCTCATATCTAGCCCATAGCAGGCCAGTTACTTCTTAATGCCGCGTCCCAGACGCTTGGCGACCGATGTGACGGCCTCCTCGCTGGCCGGCCCGCAGCTCACGCAGTCGTCATGGGCACGCATCTGACCGGTGACCTCGTCCATCGCGAGCGGCGCCACCTTCTCGAGCTTAAAGCCCTTGCCGGCGCGCATGTTTTCCTTGGCCACGCTGATCATGAGCTTAATGCGGTTGAGCTGGTTGACCTCGGACGCACCGGGGTCGTAGTCCACCGCGACAATGTTGCTCTCGGGATGCTGGCGGCGCAGCTCCTTGATCACGGCCTTGCCCACCACGTGGTTGGGCAGGCACGCAAAGGGCTGCGTGCAGATGATGTTGGGCGCACCATGGTCGATCAGGTCGAGCATCTCGGCCGTGAGCAACCAGCCCTCGCCCATGTTGTTGCACACCGAAAGTACCGTACGGGCCTTTTCGGCCATGGTGCCGATGCGCTCGGGCGCCTCGAAGCGGCGGGACTTCTCGAGCATCTCCTCCACCGGCGTGCGCATCCAGTCCACAAGCTTGATGAGCGCTTGCATGCCCGCGCGCGTAGTAGCAGAGCTTCCCAGCTCGTCTTTCTGCAGCTCGGCGTTGCTCATGGAGTAGAGGAAGAAGTCGAGCAGGCCCGGCACCACGGCCTCGCAGCCCTCGCGCTCAATGATATCGACCACGTGGTTGTTAGCCGTGGGATGGAACTTGACCAAGATCTCACCGACCACGCCCACGCGCGGCTTGGTGCCCTCGCCCACGAGCGGCATGGTGTCGAACGCGCGGATGGCCTCGCGGCACAGCTTGGTGTAGTTGTGGCGGTTAAACTTGGGCGCCAGCTTGCGGGCACGCGCCATGTACTCTTCATAGAGCGTGTTGGCGGCACCAGGCGTGGCCTCGTACGGGCGGCAGCGGTAGAGCATCTGCATCATCACGTCGCCAAAGAGCACCGCGTAGACTGCCTGCTTAAGCAGCGCCGGCGTAATCTTAAAGCCGGGGTTGTCTTCGCCGAGTGCCACGGCCGAAAGCGAGATCACCGGGATCTCGGGGTGGCCGCTCTCGCGCAGGGCCTTGCGGATGAGTGCGATGTAGTTGGTGGCACGGCAGCCGCCGCCGGTCTGGCTGATGACCACGGCGGTCTTGGACAGGTCGTACCGACCGCTCTCGATGGCCTCCATAATCTGGCCCGTCACCAGAATCGACGGGTAGCAAATGTCATTGTTCACATAGCGCAGGCCAGCCTCGACGGCATCGTGGTCGGTCGAGGGCAGCAGCTCCAAGTTGTAGCCGGCACCGCGGAACACCTCTTTGACCAGGTCAAAGTGGATCGGCGCCATCTGCGGGCACAGGATGGTGTAGCCCTCGTCGCGCATCTGCTCGGTAAAGGGCACCTTGGGCCATGCGGTCGAGGCGCTCTCACGCTGTGCCTCGAACGTGTACTTGCGGCTCGCAAACGCGGGGGCATCCGTGGAGGGCGCCACCGGCGCAGCGTCGCCCTGCTCAAAGACCTTGCCCGCAGCCGTGGCCTCGGCCAAGCGCTCGGCCTCCTGGTCCTTGAGTGCCGCCATGAGCGAGCGGATGCGAATGCGCGCGGCGCCCAGGTTGGACACCTCGTCGATCTTGAGCACGGTGTAGATCTTGCCACTGGCCTCCAGGATCTCCTGCACCTGATCGGTGGTCAAGGCATCGAGGCCGCAGCCGAAGGAATTGAGCTGGATCAGATCCAGGTCGTTGCGCATCGTCACAAAACGGGCGACGGCGTACAGGCGGCTGTGGTACATCCACTGGTCGACGACGCGAATCGGACGCTCGGGCTTTACCAGATGCGCGAGCGAATCCTCGGTAAAGACCGCAAAGCCAAAGCTCGAGATAAGCTCGGGCAGGGCGTGGTTGATCTCGGGGTCGTTATGGTAGGGACGACCGGCGAGCACGATGCCGTGACCGCCGTGGTCCTCGACCCACTTAAGAGCCTCCTCGCCCATGGTCTGGATGTCCTCGTGGAAACGCGCATCGGCCTCAAAGGCAGCGTTGACGGCGGCATCGACCTCGGAACGCGTGATCTTGGGCCCGCGCACGCGGCCGCGCCCGGCTTGCGCATCGGCCACACGGTCGACGGCGAGCACCTGGTACAGACGGCGCTTGAGCTCGGTCTTATCGTGATAGGGCACGAACGGATACAGGAACTCGATGTTCTGCTCGCGGATCTCGTCGATGTTGAGCGCCAACGCGGTGGGGTAACTCATGACGATGGGGCAGTTGTAGCAGTTACCGGCCGTCGGGTCCTCTTTGCGCTCCCAGCGCACGCACGGCATCCAGATAAAGTCAACGTCGCGGTCGATAAGGTTCATCACGTGGCCGTGGCTCATCTTGGCCGGATAGCACACGCTCTCGGACGGCATGGACTCGATACCCGCCTGGTAGGTCTTCTTGCTCGACTGGTCGGACAACTGCACACTAAAGCCCAGGCGCGTAAAGAACGCGTGCCAGAAGGGGTAGTTCTCGTACATGTTGAGCGCACGCGGGATACCCACGGTGCCGCGCGGGGCCTCGTCGGGGCTCAGCACCTCGCGGTTAAAGAGCAGCTCGTTTTTCTTTTTGAAGAGGTTGGGGGCCTCGGTCTTCTGCTTTTTGTGGCCGGCACCCTTCTCGCAGCGGTTACCGGTAATGAAGCGCCTGCCGCCGCCAAAGTCGTTGACGGTGAGCTGGCAGTTGTTGGAGCAACGGCCGCAGCGGACATGCTTTTGCGTCACGGTGAGGTGCGCGATATCCTCAGCCGAAAGGATGGTCGAGGTGCCGTCGGCGCCGGCGCGATCGCGGGCGAGCAGGGCCGCACCGTAGGCGCCCATGCAGCCGGCGATGTCGGGGCGCACGGCATGCACGCCGGTGAGCTGCTCAAACGCGCGCAGCGTGGCATCGGACATAAAGGTGCCACCCTGGACGATCACCTGACTGCCGATCTCCTTGGGGTCGCGCAGCTTAATGACCTTGAACAGGGCATTCTTGATGACAGAATAGGACAGGCCGGCAGCGATGTCGCCCACCGTGGCGCCTTCCTTTTGCGCCTGCTTAACGCGCGAGTTCATAAAGACCGTGCAGCGGCTGCCCAGGTCGACGGGGGCCTTGGCATGGATGGCGGCGTCGGCGAACGCGCGCACGTCCATGTTCATAGAGACGGCGAAGCTCTCGATAAAGCTGCCGCAGCCCGACGAGCAGGCCTCATTGAGCATGATGTGCTCGATGACGCCGTCCTTGACGCGCAGGCACTTCATGTCCTGGCCGCCAATGTCCAGAATGAACTCGACGCCGGGCAGGAACGCCTTGGCGCCGCGCAGGTGCGCGACGGTCTCGATCTCGCCGGAATCGGCCTTGAGAGCCTCGATGAGCAGCGCCTCGCCGTAGCCCGTGGTGGTCACGTGGCCGATGGTGCAGCCCGCGGGGATGTGATTGTAGAAATCGGCCATGATGACCTTGGCCGTGCCCAAAATGTCGCCGTTGTTGTTGCCGTACCAGGTGTGCAGCAGCTGACCGTCCTCGCCCACGAGTGCGGCCTTCATGGTGGTGGAACCGGCGTCGATGCCGATGAACACGCGGCCGGTGTAGCCGTCGAGCTTGCCCTTGGGGACGACCTCGGTGTCGTGGCGGGTCTTGAACTCGGCAAAGTCCTCGTTGGTGGCAAAGAGCGGATCCAGACGCTCGACCTCGGCACCCTGCGTGTCGCCCAGGGCATCGATGGCCTCGATGAGCTGCGGGAACGTGCTGAGCTTATTGGACTCGTGCGCCATGGCGGCGCCGCTCGCCACAAACAGGTGAGCGTTTTGGGGCACGATACGGTGCTCCTCGTCTAGGTTGAGCGTGAGGTAGAAGCGGTGACGCAGCTCGGAGAGATACTGCAGCGGGCCGCCCAGGAAGGCGACGTTGCCGCGGATGGGACGGCCGCACGCCAGGCCCGAGATGGTCTGGGTCACGACGGCCTGGAAGATGGAGGCGGCCACATCCTCGGGGCGGGCGCCCTCGTTGAGCAGCGGCTGCACGTCAGTCTTGGCAAAGACGCCGCAGCGGCTGGCGATGGGATAGATGGTGGTGGCGTTGGCCGCGAGCTCGTTGAGGCCGCTGGCATCGGTGTGCAGCAGGGTTGCCATCTGGTCGATGAAGGCGCCCGTACCGCCGGCGCAGGTGCCGTTCATGCGCTGCTCGATGCCGTTATCGAAGTAGATGATCTTGGCGTCCTCGCCACCCAGCTCGATGGCGACATCGGTGGCGGGGATAAGGGTCTCGACGGCGCGCTTGCTGGCGATGACCTCCTGGACAAACTCCAGATCGAGCCACTGGGACAGCAGCAGGCCACCCGAGCCGGTGATGGCGCAGGTCATCTGCGCCGTCGGTAGCACGGTCGCGGCCCCCTCGAACAGGTCGCGGGCGCAGGCGCGGACGTCGGTGTGATGGCGCTGGTACTTGGCATAGACGATCTGGTTGTCGTCGTTGAGCACGGCGAGCTTGACGGTGGTGGAGCCCACGTCTATGCCCAGATGCAGGTTGCCGCGGGCGACCTCGGGGTTGAAGATCGCGCCTTCGGGGGCGTGGGCGGCGGCTACGGGCTCGGCGGCGGCGGGCTCGCTAGCAACGGACGTCTCCCCTGCCGTGTTCTTGGCATCGGCAACTGCCTCGGCGACCTTCTCGGCAGCGGCAGTCGCGGCCTTCTGCGCGGCATCCACCACGGCGGGCGCGGCCTCGCGTGCGGCAGCGACCATACGGTCCTTAATGCCCTCGACGAGTTTGCTCATTGTCTCTCCTCTTAGTTGTTGGACTCGACGGTTGCGGCGGTGTCGGCCGCGTCCTCAAGCTGCAAGTTCAATAGCTTCATGCCGTATTCCGGCACGTTGATATCGATGGGTTGGCCATACAGGTCACCAGGGCGCACAAAAGCGAGCACCGTCATAATGCGCGCCATGGCCTCGGGCGATTCGGTGAGTCCACGCTCGAACCAGCGCTGAATCATGCCGACCTCGGCACTCACGACGTAGGTAACGTAGTAGTCAAAGAACGTGCCCAGCGCCAGGCCCAAAATGCCCGTCTGCGCACGCGGCACCACAGCCTCACGCGCGGTGTCGATAATCCTTTTAATGAAGGCCTGGTCGCCGCCCGGACCCAGCAGCGCACCGATTAAGTCGCGGTTGGCCGCAAGATAACGCAGCAGCTCAACCGAACCGGGCGCCGGCTCGAGCTCATCGATGTTGTGATAGAGATCGGGCAGCTGAGCTGCAGTGATGAGCTCAATGCGCTCACGAATCTCGGCCAGCAAGCCGTCCTCGATTTGATTGATAAAGTCGGGAATATCGCGGTAGTGCGAATAGAACGTGCGGCGCGTAAGACCGGCGCGCTCGGTGAGCGACGCAACGTTAATGCGCGAAAGGTCGCCGCTTTCGGCAAGCTCGCTGGCAAGTGCCTGGCGAAGGGCACGCTGCGAGCGAAGGGATCGGCGATCGCATTTCTCGAGCTGGGACAAGCGTCCTCCCTGTTACTCAACCTGTGCACTATTGCACAGTGCGAGTATTATTGCACACCGTGTGCATCAACACGTAAAGGCAATATTTAGAATGTGACGAGGGGGCAGTCCCTTTGTCACATCCCACGGCGGCATTACCGATTGTCCAAAATGTCGTTCGTGGGTAGAATAGTGTCGACGGCAGCCCAAGTTGTAGCTAGCTGGGCAGCGCCGTTGTTTGCATTAGGGGGTCAACGCCTTAGCGGCGGCGACCCCTTCTGTTACGCTTCGAACGCTGCTTGAGTGCCTCGAAAAGGCCGACAAGCGCCGTGAAGAACGAGACCATGGCGGTCAGAAGTCTCACGAAATCAATCAAATCGGTCATGGGCATCACCTCCCATCAGATGGAGGGCGCTGCCCGGCACATGGGACTGCCGTCAACGATACCGATTCTATCAAAGCGCAGTTAGATATGCGTATGTTTGTTCGCATTTCAGAAGATCAGAGCTCGGGTATTGCGAAGGAACAGTTCCTTTGCCATACCCGAGCTTGTCGCCGAACTGCCACCTACATTTTTCGAGTTATTCGGCCACGCTACTGGTTCTGTAGTATAAATGCACCGTCGGGATTATCTGAGGGTTTTTGTCCTTATTTGAGCGTATACATGCCCATTTGCGCACTTACGTCACCGAATCAAACACCATTAGAGGCATGAATGTTCCCGAGAGGGCATCTTTAGCCATTTAACGACCTCCGACAGGCCGAATAACTCGAAATTTGTTGGTGGCGAAAGCGTAATAGTCCTATACGCCAAAAGCCGGTATCCCCCATGTGACAAAGGGACAGTCCCTTTGTCACATTATTCGATGACAGTGTGAGAGTTCTGCTTGCGCATGGTGGCGAGCATGTGTTTGGGAACGGCGTGGACCATGCAGCTGCCGATGGTCGCGCTCGCGGCGGCTTTAGCTGCATCGCTAGCGTTTTTGGTCGCGTAGCTGTGGCGGAAACGCTTGAGCATGGCGATGTCGTTTCCGCCGTCGCCATAAACCGCAACCTCGTCCTCGGCAATGCCGTAGTAGCCCGCCAGCCAGGCCACACTCTCGCCCTTGTTGCATGCCACGTCCGTGATCTCGAACATCACCGGATCGAACGGCGCGTTGACCACGCGGTCCGAACGCTCGGCAAGATACGCCTTAAGGTCGCGCTCCAACTCGGGCGAGATCACGCGACAATTGATCTTGCATACATCGTGACGCAAGATATCGCCGATCGACTGATCGAAATACTGTTCCTCGTGGTACCCGCCACGCGCACGCATACCGCGCATCACGATGCGCTTGATAGGACTGTCCCTTTTAAAGCCCGCCTGGTGCATCTCGAACGAGCCGCTCGAGAACATGCCATCGGGCGTGGAGCAATCAAAGCAAATGTCCGGAAACTCCTTGAGCAGCTCCTCGGTAATCTGCGGATCGATAGTCCAGGTCTTGAGCACCTCTCCATGGCTGTCGCGCACGATGGAGCCGTTAGAGCAGCAGGCGTCAAGCGCCAGGCCCGTAAAACCATGCTCGCCAATCGGCAGCGTCGAGCGCCCGGTCGCGGGAACCACATGCAGACCAGCCTCGGTCAGCTCACGAATGGCACGGCGGATGGTCCCGTCTGCCTCGTGCAGGGCGTTCAGCAGCGTTCCGTCTAAGTCACTCGCGAACATCTTGATCATGAGCGTGCCTCTCCTTCGTCTGCACGATATTGTAGACGAGAACGGGCGTGCCCCAAGAGAGGCACGCCCGTCAGGCGAAAGATTGTCCTACACCGCGGCGGGGCCGTGCTCGCCGGTGCGGATGCGGATGACTTCTTCGACCGGCTCGACCCAGATCGTGCCATCTCCAACGGTGCCGTAATCTTGGAAACGGAGCGGCAACGGACGCGAAACCAACGGGAAATACGCAAGCAAGGGAGCCGTGAGCGCGCCCGTCCCAGCTAGCGCCGGAACAGCTCGCGGGCTCGGTCGCGGAGGTCGGTAGCTCGAATGACACCCTCGTAACGATTGATGCGCAGACGCGGGAAGGCGTTAAAGAAGCGTAGGTCGCGGCGGCTGAGTGACACGCTCGGTACCGGGCGGCTCATGCGCTTGCCGGCAAGGCGACGACCGAGCGACGGACGCGGCATACTCGGCGCGGCATCGGCCACGCGGCGGGCAGCGAGCGCCAGGCCGCGAGCACCATCCGAGATAAACGTCGGCATCGAAGTCTTCTCGCGCAGGGCATCGAGCGCCGCGTCGCCCAGCTCGGCCAGCCAAGCGTTAACGGCGCGACCGCGGATATGCGTCTGCGCCACCGAGTCAATCGCCGAATCGGGAATACGTTCGAGCATAGAGTCGGAGGCGTCGGCAAGCGACTCATTGATGCGGTCGGCAAGGTCGGCACGCACACGCTCAAGCTGATCGGACAGACGCCGCCAGCTCGCCAACGAGCACACCGCATCGACCATCATCGCGACCGCGACGATAAAGGCGGCCAAGCGCACGATTAGCACCGGCAGATGGCCAAGCAGCCCCAGCAATGCCGGCTCCACTAAACGGCAAATACACAACGCACCCAAGCCAAACGCGCAGGCCCAGTACAGGCAGATGCGTCCGTGCAGGTTAAACGGCAGATGCGAGTAATCCCAAAACCGGGCACCCGTCGTTTTTTCCAACAGCACGCCCACGCTATATTCGATCACGCTGCATACGAGCGCGGCAGCGACAAACTGGCTCGAGGCGTCTGGGATTCCACGCAGCAGCAACCAGCACGCAATGCCGCCCGCACCGTAGATGGGACAACACGGCCCTAGCAAAAAGCCGCTGTTGGCAAAGCGTCCGTGGTTGAGCATGGCGCAGACTGTCGACTCCCATACCCAGCCGCAAAAACCGTAGAAGGCAAACGAGAGTACCAGCGCCGAGAGCGGACAGGCGGCAAGCGTCGCGCCGTCAAATGCCATGTCGATCGCGGTTCCCACCGTCTACCCACTCCTCTTTTCGTTCGATTCTTTGCTCGAGCCGTCACTCGGGCCCTCGTTCAAATCGTTCGCGCCGCCTTTGCGCGGCAGACGGCCGGCAATCGTCTCGCGCAGTGCGCACCATTTATCCGCCAGGCACACAATCCATGCCTCACGACACGTCGGCGGCACCGGTACCAGCGGAAACATATGCCGTACGATAATATTCCGCTCGCGCGGCGTCAGCTCAAAATCTTCCTCCGCACGCGCCAAGGCAAAAAACGGGTGACGAAAGCCATGCAGTCGATGGCTTGGGTCGGGATCGTGCCAGTCATAGAGAAAGTAATCGTGCAGCAGGGCCCCGCGCAGCAGCGATAAGCGGTCGACGGAGATACCGACGCGGCCCAGGCGCTCGGCAAAGGACAGACTTGCCCGCGCTACCGAGGTCACATGCGTATAGACCGTCACATCGCCATGTTGGATAAACTCATGCATCAGGTCCAAGCGGCCCGCCTGGGCAAGCTGACGGGCGGCATCGTCGACCTCGCGCGCGATTTTCTCGGCACGAACGGTATCGGACATGCGGCCTCCTTCCGGCGGCGCTCGGCGGCAAGCCGCGGCCTGCGCGCAATGAATAAAATCATCATCGAATTTACCAGTATGGCATCGGACAAAACGTTTTGCCCCACCAGTTGGCGAATTACCGCGCCGCCGTCACATATCAAACGCCAAAATGTGCGAGACTGTCTTGTGCAATTGTGCCGGCCGAGGGAGTGCCGGCGCACGATTCGCATGGAGTAACCCACAACGATGCTGCTTACGCAAACGACAACGCCCGAGGACGTCAAGGCTCTCGATCGCGCCGAGCTTCCGCTGCTCTGCGGCGAGATCCGCCACGCCATCCTCGAAAGCTCCGCCGCCGTCGGCGGGCACGTTGCCCCCAACCTGGGCGTCGTTGAGCTTACGGTTGCGCTCCATCGCGTGTTTAACTCCCCCATCGACAAGATTGTCTTTGATGTTTCGCACCAGACCTACGCCCACAAGGCGCTGACTGGGCGCGCGTACACTTATATCGACCCGGCACGCTACGGCGAGGCCTCTGGTTTTGCCAATCCTGACGAGTCCGAGCACGACCTGTTCGCCATGGGCCACACCTCCACGTCGGTGAGCCTGGGCTGCGGCTTGGCGCACGCTCGTGACCTGGCGGGCGATGCGTACAACGTCATCACCATCATTGGCGACGGTTCGCTTTCGGGCGGTCTGGCGTTTGAGGGCTTTAACAATGCCGCCGAGCTCGACAGCAACCTGATCATCATCGTCAACGATAACGACCAGTCCATTGCCGAGAACCATGGCGGCCTGTATCGCAATCTGGCCGAGCTGCGCGCCAGCAACGGCACCTGTGAGCGCAACGTTTTCCGCGCGATGGGGCTCGACTACCGCTATCTGGACGCCGGTAACGATGTGTTGGCCCTAGTCGACGTGCTGCAGGAACTGCGCGATATCGATCATCCCATCGTGCTGCACGTCTCCACCGCCAAGGGTAAAGGCTTTGAGCCAGCCCAGAGCGACCCCGAGCGCTGGCATCATGTGGGCCCGTTTGACATGGCGACTGGGCGCAAGCTCTGCCCGGGCCATCCGAGCGAGCCTGCGCCGCGCACCTATGCCGACATTACGGGCGAGGCGCTCAGCGCCGCCATCGAGCACGATCCGCAGGTTGTGGGCATCACGGCCGCAACGCCCTACATCATGGGCTTTACGCCCGAACTTCGCGCCGCCGCCGGCAAACAGTTCGTCGATGTGGGCATTGCCGAGGAGCACGCCGTGACCTTTGCCACCGCGCTCGCCCGCTCGGGTGCCAAGCCGGTCTTTGGCGTGTACGGTACGTTCTTGCAGCGTGCCTATGACGAGCTGTGGCACGACCTGTGCCTCAACGACGCCCCGGCGACCATCCTTGTATTTGGCGCGTCGATCTTTGGCACCACATCCGAGACGCATCTTTCGTTCTTTGATATTTCCATGCTGGGCGCTCTCCCCAATATGCGTTACCTGGCGCCTTCCTGCATGGAGGAATACCTGTCCATGCTGAGCTGGTCGCTCGACCATCGCGAGCATCCTGTGGCGATTCGCGTGCCCGGCATTGGCCTGGTAAGCCGCCCCGACTTGGCGCCTGCCGAAGACGCCGACTACAGCGCCGTTCGCTACAACGTGCTGAGCCAGGGTCGCGACGTTGCTGTGCTCGCGCTTGGCGACTTCTTTGAGCTGGGCGAGCGCGTGGCAAATCGCTTGGCTGCCGAGTACGGCATCGAGGCCACGCTCGTCAACCCGCGCTTTGCAACCGAGCTCGACCGCGAGTTCCTCGACAGCCTTGCCGCCGAACATCGCGTTGTCGTCACTCTCGAGGACGGCATCTTGGACGGCGGCTGGGGCGAGCGTGTCGCGTGCTACTTGGCCTGCACGCCCGTGCGCACGCGCACCTTCGGCATCGCCAAGGGCTTCCCCGACCGTTACGACCCCAACGAGCTGCTCGCTCAGAACGGCATGACGGTCGAGAACATGGCTGCCGAAGCCGTAAAGCTACTCAACGAGTAAAAAACCTCCGCAAGGGAAGCACCCCTGCGAAGGTTTTTATTTTCGCGGCGCGATTATCTCGATCTGTAACATCTAGGGCCCGAATTCCCGTCTAACTGTTACAAATCTAGACAAAACGTCTTAGTCCCTGATCCTTGTCTCAATCTGTAACAGATAGAGACCTTCTGGCCGTCTACCTGTTACAGATCGAGACATTCGAATTCCCCTGAAGAGAAAATCTCAATCTGTAACAGTTACTCGGCAAAAATGGCTGCAGATGTTACAGATCGAGACAAAACAGCAAGGCATGCCGCTGCATCTGCAAGAACCACCACAAAGGTGCCTGTCCCTTTATGGTAGGTAGAATAACCCATAAGGTAAGTATGTTTCTGAGTTATTTCGTGTTGACCCATTTGAGCGCGATAGGGTATAACTCTACTCAACCGCTAGGGATTTTATTGAGAAAGGTGTTCTACCATGAGCAAAAACCTCTCCCAGCAGGTCGTTCTCGACCGCCGCGGCTTCGTTGCCGCCACCTTCGCAACCGTCGCCGGCCTTGGTCTTGCCGGCTGCTCCGACACCAGTGCCGAGGCCGACAAGGGTTCCGCCGCCGGCTCCTCCAAGAGCTCCGAAGATACCGAGGCTTCCACCACGCTCGACGCCAAGGCATTCGACAAGCTCGTCGACAACGGCCCCAAGGCCGATGACGATGTCATCGCCGCCAGCACCTGGGCCACGGCCGTCAAGGACGCCGGCGTCTTTAAGATCGGTGGCGTTCAGACCTCCACGCTCTTCTCCCTCCTCAACGAGAAAGACGGTCAGACCCGTGGCTTCGATGCCGGCATCGCGCAGCTTCTGTCCAACTACATCCTAGGCGAGAACAAGGTCGAGATCACCCAGGTGACCTCGGACACGCGCGAGTCCGTCCTGCAGAACGGCCAGGTCGACGCTGTCTTTGCCACCTACACCATCACTGACGAGCGCAAGAAGCTCGTCTCCTTCGCCGGCCCCTACTACTACACCCAGCAGGCTATCCTGGTGCTCGCCGACAACGACGACATCAAGGGCGTCGACGACCTGGCCGACAAGAACGTCGCCGTCCAGTCCGGCTCCAACGGCCCCGCCATCCTGGAGGAGTTCGCCCCCAAGGCCAGCCAGCAGGAGTTCAAGACCGACGAGGAGGCACGTCAGGCACTCCAGCAGGGCCGCGTCGATGCCTACGTCATCGACAACAACATGCAGCAGAGCGCCCTGGTCCGCGAGCCCGGCAAGTACAAGATTGCCGGCAAGCCCTTCGGCAGCAAGGAGCCCTACGGCATCGGCCTGCCGCTCGATTCCGACGGTGTCGCCTTTGTCAACGACTTCCTTAAGAAGATCGAGGATGACGGCACCTGGACCGAGCTGTGGCAGATCTGCATTGGCGACCGTACGGGCGACACCAATGTTCCCGAGCTGCCCGAGATCGGCGCCTAGGCAGCGAGCCTAGTAACGGCCGCTACGAAACCATACGGAAACGCACGATGCGCTTTATTGCGCTAAACTGTTTCCTCACTGAGTTGTCGGGGCTTCCGTACACACGGGAGCCCCTTTCCTTACCGGCGGGAGGTCCGCATGAGTCTCTCCGAGCTCTGGTCGCTCTATGGCCAGAACTATATCGACGCGCTGCTAGCAACCTGGGGCATGACGCTTGAGTCGTTTGCCATCGCCATGGTGCTGGCCGTCGCCGTCACCGTGATGCGCGTGTCGCCGCTCAAGCCGCTGCGCGTCTTTGGCGACCTGTATGTCCAGGTCTTCCGTAACATCCCCGGCATCGCGCTGCTCATTATCGTCGTCTACGCGCTGCCGCCGCTCAAGGTCGTCCTGCCCTACCGCACCTGCGTCATCGTCGCCACAGTGCTCTTGGGTTCTGCCTTTGGCTCCGAGAACTTTATGAGCGGCATCAACACCGTCGGTGTCGGCCAGGTGGAAGCCGCCCGCTCGCTGGGCATGAGCTTCAGCCGTATCCTCGCCAAGATCGTGATTCCGCAGGCGCTGCGCTCGAGCGTGCTGCCCATGACCAACCTCTTTATCGCCGTCATGCTCACCACCGCGCTCGGCAGTCAGGTGCCGCTTAAACCGCAGGAGCTCACCGGCGTGGTGAGCTACATCAACACGCGCTCGCTCGGCGGCGTCGCCGCGTTCTTTATCTCGGCGCTCGGCTACCTGGGCACGGCCTTTGTGGTGAGCCACATTGGCAACTATATCGATAAGAAGGTGAGGATCCTCCGATGAGCAAGCACTCCACCTCCGCGCTCACCATGCGCGATGCGCTCTACGAGGCTCCCGGCCCCAAGATGCGCGCCAAGATTCGCGTCGGCACCGCCATCTCACTTGTTGCCGTGGCCGCGCTCATCGCTCTGGTACTGCAGCGCTTTTATGTGACCGGCCAGCTTTCGGTCCATTACTGGTACTTCTTTACGCACCTCACCACCTGGAAGTTCCTGCTTGCCGGTTTTGAGGGCACGGTTAAGGTCGCGCTCACCGCCGGCGCCATCGCGCTGGTACTGGGCTTAGCCCTCATGCTCGGCCGTACCAGCGACATCAAGCCGCTGCAGCTGGTCTGCCGCGTGCTCACCGATTTCTTCCGTGGCGTGCCGAGCCTGCTGTTCATCTACTTCTTCTTTTTGGTGCTGCCTCAGTACAAGATTTCACTGCCGTCGTTTTGGATGCTCACGCTTCCCGTCGCGCTCGCTGCAGCCGGCGTACTTGCCGAGATCTTCCGCGCCGGCGTCAACGCCGTGCCGCGTGGTCAGGTCGAGGCAGCCCAGGCGCTCGGTCTCTCCAAGGCCAAAATCACCTTTAAAATCGTATTGCCCCAGGCGATTCGGTTTATCATTCCGTCGTTGATTTCGCAGCTCGTGGTCGTAGTCAAAGACACCACCGTCGCCTATGTGGTGAGCTACCCCGACCTCATGCAAAATGCCCGCGTGCTCATTACCAACTACGACGCCCTCGTGTCGGTCTACCTGGTTATCGCGGTCATCTACATCCTCATCAACGTCGCGATCAACAAGGCCGCTGTCTACGTTTCGCACAAGACCGGCGCGACGATCATCCGCTAACGCTTTTACCATTTCGAGTCATAAGGAGCCGAGCACCATGGCACAGAGCACCTCTTCCACCGGCAATCAGCCGCTGATCGAGCTCAGGCACGTCGATAAGCACTACGGCGACCTGCACGTTCTCAACGACATCAATCTCTCGGTCGACCGCGGCGAAGTCGTCGTGGTGATCGGCCCCTCGGGCTCGGGCAAGTCGACCATGTGCCGAACCATCAACCGCCTGGAAACCATCGACTCGGGCGAGATCCTCATCGAGGGCGAGCCTCTGCCGCAGGAAGGCAAGGATCTTGCCCGCATGCGCGCCGAGCTGGGCATGGTGTTTCAGCAGTTCAACCTGTTCGCGCATATGACGGTGCTGCAGAACGTCATGCTGGGGCCGGTCGACGTGCTGGGCGTGTCCAAGGAGGAAGCTCGTGAGCGCGCCATGGACCTGCTGAGCCGCGTGGGCGTTGCCGAACAGGCCGACAAGGTGCCCGCTCAGCTCTCGGGCGGCCAGCAGCAGCGCGTGGCCATTGCCCGCTCGCTCGCCATGCAGCCCAAGGCCATGCTCTTCGACGAGCCCACGAGTGCCCTTGACCCCGAGATGATCAACGAGGTGCTCGAGGTCATGGTCCGCCTGGCCCAGCAGGGCATGACGATGATCGTCATTACGCACGAGATGAACTTCGCCCGCCGCGTTGCCGACCGCGTCGTGTTCATGGCCGACGGCCAGATCGTGGAAACCGGCACGCCCGACGAGTTCTTCGACCATCCCCAGACCAAGCGCGCCCAAGACTTCCTCAACTCCATCAAGGGCCACTAGCCCAATTGCCATATCCGCTCGCCATGACCATCCAAACTCGAAAGCAACACCTATGATCGGAACTCGCACTTCATCGTCATACACCCCGCACGTCAACGTCGACCCCGCCGACCGTCCGCTCATCCTGGTGGCGCCGCGCTGGGAAGAGGCAAAGCCGTTTTTAAGCGAGACACTCTCCCCCAACGAGGAAATCGCAAGTGTCTTTGTCGATGCCATTCTTGCTGCCGGCGGCCTGCCGCTGCAGATGTCCATCACCGAGGACATTGAGGTCATCCGTCATTACGTCGACATCGCCGACGGCATCGCCATTCCCGGCGGCCCCGATGTCAATCCCAAACGTTGGGGCGATGATCGACCCTACGACCCCACCCTCTGCTGCGAAATCCGCGATAGTTTTGAGTTTAAGCTGGTCGACGAGGTACTCCGCGCCAAAAAGCCGCTCTTTACCACCTGCCGCGGCACGCAGCTGCTCAACGTCGCCACCGGCGGCACCCTGTGCATGGACGTGCCGAGCCTGGGCGCGCGCGAGGGCCGCACACAGTGGCGCCATACCCACGTGCTCAACGACCCTGTGCATCCTGTCGAGGTCGTGCCGGGCTCGCTGCTGGAGCGCGCGGTTGGCGGGCACAGGCTGATCCAGACCAACTCCGCACACCACTGCTGCGTCGATCGTCTGGGTAAAAGCACGCGCTTGGTCGCCAAGGCAACCGACGGCGTGCCCGAGTGCATCGAAGTCGAAGGCCAGCCGTTCTGCCTGGGCGTGCAATGGCACCCTGAGTACACGTGGAAGACGCTCGAGACCGACTTTGACCTGTGGAAGTCGTTTGTCGAGGCAGCGGCCAAGGTTAAGCGGGCTCGCTAGCTCGCGAATCACACAGGCTTAAACCTTCCATGCCAGGGGGGGGCGGACACCAGCCACGGTGCCCGCCCCCCTGTATTTGATACGCTCGGTATGTTTATCCCTCACAAACAATCAAAGAAATCTCGACCACAATCGGTCGACCGTAAAGCAGATGGCAAAAACGCTTGCTACGTTTATGAGGCAGTCAATTAAAATCGAAACGCATTGACCGTCCCCCAACGGGGTCACGCCGCAAATCCACATGAGCATCGAGGCTGGAAGCGGAAGCATGGAATTGGCCCCGATCTGTATGTAGATCGCTACAACGTTGACAAGCAACAGCATGCCAATCGGACCGAAGCCGGACCCAAAATAGGAAACAACGATTACGCAAGAAACCACGTATGCAAGGCAGGCGGCGGCAGCAAGAACAAGTCGATAGCAAAATACATGCAGGTTGAAGTACTGCTGAGCATCCAAAACGATCGCGCAGTTAAGACAGTACAAAACGACACTCGTCAGGATAAACGCGCCCAAAAGGGCGAAAGAAGACAGCATCGCTCGCGCAACGATAGCGCACACACGCTTCCCTCCCCGGGCCTCCGACAGCCCCCACGGTTCCTCGACAAAGCCCGAACTGACAAAGCGCGGCACAATACAAGCAGCAATGAACGGAAAGAACAATGCATGAGCCAACGGGGCTACGTTGAACAGCAGACCGCGAAAAACCTCTGCATTACCAAATAGAAGGGCATCCTCCGCCGATAGCCGAAGCGTCGGGTCTGGGAAAAAGCCCAAGAAACTGTTCTCACGGAGGCCACAGAGCCACATCGGGAAAGAATTAAGCTGCAATACCACCATGCACGCATAAATTACCAGGATTAAGGCGTACGCCCATTTGCTCACATGCTTCCATTCTGAATGGAGGGATCTTTTAATCTGACGAGCCATTGAACACACCCCCGGCACGAAAGCTCACGAGAGCGTAAATCAATACCGATAGACAGCTGGCTGCCACGCCATATCCCAGAAGCGTCAGCTGGCCCATATCGCTATACCCAAGGGCACATCCGACTCCAAGATACGGCCCCGGAAGAAGGAAAATCCATCGCAAGGATGGTATGGGTGCCTGAAGGAAGGCTCCGTAGAGCGTCAAGCTCATGACAAATCCAACTATCACCACGGCCCCGCTCAATACAGCGCTGCCCGTTATCCGATAGATGGTCACCGTCTCCAGCGCAATCGATATCACCAATACGGCGTTAATCATCATTGCGGGCAAAAATGCAGTCAGCATGCTATGCGCATAGTTTTGCCCTCCACGTGTTATCGCTATTACAAACAGAAGAAGGCAAAGCGCACTATATGCTGCGCCGATTATTAAAGCAGACGAAAGTACATGTGCCAGAACCCCGTTAAAGCGGGCAAGACCTCTTGCTGAAGAAATTCGGCATCCCTCTTCATAGCCGCGCTCCTGTAAAATCGCCAGGCAAACGATGAGCGGAACGAACAGAGAGGTGCCGGCAAAAGCACTGCGCACAAGGGACTCATCAGGCGCAGAAGAGTCGATTACATTCCAAAAGAATCCAATATCCTCCCCGCAAACGCTATTGCCAAAGGCTAGCAACGTTGTTCCGCTTTTTAGAAAGACACCGAAGAGAAGGCCGAACGCCAGCATAAGCGCAAGACAAAACTGCGCCGGAAACATCCTGTGTAAACGCATCATGTCCGCCTTTATGGGATGGATCGCCCGCTTCATAGCGAGACCGCCTTCATCAAGCGCCTGTAATACTCTTTTAGGGACGACGCCTCATCCCTTATAACGTCCATCGATTCCTTTTTTAGCAGTTCGCCGTCATGAAGAAACAGGCAGCTTGTTGCAACCGATGCCAACTCATCCAAATCATGACTAGAGATGAGCATGGTCTTACCCTGCTCTCGATTCAATCGACCGATAAGGGCCCATATACTCTCGATGCCCAACGGATCCAATCCATTTGCCGGCTCATCGAAAATTAGTACGTCGGTGTCGCCCAATAAAGCCGTAGCTATATCCAGTCGCCGTTTCATTCCCAGAGAAAAACTGCTCACGCTCTTTTTCTCATCGGCATCCAGCCCGACTAGGCTCAAAACGCGAGGAATCTCACGCTTCTCATCGAGCCCCCATTCCGCACATCGGATTTGAAGATTCTCAACCGCACTGAGAGATTGGTATGCTCCGCTGGAATCTGGCACATAGCCGACACGCATCCGCATCAGACCAAGCTCTTTTTTTGATTTGCCTCCAAAGAGCTCCACGCTCCCCGACGACGGCTCGCAGAGGCCCAAGACAATTTTAATAAGCGTGCTTTTGCCCGCACCGTTTGCACCGACAAGGGCAAGGAGCTCAGACTGATGCACCTCGAAGGAAACGTCATGCAAAACGCGCCGTTTCCCGTAGCGCTTTGACACCTTTGATAACTTTATCGCTGATGCGTTCATTGGCCTCCCGTTCTGCTTGATAGCAAAACCGCTGTTGCCAGACTCTCGCCTGGCAACAGCCACAACTGCTAGAAATAAACAACGCAGTTGTTTTTACTGCAGTTCTTAGTGCAGACGCGTGCTCCACAGAATTTCTTGCAGTAACCGTTGCACCCACCACCGGGGTCCACATAACTTGGTTTGACAATCCAGCTCATATCGTTCCTTCTTATCTTTATCGACTTCCATTGTTATTATTGTTTTTCGATAACTCATATTTGTCAAGATAATCTAAAAGAAAGAACCCGTGTTAGACACGGGTCCCTTCACGCTGATATTTCGTTTTAGTTGTTCGCCTTAAGCTACTCATCGCTCAAATCGACAGCAAAGACTGATGTCGGAAGCGACGCCTCACTGCCTCCACCGCCCCGCATCTGCCTCACGACATTTTTTGCGCGCTCGACAATAAGTTCCTCAAGCTCCCTCTCGCTCACGCGCTGAATAATATCTCCCGGTTGACAATCAAGTTCATCGCAGATATCGAGAAGCGTCTTAAGACGAATAGCTTTAATTTTTCCGTTTCTTAGCTTTGAAATATTGGCCGGGGTATGCCCCGTGGCGCGAATCAGATCAGCGCTGGTCTTTCCGGTCTTAAGCAGCTGCGTCTCAAGCTCGATGATGAGATAGCTCATGTTTCCTCCTACACAAGCTCGTCAGACTGCTCTTGGAGCAGCGAGGCATAACTCCAGATCGCCGAGATAAACAGACAGACAACCGCGCCGATAAGCGACCCCGCATCAAAGGCAATGCCTTGGCAAATCTCAATAACGAAGGAATGAGGCACGATGTAAAGCTCCAGTCCGCCAATGGTGAGATTGACCGATCCATAGGCACCAACAAACGAAACCGCGGCGTTAACAGCAAAGGCAAGCGCGAGAACACGGATAAGCCGCACATGCGCCCTGGTAAAGGGCGATACGCCCCGCGAAATGTCACGGCTGATCCCGCGCAGAACGACAAGCGAAATACCCATGACAAGCGCCATGCACAGTCCGCTTGGGATAACGATGCACCCGCCATTGAGAAGCGTCACAACACCGAAAGAATCGACAGAAGCAACGTTTGCAACCGCATACCAGATCACGTAAACAACCAACGCGGCAAAAGCGATGAGCATTCCCGCAGAAACGACCGTCATGCAAAAACCGAGCTTCCTGATATTTTCGCGCGCCTTGGCCATACGCTGAACGCTATTGGACATACACTCACCCTCGTCGACTCTATCGTTATCGGAATAGTTTATCGAACAACGATATGGATTGCATGTGGAAAGCCCAGCCGGTACGCATAGGCCATTTACTAATCCGAAGGGGTGAGCGTGGATTTTAGGACACTTACCGAACGAGAGTGGATAATCTCCCACTTTGAGGCCACCACGGGGCCAAAAACGGGAGATTATCCACTCTCATAGTCATCAAAGCTCGTAAGCCCTTATTCTGCCGCCTCGCGTAAGGCCGACATCGTAGCCGCATATTGCTGCTGCAGCGCATGCATTCCCTCGCGAGCGCCGTCAACGGCATCGGCGCCGCGCAGCGCTTCCGTCACCACGACCGCCGGCTCGTACAGATTGTTGAATCCCAGGTTCTGGCTCACACCCTTGAGCGTGTGCGCTGCCATAAACGCACTCTTGGCGTCTCCTGCCGCCATGGCAGCCTCCAGCTTGTCCATGCTCTCGTCATCCAAAAACTTGAGGGCAAAGCGGGCAAGCATTTCCTCGCCCATCAGCCGAGCGCACGCATCGTCATAATTAGCGCCGATCTTCTCATACGCCTCACGCATGGAAATCATGGATTAAAAACTCCTTTGGTCAAACTAAATCGTGGGAAACGCGACGACGTCGGCGGGGCGTGCCAACGTCTCGGCAATTTGGTCTTGCACCTCGAGCAGGCAATCGAGCAGCAGCGGGTTAAAGGTGCCGCACTTACCGTCCAGGATCATCTGGATTGCCTCCTCGTGCGGGATAGCGTCCTTGTACACGCGCACACTCGTCAGTGCATCGTACACGTCGGCCACCGAAACCACCTGCGCGGCGATGGGGATATCGTCGCCCTTGAGGCCATCGGGATAACCCTTGCCGTCCCAGCGCTCGTGATGCCAACGCGCAATCTGGTACGCATATTCCATAAGCGCATTGCCGGCGTGATGGCTACCCAGCTCAAGCAGCATATCGGCGCCGATCGTGGTATGCGTCTTCATGATCTCGAACTCCTCGGGCGTAAGGCGTCCGGGCTTGTTGAGAATCGCATCGTCAATCGACATCTTGCCGATATCGTGCAGCGCCGAAGCCAGGGCGATCGTGGAGCGTTCCTCATTGTCGAGGAAGATCGTGCCGCTACGCTGGACCAGACAGCCAAGCAGCAGCTCGGTCAGCTTCTCGATGTTCGTAACGTGCCTGCCGCTCTCGCCGTTGCGAAGCTCCATGACGCCAGCCATGATGTCGATGAGCATGCGACTGTTCTTGACGCGCTCGTTGTACTGCTGGGACAGCAGGCTCGTCAGGCGGCGCTGTTTGGCGTACAGGCGGATGGTGTTGTTTACGCGGCGGCGCACGATACGGGAGTCAAACGGGCGGTTGATATAGTCTGAGGCGCCCAGCTCGTACGCGCGCAGAACCATATCATCGGAATCTTCACTCGAAATCATGATGACAGGCAGATTGTCGATGCCCGATCGGCGCGACAGATCGGCCAGTACCTCAAAGCCGCTTATGCCCGGCATGACAATATCCAGCAGCACGAGCGACAACTCATCGCCATAGCGGTCGACCATGTCGAGTGCCGTACGACCGTTGTCGGCCTCGAGGATGCAATACTCGTCCTTGAGCATCTCGTTGAGAATGACTCGGTTCATCTCGGAGTCATCGACAATAAGCACCAAAGGCTTTTCGCTTTGGAAAGCCTCGATGGAATCGGCGTCGGTCACGACCGTACCGGCTTTTGCCTTAGCGCGGCTCAATAACTGGACAGCCTGGCTAACACCCTCATCGACCGTTTCGCCATTAATGCGAACGCCACCAACGCATGCCGTCAAGCTAACGCGCTCATGCCCCGGAATAATCGTGGAATGAACGGCATCGGATACTTGACGCAGGCGACGGGCAAAGTCATCAGAGGGAATATTGGGCATGACGGCCACAAACTTATCGCAGCCAAAACGCACAAGCTCGTCAGTCGAACGAACACCGCTGCGTATGGCCGTCGCCACGGCACCAAGCGCAAGGTCGCCGGCATGGCGGCCATACGTATCGTTGAAGGCCCTAAAATCATCAAGGTCGATCATGGCCACGCCGGCCTGCATACGGGCGCTACGAAGCTTTTCCTCGTAATATCGGCGATTGCGCACGCTCGTCAGCACGTCGGTGTAGACAAGGTCCTCTTCTGCGGCCTCCCGCTCATCAATCGGACGCACCATCAGCAGAACGTGAGGCTCGCCCTCAACCATCAAAGAGCGCAGGCGAGCGCGGTACTCAACGCCATCGTTGAGCAGCCGTTCCGACACCTCATCGGAACCCGCCGCCAAGGCTTCAAGACTTGACTGACGCAGACAGGGACACCGTTCGCCGGCGAGCAAGCAGTTAGGATCGCCCTTAATCTGATCGAAAGACAGCAAACGCACCACGGGGTAGGTCTTCGCGACACGGGCGACCTCAGCGGTAGCCTCCTCGTCGGTTAGATTGACCTCGTGATTATTGAGCATATGGGGCCCTTTCGATAGTTTCGCATGGTAGCGGTGGGTTCCAAATGCTACAAGGGTAACACCTTGTCGATGCAGGTAAGTACGTGAATGCTGTTACATTTTTATGAGTTGGCAGGCGGCGCGATTGAAGTCGCAGACGTGAGGTTTTGAGCACATTTGTTAACACGGCCGAAACGTTTTCGGGTGAAGCCTGCTTTGGCCATTGCGGGTGTTAGAGCCCCAGGATGCCACGGACAGCCCGGGCAGCCGCTGCCGGGCGATCGCGCAGACCGTTATGCGCGCCCGGGATCGTCACGAGAGGGCAATCGAGATATTCGGCAGCCGCTCGCGTACCAGCCTCGCGGGGCGTGCCAATCGAGAGCTCGCCCAGGAGCACGGCGGCCACCGTTTTTGACGCGCGAACGCTATTCCAATCGGGAACGCAGGTCATAGTAATCCCGTATTCGTTCGCCATAAAGCAACGACCATTGCGCAGGGCATGTTTGACTTCCGCTTCGGTCGTCCCAGGAGCCTCGGGGTCCAAGTCGCCGAGGGCTCCCAAGAAAAGCCGGAGCGCCCTTGAAACCTTTCCAGTCGCAATCATATCGAGCAAAACCGGAGCTGCGCCCATACCGACGCCTTCGGCCGACACAGCCGGCTCATGCAGAATCGTACGGGCGACGAGATGGGGTTCGGTGCGGAGAAGCTCCAGCGCCACCAACGTACCGGCGCTGTGCGCAAGCACATTTGCCGGAGCGCCAACGTGTTCGATCACGGCTTGCAGGTCGGCGGCCTGAGCGGCAAGATCATAGCTGCCGTCTGCCGCATCGCTGCTGCCACCGCAGCCGCGGCGGTCGTAGGCAATTACGCGGTAGTTGCGGCTGAGCTCACAAGCGATACCGTCGAAAAATGTGCCGTCGACACAAGCGCCGTGCACGCACACCAAGGCAGGAGTATCAGGCGACACATCCGGGCCGGCATATTCGCGACAGGCAATCGTGGTGCCCGCATTCTCGACCGTAAAATCCATGTTGTGCCCCCATCATCAACGCTCATCCGGTTGCACGTCAGTGCGGTTGGATGGACCCGTATTGCCTTACGCCTTGTTAACAGATTAACTTTACCCGACCCGAGGCTTTTCATGGCACGGCATAATGAGCGACGTGAAAAAACGAAACTTGTAAAGCAAGAGCCCGCACCTTGCTTTGGAGCCGATGCTATGCTTAGGCACAATTGTCTTGAGGAGCATATGCCTATGTCTACGTTTTTGAATGCAAGCCCCATCTTTGGGCCCGTTCGCAGCCGTCGCCTTGGTCTCTCGCTCGGCGTCAACATGATGCCGGCCAGCGGCAAAATCTGCACGTTCGACTGCATTTACTGCGAAAACGGCCTCAACGCCGAACGCCCCTGCCATGAGCCGTACAACACGGCTACCGTGGTACTCGACGCGCTCGAGGCAAAGCTGCGCGAGATGGCAGCCGAGGGCGAGCTCCCCGATGTGATCACCTTCGCAGGCAACGGCGAGCCCACCGCCGCACCGGAGTTTCCGCAGGCCATCGCCGGCGCCGTCGCGCTGCGCGACGAGCTTGCCCCAAACTCCAAGATCGCCGTGCTCTCCAACGGCACGCGCGCCGACCGTCCCGAAGTGCACGACGCGCTCATGATGGTCGACGACAACATTCTTAAGTTCGATACCGTCGACCCGGCGTTTATCCAGCTGCTCGACCAGCCCGTTGGCCCCTACGACGTCGAGCACCAGATCGAGACGTTCGCGAGCTTTAACGGCCACGTTATTATCCAGACGATCTTTTTGAACGGCGAGTACCAGGGCAAGTCCCTCGATAACACTGGTGAAGCGTACGTCGGCCCTTGGCTCGCGGCACTCGAGCGCATTCGCCCGCAGGAGGCGACCATCTACACGGTGGCGCGCGAGACACCGGTCGCCGGCCTTGCCAAAGCAGCGCCCGTGGTGCTCGACACAATCGCCGCACGCGTGCGCGCGCTCGGCATCCCCTGCCAGGTGAGCTACTAGCAGAACCGCACAGACTACCCGGTACTTGGCTGATGGGGTGGGCTATACTAGCTGCGAATGAAAGGAAGTTAGCCATGTTTGACAATGGACCCGTGCCCGGCCGCAACGACGCTTGCTGGTGCGGCAGCGGCAAAAAATATAAGAAATGCCACAGCGCCTTCGACGAGCGCCTCGAGCGCCTGTGGGAAGAGGGCTGGGAGGTTCTGCCCCGCACGCTCTACAAGACGCCCGCCGATATCGAGGGCATCAAGCGTTCGGCCGCCATCAACGTAGGCGTGCTCGACTACGTGGGCGAGCACATCGCCGCGGGCATGACCACCAACCAGATCGACCAGATGATCTACGACTACACCGTCGAGCACGGTGGCACGCCGGCCGACCTCAACTACGAGGGCTATCCCAAGAGCGTGTGCACCTCGATCAACGACGTGGTCTGCCACGGTATCCCCTGCGATACGGACGTGCTGCACGAGGGCGACATCATCAACGTGGACTGCTCCACGATCTTGGACGGCTACTTTAGCGACTCGAGCCGTATGTTCTGCATCGGCGAAGTCTCGGCCGAGCGCCAGCGCCTGGTCGACGTCACCCGCGCCAGCGTGGAGGCGGGTCTGGCGGCCGTCAAGCCGTGGCTGCCGCTATCCGTGATGGCCGAGGCCGTGCAAAAGACGGTCGAGGACGCCGGCTTTAGCGTGGTGCGCGAGTACGGCGGACACGGCATCGGTAAGGAGTTCCACGAGGACCCGTTTGTGGGCTTTACCACCGAGGCGCCCGATGTAGACACCATCATGGCTCCGGGCATGGTCTTTACCATCGAGCCCATGGTCAACGCCGGAGCGCCCGACATCAAGATTAGCAAGGGTGACGGTTGGTGCGTGCGCACCAAGGACGGCAGCGATTCGGCCCAGTGCGAGGTACAGCTCGTGGTGACCGAGGACGGCTACGAGCTGCTGAGCTGGTAGCCGTGGATGCGCCGGATGCTGACGGGCACGCTCGTCTAGCATCCGGCGTTTTTGTTTGAACGTTTTGCCTGATAAAACCCGCCAAAATAAACCTGTCCCTTTTTGGCGGGTCAAGCGGAAAGGACTGCTTGTGAACATCTTGGTTTTGCTGCCCGTCAACGACCGCCATCGCGCAATTCTTGAGTCGAGCGCTCCGGGCGAGGACTTTATCTACACGAGCGCCGACGCTATCACGCGCGAACAAGTCACCAACGCCGACGTGATCTTGGGCAACATAGACCCTGCCCTACTTACCGCATGCGAGCACCTCCAGCTGCTGCAACTACAGACCGCGGGCTATGACGATTACTTGGCTGCCGGCACCGTGCCAGCCGACGCCAAACTGTCTTGCTCGGTGGGCGCCTACGGCCAGGCCGTGAGCGAGCACATGTTTGCCATGGTCCTTTCCATGATGAAGCGCCTGCCCGGCTATCACGACTTGCAGCGCGAACATCGCTGGGAGGATTTGGGGCCAGTTACCTCGCTCAAAAACGCCAACGTGCTGGTGCTGGGCGCGGGCGATATCGGCGGTCACTTTGCCACGCTCTGCCGCGGCATGGGCGCGCACGTCCGCGGCATCAAGCGCCATCCACTCGTCTACCCCATTGTGTTTGAGGACATGGACGGCATGGACGCCCTACCTGAGCGCCTGGCAGAGGCCGACATCGTCGCATCCTTTATGCCGAGCACGCCCGAGACCCGCGGTCTGGCGAACGCCGAGTTCTTTGCCGCGATGAAACCAGGTGCCTTCTTTGCCAACGGCGGCCGCGGCGACCTTGTGGTCACCGATGACTTGGTCGCCGCTCTGGAGTCGGGACATCTCGCCGGCGCCGCGGTCGACGTCACCGACCCCGAACCGCTGCCCGCGACAAGCCCCCTGTGGGATGCGCCCAACATGCTCATCACGCCGCACGTCTCCGGCTGGTTCCACCTGGCAGCCACGCTCAACAACGTCGTCGACATCGCCGCGGAGAATCTGCGTCACCTGCAGGCCGGTGAAACCCTGCGCTGCTGGATCGAGCACTAATTGTTCCGGCGTTTTGCCAAACGCCGGAACCCCTCGACGCTGCGAGCCCGCCAGAGCGGCAATCTGCCTTTCAACTTCGGCGGCATGACCAGAAGGTCAATGCCGCCTTGTTTCAAGGCACCTTACTCGCCCAGACGGGCTCTCGCTGACTTTTGTTCGACCTGTAGGGACTGGCTGGCGCGGCCCTGCCTGGGGGCATTCGCTGACTTTTGTTCGACCTGCGAGTTCTTCAAATTGCTAGAGCGTTGTTAAGTAATTCTTTGCGTCTTCTACGCTCATTGCTGCAACGGGTGCGTGTGAACAGAGTTTGGCATCGTTGGTGACCAGGAGATCTGCCTTTGCGCGCATTGCCGCAGCGATGATTAAATCGTCTTCGTAATCGCTATGGAGATTACGCTGCTTGCTCGCCATCCATATGTCACTCAGGTTGCAGGGTACCGGCGTGGCAAGTTGCGACAACACGTCAAGGCAATCCCATGCAAGTGATGTCGCCGCCATGGCGGCATCTTGGGACAGTGAGCCATGCTCGCGCCGATACCATGCCTTATGTTCGCTTGAAATCAAATAGAACAGGTCTTTGGACGATGTCACCGCATACAGCAAATCCACCTGCGCCGTGCATGCATCGCGTAAAAACTCAATCGCCACCGAACGACCACGTCGTGAGGGAATGAAGTAATCGAGCCACACATTGGTGTCAACCAAGATGCGCTTTGGAGCCTCACTCATAGAGCCAGCTCATCTCCTCGCCATAGCGATCCGCATAGGCATTCCGTTTGAGCTCTTCGTCGTCCGATGGCTGAGCCCTGATCATATCGATTCCCGACTCATGGCAAGCGGCAGCGAACAGCTTCGATCCTTGATCGATGAGTTCGAGTTTGCGTTTGGCGGCCTTTTCGCGCTCGCGCTGTTCCGTCCGGGCACGACTGGGCAGAAGGATATCCTCGAGCGCACCGGGGCGATCGGCCAGCGACGCTGCAAGCTGCCAGAGCGCTCGCACCGCTTGACTCGGCGTCATACCGGCCCTGGAAAGAGCGGCGTCCCCACTCCTTTTAAGATCGGCATCGAGACGCACGTTGATCTGAGCGGCTGTTGTGGTCATGACCCCTCCTTAATACTTCAAAACTATCATAAAACTCTATGGTAGATACGTAAAGCATGTATAGCATTTATAAGCATTAGCCGTACTCTGCACACAAAAAGCCGCCGAGGCGCACTGCACCTCGGCGGCCACGTATCACCGATCTAGTTCGGTTTCACCCTTTGCATTCGCCCAGATAAAACCTACCAAAATTAACATCCCCTTTTGGTAGGTTTTAGAGCTCCACGCTTTCGGCGCCGTTGATGGTTAGGTTGCGCTCGTAGAAAGCCGTGAGGGCGCGGATGGCGTACATCACGTCGCGCACGCCGCCGGTCTCGTAGCTCGAGTGCATGGCAAGCTGCGGCAGGCCCACGTCCACGGCATGCATGCTCGCCTGCATATTGGACAGATTGCCGAGCGTGGAGCCGCCCGCCATATCGCTCTTGTTGGCGAAGGCCTGCGTGGGCACGTCGGCGTCGTCGCAAATAGCCTGGAACACCGCGCGGCTAAAGGCATCGGTGCAGTAGTGCTGGTTGGCGGCTTCCTTGATGACGATGCCGCCGTTAAGCACCACCTGGTTGCGGGCATCGCACTTCTCGGCGTGGTTGGGGTGCACGGCATGCGCGTTGTCGCAGCTCACGAGCATCGATGCGGCAAGGGCGCGATGATACGACTCGTCATCAAAGCCCAGCGATCCGTTGATGCGGCGCAGCGCGTCGGCCAAGAACGTCGACATGGCGCCCTGCTTGGTCTCGGAGCCAACCTCCTCGTTATCAAAGCAGCAGAAGACCGAGACGTCATGCGCGTTCTCGGCACCCAAAAATGCTTGCAGCGAGGTGTAGGCGCAGGCCAGGTCGTCGAGCTTGGGCGTCGAGATAAACTCGTCGGCCCAGCCCCAAATGCGCGCATCCTGACGATTGACCAGGAACAGATCGCGGCCCAGAATCTGCTCGGGCTCAACATCCAGTTCGTCAGCGATCAGGGCATCGAAGTCACCCTGCTTAAGGTCGCCAGCGCTGATGAGCGGGCACAGGTCAACGGCTCGGTTGGGAGCAAAGCCCTCGTTGACGCCACGGTTCATATGGATAGCAAGGCTCGGAATGATAGCGACCTCGCGCTCGGTGGCAAGCAGGCGGCTCTCAATACGGTCGCCTTCGCGCACCAACACGCGGCCCGCAAGCGCCAACGGGCGGTCGAACCAGGTGTAGTCGATCATGCCGCCGTAGGCCTCGGTGTTCAGGCGCAGCGTCTCGCCCGCGCCGTCGAGCTCGGGCACGGCCTTGACCTTAAACGTCGGAGAATCGCTGTGCGACGCCGTGAGTTGAAAATGATAGTCACCGGCAACGCCGTCCTCGCCCCACGTCGCGGCCAGGTCCTCGCCCACCTTAAAGGCAACAACGCTCGAGGTGTTGCGCTGCGTGTAATAACGCCCGCCCGGCTCGATGTCCCACGCCGCATTCTCGGGCAGGTAGGTAAAGCCCGCCTCGTCGAGCTCGGCCATAATGGTCGCCGCCGTATGGAACATGCTGGGGCATGCCTCGATAAAGTCGATAAGATCGTTGGCGGCCTCGATATCATCGGCCGTCACATGCGCGCGCTCGGGCGTTTCCTGATCCGTCATGCTCTCCCCTTTCGCTGGGTTGATGGTCCCCTCCAGCATACCCCGCCACGCCAGCGCCGCACTCTTCATTCCGTGCTTAATTCCGCGCCGCTCACCAAGTTGAGCCATCATGCCCGCGCTCCTTTTGCGACAATTGCGCTAACAGGACGAGAGGAGCCGTCATGAAGCCACGTAACATTGCCATCGCCTGCGGTGTCGCGGGAGCCGCCGTCGGCCTTGCCGCTGCCACCGGTATCGTTTATCACAAGCAAATCAAGTCCGCCGCGTCGCTCAAACGCTTGACCGGCTACGCGGATGGCTATGACCTGTACGCAATCGACATTGCCTACGACTACGATCTTGATCGCATCATCGCCGCTGGCGTGCGCGACGACCAGACCTACATCGATGCCGTGGTGGCGCAGGTGCTCCCCGGCGTGCCGGCACATGTCCAGGCGCCCCAGTTTGCCTGCAGCGCTTTTGTCGCCGTAGATGCCGAAGGCCGCGTGCGCACCGGTCGCAATTACGACTTTAAGGACGACACCTCGGCGCTGCTGGCGCGCAATCACCCGCGCGACGGCTATGCCTCCATCGGCTTTGCGGCCCTCAATAACCTGGGCGCCAACACTCCACTTGACTCCGTCGCCGGACGCGCCGCAGCGTTGATGGGCCCGTTTGCCCAGCTCGACGGTGTCAACGAATGCGGCGTGTCCATTGCCGTGCTCACCCTGGATTCCAAGCCCTGTGACCAGGACACAAAGCGCCCCGTCATCAATACCTCGCTCGCCATCCGTCTGGTGCTCGACCGCGCGGCTACCACGCAAGAGGCCGTCGACCTGCTTTCCGCCTACGACATGCACGCCATGGCCGGACGCGATTACCACTTCTTTATCAACGACGCCGCCGGTGACGCGCGCGTAGTAGAGTGGGATCCGCGCGATCCGGACCGCGCTTTCAAAGCGACTCCTGTACGCCAGGTTACGAACTTCTACGCCTGCTATGGCGACGAAGTGCTGCCCAACCAAAAGAATGGCGAGCTGGGCCATGGCAAGGAACTCGTCATCGCAATCGCCGATGTCCTCGACGCCCATGTCGGTGCCCAAGACGAGGCAGTCGCTTGGAAGGCCCTGCGCGCTGCGGCGCAAGAGCCCAATCCGGAAGACATCACCAGCAACACGCAGTGGTCGGTCGTCTTCGACAACACCGAGCCCGCTGCCGCCATCACGCTGCGCCGCCACTGGGGCAACGTCGATGCCTTCGCACTGTAAGGAGCCAGGCCCGTCGGCCTTACGTTCCCTGACGTTGCTTACATTTCTATACGCTTGAGCTAACACGTTTTACCCCCGTATCAACAGTGTGCGGGGGTAAACTTATGCGCATGTTATAACTTGCCCGGAAGGATTCATCATGCTCAGGATCGGTCTTCTTACCAGTGGCGGCGACTGCCAGGCGCTCAACGCCACCATGCGCGGCATTGTCAAAACGCTCATGACCAATAGCGAAGAGCCTATCGAGATCTATGGTTTTGAGGACGGCTACCAGGGCCTTATCTACAGCAGGTTCCGCGTCATGTCGCCCGCCGATTTTAGCGGCATCCTCACCCGCGGCGGCACCATCCTGGGCACGAGCCGTACGCCGTTCAAGCGCCTGGATACCCCCGAGGCCGATGGCGTCGAGAAGGTGCCCGCTATGGTCCACACCTATCATAAGCTGCAGCTCGACTGCCTGTTTATGCTGGGCGGCAACGGCTCCACCAAGACCGCTAACCGCCTGCGCGAAGAGGGCCTCAACGTTATCGCCCTGCCCAAGACCATCGATAACGACACCTGGGGCACCGAGCTGACGTTTGGCTTTACGAGCGCCATCGACGTCGCTACCAAGTGCATCGACGACATCCACACCACCGCCTCGAGTCACGGCCGCGTGTTCGTTATCGAGATCATGGGCCACAAGGTTGGCTGGATCCCGCTGTACGCCGGCGTCGCGGGCGGCGCGGACGTCATCCTGATTCCCGAGATCCCCTACGACATGGACAACGTCATCAAGACCATCGAGCATCGCATGGAGACCGGCAGCCGCTTTACCATCGTGGCCGTCGCCGAGGGCGCTATCTCCAAGGAGGACGCGGCGCTGTCCAAGAAGGAATACAAGAAGAAGCTTGCCGAGCGCACGAGCCCGTCGATCGTCTACGACATCGCCAAGGAGATTGAGGCCAAGACCGGTCGCGAGACCCGCGTCGCCATCCCCGGCCACACGCAGCGCGGCGGCCAGCCCGATGCCCAGGATCGCATCTTTGCGACCCAGTGCGGCGTCGAGGCCGCGCTTGGCTGCCTGCGCGGCGAGTTTGGCTACATGATCGCCCTGCGTGACGGCAAGATGTGCCACATGCCGCTCGAGGAGGTCGCCGGTAAGCTCAAGTATGTCGACCCCCAGAGCGACCTGGTGCGCGAGGCCAAAGCGCTGGGCATCAGCTTCGGCGACGAATAGCCTCGGCTGGAACTGCTCTCATCGGAGGCCCTAGGGCTTTCCTCCCAAATCGTCCTCGGACATGTCAGGACCCCGCTGCGCGCTTCGCGCGGCGGGGTCCTTCCGTCCTGCGGAAAGATTTGGGAGGAAAGCCCTGGGGCCTCCTGCGGTAACTAGGGAGGCCGAGGCTATTCGTCTTCTTGCTGCAAGTGCGTGGGCTGAGATTTTGGGATGTTGCAGGCTCTTAGCTGAGAGTAGCACTGACATTTGTCCTAAAATGGCTGGTCGCTAGGGGTTGCTACCGGTAGTTGCGGTAGGGTTGGGGCAGATTCTAACTAGAAATGGTGGTCGCTACCGGCTGTTCTCGGCATACTCGGCTCATTCGATTCGACCATCAAACGAAAGGAACCACCATGGATCTTGCGATGGCACAGCGCCTCGTCGATCGCCGTAAAGCTGCCGGGCTTTCTCAGGAGGCGCTTGCCGCCCAGCTGGGCGTAAGTCGTCAGGCTGTCAGTAAATGGGAGCGCAGCGAATCCTCGCCCGATACCGATAACCTTATTGCGCTCGCCGCGCTGTATGGCGTGTCGCTGGATGAGCTGTTGTATGGGGAGGCGGCCAACGATGCCGACGACCTGGAGGACGGTAGCGCCGACACCGAGACGGCGGATGTGGCTGACGAGGCTGAGGATTCTGCCGGGCACGCCGATTGCGGCGACAAACCACTTGTCGACATTTCCCTCGCGCGCGGTATCCACGTCATTGATCCCAATAAGGGCGAGGAAGTCCATGTTGGTTGGAGCGGCATCCATGTGACCAACGAGCGCAAGGGCGAAGAGGTGCATGTGGGGCCGGACGGCGTGCATATCGATACGCTTGAGGACGATGGACATAGCGTACGCACCAATGACGACGGCACCGTCACCATCGACGGCGAAACGTTTTCCAGCTGGAAGGAAGCACACGACAAGCTCGACCATCATGGCAAGCATTTCCACACCAAGGTCGGACGTGCATGGAACAAATTCCCCTTCCCCGCACTTGTTACTCTCGCCTATCTGGTGCTCGGCATTGTCTACGGCACATGGGGCATGGGGCTTTTCCTCGTCTTTCTGGTTCCCGTCTATTACGCGATTGGTGACTTTATCGATCGGCGCCACCTGTCTAAGCTGATCGAGGTCATCTACCCGGCAGCCGCCATCGCTTGGTTCCTCTACATGTGGCTCTGTTTGGGACAGCCCCATCCTGCATGGATCATCCTCATCACGATTCCCGTCATAAAGGCGCTCATGCGCTGGTGTCGCAAACAATGGAAGCACCGCAAACAGGCCTAACACGCTCCGACCCACCAGCACCCAACCGCCCCCGCCCTTCTCCTAAGTTGCGGTGAGATAGGGACTGTTTTGAAGCTCCAAAGCGCCAAACAGTCCGTATATCACCGCAACTTACAAACAACTGGGTCAGTTCCGGCACGGAGATTAGCATTGAGCTGACCGCGCGCCAAGAAAAGGGCCTATTTACTACGTTTAACTCGAGAGGGCCGACCATACCCGCCTTTTCCGAAAGCTGGCAAGCCCTCTACCTGCGGTTTTAATTTCATAACCTTTGTCACGGTCGAGGGTGTGGTAGCAAACGTAGTAGATAGGCCCATTTTGTGGCATACGACCCATACAAGCCCAATCTCGAAGGCCAAAGAGAGCCTCTCATCCACGCCTGCGAGCGAAAACCAAATAGAATGAAAGGCAAATGGAAAGCCCGTTTGACGGGGCAAACGCCGGGCCACCTAATGGTTGTCCGGCGTTTGCCCAGATAAAACCTGCCAAAATAAACCTGTCCCTTTTTGGCAGGTTACTCGGCGCTCTTGAGGGCGCCGACCATGTCGATCTTGTTGAGGGTGCGATTGGTAGCGAGGTTGACGATAAACGTAAAGGCAAAGGCCAGCAGAACGGACAGCACGTAGCTCAGCGGCTCGACCTCAACGTCAAAGTACAATGACGGCATCTGCAAAATGTACGTAAAACTCTCGGCCAGCAAGCCGCCCAGCGGAACGCCCAGCGCGGCTCCGATCGCCGTAAGAATCAACGTCTCCTTGTTGACGTAATGGTGCACCTCGCCACGACGGAAGCCCAGCACCTTAATAGTCGCCAGCTCGCGTTCGCGCTCCGAGATGTTGGTGTTAGACAACGTAAATACCACCACAAACGACAGGCACGCCGCCATAAAGGTCACAAGCACCACGACCGAATTGATAATCGTAAAGTTTGCCTCATAGTTTTCCCAATGCTCGGCGGTGCTCGACAGCGTAATCCAACCATCGCTCTTAAGACGGTTGGTAAACGCAATCTGGTCAGCCGACGAACCCTTAAGCAGCACAAAGACGCCGTTAAGGCGTGCACTTCGACCGAACGCGCGCTCATAGGTGCTCTGCGTCATGTAAAGCGTGTTGCCTAGATAGTTGAGCGAGATGTCGCTGACTTTGACCTTGGCAACATTGAGCGACGAATCCTGGACGTGCGCCGTATCGCCCGGCTGAATCCCCAGTACCAGCTGTGAACTCTTGCTCAGATACACGTCTCCGTCACGCAAAGACAGCGGCTCTTTGGACTCATCCTCAAGGCGAACATAGTCGTCCAGATCGTTCGTGCGGTCATCGGGCACCACGATCAGCTGCACGGTCTCGCTCTTTCCGCCGAATGTAAAGGTGACGTTGTCGGTCATAATCGGCAGGGTCGAGGTCACGGTCACGTTGGAATCATTGGCCGCGTTGCGCTCGTCCAACGCCGCGCACGTCTGCGAAAAATCGTCGGGATTGGCGACCGCCAGCAAGTCATAGCGCGTGATATGCCCGTACTGCTTGGGCGAAAGCGCCACCGACGTGTCACGGATGCCCATACCGCAGATCACGAGCGCTGTGCAGCCGGCAATTCCGAAGATGGTCATAAAGGCGCGCTTTTTATAGCGGAATAGGTTGCGTGCAGCGACCTTGTTCAAAAAGCCCATGCGGCGCCAGATAAAGCCGATACGCTCAAGCAAGATGCGCGAGCCGGCGCGCGGAGCCTTGGGGCGCATGAGCGAGGCCGGGGTCTCGGCCATCTCGTGGCGGCAGGCGATAATTGTGGCGCCCACCACGCCCACGGCAAACAGTGCCACCGAGACGATTGAGGACACAATGTCGTACGAAAGCAACATCTGGGGCAGCGAGTACATGTCGTCGAACACCGTAAACAGGAACAGCGGCAGGCCCACAAATCCGATGATATTGCCGAGCACGCCGCCGATCAGGCACGCCCACAGCGAGTAGTCCACGTATTTGGACAGAATGCGCCCGCGCGAATAACCGAGCGCCTTATACAGGCCGATGAGCGTGCGTTCCTCCTCGACCATACGCGTGGCGGTGGTAAGGCTGATGAGCACGGCGACGATAAAGAAGATGAACGGGAAGACCGTGGCGATGGCCTCGATCGAGGAGCTGTCGCTCTCGACGCTCGAGTAGCTCGCGATGTTGCCACGGTCCTGGATGTACCAGGTGCATTCGCCAAGGTCGGAAATCTCGGCGCGGGCATCGGCGAATTGCTGGTCGGCGGCGGCGCGGCGCTGGTCCAAATCGGCCTGAGCCTGGGCGCGCTCCTCGCTGCCCTCGGCCATACGGTTGATGTTGTCCTGTTCAATCCCAAAGACCATGTTCGCTTGACGCTCGGCCGCGTCCAAGCTCGCCGGCGTATCGGCCGTCAGTTCCTGGGCACGCGCTTTTTCGCGCTCGTCACGAATCTTCTCGATATTGCCCTTGACCTCGTTAATCCTTGCCGTATAGGCATCGGAATAGGAGTTGAGGTCCTTGGCTCCCTCGACGATCACGTGGATCGCGGAATAGGACGACGACGTCGCGGCATCCTCACTCACGTAGAACTTGTAGTCCGCGGCCGAGGCGGCACGGAAGGCGTTGACTGTCGAGTCGGAGCTCACATCAGTGGGATCGAGGACCTCAGCCGTAATGGTGTAGTCCCCATCGGCAAACTGGTCCTTGGCGCTTTGGTTCGACGAGCTCGCATCGTTGGCGGCAAAGCTCACCGTATCGCCGATTTTCTTGCCCGAAGCCTTCAAAAAACGTGAGGTCACTGCTACTTCGCCCGAAGTCTCGGGCAGCTCGCCGCATACTAGCACCGGTTGGTCAATATTCTCTTTGGAGAGGCTCTGTACGATGACACGCTCGCGCGTCGTACCCACGGCGGTATAGGCGGTCTCGGTATAGATGCCCTCGGCCGTCTCGACGCCATCGACCTCTTGGATCGCAGCAAGATCGTCATCGGTCAGACCATAGGTCGACTGCACGTTGATGTCATAAACATTCTGCTGGTCAAAGTAAGCGTCGACCGAATCGCACAGATCCTCGCAACCCGCCTTAAGGCCACACATCACGCTCACGCCGAGCGCGGTGATCACGACAATGGACAAGAAGCGTTTGAGGCTGCCGCGAATCGTGCGGTAGACACCGCGGCGAAACACCGTCGGCACCATGTCGTTTGAACTTTGGGCAGTGCGGTAGGTCGTAAAATCCTGCTCGCGCTCCGTGTTCTGCGCGTCGCGGCGTTGGCTGTTTTGGCGGTCCTGATCCATGGGCGCTACCACTCGATCGTCTCGATCGGCACGGGATTTTGCTGGACCGTCTCGCTCTCCACTCGACCACTCTTAAAGCGGATCAGGCGATCGGCCATGGGCGCGAGCGCGGAGTTGTGCGTGATGATGATGACCGTGATGCCCTGCTTGCGACAGGTGTCCTGCAGCAGCTGCAAGATCTGCTTGCCGGTTTTATAGTCGAGCGCGCCCGTGGGCTCGTCGCACAGGAGCAGCTTGGGGTTCTTTGCCAGTGCACGGGCGATGGACACGCGCTGCTGCTCGCCGCCCGAAAGCTGCGCGGGGAAGTTGGCGAGGCGCTCGCCCAGGCCAACCTGGCAAAGCGTTTGCTCGGCATCGAGCGAATCGGGGCAGATTTGCGCCGCGAGCTCGACGTTTTCGAGTGCCGTCAGGTTGGGGACCAGATTGTAGAACTGGAAAACAAAGCCGACATCGGCGCGGCGGTATTCCACGAGCTGCGTCTCGTTGGCGGAGCTCACGTCGCGTCCGTCCACCGTCACGGTGCCGGAAGTTGCCGTGTCCATGCCGCCCAAGATATTGAGCGCCGTGGTTTTACCGGCGCCCGAAGCGCCCAGGATAATGGCAAGCTCGCCACGCTCAACGGTAAAGCTCGCGCCGTCGAGCGCATGAATGCGGGCATCGCCCTCGCCGTATGCTTTGATGACGTCTTTGAATTCAATATAGGCCATCGATTAATTCCCATCTGGTCGGATAACTCTTTAGTATTACCCATTTCGCACCGACCAAAAAGGGACAGGTTTATTTTGGCAGGTTTTATAAGGGGAAACGTACCTCTTTGGGGGCAGCGCGGGACGCGCAGGGGCGGCCGTGCAGATCGGCACAGCCGTCTCACGTGGAATCGACCGACGCCCGCCTTTCCGTGACACCGGCAACTCGTTTTTGTTTGTTGGCATGGCCGCCATTATGACTTGGGACTGAGCACTCAAATTCTCACTCCTCATTGCCACGCTTGCCGCAAGCTATCAGGGTGACGAGATGACGACGCTCGCTGTAGCAGCGCAGCCACACTCTATAAGCGAGGCGTTTGCCAGCAAAAAAGCGCGCGACAGGGTAAGCCCGCCGCGCGCTATCCTATGCGGACTAGTTATTGTTGTTGGTCATCGAGGCCACTGCTGCCGCAAGATTGGAAATGGGCATCGTCTGCAACCAGATGCGACCGGGACCGGTGAGCACGGTGTTGAACACGCCCTCGCCACCAAACATGATGTTTTTGACGCCCTTGACCATTTGAGCGTCGATGCTCACGGTCTCCTCAAAGCCGGCCACGTTGCCGGTATCCACAATCATCTGCTGGCCAGCAGCGAGCTCGTACTCAACCAGGTCGCCGTCGATCTCGGCAAAAGCAACACCCGAGCCCGTGAGCTTCTGCATGATAAAGCCCTCGCCGCCAAAGACGCCGGCCTTTGCCTTCTTGTTAAAGTGAATGCTCAACTCGACGCCACTTTCCGCGGCAAGGAACGAACGCTTCTGCAAAATCCAGCTCTTGCCCGGACCGATCTCGATTGGCACGATGCGGCCGGGGAAGCAGGAGCCAAACGCGATCATGCCATCGCCACGCGCGGTCCAAATGTTTTGGAACAATGCCTCACCCGAAAAAGCCTTGGAGAACATCTTGCCGATGCCACCGCCCGAGGTAGACATTTCCATGTTGGGGGTCATCCAAGCCATGGCGCCGCTTTCGGTGATCATGGATTCGCCATCGCTAAGGTTGCACGTAACAACCGGGAAAGCCCCTCCGCCGATCTCGTACTGCATGACCGTCTCCTTTCCACTCAGGAGCCGAATAACGATGCCTATATTTTAGCAGGTAGAGATGCATATGTTCACACCGCCCATGCCCTCTCCTGCGGACGTTTCCCCAGATAAAACCTGCCAAAATAAACCTGTTCCTTTTTGGCAGGTTTTAAAGGCAAACGGTGAAGGTGATCTGGTTGCCGTGACCGGATACGGTGGCGGCGCCTCCATGGGCCTCGGCGATGGCACGCACCACGGACAGGCCCACGCCCGAGCCACCCGTCTTGGAGCTGCGCGACGCATCCGCACGATAGAAGCGATCGAACAATCGGTCCAGGTCGCCCTCGGGCAGCTCGTCCACGGCGTTCGATACGACAAGCTCGGCGGCGCCCTTGCCTTTGCCGTGCGAAACGGCGCACAGGCTCAGCTCAATCACGCTGCCCTCGCTCGCATAGCGCGTGGCGTTGTCCAGTAGCAACTCAACCACCTGTGCCACCGCCGCGGCATCGGCATGGGTCCGCACGCCGGTCGCAATCGACGTCGACAGGCGTTTACCGCCTGAGACCGCCACCGACTTAAACGGCGCCGCCGCCTTGTTCACCGCCTCCGAAAGATCGATCGACGCCATGGTAAAGCCCGCCGAGCCCTCGTCCATGCGTGCCAAGAACACCAAGCGCTCCGTGAGCGCCGATAATAGCGCACCCGCACTCGCCTTAGTGCTGCCTTAGCAGGTCGATGAGCATATTTAAAAAAGCAAGGTTATAGCTTAGTCGGACTTAAGGAACGGGCGGCTTCACATCTCGCCCTGCAAACAACGCCCGTACAGCGAGCGCGCTTGCCGCATGGGCGTTGCGGCCGCCTGCAGCTTATAGATAGGCACCCTCGAGGCGCAGCAGCCACTCCTTGCGATCCAGTCCACCGGCGTATCCGTTGAGCGATCCGTCGGCCGCGACCACGCGATGGCACGGCACGATAATCGAAATAGGGTTGCGAGCGACCGCAGCCCCCACCGCGCGAGGAGATACAACGGGCGCTTCATTTCCCGGCACACGATGTCGAGCCGCAACACGCTGGGCGATCTCGCCATACGTAGCGACCTCGCCACGCGGGATCGAAAGCAGCTCAAACCAAACCTCACGCTGAAACGCCGTGCCGATCATATGCAACGGCGGCGTAAACCGAGGTTCCTGCCCTGCAAAATAAGCATTCAGCCAAGCCCAGGAACGCTCAAGCACCGAAGAGGCCGCACCATTTGCCGGACTCACCGACGACATGCCACCAGTACCGGAAACCGCATCGACGCCTTCAACATGTTCGGAGTCTTCACGGAGAAGCGTGGAGCCAAAGTGCTCCTGCCCCTCAAACCAAAGCCCCGTCAGACCGCGGCCATCAGCGGCAAGCAGGATTTCGCCCAAAGGCGAAGCAAACGTCGTCGTGACCACCAGCGGCTCCTTTCAAAACTCCGCAACATAATACCGCGAATTGTGCAGACAACCCCCGCAGATACGTCCGGGCGAGCTCGCAATTACTTCAGCGAGGCTGTTTTTCCCAATCAAGCGAAGAAGACGCGGGGCTTCGACGCCAGGGCGGTACCCCCGCCAGCTGAGCTCTAATACTTTTCCCGAGAAGTGAACGAGTAAAAACGAAGTCCCGGAGCATCCACACCTTTAGACCGCAAAACCGCAGGATTCGCGCTGCAAAACCGCAGGAAATAGCGGTCAAAATATGCCAATGCTTCGGGGGTCCAAATAAGGTCCTTCACTTCTCGGGAAAGTATTAGACCTCAATTCGCACCAAGCCCAAAGTCACCCCAGGCAGCAGGCGCGAAGCGCCGAGGCCGCCGCCGGGACTAGGCCCCGCAACAACCACGTGCTCCCATATCAGCCCAGCGGCCCCAACCAACAACGGCCCCATCGCAAGCCGCTCGCAGCAACGTCACCGCAAGCGGGGGCCGGGCTTAGTTTTCAGAACACTCCGCAGACCAGTGTGGCGCCTTGTCCGCGGCTCCGAAGGAGCAGGACAAGGCGCCACACATGGTCGAGGACGTTCTGAAAACTAAACCCGGCCCCCGCCGGACAGGTCAACCTACTCGCAGAGCAGCTTAGCGATCTGGACAGCGTTGGTTGCCGCGCCCTTACGGATTTGGTCGCCGCAGCACCAGAAGGTAATGCCACGTGCGGCCTCGGGGTTCGAGATATCACGGCGCACGCGACCGACCCAAATCAGGTCCTGGTCGGAGGTGTCCATCGGCATGGGGAAGCGGTCGTGCGCATCCTCGGCACTCATGTCGTCAACCAGCTTGACGCCCGGAGCGGCGGCCAGCGCAGCACGGGCCTCCTCAACCGTAATGTCGCGCTCGAACTCGAGCGTAATGCTCTCGGAGTGCGAGCGCAGCACGGGCACGCGCACGCAGGTGCAGTTCACGCGCAGCTCGGGCAGGTGCATGATCTTGCGGCCCTCGTTTTGCAGCTTCATCTCCTCGGAGGTAAAGCCCTCCTCCTTGACGCCGCCAATCTGCGGAATCAGGTTGCTCGCCAGCTGGGCGGCAAAGGCGCGCGGCTCGGGAATCTCCTCACCACGGCCCAGAGCGGCCAGCTGAGCCTCGAGCTCGGCCATACCGGGAGTGCCAGCACCCGAAGCTGCCTGATACGTGGACACGATCATGCGCTTCACGCCGGCGAGCTGATGTAGCGGCCACGTGGGAACCAGGCCGATGATAGTCGCGCAGTTGGGGTTGGCGATCAAGCCGTGGTGCCACTTAATGTCATCGGCGTTAATCTCGGGCACGACCAGCGGCACCTCGGGATCCAGACGGAAGGCATGGCTGTTGTCGACCACGACGGCGCCGCGCTTGACGGCCTCGGGCAGCAGTTCCTTGGCGATATCGTCGCCGGCAGCGCCGAGTACGATGTCGCAGCCCTCAAAAGCCTCGGGGCAAGCCTCCTCAATCACAACCTGCTCGCCGCGGAACTCGACGGTCTTGCCCGCAGAGCGCGCGCTCGCCAGCAGCTTGAGCTTGCCAACCGGAAACTCCTGCTCGTTGAGGCACTCGAGCATCTGGGTGCCAACAGCTCCCGTCGCGCCCAAAATAGCAACCGTGTACTGTTTCATGCTTCCCCCTTTTAAGGTTGTGGCTTTTGCCCGCACGCCGAGTAGGCTGAATAGTCTTGCCCAGTTTATACAAAAACGGGACGGATATGAAACCCGCCCCGTCGAAACGAAACCGAAACGAAACGCCCCACGGTAGATTTTTGAGACATGACCCAAAAACCTACCGAGCAGTCACTACTTTTTGAGCGCGGCCAGAGCGGGATCAACCGGCGCGGAAGCCTCCAGGTCAGAGACCTTCACAATGCCGTTTTCATCGGAGAAGGCACGGTAAATGGTCTGGATCGCCAGATCGAAGTCCTTCTCCTCCACGCCGATGATGATGTTGATCTCGTCGCAGCTCTGCGAAATCATGCGCACGCTCACGCCGGCCTGGCCGAGCATGCCAAACAGGTGGCCGGAAATACCGGCGCGGCCGCGCAGGTTGCGGCCGACGGTCGCGATGAGCGCCAGGCCCTCAACAACCTCGATCTCGAGCGGCTCGACCTCCTGCTGAATGTCGCCCACGAGCGAGTACAGCGAATCGCGCACATCCTGCTCCTGCACCACGGCGCCAAAGCGATCGACGCCGGTGGGCATATGCTCGACGGAAACGTCATAGCGCTCGAAAACCGAAAGCGCGCGGCGCATAAAGCCGACGCGGGGCTTGGTACGGTCGCGGGCCACGTTGATGGCGACAAAGCCGCGCTTGCCGGTCACGCCGGTAATGATGGGCTCTGCCTCGCCCTCATCGGCCGTCTCGCTAATGATGGTGCCGGGATCCTGCGGCGCATTGGTGTTCTTGATGACCAGCGGAATACCCGCCTCGCGCACAGGGAACACGGCCTCCTCGTGCAGGACGCTCGCGCCCATGTACGAAAGCTCGCGCAGCTCCTCGTAGGTAACGCGGGCGATGGGCTGAGCCTCGGGCACAATGCGAGGATCGGCAGAATAGAAGCCCGAAACGTCGGTCCAGTTCTCGTACAGGTCGGCGCCCAGGCACTTGGCCAGGATCGAACCGGAAATATCGCCGCCACCACGGTCGAGCAGCTTGATCTGGCCCTCACGCGTCGCGCCGTAGAAACCGGGCATAACAAAGCCGCCCTGCTGACCGTACTCCTGCACCAGCTCAGAGGTGCGGTTCATGCTGAGCGTACCGTCGTGATGGAACGCAACGACCGTCGCGGCGTCCAGGAACGGCAGACCCAGGTACTCGGCCATCAGGCGAGCGGTGAAGTACTCGCCACGGCTCACGAGCTCCTCGGTGGAGTAGCCGCCCGAGCGGGCGCGCTCGGCAAAGGCCGCGAACTCCTCGCGGATGGGATAGGTGAGCTCCAGCTCGTCAGCGATATCAAAATAGCGCTGGCCAATGTCCTCGAGCAGCTCCTCGCACGACACGTGGTACTTAACGTGTGCGTTAACCAAGTAGAGCAGGTCGGTCACCTTGGTATCGCCCTTAAAGCGGCGACCGCAGGCAGAAACCACCACAAAACGGCGGGCCGGGTCGGCATCGACAATGGCCTTGATCTTCTTAAAGTGTTCGGCGTCGGCGACCGACGAGCCGCCAAACTTGGCAATCTTAATCATGGGCTGGAGGTTACCTTTCTAAAAAGCCTCTGCGAACCTATTTTGCGCGCTCTGATACCATGGTTTCACCGATTGGGACCAAGGCATCCGAGGAGCAGTGTTATATGGGAACTTATCATAGTACACGAGGACGCACTTTATCGTGCTCAAGTAAGGTGGCAATCCGTACCGGCATCGCTCCCGACGGGGGTTTGTTTGTCTCGGACGAGCTCGGCACCCAGCAGGTCGATATCAGCTCGCTTGCAGATAAATCGTACTTTGAAATCGCTCAAGATGTGTTGGGAATGTTACTGAATGATTACACGGACGAAGAAATTTCGGCCTGTGTGAATGAGGCATACCGCGACACATTTGCAAGCGAAGAGGTCACGCCGCTCGTCAAACTCGACGCCGCACCGGGCGCTGACGTCCCTCAAACCTATGTGATGGAGCTCTTTGGCGGCCCCACAAGCGCCTTCAAGGACGTCGCCCTGCAGATGCTCCCCCGTCTGATGGCCCGCACTTCCGCCAAGGACGGCGGCGCCGAGCGCATCATGATCGTCACCGCCACGTCGGGCGACACGGGCAAGGCAGCACTCGCCGGCTTTGCCGACGCCCCGGGCACGGGCATCACCGTCTTTTATCCCGAAGGCAAAGTCAGCCGCGTGCAGAATCTGCAGATGTCCACGCAGGAGGGCGATAACGTCGCCGTCTGCGGCATCCGCGGCAACTTCGACGATGCCCAGAGTGCCGTCAAGCGCATCTTTGCCGATAAGGAGCTTGCCGAGCGCCTGGAAGCCGCCGGCACTGTGCTTTCGAGTGCCAACTCCATCAACGTCGGCCGCCTGGTGCCGCAGGTTGTCTACTACTTTGCCGCCTATGCGCAACTGCTGCGCGCCGGCGCTATCGAGGCTGGCGACGCCGTAGAGTTCTGTGTGCCCACCGGCAACTTTGGCGATATCTTGGCCGGCTACTACGCCAAGTGCATGGGTCTGCCCGTCGCCAAGCTCGTCGTGGCGAGCGACAAGAACAACGTGCTTGCCGACTTCCTGACCACCGGCGTTTACGACCGTAACCGCCCGTTCTTCACGACCATCTCGCCGTCGATGGACATCCTTATTAGCTCCAACCTGGAGCGCATGCTCTACTTCTTGTCCGACGGCGACTGCGAGCTCGTTGCCGGCCTTATGGAGCAGCTGGCACAGACTGGTCGCTACGAAGTTCCCGCCGACCTGCTGGCAAAGATTCAGAGCATCTTTGGCTGCGGCTGGGCCAGCGAGGCCGAGGTTCGCACTGCCATCAAGAGCTGCTGGGACGCAAACGGCTACGTGATTGACCCGCACACCGCCTGCGGCTATCACGTCTTTGAAAAAGTCACCCCCGCCGAGGGCGCCAAGGCCCGCGTGCTGCTTTCGACCGCCAGCCCCTACAAGTTCCCGCGCGCCTGCTGCGACGCTCTGGGCCTCGACGTTCCCGAGGATGATTTTGAGGCTATGCGTGTGCTCGAGCAGGCCACCGATACGGTCGCCCCGGCACAACTTGCCGAGCTCGAGTCCAAGCCCGTCCGCTTTGAAGACGTCTGCGACGTCGATGAGATGGCAAGCTACGTCGAGTCTGCAGCAAAACGAATGAGCACCAACTAAACCCCTTATTAAGCGCCGGCGAAAGCCGGCGCACCTTCTTTTATCAGAAACCCACCGGGATGATGACGAACTGACATGCGGGTCTGCCTGTTTAGTTCGTCGCGAGTTCCGCACGAGCCGGAAAGCACTTAATGTGCTTTCCGAGCGAGCCAGGACCGCCCGAGCAGCGAACTAAACAGGCAGACCGCCCAGGAGATTCCCATGATCAAGATCACCGTCCCCGCCACCAGCGCAAACCTAGGCATCGGCTACGACACCCTCGGCATGGCCGTCAGCCTCTACTCGCACTTCACCTTTGAGCGCGCCGACAAGCTCACCATCACGGGCTGCCCCGAGGAGTTCCAAAACGAGAACAACCTGGTCTACGTGAGCTTTGTGGATGCGCTGGCCGCATGGGGCGAGCCGGCCTTCCCCGTCGCCATCGACATTCAGACTGACGTTCCCGTCGCTCGTGGCCTGGGTTCCAGCTCCACCTGCGTTGTCGCTGGCATCATGGCCGCCGCCGCTTTAACGGGCCACACCGTCGACCGCGCCGAGCTCGTCCGCATTGCCACCGAGGTCGAGGGCCACCCCGATAACGTCGCCCCCGCTATCCTAGGCGGCGCCGTCTGCTCCTTTACACCGACCGATTCGCTCCCCCAGTGCCTTCGCTACGAGGTGAGCGATCGCTTGCGTTTTATTACCGTGATTCCGCCCTACGAAGTACACACGAGTGAGGCGCGCAAGGTCGTGCCGCAGGAGATTCCGCTCTCCACCGCCGTGTGGCAGATGGGCCGCATCGCCGGCATGACGCGCGGTTTGGAGACTGGTGACCTGGACCTGATTGCCGCCGCTAATGACGACCGCATCCAGGAGCCCTATCGTCGCCGCCTGATTCCCGACTACAACGCTGTGCGCGACACCTGCCTTAACGGCGGCGCCAAGACCATCTGGATCAGTGGTTCGGGCTCGACCCTCATGGCCGTAACCGACGACACCATCGTGGCAAAGTTCCTGCAGGTCAAGCTGCGCGAGCAGTTCCCCAAATGCGACACGCACATTCTGACGTGCGACACCGAGGGCGCTCAAATCGAGTACCTGTAGACATCGCCGATCGGTCTATCCGGGCCACCCAGGGGCATCCCCTTAAAAACGTCCTCGCACTTGAGGCCCGCTTATCCTGCTCCTTCGGAGCTGCGGATAAGCGGGCCTCGTGCTGCGGAATGTTTTTAAGGGGATGCCCCTGGGTGCCCTACGACAACGTTGCTTGCGATGTCTACAGGAACCCACGCTTTGAAGGGGCGCCGGGCTGATATTTATACTCTTGCTGTTGGAGGTTAACCCATGACATCTTTGTTAGCCCCCTAGCACTGATTTAATTACCGACCGATGCGCGGCGCAATCTATTTATCTCCGCCACTCAAATCCTCCTCAAGTCTTTGCACAAGAACTCCGACGGTAATTCCAAGCGCTTCCGCATAGGCGAACTGCTCATAAACCCTAAGACTGCGCTCTCCGGTCTCGACTTTCGAGATGAAGGACTGAGGTACCCTCAGTTTCCTTGCGAGTTCAACCTGAGTGATACCTTGCTCCCGACGAATTTGGGAGAGGCATTTTCCGCATGTCCTATTAGCATCAACGTTCATGCCGCTTACGCTATATTCCATTTTGATATATCCCAAACTGGGATATAGTTGTGTCACCAGCTGTTTCACTTACCGCAATTGTTTGCATCGCATATTTAAGCGAGAGAGGAGACTCGATAAACATGGATAACGAGATGAAAGAACCCAACGATGAGCAAATGCGCAGCGCATCTGACGAACAGAAGCCGAACAATGAAGGGAAGCAGTTTGCTGATGGCGCTGACGACACTCCTTCTCCTGAAGATCGACCATCAAATGAAGATGGCGTCGTTTGCGAAAAAGAAGAGAACGACTCACTTATAACGAAAGCCATTCATAAAGTCGGTGGTAAAAAACGCGCGGCCATCGCAGCTGCTGCAGTAGTTGCTGTCGTCTTCTGTTTGCCTATGCTGTTTCCCCAATTGTTTTGCACGCACAAGCTATGGACCAATGCAACCTGTACAAGCCCTCGAACATGTAATAGTTGCGGCAAAACCGAGGGGAAACCGCTCGGGCACGAATGGGAAGAAGCAACATGCACGGCTCCGAAAACCTGTCAACGTTGTGGCAAAACCGAAGGGAAGCCCCTTGGGCATCAGCCAGGTTCGTGGACTACCGAAATCGACTACGTAGACGCCACCTCGAAGGAAATACGAGAATGCGGGAGATGCGGAGAGGTCGTTGGCACCCGTAACGAAAAAGAAATCACGTCTTTTCTTGGCGACGGAATGTTTTCTATTTCCCCTAAAGACTTTATTGAGCGACTTAACGAAGAATTCTCCGATCTGCCTAATTGCAGCAGCATGAAAGCGGATTATGAACTAGACGACACCGGCACACGACTCGAGCTCCAGATTAAAAACGGCTCAAAGCTTGCAGGCGTGGGAGGTTTCTTTTCGGACTCGTGCAACCAAATCCTATTTAGCTATCTTGGATCCGAAAACTGCTTTAAGAATATAGTCATGTATTTCGAAAGTTCAGACTATGCCGCGGCAACGGCATTAGCAACCATACAAGCGATTGATCCAACACTTTCGTTTTCAGATGCCAAGCAAGTCGGCGCTGCTTGCGTAGATGAACCAATCGTCAAAAATGGAATTACGTACGCAATCGCAGCCTCGAATGGAGAGTACTGGTTGAGCGCCCGAATCGAATAATTGGCCTTGATCATCAAATACGGGTGCTTCCCGTCGCAAGCTATTAAAGCTTAACTCCCGTTAGCGTCATCGATTAAGAAATGCCCCGCCGAGCACTCTTGCTTATCGGGGCATTTTTATACATAAGCGAACTTGTGAATACCTACAAGACCCACATGCCCTATCAACCATCTAGCTTCGCTGTATGAAATGCGCTTTGACAGGCTTTCATCTGCGCAATCGTTGTTCAATACCCGCTTTACACGGCGCTGGTTTCTTTGTATTCGAAGACTGGTTCTAGGAGGTCTTCGATGTTGCAGTGGAGGGCTTTTGCTATGGTTCTTACGCTTGTTACCGAAGCTTCATTGATGTTTCTCTGGCGCTGTTCGTACATTTGGATTGAGCGGAGTGACACACCCGATTCGTATGCCAGATCTTGTTGGGTTTTCTTGAGCCTCTTTCTTGCTAACGCAAGTTTGGTTTGCCTGGACGCTTTTTTCGCCATATCGCAGACGAGGCGAGCCACGCGTTCCTCCGAGGCTTCGTGCCAGGGGTAGTACAGACTGCGTAGCACATCGAATGGAACGACATGCAGCAAATCTTCGAAAGACTCTCCTAGGCGCCACTGAAGGTATGCCAATATCCAGCCTGTCCAATATTCCGGTGTCTTTTCGAATCGGTAGGTTCGATTTGGCATCGGCCTTGATTGATAGCCGGACCTTTCGGCAATGAGCGCGAACAGCTCAACGCCCGATTTTCCCGACACTACCCATGCGTTGCCGCGTTCGAACTCGCGGGCTACGCCGCTCAGACAAAAGAGTTCAGCAACTTCCGATCCTTCTGCCCCATAATCGTTAACGGCATAGTCAAAGCAGTCGCCGAGGTTGTTCATTGCATCCTCAAGGTAGTAGACGGGGTATGTCCTACTCGGCCCACAATCCGTTAACTCTTGGATCATTTAAATCAACCCTCCCTGCCATCAAATCCCTAATGTCGACACCTTCGGAATCGAATCCATTCACAGTGTCCAAGTACTTGCGCCGCGCGTTCTGCTCTCACTCGAAACGCCTGGGATAATACTCGGAACCAATTGACATCACCCCAGTGATAGTTTACCAATAACTATCACTGGGGTGATATAGATGAGAGCTTTTGAGGGGCTGCAGCCCGATTAGAGGCAGGCCTCGGCGATGCGGCGCTTGAGTTCATCGATACCGGTGCCAGTCTGGGAGCTTGTGATGATTACGTTTTCGGCCGGGACGTTGAGCTGCTTTTTGATGGCTGCTGCCTGGCGGGCCTGCTGGGTGCGGCTGAGCTTGTCGGCTTTGGTGAGGCAGACGATAAAGTTGAACTCGTTGCCCTGCAGGTAGTCGATCATGTCATGATCGAGCTTGCTGGGGTCGTGACGAATGTCAACCAGCGATACGACCAGGTTAAAGCTGCGCTCGGAGTCAAAGAAGTCGCCAATAAGCTCGGCCCAGCGGTCGCGCTCGGCCTTGGAGCGACGAGCGAAACCGTAACCCGGCAGGTCCACGAAATGCACGTCGTCGGCCTCAAAGAAGTTGATGTTGCTCGTCTTGCCCGGCGTACTGGAAACCTTGACCAGGTTCTTGCGGCCAAAGAGCTTGTTCATAATCGACGACTTGCCCACGTTGGAGCGGCCGACAAAGCTCACCTCGGGGCAGGTGGACTCGGGAATCTGCGAAACCTTGCCGTAGCTGGCGACGAACTTGGCAAGCTGGTAGTTAATGGAATCGGCCATGGACACTCCTTGGTCGTAGGTTCTTACAAAAGAGCGCGCTATTGCGCAGCAGCAATGCGGCGGACGATATCGAGCGTGATGTCACTTGCGACACGCGCGTACTCGAACAGATCGAACTCTCGGTCGCAAATTGCATCGTACGCCTCGTCACAATTATCGCTGATAGCGCGCAACACCAGGCAATCGACACCATTTTTGGTTGCGACATGGGCAATTGCCGCGCCCTCCATGCCGACACAATCGGCATGCGTCGCCTCGATAGCGTCGTTGCGCATGGCGGTGCCCGTCACAAAGCGGTTACCCGTGGCAATCGTGCCGACCAGGAATTGTTTGGCTCCCTCGTTCGAAGCGGCTGCATTTGTCGAAGCATCAACAAACCCACGCTCAGCAAGCACGTCGACGGCAATATCGACCAGCGCGGGTGTCGAGCCAAACTCCTCGAGCCCCGGTGCGGACTCGGCGATAAGCGCGGTATCGGTATCCAGATAGCGTAGGCGTTTGCCAATGACCACGTCGTCGATATGGAGCTTGGGGTTCAAACCGCCCGCAATGCCCGAAAACACAACAGCCTGCGGAGCATACTTGCTAATGAGGTGCTGTGTCGCAGCGGCGGCGTTCACCGTGCCCATGCCCGCCGTTGTGGCGACAACTGTCAGGCCCTCGAGCCCACCGCTCACAACGGTCAAGCCTGCCTCCCGTGCCTCGCAAACGTCGCTCAGCTCTTCCTTAATCTGCATGATCTCTTTTTCGAGCGCACCGATAATCGCGATGGTAGCCATACCATTCCCCAAACCTATACGAAATTCTCAACCACGGTATGGTACCAGCATTTTGTTTGACCTCGCCAAACGAACACGCTAAGCCAGTGCAGCTCGCATATCAAACAGAGCCTTTGCAATCACGGCCGTAACCTCGCTCGAGCGGTCGTTCCACGGCATCGATGTCATGACGCTCATGACATAGGTACAGCCATCGATGCCGATAAGGCCCGCATCGCATGTCGAATAGTAACCATCCTCGCTAATCCAGCCTGCCTTGTTGCGCACCAAAACCTGCTCGTCAGCAATGCCATCGCGCACTCATTTAAGTCTGTCCCCAATGAGTGCCCTTGGGGGCGAAAATAGATCGCTAGCCGATGGCGTTTTTGAGTTCGGCGCGGCGCTTTTTCATGCCCGTCATGACGGCGTTGCGCAGCTCGGGCATGCGCGCGGTATCCATCTGGGGCACGCCCTCGAGCTTATAGGGAATACCCAGCTGCTCGTACTTGACGACACCCATCGTGTGATACGGCAGCATTTCCAGGCCCACCACGTTGTGCCATGGAGCGATCAGGCGACCGAGCTTCTCGCATTCCTCCGCCGTATCGGTGATACCCGGCACCACCACGTGGCGAATAACAACCTTAATCTTGCGACGGGCAAGCTCATCGCCAAACGCCAGGATGCGCGCAGGATCGCAACCGGTCAGCTTTTTATGCTCAACCGGATCGGCATGCTTGATGTCGAGCAGCACCATATCGGTCTCGTTGAGAACAGCATCGAACTTCTCCGGATGCTTGGGGTCAAATGCATAGCCACAGCTATCTAGGCAGGTATGTACACGGCCATCGGGGTTGTTGTGCATTGCACGGAACAGGTCGGCCAAAAACTCGGGCTGCAGGAGCGGCTCGCCACCGGACACCGTAATGCCACCGCTGCGATAGAACTCGTGGTTACTCTGGAACTCATCCATCAGGTGCTCGACGGTCACCATGGTGCCGCCGTTGACCGACCAGGTATCGGGATTGTGGCAATACGCGCAGCGCATGGGACAGCCCTGAACAAACACCACAAAGCGGATGCCGGGTCCGTCGACCGTTCCCATCGTCTCGATCGAATGCACGCGGCCAAGGGCAAACGCAGAGTCCTCGGGACGAGCGTCCACACCCTCAAGCGTCATTTCTGCCATTCGCGCTACCTTGCCTCTCCTTGGATGCAACCAATTAAAATGCCAGAGTCATTCTAGCCCATGCGTTTGCGTTTAAACGCCTCGGACTAGAACGGCACGTTTTAATCTATCCCCCATCACCAAGGCTGGGGGCTACGTCGAGATGTCAGGCTGGAGAACGCTCGCCTGCGGCCTTTACGCCTTAAGCGTGAGCACCGCACCGAAGGCGGTCGGGCCGCAGTGGCTCGAGATGACGCCGCCGACCTGAGTCCAGGTAACGTCCTTAAAGCCCAGGTCGTGCGCATAGACTTCCATATCGTCGCGCAGCTCCTCGGAAAGGCCCACTGAATACGCCAAACCAATGTGCGAGTAATCAATATCGCCCTTCGCAACCATGTGGTCAATAAAGGCACGGGCACATTTGAGCATAGAGCCGCGGAGCTTCTTGGTCGCCACGAATTTGCCACCCGTTACCTCAATGCAGGGCTTAATCTTGAGCAGATGGGCGCCAAGAAACGCGACGTTGGACAAGCGACCACCCGCCTTAAGGAAGGCAAGGTCCGTAGGAACAAAGCCCAGCAGCACGCGGTCCATCACCGAATTGGTAAAGGCGAAAATCTCGTCGACGGTGGCATCCGGATGGGCTTCGATATACTTGGCGGTCTCAACGGCGACAAGCGACTGGCCCACCGACACAAAGCGCGTATCCATGGAGAAGACGTAATCGCGGCCCTTTGCCGCAATCTTCGACGACTGATGCGAGCAGGTCGTAACCTCGGAATACGCAAGATGCAAAATGGTCGCATCGGGCCGCTCGGCGTGGATGCGGTCGTACACATGCGCAAAATCCGCCGGCGAGCAACCGCTGGTCTTGGGCATCACACCAAACTCGTTGCAGCGCGAGTAAATCTCAAGCGGGTCGATCGATCCGTCTTCGACGGTCTCGTCACCAATCGTGACATGCATGGGCACGCGCACGATGCCATAGCGCTCGCAGAGCTCCGGCGTCACATCCGAACCAGACTCAACCACGATTACGTACTTGCCCATTATCATCACAACCCATCTCGACGTTGGCTTTTGAATATGTGACGCACGTCCGCCGTCCTGCTGCAGAACGGCCTCCAAGCGCCAAAGAGACGCCGCCCCTTGCACACAACAAAGGACAGCGTCTCCCTGGAAAACTCCGTGCTTATCTGAGATTCTACACGGTTTATTAAGGAGTGTTACTTATTCCGCAAACGGTAGCTATACGCGATAAACGGTAGCAAGCAAGAATCCAGAACGCTCAACCCATTAGGAGAGTTCCGCCTAAAGGGTAACTACACAGGACCCCGCTGGGGCTGTTTGGGCTACCTCCCAAAATATTCCGCAGGACGCAAGAAGCCCTCGCCGCACGAAGTGCGCAGCGAGGGCTTCTTGCATGTCCGAGGACGTTTTGGGAGGTAGCCCAAACGGCCCCGGTGATCCTGCGGGAGTTAAATCCCTTTAGAACTTGTTGTGGAAGGTACGCGAAATGACCTCATCCTGCTGCTCCTTGGTGAGCGTGTGGAAGTTCACGGCATAGCCGGAAACGCGGATGGTCAGCTGCGGGTACTTCTCGGGGTGAGCCTGAGCATCGAGCAGCGTCTCACGGTTGAAGACGTTGATGTTCAGGTGGTGGCCACCCTTCTCGGCGTAAGCGTCGAGCATGTGGACCAGGTTATCGGCCTGAGTCTCGGAAACTTCAGAAACCTTCATAATGTGTCTCCTTCGATCGATAGGCGCCGGCCGAAACCGGCGCGCTAATCAGTAATCGTTATTGTTAGTATAGCACTAACAATAGTTACTCGCCCAGCTGATCAAGGTCGATATCGCCAAAGAACACCTGGTCCTCCTTGCCGAGCGCACCCGGGATGATGGAGAAGGTGTTGGAGATGCCGTCCTGAGCATCACGGAACGGGAGCTTGGAAACCGAAGACAGCGAAGCGATGGCGCCGTGGCTATCGCGCTTGTGCATGGGGTTAGCACCCGGGGCGAACGGCTGGCCAGCCTTGCGGCCGTCGGGCGTGGAGCCGGTCTTCTTACCGTACACGACGTTGGAGGTAATGGTCAGAACCGAGGTCGTAGGCACGGAGTTGCGGTAGGTGTCGTTCATGCGGATGTACTCCATGAACTGGTGCACAACGTCGTGAGCGATCTGGTCGACGCGGTCGTCGTCGTTACCGTACTTGGGGAACTCGCCCTCGGTCTCGAAGTCGACGATGATGCCGTTCTCGTCACGGACGGGGTGGACCTTGGCGTACTTGATGGCGGACAGGGAGTCAGCCACGACGGAAAGGCCAGCGATGCCCGTAGCGAACCAGCGATGCACGTGCTTGTCGTGCAGAGCCATCTGGATGCGCTCGTAGCAATACTTGTCGTGCATGTAGTGAATGATGTTCAGCGAGTTGACGTACACGCCAGCGAGCCACTTCATCATGTCGTTGTACTTTGCCACAACGTCGTCGTAATCGAGCGTATCGCCCTCGACGGCGCGGTACTTGGGGCCAACCTGCTTCTTGGAGACCTCGTCAACACCGCCGTTGAGTGCGTACAGCAGGCACTTGGCCAGGTTGGCGCGAGCGCCGAAGAACTGCATCTCCTTGCCGATGCGCATGGAGGACACGCAGCAGGCGATGCCGTAGTCGTCGCCGTGGTAAACGCGCATGAGGTCGTCGTTCTCGTACTGGATCGAGGAGCTGGCGACAGAAGTCTTGGCGCAGAACTTCTTGAAGTTCTCGGGCAGACGGGTCGACCACAGAACGGTCATGTTGGGCTCGGGGCTGGTGCCCATGTTCTCGAGCGTGTGCAGGTAGCGGTAGCTCATCTTGGTAACGAGCGTACGGCCGTCAACACCCATGCCGCCGATGGACTCGGTGACCCACTGCGGATCGCCGGTGAACAGGGCCTGGTACTCGGGGGTACGGGCAAACTTGACCATGCGGAGCTTCATGATGAAGTGATCCACGAACTCCTGGATCTGCTCCTCGGTGAAGGTACCGTTGGCAAGGTCGCGCTCAGCGTAGATGTCGATGAACGTAGAGGTACGGCCGATGGACATAGCGGCGCCGTTCTGCTCCTTGACGGAAGCGAGGTAGGCGAAGTACATCCACTGGATGGCCTCCTGCGTGTTGGTAGCAGGGTTGGAAATGTCGAAACCATAGGTCTCGGCCATCATCTTGAGCTCGCCGAGGGCGCGGATCTGCTCCTGCAGCTCCTCACGATCGCGGATGTTGTCGGCGGTCATGACCGTCGGGGTGGAAGCCTTCTGGGCCTCCTTGTCCTTGATCAGGTAGTCGACGCCGTACAGGGCAACACGACGGTAGTCGCCGATGATGCGGCCGCGGCCATAGCCATCGGGCAGACCGGTGATGATGTGGGCCGAGCGGCAGGCGCGCATCTCGGGGGTGTAAACATCGAAGACGCCAGCGTTGTGGGTCTTGCGCTCGAAGGTGTAGCGCTCGACAACGTTCTCGTCGACCTTATAGCCGTGCTGGCTGGCAGCCTGGCAAGCGATGCGGATGCCACCGTTGACGTGCAGCGCGCGCTTGAGCGGCTTGTCAGTCTGGAGACCGACGATGGTCTCCTTCTCGCGGTGGGCGTTATCGATGTAGCCAGCGGGGTGGCTCACGATACCCGTAACGGTCTTGGTGTCCATATCGAGGACACCGCCCTGCTCGCGCTCCTTAAGCAGCAGGTCGAGAACCTCGCCCCACAGCTCCTTGGTACGCTCGGTTGGGCCGGCGAGGAACGACTCGTCGCCCTCGTAGGGGGTGTAGTTCTTCTGGATGAAGTCTCGGACGTCAACTTCTCCCGTCCAGATGCCTTCCTTGAAGCCTTCCCATGCCTCCTGCATTGTGTAACCACGCTCCTAGTTACGTGTAATGCGGCGCTCTCTCACACCGCTGCTTATTGAATTCTTGAATGTTCGGCTTGCACTACCGGCTTCTTCCGTTCTTCACCACACGTTGGTGCAGGGAAAACGTTTGTCCACCTTGGAACTACAACCCAAAACCCAAGATTTCACCCGTTTGAGAAGGATAACATAGCGACCCTCTCCATCTGGGCTGTTATATGTTTCTTTTTTTATATCATAAAGGCGTTTTTTACAAACCCGCAGGAAATGCGAGCGCGAACAACTACCGTTCACCGATTTGTTTGGTATTTTTCCTTGCCTTTGTACGACGTTCACTCTAGCTGTTATGCCAGCTTTAGCAGGGTAAAGTGTTCCAGTGACCCTACAGAAACTGCAGGGCGGCCACGGGATCCCCCGTGGCCGCCCTGTGGCGTGACTAGTTTTTAGCTTTGATTGCCGCTTGGCATTAGGCGGCTGAGGCGGCCTTGTCGGTCGTTGCCTTGCTGTTGCTCTGCTGGCCCTCAAAATGCTTGTAGCACCAGCTGGTGACCAGCGGGGTCAAAATAGCAGTCACGATTGCACAGGCAGCAACCTGTGCCGTGGCCGTCGCGAGCACCACACCGCCGTACAAGGCCTCGTTGACGCTTGCCATGGCAGCAGGCGTGGCCACATTGGCTCCGGCGCAGCTCGAAATAGCCGCACCTGCGACACCCGTACCGCCTGTGAGCTTATCGACCGCGATAACGGGAATTGCAAAGACCACCGAGCAGATCACGCCGAGCAGAATACCGGGAAGACCACCATTAATGAGCTGGCCAAAGGTCATGGTCGAGCCCATGGCAAAGAAGACGAGCACGATGATGGCGGAAAGTGCCGGTGCCATCATCTTCTTAAAGCTGGGGAAGAGGTTACCCAGAATAATGCCGACGACGATCGGCAGGATGGCGCCCACGAGCGACCAGCCGATCGGAGCCTGACCGGCAGCGCCGAGCACGATCATCGTGACCGGAGGGCCGACAACCAGCGTGGTGATGGCGACGGCGCCACGCTCGGCCTCATTGCCCATGGTGCCCATCAGTCCAGCGTACATAGCGTTGTTCGCACCCGTGCAAGCGGCCAGCATCACCATGGCCGAGATACCAAACAGGTTGTCGTTGAACACATAAAGGATGAGCAGCGACACGGCAACGACCACGATCTGCTTGACGGCGATGATGATGGCGCCGCGGGCAGCGGCGGCAGGAGCGCTCTTAAACGAAATCGTCGTACCGACGATGAGCAAAAAAGCGCCAACAAGCGGGCCTGCGCCCTGCTGGGTCATGCCGAGCGTAAAGCTGCCGAGCGTTTTGAACAGGTCGGGGAACAGCGTGTTGAGCAGGCAGCCCAACAAAAGCGGCACCAAAATATTGGCACCCGGGATGGAGGACATCTTAAAGAACGGCTCCTTTGCCGCCGGCGCCTCCACCGCAGTCGATTCACTCATTTATATCTCCTTTTGATGCGTGCGACACGCGGTCACACGCTCCTGTGCCAGAAAGAAGGCGACGGTCCCGAGTCGCAGGAGCCGTCGCCGAATTAACGTCGCGGGGTATTACCCGTCCAGAACGATGCCACCGTCGCAGTCACCGATCTCGCCGTTCACGAAGCTGGCAAGGTCGGAGGCAAAGAAGAGCACCATCTGCGCGGGCTCGCTTGCCTGGGCGGCACGGCCCAGAGGAATACCGTTGATGATGCGCTGAGAGTTCTCGTCAGAGAGAATCGAGGTCATATCGGTAAGGGTGAGCGACGGGCACACGGCGTTGCAGCGGACGCCAAACTTGCCGCCTTCCTTGGCGACTGCCTTGGTTAGACCGTTAACACCGGCCTTGGAGCTCGCGTAAGCCGCGGTGCCGAGCAGGCCGCCACCGATCTTGCCCGCAACGGAACTCACGTTGACGATAGTGCCGGCATGGGCCGCCTTAAAGTGCGGGTACACAGCATTCATCATAGTGAAGGTACCGTTGAGGTTGATGTCGATGGTACGACGCCACTCGGTGTCATCGATCTCGTCGAACTTCTTGGTGCTGATGACGCCAGCACAGTTGATCAGGATGTTGGTTTGCGGCAGGTCCGTAAAAATCTGCTCGACGGTCTCACGCGCCTTGGGCGCATCGGCAACATCGAGCTGATAGAACTTGTTGCCCTCGCCAAGCTCGACCACAGCGGCCTCGCCCTTGGCAGCGTTCCTTGCGATGAGCGCGACGTGTCCGCCGCCCGCGACGATGCCCTTGGCGATCTCGAGGCCAATGCCCTGAGTGCCGCCGGTAACGATCGCGGTTTTGCCCGTGAAGTCAAATGCCATGACTCCAACCCCCTTGATTCAGGTGTCTCCTTGCGGGAAGTTGGAGCATCGCACGTGGCGATAAATGAGTCCCAGTCGTCATGGTGGTGACAACCCCTCGCCTAACCGCGGGCATAGTAGTTCTTTGAAACGCTTCAGCAATTGAATTTTTTAACTCTTTATGCGCTCTTTATATTGCCCACTGCATGAGGCCCGAATATGCGGGTATCATCTTTCACCGAAAATAGTTTCTAGTGTTAGGGGTTTTCGGTGGAAGATACCGATTTCCATGAGCTTGGACGTCAGCTCTTAACTGAGTTTGGCAGCATGCATCATCGCATTTCACGCTCTGCGGACAAAGCTCTCGGCGGCGAGATGGCTGTCATGCGCGCCCTCATGCTCGCTGGCGGTTCGCTCACGCCGAGCGAACTCGCAAATCGCGCCTGGGTCTCGAGTGCCCGCATCGCCAATATCTTACGCACTCTCGAAGCCAAGGGCTGGGTCGAGCGCGAGCACTCAAAGACCGACCGTCGTCGTGTACACGTCACGATGACCGACAAGGGATTCCAGAATCTCGAAATCAAACGTCGGGAATTCGAGGAGCGCACCGCGGCCTTCCTCGAGCAGCTCGGCGAAACAGATACCCAAGAGATGGTGCGCCTTCTAAGGCGTCTCAACGAAATTATCGACTGCAATCAAGAAAGGAGAAATGCCAAGTGAGGATTCTCAAGCTTTTTAAAAAGCATGTCCCATCACTGTTCGCAGCTATCGTACTTATCGTAATCAGCTGTAACGCCGATCTGGCACTGCCTACCTATATGAGCGACATCGTCGACGTGGGCGTGCAGCAAGGCGGCATCGCCTCGCCCGTGCCCGACACCATTCGTGCCGAATCGCTCGACGACCTCGAACTCTTTATGAGCGCCAAGGACGCCAAGACAGTAGAAGCTGCGTTTGGCAAGGCAGACAAAAACGGCATTCGCACGTACAGGGGAACCGAGGATGAGCGCGCCGACGGCGGCAAGATTGCCGATATCATGAGCCTGCCCGAGACCGTCGTCCTTTCGCTCAACCAAGGCATCGACGCCAGCTCCATGGGCGACATGATGGGCGCGTCCAGCGAGAAAGGCAACAGCGACGCCCAAGCCATGCCCACGCCCGAGCAAATGGCAGCGATGACGCCCGACCAGCTCGCCGAGATGCAGCAAAAGGCCGCAGCGGCGCAGAATATGCAAAAGCAGATTGATGCCGACGGCGGCAAGATCACCATGAAGAGCCTGCGTCTAGGCGTTGAAGGCGGCCTAATCGACCAGGGCAAGCTCGTCGAGGGCGCCAACGGTATGGCGGACAAAATGGGCTCCATGTCGGGCTCCATCGTGACCCAACGCGCCGTGAGCTACGTGCAGGACGAGTACAAGGCACAGGGTATCGACCCCGCCGACGTGCAGAACGCCTACCTGGGCCGCATGGCGACCACGATGTTTGGCCTGTGCCTGGTGTCGCTTGTCGCCACCATCCTGACCGGCGCCGTGGCTTCGCGCACCGCCTGCTCCATCGCCCGCGACCTGCGCCGCGAGACCTTCAACAAGGTTATGCACTTCTCGCCGGCCGAGGTGGGCAAGTTTAGCCAGGCTTCGCTCATCACCCGCTGCACCAACGACATTCAGCAGATCCAGATGGCCGCAACCCTGTTTATCCGCATGTGCCTGATGGCCCCCGTCATGGGCGTCGTCGCTGTCATGCGTGTCCTGGCCAACCACACCGGTCTGGAGTGGACCATCGCCGTGGCCATCATCGCGGTCTCGGCCGTCGTCGGCGTGCTTATGGGCCTCACCATGCCCAAGTTCAAAAAGATGCAGAGCTTTGTGGACCGCGCGAACCTTACCGCCCGCGAGCTGCTCGACGGCCTTATGCCCATCCGCTCGTTCAACCGCGAGGAGCATGAGCTCGAGCGCTTTGACAAGGCTTCGCTCGACCTTATGACCACGCAGCTCTACACCAACCGAGCCATGAGCTTTATGATGCCGCTCATGATGCTCGTTATGAACTGCATCACCGTGCTTATCGTCTGGTTTGGCGCGCAGGGCGTGTCTGACGGCGTGATGCAGGTCGGCAACATGATGGCGTTTATCTCCTACACTATGCAGATCGTCATGGCGTTTATGATCCTCACCATGGTGTCGGTCATCCTGCCCCGCGCCGAAGTCGCAGCCGAGCGCGTGGAAGAGGTCATCACCTGTCCCACGAGCATCAACGACCCCGTCTCGCCCAAACTGCCCGCGGCCAACGCGCCGCGCGGTGAGCTCGCCTTCCACGACGTGAGCTTCCAGTATCCCGATGCCCGCGCCGATGTCATCAGCGGTGTGAACTTCACCACGCACGCCGGCCAGATGCTCGGCATCATCGGCTCCACGGGTTCGGGCAAGTCCACGCTTGTGCAGCTCATCCCGCGCCTGTACGACGTCACCGGCGGCAGCATTTCGCTCGACGGCATCGACGTGCGCGATATGACCCTTTCCGAGCTTCGCCGCCGCATTGGTTACATCCCGCAGCAGGGTCGCCTGTTCTCGGGCACCGTCGAGAGCAACCTCAAGTTTGCCGGCGACATGGTGGGCGATGACGACATGCACCAGGCCGCACGCATCGCCCAGGCCGAGGACTTTATCGCCGAGCGCGAGGGCGGCTACGACTCCCCCATCAGCCAGGGCGGCTCCAACGTCTCGGGCGGCCAGCGTCAGCGTTTGGCCATCGCCCGCGCCCTGGCCAAAAAGCCTGAGATCGTGGTGTTCGACGACTCGTTTAGCGCCCTCGACTACAAAACCGACGCGCGCCTGCGCGAGGAGCTGGCCAAAAACGTCACTGACGCTGCGCTCGTGGTCGTGGCCCAGCGCATCGCGACCATCATGCACGCCGACCAGATCATCGTGCTCGACGACGGCCACGTGGTGGGCACCGGTACGCACGAGGAGCTGCTGCGCAGCTGCCCGGCGTACCTGGAGATCGCACAGTCGCAGCTTTCCGCCGAGGAGCTGGGGCTTACCCAAGAAGAAATTGCAGCCGTCATGGAAGGAGGCGAGCACTAATGGCCGACGAGACCAAGACTCAGATTCCCAAGCCCACCCGCCGGCGCGGTCCCATGGGCCGCATGGGTGGCATGGGCCGCGGCGAAAAGGCCAAGGACTTTAAGGGCACCATGAGGCAGCTACTCGGCTATATCGGTCAGCACAAGATTGCCGTGTTTGCCGCCGTCGCCTTTGCCGTGTGCTCGGTCATCTTTAACATTGTGGGACCCAAGGTGCTCGGCCAGGTTACGACCAAACTGTTCGAAGGCCTGGTCTCCAAGGTCAACGGTACCGGCGATGTCAACTTTGCCTGGATCGCCAAGACGCTCGGCTTTTTGCTCTGCCTGTATCTGGCAAGCTCTGTCTGCAGCCTCATCCAGGGTTGGCTCATGACCGGCGTCACGCAAAAGATTTGTTATCGCATGCGCAAGGAGATCGCCGCCAAGATCGCTGTCGTGCCGATGAGCTACTTCAACGGCCACAGCAAGGGCGACGTGCTCAGCCGCATCACCAACGATGTCGACACGCTGGGTCAGTCACTCAACCAGAGCGTGACGCAGCTCATCACGTCGGTGACGCAGATTATCGGCGTGCTCGTCATGATGCTGTCGATCAGTCTGCCGCTCACCGGCGTCACCGTGCTCACGCTGCCGGCAGCCGCGATTATCCTGACCGTGATGATTCACTTCTCGCAGCCGTACTTCCGCGAGCAGCAGCAGGTCCTGGGCGCCGTCAACGGCATCATCGAGGAGGACTTTGCCGGCCAGAACGTCATTCAGGTGTTCGACCGCGCCGAGGCCTCGATCGAGGAGTTCGACAAAGAGAACGACCGCCTCTTTATGAGCGGTTGGCGCTCGCAGTTCCTGTCGGGCCTGATGATGCCGCTTATGAGCCTGGTGGGCAACATGGGCTACGTGGGCGTCGTCGTGGTGGGCGCGCAGCTCGCGCTGACTGGTAACGCCACGCCCGGCGACATCCAGAGCTTCATTCAGTACGTGCGCAACTTTACGCAACCCGTGCAGCAGCTGGGCAACGTGAGCAACACGATGCAGTCGATGGCTGCCGCCACCGAGCGCGTGTTTGAGTTCCTGGCCGCGCCCGAGGAGGAGCAAAAGGCCGACGCGCAGATCCCCGAGAAGCGCCCCGGTCACGTGGAGTTCGACCACGTCAAGTTTGGCTACACGCCGGACAAGACCATCATCCACGACTTTAGCTGTGAGGCGCAGCCCGGTCAGACCATCGCCATCGTCGGTCCCACCGGCGCTGGCAAGACCACGCTCATCAAGCTGCTGCAGCGCTTCTACGACGTGGACGGCGGTTCGCTGCGCGTCGAGGGCATCGACGTGCGCGACTGGGACCGCGCGGCACTGCGCGGCGAGTTTGCCATGGTGCTGCAGGATACCTGGCTGTTTAACGGCACCATTCGCGAGAACATTCGCTACGGACGCCCCGATGCGAGCGATGCCGAAGTCGAGGCCGCCGCGCGCGCCGCACGCTGCGACCACTTTATCCATACGCTCGCCGGCGGCTACGACTTTATGATCAACGAGGAGGGCACTAACCTGTCGCAGGGTCAGCGCCAGCTCGTGACCATCGCCCGTGCCATTTTGGCCGACCGCCCGGCGCTGATTTTGGACGAGGCAACCTCCAACGTCGATACCCGCACCGAGGAGCTCATCCAGCGCGCCATGGATGCGCTGATGCAGGGCCGCACGAGCTTTGTCATCGCGCACCGCCTGTCCACGATCCGCAACGCCGACGTGATCTTGGTGATTCGCGACGGCGACATCGTCGAGAAGGGCACACACGACGAACTGCTCGCCCAGGGCGGCTTCTACGCCGACCTGTACAACTCGCAGTTCGACGAGGCGGCGTAAAACCGGCGGCAAACAACCGCAATACCCAAAGAATGGGGGCGCAGGACAACCAGCGCCCCCATTTTTCGTTCTGCGGCCCTTGGGCCGCATCCCCTGGAGCCGAATTGACGGTCCTTTCCAGCCCCTGTGGGCAAAAAATGGCAAATATGAGTACTGTTACCTTTTTAGTAACAGCCAAAACAGCCCCATATGCTGCCCGCACGGCTTGCAAGCGCCCCTAAATTACTCAAATAGTTCTATAGCGGGCTTATATGTGTTAAGGTTAATGAACATATTTTCTGTTATGTCTATTATCTTATGCCGGCAATATGACACTACGATAGCAACAGTACTCATATTTGCCATTTTTTGCCCACAGGGCCTGGAAAAGGCCAACAGGGTAGTCATTGGGGACGTTCTTAAACGACCAGTCAAACAAGAACGTCCCCAACGACTACTTAAAAACGGGAGATTATCCACTCTCATTCTGCGAGCACTCATTTAAGTCTGTCCCCAATGAGTGCCCGGCAGCAACGGGACCGCCGATGTCTTGGCAGAGTCAGCGAAAACCCGCGTAACTAAACCCGCTCCGCGATCTCGTGAATGAGGTAGTCGGTCTTTTCCCAGCCCAGGCACGGATCGGTGATCGACTTGCCAAAGACACCGCCGTCGACCGGCTGGTTGCCGTCCTCAAGGTAGGACTCGATCATAAAGCCCTTGACCAGCCTTGAAATGGCTTCGTTGCGGCGGCAGCTGTCGAGCACTTCCTTGCAAATGCGATACTGCTCCAGCGGACGCTTGCCCGAGTTGTCATGGTTGCAGTCGATAACCGCTGCCGGGTTGGCGTAGCCGGCATGCTCGGTGTAGCGCTCGGCCAGACGCTCCAGGTGCTCGTAGTGGTAATTGGGGTAGGTGCGGCCGTCGAGGCCAATGTAGCCGCGCATGACGGCATGCGCGAGCGGGTTGCCGTCGCACTCGACCTCCCAGTTGCGGAAGATAAAGCTCTGATGCGCTTGGGCGGCGTAGATGGAGTTGAGCATGACGGTGGTGGAGCCGGCAGTGGGGTTCTTCATGCCCGCCGGCACCGAAATGCCGCTCGACACCAAGCGATGTTCCTGGTTCTCAACCGAGCGCGCGCCCACGGCAACATAGCTCAGCAGGTCAACGAGGTACTGGTAGTTCGACGGGTAGAGCATCTCGTCGGCAGTGAAGAAGCCAGTCTCCTCGATGACGCGCAGGTGCATGTGGCGGATGGCCTTAACGCCCTCGAGCAGGTCATCGGGCGCCTCGGGGTCGGGGTTGTGCAGCAGGCCCTTGTAGCCAGTGCCCTTAGTACGCGGCTTGTTGGTGTAGACGCGCGGAATGATGATGAGCTTGTCCTTGACCTCCTCGGCGGTTTTGGCCAGGCGGTTCATGTACTCGAGGACCGAGTCCTCGCGGTCGGCAGAGCACGGTCCGATGATGAGCACCTTGCGCGCGTCCTCGCCGGTAAAGACCTTGGCGACCTCGGCGTCGAATGCCTGCTTCTTAGCGGTAAGCTCGGCGGAAAGCGGCATTTCCTCGCGGATCTCCATGGGGATCGGCAGCCTGCGTTTAAATTCCATGGCCATGCGGGGCCTCCTCAATCAATTGATGGCAACGAGAACATTGTCGAATGCTCGGCATTATCCGCTGTCGCACGCTAAAGTGCAAGCACAACCAGCCAAAAAGGGAATGGATAACGAGCGAGGATTTTCGGGCGCTTCCAACGAGAGTGGATAATCTCCCGTTTTTGACCTATGTTCGCGCTAAAAGCGGGAGATTATCCACTCTCGTCGAGCAAGCGTCCGAAAAACCTCGCTCGTGGCCCCTTTTCCTCCGTCCCCGAGAGATCGAAGCTCGTCTACCGAATGGTTGATGCGGCAGCGGTGCGCCCATGTCACACTCAGAGGTGGCCTGACCCACCTTGGAAGGAGCCTCCATGAGCCTTGACAACGTAACCCTGCGCGCCGCCACGCTCGACGACCTGGCTGGCATCGCCGCCATCTACAACCAGCTGTGGTGCAACACGCTGCGCAACCGCGGCGACGTCGAAGCTGCCGATTTCTGCGCGCGCTTCAACATTGCCATGCAGCTGCAGCGCTCCCCCATCGCGCTCGTCGCCGAGGCAGAGGGCCGCATTATCGCCGCCTGCTGCATCGGTATCTTCGAGGACGGCAAGCCGCGTACCAACCCCACGTGGGTACCCTGCTACGACGAGATGTTCGCCCAGGCAACCGAGATGGCAAAGACCGCCGATGCCAAACTCGAGGGCTCGCTCTTTGGCGACAGTCGCGAAAAGGCCACGGCCGATCGCTTTGCCGCCACGGGCGACGAGTATGCCCAGGGCCAGCTCAACCTGATCATCATTGTGCCCGAGTGGCAGGGCAAGGGACTCGGCCGCGAGCTCATCGACCTTGCGCGCGCCGAACTCGCCAAAGCCGGGTGCACCAAGTTCTTCCTGATGAGCGACTGCAACTCTGACTGGCAGTTCTACGAGCACCTCAACATGAAACGCATCCTGGAGGATCACAGCCAAGACACCGGCGACGGCTTTATCGTCTACATGTACGGAGGCGACACGCAGGATTAGCCTGAGTGCCGCCTCATGGGCTTTCTCCAAAACAGCCCAAACCAATCAGCCACGCCAAAAGGGACAGGTTTATTTTGGCAGGTTTTATCTGGGCAAACGCCAACCGCCGTGAGGAGAGCTGCTTGCCCTTGCGGCGGCCTTCTCGCCGAAAAACCAAGTGAGTAGACCTTTTGCAGGAGGCCGAGCACACTCCAAAACGCCACAGCTCTGACCTGCGGTTTTATTTAGCGTTTGTCGCGGTGTGCTCGACAGATCCAAAAAAGCCTACTCACTTGCATCTGAGGCGCACCGGATCGGCAAAAAACCGCCGCGAAAGGGGTCCGATCCTCTTCGCGGCAGTTGTTAATACGCCGAACTTGTTATCGCAAAAGCCAATCACGCGCCGAGACCACGCTACAGTCTTTCGACTCATACGTTGAATCCACGCGGGCCACAACATAGCGCGCATCTTTTGCAATGTCGATCTCATCGCATACAGCCTGTAAATGGCGGGCGTACTTATCGTGATACGTTCTGGATGATTTTATTTCGATAGCCTTGGGACTCCCTGAGTTTGTGCAGTCGAGCAAATCGATTTCTCGCTTGCCGTCGTCCCTATAGAAATACAACTCGGGATTCTCGCCCACGTTGAGATGGCTCTTCGCCGTTTCGGAAACGATGAGGTTTTCGAAAACTGCCCCCAGATAAGGGCTCTCCAAAAGTTGCTCCAGTGATCCAATTTTGAGCAAGTAGCAGAGCAGCCCCGTGTCGTAAAAATAAAGCTTGGGCGTTTTAGTCAAACGTTTCCTGGCATTTGCATAATAGGGCTGCAGTGAAAACGTCAGGTAGCTCTGCTCCAGGATAGACAACCAGCTTTTAATGGTCGATACGTTCACACCCGTATCTCGAGAAAGCGAAGATATATTAATGAGAGCACCGGCGCTCTGGGCAATTATGGACAGAAACTTATGAAACTCTGCTTTATTGCGCACGTCAAGCAAGCCCACAACATCGCGCTCAACATAGGTATCAATATAGCTGGGGAAATAAACCGAGGACGGCATTCCGGCGGAACGCAGGCGAGGGTATCCCCCTTCGAGCGCAAACAAATCCACTTCCAACTGCCCCTGCTGGCCCCTCTCCGCTTCTCGAAACGAAAATGGCAGCAATTTTAAGATCCCGACTCGCCCGGCAAGAGACTGGCCGATGCTTTTCATCATCAAAAAGTTTTGCGATCCCGTAAGGATGTATTGACCGGCGTCTCCCCGCTCATCCGAAACAACCTGAATCATCGAGAACAAATCCGGGGCGTATTGCGCCTCATCGATGATGAGTCCGCCCTTTCGGTTGCGGATAAAACTCACCGGATCCTCCAAGGCCGCGCGCCTCGTTTGGGGGTCCTCAAGCGTGACATAGGAATAGTCGGGAAAGGCATGCCTAACCAGCGTAGACTTACCGCTCTGCCTAGGCCCCGTCAACGACACAACAGGAAACCAACCCGCCATGCGAATGAGCAACTCATGCAAATCCCTGTTAATGTACTCGGCCATATCAACGCCCCTTATAACGCTGTTACCATAATCGTATAGTATCATTTGCCATAATCTTGCAGTAGCGTTTTCCATAATCTTGTAGTAGTGTTTTCCACAATCTTTTAGTAGCCCAGTTCAAAAACGTTATTTATAGAGCCGAAATCTCAGACCCTAAATAACAATAGCCACCACAATGGGAACTGTCCCCATTGTGGTGGCTTGCAGGCGAGTTGACTTATTCGACTATCGCGGGCCGGCCGTGTCCGAGTCTAGAGCGTGGCAAGTCGCTTGGATTCGCGGACGGCGAGGGCGATGGAGATAAGACCAGTGATGGCGTCAGCCGCCACCAAGGCAAACCAGACACCCTGAACGCCCATCATGTTGCCAAGCAGGTACATAAGCGGCACGGAGCAGATCACGTAGCGGAGCAGACCGGTGAACGTGGCGATACCCACCTTCTCAACCGCCTGGAAGTACATCGACATGGTCATGGCAAGATAGCCCAGGGCCACGGCCAGGATAACGATGCGCGTGGCGTTGGCGGCAACCTCGACGAGCGCCGGATCGCTACCAGCAAAAAAGGCGCAGACCGGCGTTGCGGCCACCCATAGCACAGCAGACACCGCAGCAAGCGTCACGACCTGGTACTTAAGCGTGCAGGAGAGCGTTTCCTTGAGGCGCGCCCACGCCTTGGCGCCGGCGTTGAAGGCGGCAATGGGCTGCAGGCCGTACGAGAAGCACTGGGCGACCATCATGGTAATGTAGAGGATGTAGCCGTTGATCACACCAAAGGCCGCGATGTAGAGCGAACCCATGTCGCCGCCGAGCTGGCCAAGCAACGAGTTGGCAACGGTGTTGAAGATGAACGTGGCAGCTTGCACCAAAAAGAACGGGAAACCAATCTTGATGATCTGGCCGCAGATGGCCATGTCGAGTTTGAGGTCGGCGGCGCTGATCTGGAGCTGCGACTTCTTACCGCCGATGAACCAGAAGATACCGATGGCCCAGATACCGATGGAAAGACCGTAGTACACACCAGCTCCCATAACGCCAAGCTTGAGCACAAACGTGGAAAGCGCAAGCCAGCAGATAGCGACGATGGCAGACACGGTCATGAGGTTGGCCTGGATCTGAACCTTCTCGTCCACACGCATGACGGCGGTGACCATCTGACCAATGACCGTGAGCGGCAGCAGCACGGAGAAGGTGCGCACGCCGGCAACGGTATCGGCCATGATGTCGGGCGTGGCGCCGAAGAATGCGCAGATGGGCTCGGTAAACACAGCCATCACCACAGCAAGCAGCACACTCACAATCGTGGTAAGCCAAAAACCCTGGCTAAACGCCTTGCTGGCGCCCTTAATGTCGCCGGCACCCAAAAGGTTGCCCACCACGGCGGGCACGCCGGTGCCAAACAGGTTGCCAAAGGCCAGGTTAATGTACTCGACCGACATGATGATCGAAACACAGGCCAGGCCGTGTGCACCCAGGCCCCAACCCATCACGAGGCCCTCAAGGACCACCATGATAATCTGGGCGAGCATACCCTGGCCGGTGATGATGGTGTACTTGCGCACCAGGCCGGGAATCGGCTGCGAGGCAAGCTCACGCTCCTCCTCAACAGCGGCGGTCGTTTCTTCTGCCATTGTTCTCCCCTTTCCATGAGAGATTGATGAATGGATGCATGAATGGATGGGCGGCACGCACAGGCTGCGGCACCGCCCAGCGATGCAGCAGCCCCGCTAGGCCTCGTAGACCACCTTGCCGGCAATCATCGTGAGAGACGCCGTGGCCTCGAGGACCTCAGCCGGTTCGCAGTCAAAGAGGTTACGGTCGAGCACACAGATATCAGCCTGTTTGCCGCATGCGAGCGTACCGATGCGATCCTCGGCATGCATGGCGTAGGCGCTGCCGTAGGTGTAGGCGCGCAGGGCCTCGGCCATGGTGATGCGCTCCTGCGGGAACCACCCTTCTGGGTTGGAGCCGTCCTCGAGCATGCGGAAGACCGCGCCGTACACCTCCTCCATGGGCTCCAAGCCCACAACGGGGAAGTCACTGCCCAGGTGCACCACGGCACCGCTGGCAAGCAGGCTATGCAGGGGCCACGAAAGCGCAGCACGCTCGGGGCCCACGGCATCGTCCTTGGCAAGGTCAGCCATATCGAGCAGCATGTGCCACGGCTGCATACCAGGGCATATACCCAGCTCGGCATAGCGCGGCAGATCCTCGGGCTCAACCGTCTCGTTGTGCTCCATGGAGTGGCGGCAACCCCGCTTACCATGCAAGCGCTCGCCCTCCTCAAAGCAATCAAGCACAAAACGCACCGAGCGATCGCCGATCGTATGGACGCGCGTGTCAACGCCCCATTCCTGCGCCCTGACAATGGCGGCACGGATGCGCTCTGGATCCTCCGCGGGCTCACCGCAGGTATCGGGCGCGTTGGAATAGGGTTCAAGCATCCAAGCGGTGTGGTCGGAGCACACGCCATCAAGAAACTGCTTAAAGCCGTGCCACTCGACCTGCGTACCCGAGAAGGCGTATTTCTCCTTGATCTGCTCGAGCGTTAAGGACTCGTTTTCGAACAGATCGGTGTACAGGAACACGCGCAGTGGCAAGTCGCCCTTGGCATTAAGACCTGCCAACACCGCATACGGGTTTTCCATGCTCACAAACGTAGGATTGACCATGCCGACCGTAGTGATTCCCAGGGCATTGGCGCGCCGGGCGGTTTTTGCAAACGACGCGTCAACAACCTCGGGCGCTGGGTCGTAGACCTCGTCTATAAAGAAGACGCCGGCGTTGTTGGAAAACACGCCCGTCAGATTGCCCTCGGCATCCTTAAGGATCTTGCCGCCTGCGGGATCGGGCGTCTGCGAAGTTACTCCCACCTTGTTGATGGCGCAGGTATTGGCACTAAAGGTATGCAGGTCAACCTGCTGCAGAAAGACCGGGCGGTCCGAGATGTACTCATCGATCATCGCGGCTGTGGGCATCTCGGGGACATCCCACTGGAACTGGATAATCTGGCAGCCCAGGATCCACTCGTTATCGGGATGGTCGGCCGCAAACGCCACGACACGTTCCATCGCCATCTCAAAACTGGTGCAGTCGATGAGGTTGACGGCAAAATCGGGGTCGGTCATGAACGCGCCCTGGGCAAAATGCGTGTGCGAGTCAATCAGGCCGGGCATGACGAGCTGGTCGCCAAAGTCGCGCACCTCGGTATCGGGACCGATAAACGGTGCCAGGTGGGCATCGTCACCGCAGGCAACGATTTTATCGCCCCGCACGGCAACGCCGCCCTTAAACGGCTCGAGCCCATCGCCGGTAAAAACGGCGTTGCTCTTGATAACTACATCAGCCTTGTCCATGTGAGCCTCCTCAGGCATCTTTGGTTGCAACGCGGACGCACCGCCCGCGTGGGCACTCGGTTGGGAGCGTAGCGCTCCCGCATCGGCGCGTGCCTACAAGCCGTGCTCGGACGTCTGTCCCACGTCCGCGGCTTCGCGCTACACCCATTGATACACAGGGGCAAATCCATGCCAAGGCCAGGGACCGCAAACGGTCAGTTTAAGCAGGTTTACACGCTTTACCTGCAGGTTTATTGTCTGAGATTATTACCGCGTCATTACGCCCAACGGCGTGCCCGCCCACACGGCAAGACCCGCATGCAAGGAAGAATAGGGCTAGGAACGCCAAAAGGTATCTATGAGGTCATCTCGGTTGGAGACACCGCTTTTAACGTAGATGCGATGCAAGTGTGCCTTGACCGTGCCAGGGCTGATGACCAACTCGCTGGCGATGTTTTGGGCGTCGTTGCCCTTCAGCACCAGTGTGAGCACTTCCTGCTCGCGCCGTGACAGCTTATGGGCGTCGGCATAAATCACCACACGCGATGCGAGGTCGTCCTCAGAGCTTGCGCTCTCGGCCGCCACGTCCTCATCGGCACGCGGATGACGGGCATACACACGCAGGATATGGCTAAACTGGCAAAAAAGCTGAGCCGCGCATACCACGAGCAGCACGTTTTCGGAGATATTGCGCTCGGACAGATACCACAAAAAGAGGCTGATGACGGGGTTTTGAAAGTCGGGGTGGCAGAACAAGATCATGTAGGTGTCCTCGGCGATTACGCAAAACGCAAGAACGAGTGCCACCTTCCAAAAGAGCTTTGAGCGGTCGAGGTCCAGCTTCTCAACACGAGTGGCTCTGCACCGGTAATGCCAGGCGGCATAGGCAAGACATCCTACATTGCCCAGGTCACGCGTGAGCCAAAAGAGATACTGCTGCATCTCTCCGGCAGCGCCGCTGCGAGGCACCAGCAGCAATTGCAAGATTGAAAACGGCACGATAGCGAGCCCGAGCATGCGCGACGTCGGCCTTTTGCGCAAGCGTGCAAACATCCACAGCACAATGCAAGCATAGATGGCAATACCGAGCACGCAGCGCAGCAAGGGGTGCTGCAGCGGCTCGCTAAAGGTAACGGCGTAGTCATATTTGAGCCGAGTGTACTCGTCAAAAAAGATGACCGACATATCGAGCATGTAGAGCAAAAAGCCCGCCGCGGCCACTAGGCTGTCGCGACGGTGCGTCATGAGCCAAACCACCAATGCCACGGCACTGGTCACCAGAGCCACACCCATGATAATCGTGGTGTAGATATAGAACGCGAAACTCATGCCCGCCTCCCCTGTCTAGATGCCGTGAGGATGTTGACAGATTCTTTGCCGCAAGATTAGACTCACCGATTAAACGTACTGTATCGTTTAGATAAACAAGCTGTGTCTCACCGATGAAAGGAGATGCCATGGCGCCTATCGCACCGCTCAAAATACTCGTTGCCCCTGCCGCCAAGGCCATCGTCCACCTGTGCGACTCACTTACCTACAATGACGTCCCCTGTGTCGTCGAAGAGCGTTCGGACAGCTGCCCCTATCTGGGCCACGTCCCCTTCTTTGCGCCTAAGCTCGTTTCCGATCCCGAGCACCGCGAACAGTAATCCAAGATGCACCAAGCGCTGCGCAACTCGCGGCGCTTACTGTTTTGGTGCAAAGTAACCTGACCCCCGTGCACCAACGCCGGGATTGTCGACGCTTCGGCCGCGGCGCGATATGAGGCGCGAAACCTCGCCCAATAACAGGCCAATCACTACGCCCGCGAGAATCGGCAACTTTGCCATCTCGGCAGGTGAGCTGTTGAGCGGCACAATCGTAGCAACAATCGAAAGCACGAGCTCCACCACGGGAATCGCAAGCGCCACCGCGAGCACCTTGCCCTCGAAAGGCGCACGGAACACACGCGAGCGATTATCGTGCTTGCGCAGACGCCAAAACGCTGGGAACATGGGGATATAGCTCATGAGCAGAAAGACGACGTTCATCGAGAAGAAGACCCAAAAGACGTCGGAACCCTCACCCAGCGGAATCTGGAGCAGCAGCACCAGGCTGGCAAAACAGCCGTTAATGAGCGCCGAGCCGTTGGGCATGCCGGTCTTTTTGGACACCAACGCAAAGGGACGCGGCATGTTGCCATGGCGCGCGGCATAGCTCGCTACGTTGTTGACGCCAAAGCTCCAGCAGATCATATTGGCGAACAACGTCACCAAAAAGGCCACGCCCACGACCATCGTCAGCGGGTGGGTGCGCCCCACCATAGCGGCGACTGCGTCCACAATGCCCGAATCGAGTGAAAGCTGCTCGGTGGGAACCGCGGCTCCAATGCCAATGCCACAGATGATGTAGATCGCCGCAATGGCCACGCCACCGGCAATAACCGCCTTGGGGATATCACGCGACGGGTTCTTCATCGTGCTGGCAAAGGTCGCGACCACTTCGAAGCCCATAAAGTTGAACAGGATAATCGATAGGTACGTCAACGAATTGGTGTCGCCCAGATCTGGAATGAAGGTCTTAAACGACATATCGTTGGCAAAGCCGTTATTGCAGGCAAACCAAATGCCGACGATTCCCACCACAGCGGTAATGAGCACCTTGATGACGGCGCCGCCGTCCATGACCCAATCTGCCTCGGCCACCGGCTGCATTGCCATGACCGTGACGCCCCACACAAAGACAATCTCGATGGCGATTCGGATCCCGAGTGAAAACTCGATACCCCACACCGCATTAATGACACTGGGGAACATGCAGGCGATACTTGCCACCCACAGCGGAAAGTTAACCCAGTAGCACCAAGAGCAACGGGCGCCCCAACGGTCGCCCAGGCCCAAGCGAACCCAATCGTACAGGCCGCCCTCGGAATCAAACGCCGTACCCAGCTCGGCCACCACCAGACCATAGGGAAGCAAAAACGTAATGATAAGGAAAATCCACCAGAAGAACTGTACGTTACCCATGGCAGATGCCGGAGCCGCCGCCTCGATGGTAAACACGACGCAGATAACCGAAAGGATGACCTCGATCAGGGAGAACTTTTTACCTGCCATGGCGCGCGCCCCCTACAGCAAAAAGGATGGCATCTGTACCGAAGGCGCAGCCCAAGGTAGGGTTGCAGGCCGCGTCACCGGTGCAGGTGCCATCCCAGAGAGAGGAGAGGATGCATTTGTTGGACCAACGCTCGCGGAACAGGCGCGTGTAGATAACGATACGCTGGTACATAGATACTCCGATCAAAACGGCCGCGTTCACGACCGATAACTTTCGGCAATTGAAGACGCGTCTGACCTGGGAAATTCAAGCGAACAATTGGCCTAACCCGCAAAAAATCCCAGGCCAGACGCGTACTCAATCAAAGAAAAGGGCACTCCGAAGTGGAGGCAACGGAGTGCCCAAAGAAAAACCCAACCGACCAAGACATCGAATAAACCGACCATCAATGCCCCGAGATGGTCCGATTCACCGACCGTCCGATTGATCGGCTGGGTTCCCGAAGCATCACGGCTCGGAAAGTCAGACGTTTACTCGGCGTGCTCAGGTGCGCCAGATTGGCGCGAACGAGGAGCGTAGCGTACTGACGCTACGTAAGCGACGAGTGAACGCCAAGGTGGCGTGCCTGAGTTACGCCGAGGGCTCCTGCTGGGTAATGCAGTGGATGTTGCCGCCACCGAAGACGACCTGCTCGGACTGGACGCCGACGCACTTGTAGACGCCCTCGCCCCAGACCTCGTCGTAGATCTTCTGGAGCGTGTCGACGGCCAGCTGGTCGTTCTCGTCGCCGTACTGCGGGACGATAACGCCGTGGTTGGTGACCAGGTAGTTCATGTAAGAGGCGATCAGCGGCTCGTCGGGGACGCGCGGCTCGGCGTTCTCGTCGGCGTCGATGGTGTCGCAGGAAGCCTGGTCCATGAACAGCGGGTTCACGGGCATGCAGAGCTTGTAGACCTTCATCTTGCGGCCCTTAGCGTCAACGGCGTTGGAGAGGGTCTCGTAGGCAGCGTGGCACTGCTCGTAGAACGGATACTCGGGATCGTCGGTCCAGATGCAGGCCATGACGCCCGGAGCGATGAACGTGGCGACGTCATCGATGTGGCCGTTGGTCTCCTCGGGGTCGATGCCCTCCTTGACCCAGATGACCTTCTCGACACCCAGGTAATCCTTGAGGTGCTCGTCCATATAGGCGCGAAGCTCCTCGCTCCAGGGCTCAAACTTCTTGTGGAACTTGGGCCAGATGGACTCGGGATCCTCTTCCTCCTCCAGAACCGCAGAGCAGGTGCGGCCCGGGGAAAGCAGGCACTGGTCGGTCACGACAAGGGTGCCCTCGCCGTCGACGGTGATGGAGCCGCCCTCGAGGATCATGTCATCGGGACGATAGCGACGGCAGCCGGAGAGCTCAGCCATCTTAAGGGCGATCTGCTCGTCCTTGTCCCACGGGAAATAGAGGCCATCCACAAGGCCACCGTAAGCGTTGAAGTGCCAGTGGTTGGCGCGCTTCTCGCCCTTGCCGTTGATGACGTAGGTGGCGGCGGTGTCGCGGAACCAGGCGTCGTCGGTGGTCATCTCGATGACGGTGACGTTCTCGTCCTCCTCGAAGACGGCCTTGCAGTTGGCATAGTCGACCTGGTTGGCGCACATGGTAACCGGGGTGAACTCGGCGATGGCGCGGGCGATGGCGGCATACTGCTTCTGAGCCGGCTTGGCGCCGTGGGCCCAGGTGTCGGTGCGGTGGGGCCAACCCATCCACACGCGATCCTGCGGGGCGAACTCAGCGGGCATAAAGAAGCCGTCGGCCTTGGGGGTGGACTCGGACTCGGTGATCGTACGCATAAGATTTCCTCCAAATCGAACGATCGCTTGCCGCGGGCGGGTTGCCCGCAGCCTAAAACCAAGAGATGGTAGGCGCCCGTTCCTCGGCAAAGGTCGGGGCGCCCGACGCCGGTTTTCACGGAATCGCACCGGCAAGCGACGACGTAACCAAGTGCGCGGAGACAAAACGCACGAAGGATACGGAAGAGAGATTGGGGTGGGCGGTGGTTACCGGAGCTATCGCTCACACCCACCCCGGGGAATGGTTAGCAAACCTGTCGCTTGGGCACGTCTCCGAAGAGGCTAGAGTGCCCGGAGTCGGGAGCGACAAGCCCGACGAAGCGCACGTTGGTACGCGAGGAGGGTTGGAGCCCCAGAACCGGGTGCTCTAGTTCTCCTCGGCCTCGGCGGCCTCCTCAGCGAGACGCTGAGCTGCCAGCTCGGAAGTGAGGCCCTTGTACTCGGTCTCGCGGCCCTTGGCGCTGACGACGCGGACAACCTCGCCGATGAGCAGAAGCACGATGAAGATAACGATCATCGGGAGCTTGTCGCCAATTTCAGCGGCAGAGAGCGGCACCAGCGTTGCAACGATGGCCAGGATCAGCTCGATGCAAGGGATGGCCAGCATGACCTTCATCATGGCGCCCTTAAACGGGAACGTGAAGATACGCTCGCGGTTGGGGTCGTTCTTGCGAAGGTTGAGGAACGCCGGGAACATCGGGATGTAGGTCAGCAGCAGGAAGACGACGGAGGTGCCGAAGAGCATCCAGAAGACACCGTTGGAGATGGCGTCGATGGGTACGAGCTGCAGGCACAGCACCAGGGAGGCAACGATGGCGTTGACCAGGTTGGCGCCGTTGGGCATGTCGTCATCCGAGATCATCGAGGCGAAGACCTTGGGCATGTTGCCGTGCTCGGCAGCGTAGCGGGCGACGGAGTTGACGCCGAAGGACCAGGCGGCCATGTTGGCGAACAGGGTGATCAGGAAGGCGATGCAGATGACCTTGAAGATCATGGAGTCGCCCACCATGGTCTGGACTGCGACAATCATGCCATAGTCGGGGTCGATGGAATCGGCCGGCACAGCAGCACCGATGCCAAAGCCAGCGAACAGGTAGATCACGGCGATGGACAGGCCACCGACGATGATAGCCTTGGGGATATCGCGAGCGGGATCGGCCATGTCGTCGGTCATGGTGCAGATGACCTCGAAGCCCATGAAGTTAAAGATGATGATCGACAGGTAGCCGAGAGCGTTGGTGTTGGTGAGCTCGGGCAGGAAGGTGGCAGCGGACATGTCGTTCGCAAAACCGTTCTCCATGGCATACCAAATGCCCAAAGCGCCAACGATAACGGCGACGGCGACCTTGATGATGGCGCCACCGTTAAGGACCCACTCGGAGTCGGCCGCCTTGGAGCGGCCCATGAGGTAGACGATCCACACAAAGGCAAGATCGATACCCATCTTGGCGATCAAGTCGAACTCGACGCCAAAGACCATGCCCAAAATGTCGGGGAACATGGTAGCCAGCGAGGCGATCCACAGCGGGTAGTTGACCCAGTAGTAGTACGAGATGCGGGCGCCCCATTTGTCGCCCAGGCCATCGCGTACCCAGTCGTAAATGCCGCCCTCGCCGTCATAGGTGGTACCGAGCTCGGCGACAACCATGCCGTAGGGAAGCAGGAAGGTCAGGATCAGGAAGATCCACCAGAAGAACTGCTGGTTGCCAATGGCAGCAGCAGGAGCGGCGGCCTCGCAAACGAAGACGACGCAGATGATGGTCGAAATGACCGTCAAGAAGGAAAGCTTTTTCTTTCCGTCGCTCATGATGAGCTCCTTCGCTCAGTCTTGGACAGATCCGAGGCCCTAAGGTATTAAGGCAATTGCTTGGGCCTCGGTGAGCGGGCGACAGGAGACGAGCATCCGCCGCCCGCAAACGTGCTTTTAGAAGCCTTGAGGCTTAGAGCTGCTCGAGAGCCTCGAGAGCGGCGTGGAGCTCAGCCTTGGCGGAGTACTCGACACCCTCGTCGTTGAGCGGGGTGCGCTTGCCCAGGGCGGCAAGGAGAGCACGGATGGAGTGCTTGCGGTTCTCGGCCTCGACCCAGCACAGGGAGCGCTCGGGATCGTCCATGACCTCGTCGACGACCTCCTCGTTGCGGGTGGCCGGCAGGCAGTGCATGAACTTGGAGTTGGGGCCGGCGAAGTTCATCATGTCCATGGTGACCTGATACTTGGGATAGAACACGTCCATGTAGTTCTCGCCCGAGACCTCCTCGTCGTACAGGCCATACCACACGTCGGTGTAGATGAAGTCGGCGCCCTTGATGCACTCGATGTCATCGGAGATGACGATGGAGCCGCCGGAAACCTTGCAGTTCTCCTCGGCGATGGCCATCATCTGCTTGCCGAACTCGGCGCGCTCCTCAACGGTGCCAACGTGCAGGCCGCCGTCGGGGATCTGGTGGCCCTTAGGTCCAAACTGGACAAACTTCATGCCGACCTTGGAGGCGATGAACATGAGGGAGACGCAGACCTGGGTGGCGTCGCCGATGAAGGCCAGGGTGCAGTCCTCGATCTTCTTACCTTCGGGGAGGTTCTCGAGCATGGTCATGAGGTCGCCCATCTCCTGCGTGGGATGGTTGAACTCGGACATGCCGTTGATGACGGGCACAGCGGAGCCCTCGGCGAGGCCGACGACGTCCTTGTGACGGTCAACGCGAGCCATCATGATGTCGAGCAGCGAGCCCATAACGCGAGCGGTGTCGCCCAGAGACTCGTGACCGCCGAGCTGGATGGTGCCAGGGCCATAGAACTGAGCATGGCCGCCGAGGTCGGTCATAGCGGTCTCGAAGGAAAGTCGGGTGCGGGTGGAGACCTGCTGGAAGATCATGCCAAGGCTCTTGTTGCGGAGCAGGTGCGGATAATAACCGTCAACCTTGATGGCCTTCTTCATTGCCAGACCAAGATCCTCGATGGCCATGATCTGCTCTTTGGTGAAGTCGTTGGTGTCGATGAAATCCTTAGGCAGTGCCGTGTCGATTTCCTTTCCGCCGGTCTTGCCGACTATTACTATGAGGCGCTCGTACATCACGCCTCGTGTTGACAAGACCATCATTCATCCATATGTAACTATTGCCTAGTTTATTCGAGATTAAAGACCGTTCACGGAGTTACACCTTCTCTAATCCAATATAAACCCGCAGGTAGCGGACTTGCAGGGGGTTTACCGTCTGGAACCGCGAACGGTATACGGCTATTCTGTATCTCGGCGCCTAATCCGCAATGAAACGATGGGTTGAGACGTCTATATCCCGCAAGATATACAGGGCTCGGCCATAGGTAAAATGAGATGGGACGGTGACAGATGAACACGCTCATGTTCTTCTATACCTTAGCGATACTGGTTATCTGTATTGTGACGGCGGTGCTCTCGCTTGCCGCCTATGCCTCGTCTCGTCGACAGTTCTTTATCTATGGCAGCGGCGTTTTTATTTGCTATGCCATCGAGATGACCGAAATTTTCTTTTTTGAATACACGCTGCAAAACCAGAGTTTTCCGGCCAGTGATTATTACTCAATTACCATGCCTGTAATGCGGACCCTTGTGGCGACCGCTTTACAGGCTTTTATTTTGGCCATCGCCATGGACTTACTCGATAAGCATTCTAAAAAGCAGTTCGCAATCCCCGTCTTAACGTTTTTGCTGTGCGAGTCGCTGATTATCGTCGCTGTCCCCTACGGCCCCATGCATCAGTGGCTCTACTACACGGTGCGACAGGTATTCCTTATTTTTGTGGGACTATATATCTTTTGGACGGCTCACAAGAGCACAAAGGTTGAGCTGAAGGCACGTGTTAACAACCAACGAAAGCACCTGATTATCGGCGCCATTCTGGTCGGCTGCATCGTTGCCGAGGACTTCTATAACATTCTGGTGGTCCCCATGAGCCTGGCACCGTCCTGGCCGCAGCTATACCTGTCCGAGCGCAACTTTAGCGAGAATGTCTTTGCTTGCTACTTTGCGGTTCTGCTCATCGCCTACGCCTATCACGTGCTTTCGATTCGCATGCAGGAGGCACCCGAAGAAAAGAACGTCAGCGATCTTGATCGACACATCGAAGAGCAGATGCCCTTCTATCGCAACGCCTACAAGCTCTCCAAACGCGAGGCAGAAGTCATGCGCCTGGTTGTGCTGGGCAAATCGAACCAAGAGATCGCTGACGAGCTATTCCTTGCCGTGGGCACCGTCAAAACCCACATCCACAACATCCTGGTCAAAACCGAGCAGCAAAACCGCACGACGTTGATCCTCCACTTTTGGAAGCGATAACCTACCAAAAAGGGACAGGTTTATTTTGGCAGGTTTTATCTGGGCAAACGTCAACGGAGTCGCTTTCCCTTGCGGCGGCCTTCTAACAGCGAAACCAAGTGAGTAGACTTTTTGCAGGAGGCCGAGCACGCCCCAAAACGCCACAGCGCTGACCTGCGGTTTTATTGGGCGTTTGTCGCGATGTGCTCGACAGATCCAAAAAAGTCTACTCACTTGCATCTGAGGCGTACCGGAAAGGCAAAAAACCGCCGTGGAAGGGGGCCGACTCCCTCCGCGGCGGTTGTTCGCGCTGGTTTTGCGACGGTTTTGCCCGCTTGCTACTCGCTGTAGCGGGTGGCGATGGCGGCTCGCACCATGCCGGTACTCATGAGGTACGTTACCAGGAAGTAGCCGCCGTAGGCTGCCAGGAAAATCGCACAGGTGAGGCCCACGGTACCGCCGATGCTCATGTTGCCAAACGTGCTCACCAGCTCGATGATCACCTTGAGCGCCACAAAGGAGTGCGCCAGACCCACTGCCAGCGGGAACAGGAAGAACACCGCTTGCTGCGCCATCACCGAATGACGAATCTGGCGGTCGTCACAGCCGATCTGCGCCAGCACGCGATAGCTGCGGCTGCCATCTGCCACGTTGGAAAGCTGCTGGATCGACAGAATTGCCGCGCATGCAACGACCAGTACAAAGCCGATGTAGATAGCCAGATAGCTAATCATGCCGTTCATCTGCGCTGCCTGCGTATATAGCTCGGAGCGTGTCATGAAGACTCCCCACGACCCCGGCTCCTTGCCGTCAACGAGCAGATTGTCGAGCATGGTGTATTTAATGAGCTCATCGGCCTCGGCAACATCCATCCCCTGCTTGTAGTTAACGAGCAGATTACTGGAATACGGCTGCAGATTAAGCTGGGACAGCAGCTCATCGGCAACGACTACGGTACCGGGATTGCTGCCGAGCGCCGAGTTGGCGATGGCCGCCGTGTCCTCGTCCGACTTATCGGTTGCGGGCTTGAGCTCATGCCCGCCCAAGGTGAGGGTATGGCCGCCGGCCATGTATTTGGTGTACAGGTCGCCCAGCTCACCGCCCATATCACACGTAAGCAAGTACTGGTCCCGGCCAATGCTCACCGGCTCCTCGCCCATCATCTGGCGCAGTTTGTTGTACTGGCTCGCCGGCGTCACAAACAGACCCATCGCATCGGCGTTGCTTCCCTCGAGCGCCTTGGGAAGCTTTTCGCCCATGGCCTTGCACATCTCACCCGCCACCACCGAGGGGCCCGAGCCGCCAAGCGGGTAACTCAGATACGAATCGATCTGCACATGCTCACCGGCAACATCGGCAATATTGACCTTCTTTCCGGTCTCGTCGTTGTTGTCCGCCGACTTGCCCTTAATACCGTCTGCAACGTTATCGGAATTGATACGATCGCCGTGCCATGCGGAGTACAAATCGACCGTTGCATCGGCCAGCAGCATGCGATCGGCCTCAGACGGATTGGCATACTCCTTGTAGTAGTCGAGCGTTTCGGGCGTGTAATAGACATACGTCTGAGACACGTCAACAGGGTTATAGCGCTCCAGGTTTTCATTCATCACGTTGGCAATTGACATACCGCACGTCACCGAGGTGATGGCCAAAAACAGGAGCATCGCGATGACACCCATCGAAAAGCACACCGTGTTGACCTTGGCCGCAAGCTGGCGCACGGTAAACATGTTGAGGCCGCGCCAGTACACGCCGCGCAGGCTCTGCAGCAGCTTGATGAGCATGCCCGAGAGTCCCCAGAACAGGGCAAAGGTGCCCACGGTAACCATAGCGGTCGTAATACCAAACTGGTTCATGGCCTCTTGCAGCTTGCTGTCCGTCGCGGTTAGCGGGAACCCATCACGTAGCAGACGGTAATAGGCCACGCCCACCAGCACCGCACCCACGGCAAAGATGGCAATCGCGATCCAGGGGTTGCGTGTCTTGATGCTCTCGTTGCGACGCTCGGCACCCATAAGCTCGATGAGTTTGGTACGACGCACGGCGCGCAGGTTCAGCAGTAGCGTGAGCACGAACATTACGATCATGCAGGCAAGGGTCAGATTGAACGCATGCATCGAGAAAAAGAAGTGGAAATTGGCGATCTGCGTCTTAAAGAGCGAGGCCGTAAAGAACGTCATGAGCTGGGAGAGTCCCACACCCAGCACAATGCCGGCGACAAAGGCCACGACCGAGACAATCACCGTCTCGAGCGCCATGATCGTGGCGACGCGCCCGCGGCCCATGCCGAGCACCTGGTACAGGCCAAACTCCTTTTTGCGGCGTTTCATGATGAAGTTATTGGCGTACACCATCAAAAAGGCCATGACACCGGCCAAAAAGTACGTCAGGTCGCTGAGCATACTGCCCATAACCTGCGCCAAGCCCTCTTCATCAATTCCGGCGATGTCGACCTGCATCGAGATGGTGTTAAAGGCATAGAAGACCGTGACGCCCAGGGTGAGCGTCAGAAGGTAGACGAGGTAGTCGCGGCCGGCGCGGCGGACGTTGCCCCAAGCGAGTTTACAGAGCATCGGAGCCCTCACCGCCCATCATGGCAACGACCTCCATAATGCGGTCGAAGAACTCTCGGCGGTCGGTGTCGCCGCGGCGCAGCTCGGTGAAGATCTTGCCGTCGCGAATAAACAGCACACGGCTCGTGTAGCTGGCGGCAAAGCTGTCGTGCGTGACCATGAGCACGGTAGCGCGTAGGCGGCGGTTAAGGGCCTCCAGGCTCTCGAGCAGCAGGCGAGCGCTCTTGGAATCGAGGGCGCCGGTGGGCTCGTCGGCCATGATCATGGTGGGGTCGGTGACGAGCGCGCGAGCCGCGGCAACGCGCTGCTGCTGACCGCCGGACATCTGGTAGGGATACTTGTCGAGCACCTGACTAATGGACAGACGCGCGGCCACATCCTGCACTCGGGTCGAGATCTCTGCCGAGTTTGTGCGGGCGATGGTGAGCGGCAGGGCGATGTTCTCGCGTGCCGTGAGCGTATCGAGCAGGTTGGAGTCCTGGAAGATAAAGCCGAGCTCCTCGCGGCGGAACTGCGAAAGCTTAGCCTGCTTCATGCGCGTCACGTCCTGCCCGTTGATGCGGATCGTGCCACTTGTGGCGCTATCGATGGTCGACACGCAGTTGAGCAACGTCGACTTGCCCGAGCCCGAAGCGCCCATGATGCCAACAAATTCGCCGCGGTTGACGGTAAAGCTGACATCGTTGAGCGCGCGGGTCACGTTGCCCAGCGCTCCATATACTTTTTCGAGATGCGCGACCTCCAGTACCGGGGTCGCCATGTGCGTGGTTTGCATACCGAGTCCTTTCTTGCGATTAGTCTACGGCATCTATAGTCGCAAGAAGACGAGTCGGCTACCATCGATATGGCTTACGCTTGCCTTACCGTTGTGTAAGGTACGGGTAGCTACCCTGCCACGTGTTGATGTTGAGAGAGGACTCCTGTTGAAGACCGTTCATGTTGCCGCTGGGATCATTCGCAAGGAAGGATCCGATGAGTTACTTGCCGTGCAGCGCGGCTATGGCAACATGCAGGGACTCTGGGAGTTCCCGGGCGGCAAACTTCTGCGCGGCGAGACACCCGAAGACGCCGTGCGACGTGAACTTATGGAAGAGCTGCAGGTAAAAGTCACCAACCTGCGCGATTTTTACACCGTTGAGTACGACTACCCCGATTTTCATCTCTCCATGGAGTGCTACTACTGCTCGCTGGCCGATGAATCCGATGAGCCCCAGAAGCGCGACCGCCAGCTCGATATCCGCTGGATTCCACGCACCTCACTTGCCACGGTGGAATGGATGCCCGCTGACAAGGGGCTCATTGATGCCCTGATTGAGCTGAAGGAAGATCGGCTTGAGACAAGCTCTGCCGATGACGCCGCGCCCAACACGGCCGACAAACCCGCCACCAAACCCAAGCGCGCACCTAAGCGCCGCAGCAAGAAGCGTCCCAAGCCCGGCCTGCTGGACGGCATCGATACCTCGGACCTCTCCGCTGACGAGCGCGAACTGGTCCGCCGTCGCGCCGCCATCAAAAAGTCCATGAAGGGCAACAAGCGCGCCAACACCAAGCCCGAGCTGCTCGTACGACAGCGCCTGCGCGCAGCGGGCCTTACGGGTTATCGCTTGGAATGGAAGGTTCCCGGCAAGCCCGACATCGCCTTCCCCGGCCGCAAGATCGCCATCTTCGTCAACGGCTGCTTTTGGCACCGCTGCCCCAAGTGCGATCCCAGTCAGCCCAAGCGTAACGTTGAGTTTTGGGAGGCAAAGTTTCGCCGCAACGTCGAGCGCGACCGCGCTGCCGTGGCAGCACTCACTCAAATGGGCTGGACGCCCATAACCATCTGGGAATGCGAACTCAAAAAAGACCGCATCGACGCCACGATGGAAAAGGTCATCGAGCAGGTGCGCGCCGTAGAGCCGCAGCGCTAACAGCAAGCATCCACACGCTCCGCACGTCCGCGCCACATCCACGTCACAAACCTTAGAAAGCCCTTAAGCCCAAAACCTTTCAAGAGTGTTACTTGATACCTCTGACCTGCAGTTTCATTGTTATATCAAACCTGGTTAAGCCTTTCTTTAGCGCTTCCTTATCAGCGCTCGCGGCATAATGTAGCCAGCGCACGGGACCTTGCAGCAAACCCCGAGCGCATCCTTTTGGTGGATATCGAGGAGGCCGCACGCATGCATTCTTCCAATGACGCAGCTCAGCTGCCATCCCTAAAATATGCAAACCTTTTCTCCTTCCCCCCGACACAGAGAAACGGCCTCCTCGACTCCCCCACCACAAAAACCAAGCGCTCAGCCGATCAGAGCCTCAACTTACGAGCATCCTTCGAAAAGCTCCAAGCATCCCTAAACAAGGCGTTCCCCGAACAGGCAAGAGCAATCTAAGCCCATCGCGCTTTATACTGATGCCATGCGAAACATGGATCACATAGAATTGCACCGCGGAGGACGCGAGGAAGCGTTTCCCGAGACCGCCGAAGACTGGCCCTATATTGCCGAACGCGCAGAATTCGCTCGCTATCCGGGCAATTCCGTCCCCTGGCACTGGCATTCCGAGGTTGAGCTTTTCTACATGGAGCAGGGAGCGATTGACTATCGAACGCGCGCGGCTCATGAGCACGTACGCTTTGAGGAAGGGTCCGCCGGCTTTATCAACGGCGGCGTTTTGCACAGCACGCTGCAATCACCCAATTCGGCACCAGCCATTCAAATGTTGCATATCTTTCAGCCGTCGATGCTCGGCGATCCCGCGGGACGCCTTCAAAAGCGCTACATCAACCCATTGCTTCAATGTCGAGGCGTCGATGTGCTCAAATGGTCGCCCACCAATCCCGACGATATGCCCTTTATCGATTTGCTGAAGAGCTCCTTTAGCCACGACCTTCAACGGCCGCAGAACGAGATGGCGCTTCGAAATAGTTTGTCAGAGCTCTGGATTCAGATTAACGCCAAGGCCGAACCGCTCTTTTCTTCCGACGGCGCCTCTTGGATGACCAGCCGCGACGTACAGTTCAAGGCAATCCTGGACTTTATCCGCGCAAACTATGCAGCCGCTATAGATGTGCCCCAGATGGCATCTGCAGCCGGCGTAAGCGAAAGAGAGTGTTACCGCATTATCGAAACTTGTGCAGGAACGACCCCGGCGGCATATCTACGCGCATACCGCATAAACCGTGCTTGCGAACTTTTGGCACACACCACGCGAACGGTACAGACAGTCGCGCGCCAATGCGGATTTATAACAGCAAGCCATCTTGGCCAGGTATTTAAAGAACAAATGGGGTGCACTCCTTCGAGCTATCGAGCAGCGAGGCAGAATCTCGATAGCACCAGGCAGAAATCCCGCTAACCCTTCTTCTGTCACTGCATCAAACTTGCAGGCAAACAACAGAGAGGAGCAATCATATGAAGCACTTTGACCATATCGTATTTGACGTTGATGGGACATTGGCAGATACAGAAGAAAGCGTTCTGTCATCGCTTGTCCAGATTGTCCAAGAAGAGACCGGCAAAACGCTCCCCCGACACGAGCTTGAATTTGCCCTCGGCATACCCGGCAAGGATGCCCTTGAGAAACTTGGAATCTACTCGCAGGCAACGTTGAATCGCTGGTGCCAAGTTGCTGCCAGTTTTAAAAGCACCATCAGCGTGTTTCCAGGCTTGCTTGAAGTCATCGCAACACTCACCAACAACGGCTGCAAACTTGGCATCGTCTCCTCACGTGCGCGCGACGAATACGCAAAAGAAATTGCACCCCTTGGTTTCGATAAGTATTTTGAGCACATCATCCTTGTCGAAGACACAACCGAACATAAACCCGCACCCGCACCCATGCTCGAATATCTCCGACGTGCGGGCGCGAATCCTGGCAACGTCGTCTACGTTGGCGACACCGTCTACGACGAACAATGCGCAACTTCAGCAGGGGTCAGTTTTGCCCGAGCAGCATGGGGATCACACCAAGATATCCCAAACGCCACCTACAACCTCAAAACCCCCAACGACCTACTAACCATAACAACCAAATAACCCACGCGTCCCACCCTTTCAGTCCCAACACCACAAGGGCGATTGAGCAGAACGGCTTGGGCGGGTCCCCGTACTTAGTTTCCAAAATCATTCCGCAGCGCGAAGGCTTCTTATTATTTTCCGCCCTAACGCCACAAGGGCGACGACCTCGAGTAGGTCAACCTGGGAGGGACGAGGGCTTAGTTCCCCAATCTTTCCGCAGGGGGCAAAAAGCCTCGCCGCGCGAAGTGCGCAGCGAGGCTTTTTGCATGCCCGAGGACGATTGGGGAACTAAGCCCTCGTCCCTCCCCGGGATATGTAGCGAGTCGGAGTACCCTTGCTGTTACTCTGCTTTGCCCACAGAGTTGAGGTTGGTCATGCGGATCTTAACCAGCTCGGTGATCTCACGCATGCCCTCCTTGGCCGGCTTCTTAGGATCGAAGCAGGCAGGGTTCTCGGCCATGTAGGCCATGAAGCCCTTGGTGTAGGCCTGACGCAGCTCGGTTGCGTAGTTAACCTTGCAGATGCCGTTCTTCACAGCCTCGGCAACCTGCTCATCGGGCACACCGGAAGTGCCGTGCAGAACCAGCGGCACGTCGACGGCGTCGCGGATGGCCTTGACCACCGACTGCTCGATGTGCGGATCGCTCGTGTACACGCCGTGGCTGGTACCAACGCCAATGGCCAGCGAGGTGCAGCCCGTGCGCTCGACGAACTCCTTGGCCTCGGCCGGATCGGTGTAGGGGCTCTCGCCCTCAACCGCAGGGCCGTCGTCCTCCTTGCCGCCAACCTTGCCGAGCTCGGCCTCGACGGGCACGCCCATGGCACGGCCAGCATCGGCGACGGACTTGGTCAGAGCAATGTTGTCCTCGAAGGACTCGTGCGAACCGTCGATCATGACGGAGGTGTAGCCCGTGCGGAAAGCCTGCATGCAGCGGTCATAGCCATCGCCGTGATCGAGGTGCAGGGCAACGGGCACGGAAGCGCGCTCGGCGGCAGCCTTGACCATGCCGTAGAAGTAGTCCAGACCAGCGGTCTTGATGGTGCCCGGGGTGGTCTGCATGATGACGGGGGACTTGGTCTCCTCGGCAGCGGCCAGAACGGCCATAACAAACTCGAGGTTCTCGACGTTGAACGCGCCGACGGCGTAGTGGCCGGCCTGAGCGTCCTTGAGCATCTTTTCGGTGGTAACAAGTGCCATGAGCGTTTGCTCCTCTCCCTCGCCCGCATCTGGACATCGGGCGTAGTTGTTCACAAGGCGTTTTACCTTGCGTTTTGCTACGACCATTGTATGAAATTCAGCAGCTTTGCACGTGCGAGATATTGAGCCCATGCAGGTCAATACAGTCATTTTTGAAAAGTAAACGGAAGGAATTGGAGCTGAGTGGGCGTGTTCGATATTGAATTTTGGGCGTTCAACGTCTTTCTTTTATAGAAAAAGTAAGTACTCGAAAGGCGTTTTCTTGCTTAAAAAGAAAATGAACGAAAATAGACTCAACACAATTCCTGCAAATTTAGGTTGAGGATGGAGCAGCTATGGCCCACGCAACAACCCGGGCTTTCGCCGATGAGCGCCGCGCCGCCATCATGGAGATGCTCGAACATAACGCCTCGGTGCAGGTGGCAGAAATCGCCCAGACCTTTGGCGTGTCCTCCGTCACCGCCCGCGCCGACCTGGACGCGCTCGCCGAATCCGGCAAGCTGCGTCGCACGCATGGCGGCGCCGTGTCGCTCCACAAACGCCTAACTGTCTCCACGCAAGATCGCCGCATCAACGTCAATGTCGCCGCCAAGCAGGCCATCGCACAAAGTGCCATCGAACTCGTCGGCAGCGGTGACACCCTGCTCGTCGACTCGGGCACCACGGCACTGGAGTTTGTTCGGCTCCTCGATCAGCGCGACGGCATCACCGTCATCACGGCCGACATCACCATTGCCGATTACATCGACGAAAGCATGCCCTCGGTCGATGTCGTCATGCTGGGCGGGGCGCTGCGCAAAGGCCATCGCTATCTGTACGGCCCACTTACCATGCAGGCGCTCCAAGTGGTCCACGCCGACCTGGCCGTCATGTGCCCTGGCGCTTTTGTTCCCGGCTGCGGCTTTACGACCGACTTTCCCCAGATGGCCGAGACCAAAACGGCCATGATCGCCGCAGCCCGTCAAAGCGTCGCCCTTATGGACGCCAGCAAGGTTAACGGACGCGGCATGTACCGCTTTGCCGAACTTGCCGACGTCGACACCATCGTGATGGACAGCGACCCCGATACCGCCGTCGCCACCTCAATCGCCGAAGCCACTGACAACGCACGTCCAGCCCTCGTCATCGCCCGCATCTAAAAACAAAAACCACCACAAAGGTGCCTGTCCCCTTTGTGGTGGTTTGAGCGTTGAAAGTGAACGTATCGCTACTTGGACAGCTCGTCAGCGAGGGCCTCGATCTGAGCGCGCGAGGCGTCGTTGAGCGAACCCAGTACGGTCACCTTATTCTGCGCCAGCGTGATGTCCTTCATACCCTCGAGCTCCTTGGTCATAACCTTGGCAGCCGCGGGTGCCCAGGAACCGGCCTCGACGAGCGCCACGGTGCGGTTCTGGTAGGCATGCTCGGCGAGCGTGTGGATGAAGGTGCTCATAAACGGGAAGATCTCGCCCTGATAGGTGATGGAGGCGAGCACCAGACGGTCGTAGCGGAACGCATCCTCAACGGCTTCGGCCATGTCGTCGCGAGCCAGGTCAAAGACGGAAACCTTCTGGCCGCGAGCCTCGAGCGCAGATGCAAGCTCCTCGACGGCAGCCTTCAGGTGGCCGTAGACGCTCGCGTAGGCAATGGTGATGCCCTCGTCCTCGGGCTGATAGCTCGACCAGGTGTTGTAGGTGTCGAGGTAGTAGCCCAGGTTCTCGGTCAGCACGGGGCCGTGGAGCGGGCAGATGATCTGGATGTCCAGATCCGCGGCCTTCTTGAGCACGGCCTGCACGAACTTGCCGAACTTACCGACGATGCCAAAGTAGTAGCGGCGCGCTTCGCAAGCCCAACCCTCGGGATCCTCGATGTCGTTAGCACCGAACTTGCCAAAGCCGTCAGCACTAAAGAGTACCTTGTCGGTGGCTTCGTAGGAGAACAGCACCTCGGGCCAGTGCACGTTGGGGGCGCCGACAAACGTCAGGCTGTGGCCACCCAGGTCGAGCACATCGCCCTCTTTGACGACCATCTTGCGCTCGGGATAATCGGTACCAAAGAAGTTGACCATCATGCGGAAGGCGCCCATGCTGGCCACGATCTGGGCCTGGGGATAGCGCTCCATAAAGGCGGCGATGCCAGCGGAGTGATCGGGCTCCATATGATGAACGACCAGGTAATCGGGCGTACGGCCATCGAGCACGGCCTCGATGTTGCCGAGCCACTCGTCAACAAAACCGCCGTCGACTGAATCGGCGACAGCAATCTTTTCGCCCAAGATAACGTAGCTGTTGTATGCCATACCGTTCTCGGACACATCGTACTGGCCCTCGAACAGGTCAATGTCGTGATCGTCGACGCCAACGTAGCGGATATCCTTGGTGATCTCCATCAGGCAAAGCCTCCTAGATAGACAAAAGAGCCCGTCTATCATAGCACTCGGCTACATCCCAACAGCTATCTACCGACATCCTTACCGATTGTTACTGATATGCAACGTTGAGCCGTTGACCTGCGCAAACTATGCGCGCGGTATCGCCGTGCTATGTCGAATAATGAGCTGGCCGGGAATACGAATGGCAACGGTTTTGCCCGCCGTACCCGCCTCGGGAACCGCATGCTCAAACACCTCGCGTCCGCGCTGATGTAGATCGAATCGCACGGTCGTGAGCTCGTTGTGCGCCACAAAATCATCGAGTGAATCGTCAACGCCCACCACACTCACGTCCTCGGGCACGCGCAGGCCGCTATCGCGCAGCGCTGCAATTGCGCCGTTTGCCATCTGGTCGTTTGCCGCGTAAATCGCCGTCATGGCGCGGTCATGCTCGGCCAGGTACCTGCCGGCCTCGTAACCGCTGTTAGCAGACCAGTCGCCCTCGAGCGGCTCTGCCGGCTCGATGTGTTTACGCTCGAGTGCATCTTGCCAACCGGCGCGACGAAATTGCTCGTCGACCGAGAACGACGGGCCGCCAATATAGCGAATCTGCTCGTGCCCCAGCTCAAACAGGTGGTCCATAAGCAATAGCGAGCAGCCGTAATGGTCGGAATCGACCGTGGTCACGCGCGGATGCGCGTACATGGTAACGATGACCGTGCCAATGCCCGGCAGTGGATCAAACGTCTCAAAATCGGGCGCCATGCGACTCATGCCGATAATGATGCCATCCACGGGCAGCGCGGCCATACGACGCGTGGCCTCGGCAAGCGAAAACTCCTCGGTCTTGGACATCTCGACCAGCGTGATGGCGCAATTATGCTCGCGAGCAGCACTGGCGATGCCGTCGATCATTGAGAGGTTGCCAAACTTGGTGACATCGTTGATGCACAGGCCGACCGAATGGTAACGGCCGTCGCGCAGCGAGCGACCGGCATAGCTCGGACGGAAACCGAGTTCCTGCATGGCTGCCTGCACGCGCTGACGCGTCTGCTCGTTCACGTTGGGCAAGCCGTTGGCGACGCGCGAAACCGTCTGCTGCGAAACGCCAGCAGCGCGGGCGACGTCGGCCATGGAGACCGGACGCGTACCTGTATCGTTGGACGGGCGCCTTGCCACAGGATCACCTTCACCCTTGCGAGATCTGAATAGCGTGTATGCCGGCCCGGGCAGAAATACACCCCGCGCCGAGGCCCGCTATCGTCGGACGCATGTTAACGTACTCTACTTTTTCAATCCGCAACTCTTCTGCTCTATAAGTCCATACGGCAATACCGTTCACGGCTGAATTTCTACCGATTACCAGATTCTCAAAAAGTGATAAGCGTTGTGTTATGAGTACGTTAACATAGCCCGTAACGTGCAGCATCGTAGATGCTGAGTTTACGCCGCTTCAGATTGTTAACGTACTCACTACGACGCAAAGCTCGTCAGTATGCGCCAAGGAAAGGACCCTCATGACCGCCCCCGACGAAAAGACACTCGCAACGCTCACCAAGCTGTTTGAGGAGGAGTTTGGCCCCATCGGCGACCGCCAGGTGCTCTACGTGCACGCGCCCGGGCGTTCCGAGATCAGCGGCAATCACACCGATCACGAAGGCGGCCACGTTATCGCCGGCTCGCTCGATGTCGCCGTTGACGGTATCGCCGTGGCAACCGATTCCAACAAGGTCCGCGTTGCCGACGAGGGCTATCCCACGTTTGAGATCGCGCTCGACACGCTGGATGTTCAGGAGTCCGAGAAGGGCACGTCCGCGAGCCTCGTCCGCGGCATGGCCCACGAAATCGCTGCTCTGGGCGTTGAGCCCCAGGGCTTCGACTTCGCCTTCACCTGCTCCGTCCCCTCAGGCGGCGGTCTTTCGAGCTCCGCTGCTGTCGAGGCGGCATACGGCCGTGCCATGGAGACGCTCTGGGGCGCGCCCGCTATTGAGCCCGTCGCGCTCGCCCAGATGAGTCAGCGCACCGAGAACAACTACTACGGCAAGCCCTGCGGTCTGATGGACCAGGCCGCTGTGTGCTTGGGCGGCCTTGCCTACATGGACTTTGAGGATCAGGCTCAGCCCAAGACCCAGAAGCTCGAGCTCAACTTTGAGGATCACGGCTATGCGCTCGTGCTCGTTAAGGTCGGCGCCGACCACGTGGCAGCCACCGATGACTACGCCGCCGTTCCGCGCGAGATGCAAGACGTCGCTGCCGAGTTTGGCAAGGCGCGCCTGTGCGAGGTCGACGTTGCCGACTTTGACGCCAAGCTCCCCGAACTGCGCGCCAAGCTGGGCGACCGCGCCTGCCTGCGCGCCGTTCACTACTGGTACGAGAATGGCCTGGTCGATAAGCGTTGGGCGGCCCTGAACGCCGGCGATATCGACCAGTTCCTGGTCCTGACGCGCGAGTCCGGCGCCAGCTCCGCCATGTACCTGCAGAATGTTGTTGCCAAGCTGGGATCTGAGCAGCCTTCCATGTATGCCCTGGCTCTGGCCGAGCATGTGCTCGACGGCCGTGGCGCCGTTCGTATTCACGGTGGCGGCTTTGGTGGCACCATCCAGGCCTTCGTGCCGCTCGACCTGGTCGACACCTTCATTGCCAAGATGAACGGCTGGCTGGGCGAGGGCTCTGCCCGCCACTACGCCATCTCTGACAAGGGGGCTTACGCGGCATGGCTGTAATGACTGACGTGCGCGAGGCCGCACAGAGCCTGATCGAATACGCTATCCACCGGTCGATGATCGGCCAGGACGATCGCATCTGGGCGTACAACACCATTTTGGAGTGCATCGGTGCTACGGGCCCGGCGCTCGATATGGCCTGGGCGCTCCAGGCTGAGAAACTCTCGCTCTTGCACCCCGATACCCTGCCCGACTTTGACCTTGAAGGCACGCTCGCCGCGCTTGCCGAGGCCGCCGTTGCCAACGGTACTGCCGAGGACACGGCATCGGGGCGCGACCGCATCGCCATGCGCATCATGGGCGCGCTGATGCCGAGGCCTTCGGCTGTAAACGAGGAGTTCAACGGCCGCATGGGCGTCAACGAGCCCCGCGCCGCGACCGACTGGTTCTACGGCCTGTGCTGCGACGCCGGCTACGTGCGCCGTGCCGCCATCGCGCGCAACATCAAATGGAGCACCCCCACCAACTGGGGTGACCTGGAGATCACCATCAACTTGTCCAAGCCTGAGAAGGACCCGCGCGATATCGCTGCGGCAGGTGCAGCCAAGAACACGGGCGAGAAATACCCCGCCTGCCAGCTCTGCATCGAAAACGAGGGCTATCCCGGACGCTCCGCCGCAGCCGACGGCGGCGCTCACCCCGCCCGCCAGAATCTGCGCGTTATCCCCATCCAGCTCGACGACGAGCGCTGGGGCTTCCAGTACAGCCCGTACGCATACTTTAACGAGCACTGCATTGCCATGAGCTCCGAGCATCGTCCGATGCACGTCGACCGCAAGGGCCTGACCTGCCTGCTCGACTTTGTGGACCTGTTCCCGCACTACTTTATTGGCTCCAACGCCGACCTGCCTATCGTGGGCGGCTCGATTCTTTCGCACGACCACTTCCAGGGCGGTGCGCATGAGTTCCCCATGATGCACGCCGCCGAGATCTCGCAGTTTAGCGTGCCCGGCTTTGACGGCGTTACGGGCGCCGTGCTGCAGTGGCCGCTTTCGGTGCTGCGCCTGCGCTCGCACGACCGTGCTCAGCTGCTCGATGCTGCCGAGAAGATTATCCTCGCTTGGCGCGAGTGGACCGATGAGTCGGTAGGCGTCGTCGCGCACACAGCCGACGGCGTGGCGCACAACACCGTGACGCCCGTCATCCGCCGCGTCGACTCCCGCGGCAATGCCGGAGGCGAGATCTACGAGGCCTACCTGGCGCTTCGCTGCAACATCACGAGCGACGAGCACCCGCTGGGCGTTTTCCACCCGCATGCCGAGTATCACCATATTAAAAAGGAGAACATCGGCCTGATCGAGGTTATGGGTCTCGCCATTCTTCCGCCGCGCCTGGTTCCCGAGCTCGGCGCTGTCCGCGAGCACCTGCTGGCGGCCAAGGCCGATGCCAGCTACGACCTTGCCGGCGCGCTCGAGGGCGATAATCTTTGCCGCAGCCACGCCGCATGGGCCGAGGATGTCTATGCCCGCCGCGCCGACGAGCTTACGGCGGACAACGCCATCGATATCCTGCACGAGGAGGTCGGCGTGGTGTTTGGCCACGTGCTCGACAACGCCGGCGTCTTTAAGTGGGACGAAGCCGGCCGCGCCGCCCAGCAGCGCTTTATCGACTCGCTGTAGCATACGGGTTCGAGCCTCATCAGCGGCCACGACATAACCGCCCACACGACAACGGCGCCCGCCGGCAACATCGCCGGCGGGCGCCGTTTTTGAGTGTAGTCATTGGGGACGTTCTTGAATGACTAGTCGTTTAATAGTCATTGGGGACGTTCTTAAACGACTAGTCATTCAAGAACGTCCCCAATGACTACTTGTTGGCACAGGGACTGTCCCAAAGTGCCGGCACAAAAGGAACGTCCCTAACTGCCGCATCCGGAGCAAGACAACGCCGCAGATAGAGGACGGACAGCAAGCGGGCCGCATTTGAGACAAGGTGACGTGAAACGAAAGGGCGCTGACCTTCTGGTCGCGCCCTTGAAGTTGAACGTCAGATTGTCCAAATGCGGCCCG
>CABRBD010000013.1:0-150602 GCA_902469185.1 uncultured Collinsella sp. | reverse complement strand
GCGAGCGGGCACCAGAGCGAACAAATTGGCATGAAAAGAGGACGGCATAGACCTTCTGGTCATGCCGTCCTCTTTGAATGACAAGTTGTCGCTCTGGTGTCCGCGCAGCGTCGGCCAGTTACGGCGTTTGGTAAAACGCCGTAACTACTAAGACTCGATATAGTCCTTCAGCTTGCTCGAACGGCTCGGGTGGCGGAGCTTGGCCAAGGTCTTGGACTCGATCTGGCGGATACGCTCGCGCGTGACGCCAAACTCGCGGCCGACTTCCTCGAGCGTGCGGGGATGCCCGTCGACAAGGCCAAAGCGCAGCTCGATAACCTTGCGCTCACGATCGGCAAGCGAGTCGAGCACCTGAGTGAGCTGCTCCTGCAGCATGGAGAAGCTGGCGGCATCGGGCGGAACGATAGCCTGGGAGTCCTCGATAAAGTCGCCCAGCTGGGAATCCTCTTCCTCGCCGATGGGGGTCTCGAGCGACACGGGCTCCTGCGAGATCTTCTGGATCTCGCGGACGCGGTCGGCGCTCATGTCCATCTCGGCACCGATCTCCTCGGGGGTCGGGTCGCGACCCAGGTCCTGAAGGAGCTGGCGCTGCACGCGGACGAGCTTGTTGATAGTCTCGACCATATGCACGGGAATACGGATGGTACGGGCCTGGTCGGCGATAGCGCGCGTAATGGCCTGACGGATCCACCACGTGGCGTACGTGGAGAACTTGAAGCCCTTCTGGTAGTCGAACTTCTCGACGGCGCGAATCAGACCGAGGTTGCCCTCCTGGATCAGGTCAAGAAACAGCATGCCGCGGCCGACATAGCGCTTGGCGATGGAGACAACCAGACGCAGGTTTGCGCTGATGAGTGCCTGCTTGGCTTCGAGGCCCACGTTCTCAATGCGCGTAAGACGACGCATCTCGGCACGCGTGAGCTCGAGCTCACCGGCATCGGCAGCCTCGAGCTTCTCGGTGGCCTCAAGACCGGCCTCGATCTTCATGGCCAGATCGACCTCTTCGGAGGCGGTCAGCAGATCGACCTTGCCGATCTCCTTGAGGTACATACGAACAGGATCGCCAGTCAGCATCACCGTGGAGGCATCGATGCCACGCACGCGGGAGCGTGAACGGGACGTGCGCACGGTGCGCTTCTTCTTGCTCTTGGAAGAACCCATCTCGGCGTCGGCCTGACGGGCCATCTTGAGCTCGTGATCGTCGAGCGAGCCGGAATCGTGCTCGTCGTCGTCATCGAAATCATCGGTATCGGTATCGTTATCGTCATCGTCGACGTCCATGGGGGCGTCGTCGTTACCGCTCGCGGAGATAATCTGGATGCCGCTGTTGCGCAGCGCGGAATACACCGCGGTGAGCTGCTCGTCAGAAACATCGATATCCTTCAGGGCGACCTGAATCTCGTCCTCGGTTACCGAAGTCCTGTTTGAGCCGTTGCCCATGAGCTTTGCAACGTAGGATTCCAGCCCAGTACCCGTGCTCTCAGTCTTTTTTGGCACAGATTCTCCCTTCATAGTCCACAGGACTCAATACTTTAGCACACACATTGACATCTATACCCAAAAAGAGGACTGGATATAGGCGAGAATACGCTGGTTGACCACAACATCTAGGTTTGTTCGGTGCCCGCGGCCTCCAGGCCGATCAAACGGAACGGGTCCGCCACGCCGCCGATCGACTTTTGCAGCTCGCGTTGACGCTGCGAATCCTGCGCGGCCTGCACGGTCAGCGCGCGACGGGCCTCATCGTCGAGCGAACGGTCCTGGCGCAGCTTGGCCTGTGCGGCACGCATGCGGCGCTTGATGGTGTAGAGCTCGAGCGTATCGAGCATAAACACGATGTTCGTCTCGGTGGGGTGCTTGCTCGTCGCCGAGATGCGCCCGGCACTCACAAGCGTTGCCGCCTCGGGACACACCGAACGCGCCGCATCCATGCAGGCTGCAGGATCGGTTCCCGGCGGCGTTGCCAGAACGGCCCATGCGATGGACTCGTGACGTGGGTCAACCCACTCGATAGAGCAGATGCGGTCGGCATACGTGCGGAACAGGTCGGGGTAGCTCGTGAGCATGGTCAGCAGCTCACGCTCCCCTGCCAAGGACTTACGCTCAAGATCAGTAAGAACCATCGGCGCCGCCGCAGCCGGAGCACCCGAACCATCAGTCACAGGTACAGCGCCCATACCATCAGGCGCGTCGATCGGCGGCAGGTCGTCGACGACCTCCACGGGCGCGGCGCCGTAGGCATCGAGCGGGACGTAGTCATACGGCTCTTCTTCGACCGGCGCGGACACCGGCGGCGTCGCGCCCGATGCCCAAGCACCGCGAGATGCCCCCTGCGAACCAGACGTCCGACCGCCCGAGCTACCAGAGCGCTCAGCCTGTGCCCGCTGGCGCTCATAGTTCTGATCACGACGTCGTTCCGCATCCTCGCGCTTGGCGACATCGCGAAACACACGGCCCGAGCTCGCACGCACTGTCTCCAGATCCAAACCCAACAGATCGGCAATCTGGATAAAGTATGTGTCGATCATATAGCTATCGCGCAGCGGATAGATAAGCGTCAGCGCATCCTCCAGCGCCTTGGCGCGACCGCCCGGCGTGGAGATGTCGCTCGACTCCTGCAGCGAACGGTACACGAAGTCCATGAGCGGCTCGGCGGCGTCAATGCGTTTCTGCAGCTCCCCTCCGCCGTGCGCCGTGATGAACTCCATGGGATCGTTACCGTCGGGCAGCACCACGCAGCGCAGGTCCATAGAATCCTGCTCGATAAACTGAATCGCACGGCGAGCGGCCTTTTGACCGGCGGCATCGCCGTCAAACATATACACGATGCGCTTAGCAAAGCGGGTGAGCGTCTTGACGTGATGCTCCGTGAGCGCGGTGCCCAGCGTGGCGACAACGTTTTTAATCCCCGCCTCCCAACAGGCGATGCAGTCGGTATAGCCCTCCACCACGATGGCGGTATCCTGCGCGACGATAAACTCCTTGGCCCAATTAAAGCCGTAGAGGTTTCGCTTTTTATGAAACACGCTCGTCTCGGCGGTATTGAGGTACTTGGGTTGGCCGTCACCCATGATGCGACCACCAAAGGCAATGTTGTGACCCTGCTCGTCAAAGATGGGGAACATCACGCGGTCGTAGAAGCGGTCGGCAAGCTGCCCGCGCCCGCGGCTCACGGCAACGTTGGCATCGATCATCTCCTGCGGGGTAAAACCCGCCTGGGACAGGTGCGACACCAGCGCGTTGCGGCCAGGCGCAAAGCCCAGGCAGTAGCGGCGGCAGACGTCGCCACCCATGCCGCGGCTGGCAAAGTACTCGCGCGGACGGCCGTCCTTACCGCGCATAAGCATGGTGTGATAGAACTGGGCGGTCTCGGCGCACAGATCGTAGATGCGGGCACGCTTGGTACCGCGCTCGCGGCGATCTCCGGTGTCGTGCAGCTCAATACCCGCGCGATCGGCCAAATAACGGATTGACTCGGGAAAGCTCAGGTTCTCGCGCTTCATGATATAGGTGAAGACGTCGCCACCCTCGCCGCAGCCAAAGCAATGCCACACCTGCGTGGCGGGAATAATGTGGAAGGACGGAGTCTTTTCGCCATGAAAAGGGCAGCAACCCCAAAACTCATGACCGCGGGGCTTGAGCTCAACCGTTTCCTGCACGATGGCGACTAAGTCGGACGCAGCGCGTACCTGGTCTTTTTCCTCATCACTAATCACGGACACTCACCCCCTGCTCGCCCAAGTTGTGACGAATATCTTCGATATTACCCTCGACGGTCGCGATCAACTCATCCAGCGAATCGAACACGCGCGACGGACGCAGCCAGCGCGTAAACGCCAGCGAAACGGAAGCGCCGTACAGGTCGCCCGTATAACCAATTAAATTAGCCTCAAGATGCGCAGATGCCGCATCGTCGGCATATGTCGGCGGCAGTCCGACGTTAACGGCAGCGGGCCACACGATGTCGTTAACCAGCACCAGGCCCTCATACACGCCATCGGCAGGCACCTGAATGCCGTCGGGAACATGTAGGTTTGCCGTGGGAAAGCCCATGCCAGAACCCTCGTGACGGCCGCGAATAACACCGCCGCGCACCATATACGGGCGGCCGAGTAACTCAGCAGCAAGCTCCACATGGCCCTGTCCCAGCTCATGACGAATACGGGTGGCGCAAATGGCCTCACCGCCCTCGCAAAGCAAGTCGTGCCCGTATACGTCAACGCCGCGCTCGGCACCCCAGGCGCGCATCTCGGCAACACCAGAAGCACCGCCACGACCCAGCCTAAAGTCGCTGCCAACGCGAATCGATCGAATGTCGACCAGACGCGACACCAGCGAGAGAAAATCAACATGGTCAAGCGCCGCAACCTCAGGCGTAAAGGGAACGGCCACCACCGCATCGACCCCGGTTTGAGCCAGGGCATGCAGACGGTCGGCCGTCGTCATCAATTTTTGAGCGGGCGAAGGGCTCACCACGACGTCCGGGTCGGGATCAAAGGTAACCACGACCGCCTTACAGCCATGGGCACGGGCGTCACGGACAAGCGCCGCAATGAGCTCCTGGTGTCCACGGTGCACGCCATCGAACACGCCAATGGCGATCGAGGCAGCACCCAGGTGCTCACACTTATCAAACGCATCGGCAGTAACGATGTGAGCCTCGTCCGGCTCGCCCGCGAAAAAGATACGCGCGAGCTCGCGAGCGGACAACATCATCGAACACCGCCGATTGCCTGCGGAAACACGTGCTCCATGACAAAGCGGCCGCTCTCAATGCGGGCGAGCGCCTTGAGTCCCCCATCGAGCACCAACGCAAACGGCACCTTCGAGGCATCGAAATCCGCAAGCGCACGCTCAACGGGAATGCGTCGGCCGCAGAGCAGGTCATCGGCAAGATTGCCAGGCAAGTCAACACGCGTGGCGCCCAGGGCCGCAATGGGATCCAGGGCAAAGCCAGCCGCGGACTCGGGGGAAAGTTCCTCGACCGCATGACAAGCGCCAATGGAAACAACACCGGAGGCCGTGCGGCGCAACGCGGAAATGTGCGCGGCGCTCTCACAGACGCGGCCCAAGTCGCGAGCGAGCGCACGGATATAGGTGCCCTTGCTCACCGAGAACGCCACGGTCCACACACACGTATCACCTTCGCCGCCCACGGCGATCAGGTCGGCGGCATAGACCTCGACAGGGCGCGGAGGTAGGTCCACCGCATTGCCCTCGCGAGCAGACTTGTAGGCGCGAACGCCATTGACCGAGATAGCCGAAAACGCCGGCGGCACCTGCATCTGCGGACCCAGCATGGCCGCCAAGCGCTCACGGGCATAGGCAGGATCGCGCAGCTCGTTGGCAATAGCCACCGTGCGGACCGCCTCACCCTCCGCATCATCGGTATTGGTCTCGGCGCCAAACGAGATGTCGGCGACATAGCTTTTGGTATCGAGGGTTAGCATGCCCAGCAAACGAGTAGCCTGGCCAACACCCACCACCATGACACCCGATGCCATGGGGTCGAGCGTGCCGGCATGGCCGACGCGACGCTCATGGAGGGCGCGCCGACATTGCGAGACCACATCGTGGGACGTGCAGCCCACCGGCTTATCGACGGCGAGCAGCATATTCAGTTGAGAAGGCGTACGACGAGCCATGTACCATCCAAAAAGTTAAAGCTCGACGGTCACCGAAGCGGGATCCTCCCCTACCAGTTCGGCCAGCATGGGAAGTGCCACGGTGAGCGTCTCGAGAATCGTTCCGTTGTTGGAGAAACCGGCGGCAGCGGGATGTCCGCCTCCGCCAAAGGCAGCAGCGATCTCGGACACGTTGAGGTCGCCCTTGGAGCGCAGGTTGCCGCGCACCTTGGTATCGCCCTCAATGCCCTTCAGGAACAGGCAGACTTCGACGCCCATCACCGAGCGAACCACATCGACCAGGCCGTCGCACTCATCCGAGGTGACACCGCAAGCCTCAAGGTCACTCTGGTACGCGTAACTATACGCGACGCGCCCGTGGGCCACCGTCTTGATGCGGCCCATAACGATGGACTTGAGGTGCAAAAACTCAACGCGCATGCTCTGGTAGACCTCGAGTGCCACACGCGCCGGATCGGCACCGTGGGCAACCAGACGCGAGGCTGCATGGAACGCGGCGGCATCGGCGTTTTGGTACTGAAAACGGCCGGTATCGGTAACCAAGCCACACAGCAGGCAGGTCGCAACGCCATCACGTGCGACAATGCCGCAATTGTCCAAGAAGCGGTCGATGATCATGGCGCAGGCTGCAGCTTCGACGCGCCTCAGGCTGAGCTCGGCAAACTCCTCGCGCGCCGGATGGTGATCGAAGCACACCACATGCTTGGAGCGACGAAGCACCTCGGCGGAATTATTGAGACGCTCGACGACCGGCACGTCCACCGAGATGAACAGGTCCGGATTGCCGGTATACGCAGATGCCGGTACCAGGCGATCGGAGCCTTCCATAAAGCGGTAGATACGCGGAACCGGATCATCGTCTGCCAGCAGCAGGGCAATGTCCTTGTTGGGGAAAAACTTCATGAGTGAAAGGCCCAGACCCAAAACGGAGCCCAAGGCATCGCCATCGGGAGAAGTATGTCCCGAAATCGCAATGGAGGACGCACCCTCGATGAGCTCGAGGATGCGTCGCTGAATATCTGCAGACTCGCACGAGGCGAGGTCGGCGGAATTAGTCATCTAAAGCTGCCTCCTGGGCGGCATCCGCTATCGGATAGCCGTCCTCGTCCTTTTCGATCGCAAGCGTGGCGGGAACGTTTTCCAGCGCACGCGTGATACGCTCGGCCTCATCGGTCGAGCGATCGATGCGAAAATCGAGCTCGGGCGTAACACGCCAATCGAGCGAGCGAGCCAACAGGCTGCGAATACGGCCCTTAGCGCTTGCGAGCGCCTCCAAGACCTCGTCGTAGCGGCTCGCATCGCACGACACGTACACGCGCGCGAACGAACGGTCCACCGCGACCTCGACCGCAGTCAAAGTAACCAGGTCGAGACGCGGATCGGAAACCTCAAAGAGCAGGATATAACCGAGCTTCTCGCGAAGCTGCTCGCCCAGACGGCGGGTTGCCTGCGTCTGCTTCATAGCGCTACCCCCTACTCGGTACGGGCAACCTGGTCGATACGATAACCCTCGATCTGGTCGCCGGGCTTGATGTCCTGGAAGTTCTCCAGGCCAATGCCGCCCTCGGAACCGCTCTTGAGGCTCTTGGCCTCGTCCTTGTAGTGACGCATCGAGGCGATCTTGCCGTTGAAGACCACGATGCCGTCGCGCACCAGACGCACGGAATCGGTCGCGGCGATCTCGCCCTCTTCGACGCGGACACCGGCGGCGATACCGACTTTGGGCACCTTGAAGGTGTCCAGGACGGTCGCGGTGCCCGTGGAGACCTCGACCTCGGTGGGCTTGAGCATGCCGATACGGGCAGCGTCGAGCTCCTCGAGGCACTTGTAGATGACGTCGTAGCAACGGATCTCGACGCCCTCGCGCTCGGCGGCGGAGCGGGCCTTACCGTCGGGACGGACGCCAAAGCCGATGATGATGGCGTTGGAGGCGTCGGCCAGGACGACGTCGGTCTCGTTGATGGCACCAACGGCAGAGTGGATCGTGTTGATGCGAACCTCGGACTGATCCATCTTGTCGAGCGAGTCCTGAAGGGCCTCGATGGAACCCTGGACGTCGGCCTTGATGATCAGGTTGAGCTCCTTGACCTCGGCGTCGGCAATGGTCTCGAAGAGGTTCTCGAGCGTGACGTGCTTGACGCGGCTCTGCTCCTCGATACGGGCCTTGAGCGAACGCTCGTCGGCCAGCGCACGTGCCTCGCGCTCGTCCTCGAACACGCGGAACTCGTCACCGGCGTTGGGTACGGACTGCAGGCCCAAAATCTCGACGGCGTCGGAGGGACCGGCCTCGGTGACAGCGCGGCCCTTGGGGTCGAGCATGGCGCGGACGCGGCCGTAGGTGAGGCCGGCGACCAGTGTATCGCCCACGTGCAGGGTACCGCGGGTCACGAGCACGGTAGCGACCGAACCGCGGCCCTTGTCGAGCTTGGCCTCGAGGACGTTGCCGGAGGCAAAGGTGTCCGGGTTGGCCTTGAGCTCGAGCACGTCGGCCTGGAGCAGCACGGTCTCGAGCAGGTCGTCGATACCGATCTTCTGCTTCGCCGAGATGTTGACAAACATGTTCTGTCCGCCCCACTCCTCGGGGATGACACCGTACTCGGTGAGCTCCTGGCGCACGCGGTCGGGGTTGGCGCCCGGCTTATCGATCTTGTTGACAGCAACGACGATGGGTACGCCGGCGGCCTTGGCGTGGTTGATCGACTCGACGGTCTGGGGCATGACGCCGTCGTCGGCAGCCACGATCAGAATGACGATGTCGGTCACCTTGGCACCACGGGCACGCATGGCCGTAAAGGTGGCATGGCCCGGGGTATCGATGAAGGTGATCTTGCGGTCGTTGATCATAACCTGCGAAGCACCGATTGCCTGGGTAATGCCGCCTGCCTCGCCGGCTGCAACGCCGGTGTGGCGGATGGCGTCGAGCAGCGACGTCTTGCCGTGGTCGACGTGGCCCATGACGGTGACGACCGGTGCACGCGGCTTAAGGTCGGCGGGATCGTCGTAGAACGAGAAGGTGTTCTCCTCCTCGGGGGTGATGATCTTGATCTGACGGCCCAGGTCGTCGGCAACGAGCTCGACGAGGTCGTCAGACATGGACTGTGTCATGGTGAGCGGCGTGCCCAACAGGAACAGGCGCTTGATGATGTCGTTGGCCGGAACGTCAAGTGCCTCGGCGAGTTCCTGGACGGTAACGCCCTGGGAGACCTTGATGGCGTCGAGCTCCTCGGGGTTCACGCCCTGGGCCAGCGCCTCCTCTATCTTGCGCTCCTCCTGAGCCTTGGCAGCCTCGCGCTCGCGCTTCTCCTTGCGCTTCTTGCGGCGACCGGTGGACTCGCGAGAGGCCTCCTCGACGGCGGCACGGGCCTCCTCGAGCACCTTCTCGCGGCTGTACTCCTCGGCCTCGCGAGCCATACGGCTGTAGTGGTCCTCTTCGTTGTTGTGACCGCCCTTGCGCTTCTTGCCCTTGCCCTGCTTGTCGGGGTTGGGGAAGTCCATGCCGGCAGCGACGTTGTTGCTGGCGTTGGTGCGATGGCTGTGCGGACGGCTCTCGGAGGCGTTGCGCTCGGAGTTGCTGTCGGAGGCGTTACGATCGTTACGACGGCCTCCGCGGCGGTCGTTGTTGCCGCCACGACGGTTACCGCGCTCGGCGGCACGCTCGGCCTTGGCCTTGTCCTCGGCGTCCTTCTTCTCCTTGAGCACGGTCTCCTGTGCGGCGATCTGGTCGAGCAGCGAACGGAAGCGCGAACCGGAGTCGGAAGCGGGAACGGCGCGGCGCTGGGCCTCGCGAGCAGCCTCCTCCTTCTCGCGAGCAAGGCGCTCCTGCTCGGCCTTCTTCTTGGCCTCGGCCTCGGCGCGGGCAGCCTCCTCGGCAGCCTGGGCTGCGGCAAACTGACGGCGCTCCTCCTCGCGTGCCTTCTCGGCGGCGATGCGCTCGCGCTCGGCCTCGGCGGCGCGTGCAGCCTCCTCGGCGGCGGCAGCCTGCTCCTCGGCCTGCTTGGCGGCCTCGACTTCCTGAGCGCGGGCCTCGATCACCGAGGCGAGCTGCTTGCGGACCATGGCGACATAGGCGTCCTCCAAGGTGGAGGATGCGGACTTAGCGGGAATCTTCATATCGGCGAGATGACCCATCAGTTCCTTGGAGGTCATGCCGAACTCTTTGGCCAGGGTGGACACACGGACTTTTGCCATATGACTTCACCTACCCTTTCTGGCACCTTGGGTGCCTAGAGACTGAACGAGCGTGGGAGACGCGCCAGGACCTGCCCGGCGCGACCGCGCGCTAGATCAGGTCCTCCGCATCATCGAAGGCGTCGGTGTCGTGGACACCGCAGAAACGGGAGCCGGGACGAGCCTGGTTGCGGCACTGGATGCCGTCCTCGGACACATACTCGCAGCGACGGACGTCCTCGTCCTCCTCGTCACCGATCAGGTCGGCGGCGGGCTCCTCGTGAACGGGAACGTTCTTGAGGATGTCGGCGGCAAGCGTCTCGGACTTGATGTCGATGTGCCAGCCGGTCAGGCGCGCAGCGAGGCGGGCGTTCTGGCCCTCCTTGCCGATGGCGAGGGACAGCTGGTCATCGGGCACGATGACGCCGGCGTAGGCCTTCTCCTCGTCGATGAGGACGCGGGTGACCTTGGCAGGCGACAGGGCGTTGGCAACGTAGACGGCAGGATCGGCATCCCACAGGATGACGTCGACGCGCTCGCCACGGAGCTCGCCCACGACAGCGCGAACACGGCTGCCCTTGGGGCCGACGCAGGCGCCCACGGGATCCAGACGGTCGTCGAGCGAGTGGACGGCGACCTTGGAACGCTGGCCGGGCTCGCGGGCGATCGACTTGATCTGGACGGTGCCCTCATAGATCTCGGGCACCTCCTGCTCAAACAGACGACGCATGAGCTCGGGGTGGGTACGGGAGATGACAATCGGCGGACGGCTGTGCTCGCCACGAACCGGCTGCAGGTTGGAGTTGGGGTCGCGAACGTCGATGATCACGGCCTTGATGTGCTGGTTGTGCAGGTAGCGCTCGCCCATCGGACGCTCGTTGCGCTCGTTCTCGTAACGACGCTGATCGAAGTGCGGCAGCTCGGCCTCGACGCCCTCGCGGATCTTGACGATCGTGAAGTCGGGCGTGGACTGCAGCACGGTACCGCTGATGAGGTCACCGATGCGGCCGGAGAACTCCTCGTAGATTTGCTCGCGGGCGGAGTTGCGCACGATGGCGTTGATCTCGGCCTTGGCGTGCTGGGCAGCGATGCGACTCGTGTTCTTGGGGGTGACGTCGATCTCCTCGAACTCGGTGAAGTTGCCCTCCTCGTCCATGGAATCGTCGATCGGCTCCAAGCGGTAGACGTAGATCTTGCCGGTGGTGCGGTCGATGGTCACCTTGGCGCCCCACTCAAGATGCAGGATCTCGGCATAGCTCTTGGCGAGCGACTGCTCCAGGCGGTCGATCAGGTAGAGCTGGTCGATGTGCTTCTCCTGGCAAAGCTCCATCAGGGCGGACATCATGTCGGATGCTGCCATCTTACTTTCCTTCCTTCGCGGGCTTGAAGTCGTAGGTGGGCTTCAACTTGCACTTTTTAACATCAGAAAAATCGAGGGTAACGGACTCGCCGTCCTCGAGCTCGAGGGTCACGTTCGTCTCGGTGGCGGCGGCAATCTTGCCGGCGTACTTGCGACGGCCCTCGGTGGCGGTGGAGGTGAGCTCGCAGTCCTCGCCCACAAAGCGGGCAAAGTCGCGCGGACGGCGCAGCGGGCGCGCCATACCCGGACTCGATACCTCGAGCGTATAGCTCGAAGAGATGGGGTCGAGCTCCTCAATCACGTCGCCGATCCACTTGGTATTGGCCGTGACGTCGTTGAGCGACAGGCTCTGACCCTCGGCACCCTCGATACGCACGCGCACGCAGGGGGCCTTGGTGGCACCCACGAGCTCGACGTCGACGATGTCGACATCGTGCTGGGGAGCGACGGCCTCGAGCGCATCGATGATCGCCTGCTCGGTCTTAGTCTTGACCATTGCGGCACCTCCATCCATACAAAAAAGAAGCGGGGCCGAAACCCCACTTCTTTCAATTACAACTTCATTTGCAAGCAAACTATAGCAATAGCTGCGAAAACGTGCAAGCACAGTACGAATCTGCAGGTCAGCGTGCGCACAGCTTCTCCACAAGAATAGGACAATTGACCGCGGCCAGGCTAAACAAAACGAGGGACGACCCAACCGGATCGCCCCTCGTCTTTAATGCGTCAGCTAAGCGCGCAGTGCTTACTTGACCACCAGGTTGACCAGCTTGCCGGGCACGCAGATGGCCTTGACGACCGTCTTGCCCTCGAGCCACTTGGCAACGGCGGCCTCGGCGGCAGCCTGCATATCCTCATTGGAGGCATCGCGGGCAACGTCGATGCGGCCGCGGACCTTGCCGAGCACCTGGACGACGATCTGCACGGTGTCCTCAATGGACTCGGCCAGGTCGAACTCGGGCCAGGCGGCGGTGTAGGCGTTGCCCTCGCAGCCGAGGGCCTCGTGCCACAGCTCGTCGGCCCAGAACGGGCAGATGGGCGCAAGGACGCTCACGATATCCTTGGCCACGCCGTAGCACAGCGCCTTGTCGCGATCAGCGTCCTCAGTGGCGTTGAGGTAGGCGCTCGCCGCGTTGACGAGCTCCATGACGGCCGAGATGGCGGTATTGAACTGGCCGCGGTCGAAGTCCTCGGTGCACTTGGCGATGGTACGGTGACGCTCGCGATAGAGCTTCATCGCAACCTCGTCGAGCGCGGACTTGTCGAAGGCCACGTTGGCGTCGCCGGACTGAACGAGCTGCCACACGATACGCCAGGCGCGCTTGATAAAGCGGTTGGCGCCCTCAACGGCCTTGGGATCCCAGTCGAAGTCCTTCTCGGGCGGGGCGATAAACAGGATCGCCAAACGCATGGTGTCGGCGCCGTAGGGCTCGATGACCGAGCTCGGAGGCACGACATTGCCCTTGGACTTGGACATGGTGTCGCCGTTCTCGTCCTTGACCATGCCCTGGCACAGCAGGTTGGTGAAGGGCTCGTCCACACTCAGCAGGCCCAAGTCGCGCAGCGCCTTGGTGAAGAAACGGCTGTAGAGCAGGTGCAGAATGGCGTGCTCGATGCCGCCGATGTAGTTATCGACGGGCATCCAACGGTCGGCGGCTTCCTTGGAGAAGGGCAGCTCGGTGTTGTGCGGGTCGGTATAGCGCAGGTAGTACCAGCTGGAGCAGGTAAAGGTGTCCATGGTATCGGTCTCGCGCTTGGCCGGGCGACCGCAGACCGGGCAGGTGGTCTCATAGAACTCCTTGCACTCGGCAAGGGTCTCGCCGGCACCCAGGTCAAGGTTCTCGGGCAGCGTCACCGGCAGCTGATCCTCGGGCACGGGCACGATGCCGCAGTGCTCGCAGTGGATGGCCGGGATGGGGTTGCCCCAATAGCGCTGGCGGGAAATGAGCCAGTCGCGCAGACGGAACTCGACCTTACGACGACCGCAGCCCATGGCCTCGAGGTCGGCCACGATCGCAGCCTCGCCCTCGGAGTGCTTGCCGCCGCGCATACCGGTGTACTTGCCGGACTGGACGAGCGTGCCCCCGGCAGCATGGGCGCAATCCCAGTCGACGGTCTCGGCATGGAAGGTATCGATAGTCTCGCCGTTAGCCTCGACGGCTGCGCGGTCGTCATCGTCCAGGATGATCGGCACGATCGGCAGGTCGTACTTGCGGGCGAACTCAAAGTCGCGCTGGTCGCCGCAGGGAACGGCCATGACGGCACCGGTGCCGTAGTCGGCAACGACGTAGTCGGCAACCCACACAGGGACCTTCTCGCCGTTGACCGGGTTTACCACATAGCGGCCCGTGAAGGCACCGTGCTTTTCGAGGGTGCCCTGGGCACGCTCGACGGCAGAGATATGCTTGGAGTCCTCGACGATCTTGGTGACGGCCTCCTCGTACTCCGTGCCCTCAACGAGCTCATGCAGGCCGGCGTACTCGGGAGCCAGGACAAAGAAGGAGACGCCAAAAAGGGTGTCGGCACGCGTGGTGAAGACGGTGATCTTACCCTCGTCGCCCTCGATGGGATCGCCATCCTGGTCGCACAGGGTAAAGTCGACCTCGGCGCCCTCGGAACGACCGATCCAGTTGGCCTGCATCTGCTTGACGCGCTCGGGCCAGCCGGGGAGCTTCTCCAGGTCATCGAGCAGCTCCTGAGAGTACTCGGTAATCTTGAAGTACCACTGCTCAAGGTCGCGCTTCTCGGACTCGGTGCCGCAGCGCCAGCACTTGCCCTCGGTGACCTGCTCGTTGGCCAGAACAGTCTTGCAGGTGGGGCACCAGTTGACCGGGTTCTTCTTGCGGTAGACCAGGCCCTTTTCCCACAGCTTCTCAAAGATCCACTGGCCCCAGCGGTAGTAGTCGGGGCTGCAGGTCTTGACCATGCGATCCAGATCGTAGGAGAAGCCCATGCGCTTCATCGTGGCGAGTGCCTGGTCCATGTTCTTATACGTCCAGGCGGCAGCCTGCGTATTGTGCTTGATGGCGGCGTTCTCGGCGGGCAGGCCAAAGGCGTCAAAGCCGATGGGATGCAGCACGTCGTAGCCGCGCATGCGGGCCTGACGGGCCATGGCATCGCCGATGGTGTAGTTGCGCGCGTGACCCATGTGCAGGTCGCCCGACGGATACGGGAACATCTCGAGCACGTACTTCTTGGGCTTGCTGTCGTCGGTGTCGACGGCAAAGAGGTTGGAGTCCTCCCAGGCCTTCATCCACTTGGACTCAATGGCCTGTGCGTCGTAAGCAGGGATCTCGTCCTTATGATCTGTGCAATCGCACATATCAGCTCCTTTAATCTTAGCTGGGGTCGGGCGGCTTGGCTTTGTTCGCTACTGCGGACAGTCCTGCGCAAGACGAAGAGCACATTAAGTGCTCTTCTTTGCGTGCGGAACTTGTAGCGAACAAAGCTAAGCCGCCCGACCCTAAGGTTAACTTGACTGATGATAGCAAATACAACAAGCGAGATGCCTGCGACTTGCAGGCATCTCGCTTTATCTAAATAACGTGGTTGAGGCTCAACCTTTATGTGCAGGTCTTATCTTATCGATACGTTACGCTCTGTTGGGAGTCCTTGACTACGACGTCGTGAGCTCCGCCTTCGACGATCGAGGTCGAGGAGACCAGGGTCAGGCGTGCCTTTTCCTGGAGCTCGGGGATCGAGAGGGCACCGCAGTTGCACATCGTGGACTTGACCTTGTAGAGCGTGCCGCCCACGCCGTCCTTGAGGGAGCCGGCGTAGGGAACGTAGGAGTCGACGCCCTCGACGAAGCTGAGCTTCGCGGCGCCGCCCAGGTCGTAGCGCTGCCAGTTGCGGGCACGCGCAGAACCCTCGCCCCAGTACTCCTTCATGTACTGACCGTTGACGTTGACGCGCTCGGTCGGGCTCTCGTCGAAGCGGGCGAAGTAGCGGCCCAGCATCATAAAGTCGGCACCCATGGCAAGGGCGAGCGTCATGTGGTAGTCGTAGACGATGCCGCCGTCGGAGCACACGGGCACGTAGACACCGGTCTCCTCGTAGTACTCGTCACGGGCGCGGCAGACATCGATCAGCGCGGTGGCCTGGCCACGGCCGATGCCCTTGGTCTCGCGGGTGATGCAGATAGAACCGCCGCCGATACCGACCTTGATGAAGTCGGCACCGCAGTCGGCCAGGAAGCGGAAGCCCTCGGCGTCGACGACGTTGCCGGCACCGACCTTGACGTCCTCGCCGTAGTTGGCGCGGATCCACTCGATGGTGCGCTTCTGCCACTCGCTGAAGCCCTCGGAAGAGTCGATGCACAGGACATCCGCGCCGGCCTCGATGAGCAGCGGCACGCGCTCGGCATAGTCGCGGGTGTTGATACCGGCGCCGACCATGTAGCGCTTGTCGTTATCGAGCAGCTCGTTGGGGTTGGTCTTGTGGCTGTCGTAGTCCTTGCGGAAGACGATGCCCATAAGGTGATCGTTGTCGTCGACGATCGGCAGGGCGTTGAGCTTGTTGTCCCAAATGACGTCGTTGGCAACCTTGAGGCTGATGTTCTTGTCGCCCACGATGAGCTGCTCACGCGGGGTCATGAACTCGGAGACCTTCTTCTGATGGTCATCGCGGCTGGGGCGATAATCGCGGCTGGTGACGATGCCCAGGAGCTTGCCCTTGGGGGTGCCGTCGTCGGTGACCGGCATAGTGGAGTGACTGGTCTTCTCCTTGAGCTCAATGACCTGCTCCATGGTCATGTCGGGGGTCAGCGTGGAATCGGACTGAACGAAGCCGGCCTTGTGATCCTTGACGGCCTTGACCATAGCGGCCTCGGACTCGGCGCTCTGGGAACCGTAAATGAAGGACAGGCCACCCTCGGTAGCGAGCGCGACACCCATGTCGACGCCCGAGACGGATTGCATGATGGCGGAAACCATGGGGATGTTCAGGGTGATTGCCGGCTTCTCACCGCGCTTAAAGCGGGTTAGCGGCGTCTTGAGAGAGACGTTGTTGGGGATGCACTGCGAGGACGAGTAGCCAGGGACCAGCAGATACTCCGAAAACGTGTGGGACTCACCGGGAAAGAACGTAGCCATGTTTCTCCTTTTTCCATGCGACCGGTCGGCTGCAGGCCTCGTAGGACCCAGCCCAACCTTGGGCGCCCAATACTGGGGAAGTATCTTAACGCACTTTGACTGCTACAATGCATGATTTAAGAAGAGCACACGAGGGTTTGACGCACGCTTTGCGTTTGCCCAGCAAACGCTTTAGCGGGGAGACGTAAGGCACATGGAGTACAAGACGACGGCAAAGTTGGTCATTCAAGCGTGCGACAAAGATCTGCCGGGCGTGTTTGGTCACGGCTGCGTCTTGTTGCTGCAGGGTATTGCCCGCGAGCACTCGCTCAACCGCGCCGCCAAAAGCATGGGCATGGCCTATTCCAAGGCTTGGCGCATTGTGAACGAAGCCGAAGGGCAGCTGGGATGCAAACTCATCGAGCGCGACGGCGCCCGCGGATCCACGCTCACGCCTGCCGGCGAGCGCGCCATAGCGGTCTACGAGGAGCTGCAGGCCGACATAAACCAAGTCATTGCCACCAAAGCCGACGCCCTCATCGCCAGCATCAAAGAGTAGCCAATTTGGGACGGGGCCTTTTTTAGCTACCATCCAGAGCATTCTTGACTCATAGCAAAAAATGACATTGGGTAGCTAAAAAAGCCCCGTCCCAAATTAGCTACTTGCGGAGGGCGTTGTCTAGGGTGGCTGCCGCGACCAGGGGGTTGTCGGTGCCGGCGAAGAGGCGGATGGTGCTCCCCTGCTTACCTCGCGGAGCAGAGAGGCGCGTCGTTGAGCCGCCGGCGGGCGATGTGCGAAACTCCCCCGGCAAAGCATCGAACAGCTCTCCCGCGCTACGCTCAATAAGGTCAAATTCAACTGCTGGCCCAAATCCGTGCTCCAGGATTCCCGTTGCAACAGCATGGTCAGGATGCGAGCTCAGCCCGGGATAGCGCACGTTGCGCACCATTTCGTTGGCGGCCAGATACTCGGCCAGCGCACGGGCGCGGTCGAAATGCTCCTGCATGCGGGCATCGAGCGTGTCCAGCCCCCGCTCCAGCACACCCGCCTCCTCGGTAGAAAGGTCGAGTGACAAAGCACGGCAACCCGCAAACAACGCATTCGCGCACTCGGCAGCAGCATCCACATGATGGCGCTTGAGCTGCGAACGCGCCACCGAAGCGGCAACGAGCTTGCGCGGAGCCTTGCCGGCGCACACGCGATCGAGCGCCTCGAGCGACAGCGCAGCACCCAGCCGCAGCGAATCGCAGCCAAAAGCCGACGCCACGGTGTTGTCTACAACCAGCAGCGCATGGGCCTCACGCGCCGCCCGACCCAGAGCGCGCAGATCGGGCACACGCAGACCAAACCCGCCGATGGAGTTCACAAACCACCACAGGTGCGGACCCTCGGCATCAAACGAAGCATCAAAGCCCTCGGACGCAGCGGCAAACGCCTCGGCGGACGGCGAGCCCACCAGCGCGACATCGCAGCCATCAAAGCCGCACGCAAACGCATCGGCAAAGTCGTCCGCAAAGGCCACCAAGCGGTCACCGGGACGCACAATCCCCAGCTGCGACAGCGCTGCCGGCACATGCGGGGCCGCAAGCAACCGCGCCTCACGCGCACCGGTCCTCAAAGCCCAGGCCTCTTCTAGCTGCTGTACGCCCATGCGGTACCGTCCCTTCAAAACAAAAACCCACGATGCGGGTGTTCCCCGCATCGTGGGCAACGGCTGCAGTATAGCGCCGATAGGCGACTGAACGCCTAAATGTTGAGCGCGCGGTAGATCACGTAAGCCTAGGCATTCATCAGCTGATGGCCGAGCTTGAGCGTCTTTAAACCGCTCTCCCCCTCCACGCCATCGAGCGTATTGAGCAACATATTAGTCGCCTCGACGCCGCTGGTCAGGTAGCCGTAATGCACGGTGGGAATGCCGCCCGTCAGCGCGCGCAAAAATGCGTTGTCGCCAAAACCGCTCACGCGACGCACACCCTCGCCCATGCCGCGAACCTCGTCAAGAGCGCGCAGGGCGCCGGCCGCCATAGTATCGGTCGCGCACGCGATAAACGAAACATCGGGATCGACGGAGAGCAGTTCGCGTGCAGCGCGATAGCCCGAGTCGAGCGTAAAGGACCCCTGGCAAATCAGGCTCGGATCAAGTGCCACGCCCGCGGCGCGCAAGCCGGCCTCAAAACCACGACGACGGTCATAACCGGCGGCGCGGTCTTCCTCGGTGACTCCGATGTAGGCGATCTTGCCCTCAGCACGCTTCGCGAGTGCCTGACCCAGCTCGAAAGCGGCCTCGTAATCGTCGTGATAGACGCACGCCGCGCCCTCGACATGTTGGCCGATCAACACAATGGGCACACGGCACGACTCAATCGCCCGGCGATGCTCGCCGGTAATCATAGTTGCCACCAGCACAATGCCATCGACCGGATGGTTTTGGAATAAATCGAGGTATTCGAGCTCGCGATCGGGGACGTTATCGGTATTGGCAAGAAGCATCTGGTAGCCGCGGCGGCCAAGCACCTGCCCGATGCCCGCCGTAATGCGGCTCACCGACTCGGAATTAATCTTAGGCACGATGACGCCGATGAGCTTGGTGGAACCGGTTCGCAGCGCGCGAGCCTGGCTGGATCGCACGTATCCGGTCAGCTCAATCGCCTGCTTAATGCGCTCGGCCTTGTCCGCCGAGATATACCCACCATTGAGGTAGCGCGAGACGGCGGCGCTCGAAACGCCCGCCAGCTCGGCCACATCTTTCATCTTTACCACGAGCACCCCTGTCGTTGAAATCGCTTTCACCATGATACCCGTGCGGAGCTACATGCGTGTCGCAAGACGGGACGTCACGGTCAATTTAGCTGTCGCAGCACGGGCATCGCAGGGCTTCAACTAGAAACTTCGAAATATAAATGCCGAATCAGTCAGACTACCGATTCGGCACCCCGTTACATTTGCACACAGCGGCAGGCAAAATCCAACTCGAGAACAACTTACTCACTTTGGAAAGATGCATCGCTGTCCGCTGCCAATTCCGAAGGAAGAATTGCCGGCAGCGTCAAAGCCCCCATGGGCGAAAGTCCAGTAACGACCATCAGATAGCTCTTAGCGTGACCATACGCCATGGAAATCGCATTAGAGAGAAGATAACGGCGCGCTTCATCGTCTGAAATGTCGAACGGCATTTTTGTTGACACCGAAATAGCAACCGTCACATCAGCGCGCATTTTTTCCTTTGCATCGTCCCTATCAATCAGACTGCCACACACATACAGCTTTAAGTCTGCACGCTCGCCCGCCTTGTTCCTCAATAGATGGACGTCCTGATAGCTAACGTCAACTTTTAAATCCATATTCTGGGAGGGCTCATTCTCGATATGAAAAGTTGAGTCGACAACAAACAAATGAACAACCTGAATAGGCGCAATGAAATCCTTGCTCATGCAGCCAAACCTCCCGGAATCATCTCAAAGTTCAATCGTTTCGCCGAGCAGTCGCTGTTAAATGAAGACCATTGTTCTCGGACAGAATTATTAGACGAAGAAAACGGCGCCTCATTCGAATAACTGGAAATGACCTGAGGAATGATTTTGATACCCAACGCAAGCTCAAACTTTGCGATTGTTTTCAGCGTCATGTTGGGCTGAGAATTCAACAATTTCGAAAGCGACTGAAGACTCACGCCCATACGCTTTGCCAGCTCACTTTTACTCAAGCCCGAGCGCTGCATCTCGCGATGAACAATAAACTCAATATCTAGTGCGTGCTCATAGGCACGGGTTTCGCTCGTTTCCGTTTCCGCGTAAAAGTCTGATAAATCGACCTTAACCATTACAAGTCTCCGTTTCGTAAGCGGGCAAAAAAGCCGACGCTATGACTTCAAAAGCTGCTTTGCTATCGGGGCCAACTGTTTTGCGCGTTTAATTTCTTTGGAAATATTTCCCGAGCCTTGATGGCCCTTAAACCAAAAAAGCAAAACAATCTTGTCCACGCCTTGGCAAATCGCGTAGACCATTTCTCGATTAACCCCATCAAAACCCTTGAGTTCGTATAGTCCAATCTTAGGCTCGATACATCGAAGCTTTGACGTTCCACTGACATCCTTTAGCCCGTAGTCATAGACTTTTGAAATCTGATTGATCATTTTACGGGCGGTAAACTTCGTTTTAGGATCAGACATCATCTTCTGAAATTGAGAGTTCTCAGGGGAGGTGGTTAGTTCCCAAAAAGGTCGTCCCTCGGGATCAGCATATTCGACAAGTTCATAGTCACTAACCAAAGGCCACCCCCTCCGCCTCAGATAAAACCAAATGTGGTTAACTTATAGGTTAAGTTTAGCCAAATTCAAATACATGGCAAGCCCCAAGCCGAGTTCAAGCAATCTGCATTACTGACTCAGAGAAATGCGGGAAAGAGGCAGTAGAAACTACATTGGCACATAAGGCCCCCAGCGAAGAGCCCAAACTTTTATGGTGACCAATAACATACCTAGGAAGACGAAGGCAAGGCACGCAACCGCCCAGTCGCCGTGGCCGGTCTTAGGGAGCGCGGCGGCTTGCGTCGTTGCGGGCTTGGTCTTTTTGGTGGTCTTGGTCGCAGGCGTCTTGATGGACGTGGGCGCGGGCCTGGTGTCCGACTTGGGCGACGAATCAGGCGTGGGGGGCGGGTTTTCGATGGGCTTGGTCTCATCACCGGGCTTTTCTTCGCTACCGAGCTTTGTATCCCCCGCGGGATTGCCACCGGTGGGTTCAATTACCACATGCTGAGCAACGACCCCACTGACGTCAATCACGCTGGAGCTACCAAAGGCCCCACCCGTCGGCGACACAAACAGTGTAGACGTAAGCGAGCCGCTCTTGCAGGCAACGCCCGCGCTGGCGCCGGTCGCATCCACCCAATGGGCATCCACAACAAACTGGCCATCGGAGGCGTACACGCCAAAGAAGCGGCAGTCCTCGCCCGATCCGCCGCTAGCAGCAACAACGCGTGCGCCGCCCAGCCGGGGCCCGAGACACCCGGCTCGTCGTAGGTCTGCCCCGCGATGGTAAGGCCATCCGCACCCACAGCATAAGAAGGCCCGCCCAGCAAAACGCATAGGCAGGCATAACCCCCTACGCAATAAAATTGTCCTAGTGAGCAAATGAAATACAGGGCGCTGGCACACATTGGCTCTTCAGTTTAATCAGCCACGACTCCCTTCTTAAGCTCTTAGAAACGCTAATCTCTCTTTCTATAAAAAATCGGCGCAGAATCGACCTTGAAAATACTGAAATCTCACGTTTCCTGGGATCAATAAATCTTTGCAGTCATCCCTGGAAAGCACCATACCGACCCATCCAGCAAGGTCGGCAGGTAGCAGACAAGCAGCTTCGCAACCATTCTCAGATACCAAAGCCATAGGAGGCCCATCTTCGCCAAACATTACATCCATCACCTTATATGTTCTGGGCCGATCGGTGATCCTAAGACGGGGGCGGAATAGTTTTTAGGATCGCTCAAATCGCCCGTATGCAAAGGGTCATCGCTTAGCACATGAAAATGCTCCGAAAGACTGTTGCAGCAGAAGGTGTTGAATCTTTCCGCGTTATTAGTACCAAGTTCGTGGAGCTGAGCGGCACCATCGAAACAGTCAAGGTACTTTAGCAGCGCAATTAAAACGACAAGGTCATCAGAGAAACCGCTACCATAAACCTTGTACCAACATTTATCATACTGAATCAACACTCGATATAGCTTTTTGTATAGTTCGAGTCGATCATCATTTAGGTTGAACCACTCCGCATCAAAAAGGTTCTTTTTAATCTCATCTTCTCGCGACCGATAGGTCAGTTCATCACGAATAGCTTTCATGAGTTTTGCCACTAGTCCAGCAAGCATGTCAGCCATTCTAACACCGAAGCACTCAGAAGAATCAGCTTCACGCACCCCATCAAAGCCAAGCCGTTCTGCAGCAGCTCTAGTATTCTCTTCTTGATCAATGATAAGCGTGCAGTTATCGATCTCATTATGCTCGCTCAGATATAGTCCGAATCCCGCAAGAGGCGAATAGTATTCCCACTGATAATCATCCAGCGGCATCACGTGGTCCATAACTTCCAAAATCGATCTGCATTGATCCATTTCGGCACGCTTAAGTTCGGGATTCGCTTTGTCATCTTCGATTCTATTTAGGAGAAAGTCCCGTAAAGCGTCTAGAAAATCGTTAGGCGATTGGTATATCGCTTCAACTACTTCGAGGGGCCTATATTGAACCAATAGCTTTGCAAGAGAGTACTTCATTAGATCGGCATTAAAGCAGGACTGGTTTTGATATTGGCTCAACAGTCTATCGACAAGCAATTCGACCTTACTTGAGAAGGAACAATAGACATACATTTCTTTATCAAACAGGTCGAGATAATCACTGATCAAGCGCGCGTTGTGTTGAGATAGAGATTTAAATCCATATTTGAAATGGCTCTTTTTAAGACCAGTGCTCTTTAACTCTTTAGCGTTTGGAGAAAGATACTTTTTCTCGAATTCACAATACTGAGCAGCTAAATCGGATTCCCGCTGGGAGTCCCACCCTACTATTGCAACAACAAATCCATCGTAGAATTCATCGGCTTTGATGGTCTCGAGATTGAGTGAGCGGCTATGCTGACTTTCGTCGTAGTAGAAATTGTAATCAGGCATCCGTGATCAATCTCCGATCCATGTATGAATAGCGCGACGATAGCAAACACAAACCATCGTTGCTTTCTCCCGTTTTTATTTGCTATCTATTATATTTCCTTATATTCATATGCAAACGCAACACCCCAGAGAAGCATGGCCCCAGGGCATGCCTCTACAGAAATGCCTGCCAGCCCATCTACTGCATGCACACGGTCCGCGAGAACGATATCGTCAACAACACTGTGAAAATCCCGAAACGCATGATCCAGGAGTTCGGATGCGAAGACGGATGGATCGGCATTGTGCAGTACGCCAGCTTCGCGCGCCTCGCCGACAGACACACCACCGACGACGGAAGCACCTACGCCCACGGTCCCATCTCCTACGGCGTACCCGGGCCAAAACTGATACGCGAGATCTTTGTGGGCATCCCGCACAATCTCGTTATCAAAACGCTCAAGTACGCATATCAGCAGGAGTATCGAATCATCGGGTCGCGACCGGTCGAATGTCGTCTTTTACCAGACGAGAATCACCCTGGCTGCAAAATTGAAAAATACGACCATGCGGAACTGGACTTAGGCTGCAGCCTCGCGGACTTTTCCTAAAAGGTCTCGGTGCCGTGCCTCGAGGAAGCGGAAGACGGCCTCATGCTGGAGCTACCGCATCACGTATAGCCAACGAAGCGCGGGCGGGACGCCACCAATGGGCAACGTCCCGCCCGCTCTGCGCAATCTTATGCGCATCCAACTTGTAGAGTAAATTCATCGCTCGCGTCGATTACGACCCCAATATTTCCTTAGGAAACACACTCGATAAATCGTTAACACCCATAGCGAAAAGCACCTTTGCGCTGGCATCGTTGCTGAGCTCGTCGCTCAACTTAAGTGCATCAAGCAGTATATTTCATCGTAACATCTTATAGTCATCCTCAGTCAGCACTAGCTCAAGATCGCTTAAAACCCCTACTAGATTGACATCGTGAGACGGAGACACCCTGGCGCAGAATAGACGTTCGTCATGCGCACAGATATTTCGAAAATCTTTAATATGATCGTATGCAAGTCTTAGCCTACGCGGGTTGATGCGCTTATCGACTTCATGCGTCTCGGAATAAAGATCAGAAAACGACTTGGCAATGGAATTTCTCATGCTTTCTGGCTGAAACTCATAGAACTTGAATGCCTGACCAAGCATCAAATAATTCATAAGAATCCATACCGGCGTATTGTCGTGATTATTCTCATAATGCCGAATGTAGTCCCTTTTATAATCGCTTTTCCATTTTTGAGACCTACACAGCACCTTCTCGAAATCACCAATAAGCATGTCGATCTTTTTTCGATAACCAGCATCGGCACGGTAGGATCTTCTATCCAGGTATGCCTCCGGGCTATCTTTATGGGCCATTGCGAAACGATAAGAACAGACGGTTTTAAGAATCGCTTCCGCCTTGTTAAAGTACTCAAACATGAGCAGACGCAATGAACGGTCAAATTCGAATAAACGATATATATCAGAAAACTTCGTACCTTTTACGAATAGCTCGTGGCAAGAATCTCCGCGCTGGTCGAGAAATAAATCCTTGTAGCCGTTAATAACCGGATAGTATCCCTCGCGCTCCAAAACTAAACGAGTATTGTTATCGCATTCGAGTCCACGGCTTTCAAGAATAGCAATCTGCTCATCAATAGATTTAAATGGTTTATCCATTTGGACCCCTTAAACGCGAAAACCGCCTTTCGGCGGTTCCCACGGACCAAGCCGGACGTACCGTCGCAAGGCCTCATTACAACGATTACTTTAAGGGAAAACTCAGGGTCCGTCAATCCGATATCACCAATCTGAGCGAGACCGACATACGCCAGCGCTGCGAGGTCGGCTGATAGCAACAAATAGGCACCGAAATCGGTGCTATCAATCAGGCGCCGCAGCAAAAGAGCACCGAAGTCCACGTTAGCTCCGGTGCTCAAACGCGTCATCGGCGGTGCCGCATCGCGATATTAAGCAATGCTCGAACAGGCAGCTGCTCAGGAAGGCAGCCTCCGTCTAGTCATTCGCAACATGCCAGCGAATAAACCAGTTGGAATCACTCGAGAGCTCACCAAGTAACTTCTGCTCGAGAGTAGCATCATCGAATTTCCCCTCCTTGCATAAGCGCACAAGCTTAAATGCAACATTAGGGGAAACATCGTGTAACGATTGAAACGCCAAATCGCTAAAAGAGCTCGCTTCCCATCTACGATAGCCTGCAGCAACGCTATCAAGCAATAGTTCACGCACAGCAGAGTCCTCACTAAGCATAACGCTCGAACAGATTGCAGAAACGACGCCACGGTATTGATCGCAGATAGCATTACAAACAATCAGCTGCTCAAGTACTTCTAAAAACGCACGCTGACCGGCGGCTGTAAGGGCATCAAATTTAATACCAAATGTCAGGAACTCTATGTCTGTTGCAAAGCCGGTAGCAACTTTTAGAGCTAAGCATCTTACAGACCATGCACATGAGTCCATTGATATAGGCTCTCTAAATACCGGGTCTTCGGGCCACTCATCCGGAAGTTCAGAAATTAAATCCGTCCAACCGACGGGAAGTGCCTTTCCATCGCGCACGCAACAACATACAAACTTATTTAATACGGACATAGCCTCTCCTGCAGAGCAGGGTGATCCTTGATATGTCGGAAGCCCTTTAAGACAATGCTCCAGCACGCCAGCCAAGGATGCGTTAAATGACTCAGAAGGGACATCATCGAGTGAGCGACATAGCAAAGAAGAGGGACGAATGGAAAACCCTGCGTGAAAATCAGAACGATTATTCGAGTCGAATTGCCTGCGCAATTCATCGATACAAGCCGTTTCCGCATTGCATGCTGGAGATTTGTTGTCTAAATAACAACCCCGCTCAACAGTGGAAAGATGCCCCACTTGTTCTTCGCTCAAAATAGAAAAGCCACAACGCTTCTCAACGCATCCGAAAACGCCAGCAGAGAAATTGTATTTAAGCAGTTCATCAGAATTCGATTTAAGGCTACTGCCCAGTTGATCAACGAGCTCTTTGTCGATTTTGTCTAAATCCATTCCGCCAATAACGTTCGAAACATCAGAAGCGACTGTATATAAATGTTGATCGACAACCTGACAAAGTAGGCTTACAAGCGACTTCTCATCAACCCGCATCTTGATCATGCCGATCGCCTTAATCCATTTTGATTCACATTGCCGAAAATCATCTGCAACGTTTAACGTGTTCCAAGCATCGCAAATAGTATCATCCGAAAAATAAGGCGCACACTCCTTAATGACGACGGAAATCATACTCGGACGATATGCCTGGGCCGTTAAAGTAGTCAGATGCCACAGTTCCTCGGCACACGAGGGGAGATATGACCTTAAACCATCGCTCTTATAAGCAAACCTATTCTCGAAGCCCTTAGCATCCCCCTGAAGAACAAGCAGCTTAATTCCCTCGAGCTCAAGTTCGGGCCGATTGTAAATAGAGGAGTAGTCGATAAGCGAATTAGCAAGCAGGCTGCGAGAATATAAGGCGCTCGATATGCTCCCGCATAATATTGAACTAAATAACAAACACGATATATTCGACATGACGGAAGCAAGGCTAGCGTCATGTCGAATCGTTGTGTAAGGATTAACCGCCCTCGCCTCTCTCGAAGCGTTTAAGACAGCAGTCCCCACCTCCTCTTCGAACTTAAGCGCAAGGGGAATATAGGCTGGAGCGGAGAGCGAATCAATTTGTTTCTGAATTGACCACTGGGTGCCGAATCCATATTCGGAAAGCATGCCAGCGACAGTCCGCTTGTCAATTAAACAATTACCATAAGCCCAACAATCTTTCGATTCTATTGAATCACAAGCAAGTTGAAGTAATTCATAGCACCTGGAATAGCGACCTTCAATAGAAGCATCGAGGGCGTCAAGCCTTAGTGAAAGAGTGTCTCTGGGAATGCCGCTGTCTTTCATAATCTCTAGAATGCCAGCCTTGAATGCACCGACCGAAAAGGGGGTGCCATAAAGTAGCCACTCAACCGCCTTCTCACCAAGAAAGAACAGGTGAGGATTGTCAGACTTTCTCTCAAGCCATTCAGCATGGTAGTTAAATTTTTTTGAAATCAAGGCGACAGAAGCGCCAAAAGCATCAAGAACATCTTCGGGAATAGAGATCGGAGCAATGTCTGCAAAAACTGCCGGCTTACCATCTTCAATTTCAAATCGTCGATTGTGAAACAAATCTACCATCACATTATTAAGCTGATCCATCAGATAAGAAACGAGACCTGAATCACTCGGCAATTCGACATATGTGCACGCATCCATTTCCCTAACATAACGAAACAGAGACTCGATATCCGACGATGTCTCGCCTTCAAGCTTAACGAGAATGAGTGGCTTTCTGAGCTGGATAGCCCGATATAGCTCTTTACTAGTTCCTGGCCTCAATTCTGACCGTATGATTCCAATCACTATATCGCTCTGTACTAAGCGATTAAGATAATAAGACGATGATGGCTCAATGCTCGCATGGGACTCGATTGCGAAGGGTTTAAAGATATCCGATTTCAACAAAGCGCGATTAAGCTCATCCCTCAGCTGCTGCCAGCTAAAATCGCCTTCATCGCTCATCGAAGAGCTAACAAACACCTCAATACGGTCACGATCAATGACCTCGGCGTCCATCTCATTTGCATCCATAGAACCTCCTAATGATTGAGTAGATCCATAGAATAACAAGCGGCGCGGACCAATTGTGCGGACGAGAAATCGGTCGCTACAGCGCTCGATTCAATAGTTTATATCGCCAACGTCTTACAACTGAACTGGCCTGGACCGTTCGATGCGCGCGAAACAGCAAGTCGCCCATTCTCGACCTATTCTCAGTCGCTACTCGCGGAGGGTTGCACCTCATCGCCACTCCCCTTCTTCTTGCGCAGCACCTGCATCGCGTGTTCGCCCAAGATTGCTGTGCACAGCTTCAGCGCCGCAGCCTTAACGGTGTTGAAGAAGTTCTCAAGAAACGGTGCGTTCATGTCGTAGTAGTTCATGTTCCTAAACAGTGCATAAATCGCGAGGAACGTTTGGGCAATGACCGCTACGACAGTCATTGCAAGAGCGTTATACGGAGACTGGGAAATCCAGATCAAGGGCCTTAAGCATAGTTGAGCAAACCATTCTCCGACGAACAGCGATCCATCTTGGGCAGTCTCGATAAACCCATAGGGCAAATAGTTGCGCATGAGGAATTCGATAACAGATAGGTAAAAATCAGAACAGACAAGCGAGGCGACCAATGCAACGCACTCAAGAAGAATCAAAACAATTGAAACAGTGAAAACCATGCTAAGAACACCCTTGTTGGGCACACAATCAGCCAAAGCAAACAATACAACACTTAATCCCAAGGAGAAAAATGAATAATAGCAGGGAAGAAGCCAAATGGAGAACCAGTGCAAAAGAAGGACCGCAAGCAATGCTGTCCAGTTCCAAGGCTCAATCAAGCTCCACCGCACCCGCAGCGGGTAAAGGTCACACGCTCTCAAACCTAGCCGATAGCCCAGATACGCGATATGGGGCTTTTTGAATTCAACTACATGAGGTTGCTTGATAGATGGCGAAATAACCCCCTTAGCATCTTTCTTTAATTGCAGCCAGCTCATAGCAGAAGCCCTCTTGGCCGCAGACGCCTCATAGCTCCAGGTAATATAAACAAAGGCACAACCATACAAGGCGCAGGCAACAATCAAGAGAAGCAGCATGCCTACCCTATAAGGAAACTCCGAAATTCCACCGGACACGAGTCCGAATAAATACGGATCAAAAGCAAGAAGACCGACACAAAAACGTAGCGGATATCCATAAAGAACAATCCTAAGAGTCTCAAAACACATCTTAAAGACGTCATGCGAGCGCGACTCCTCTCTAGAATCAATGTATCCGAAGTATTTCGCAGATTTGAATAGGTTCATCCCACGCAAAACCGGCGACCCATCATGGCGCCGGACATACTCACTCCAATGTCGCTCAGCTTTAGCCCTAGCGCTCTCATAAAAGCAGGCAATAATGAAGACCAAAACGTATGCAAAGCCCAGAATAAAGGCAAGGTAATGGTCACCGAGAACCGGCTCACCATTTAACGTGGCACCGTCTGCCCATATAGTCGCACAAACCAAGAAAGCGGCAATTGCCTTGGCAACGACAACGAGCATTGCAACAATTATTGTATGTCGCTCATTACCGCCGCCAAGCAATGGAAGCCTATTTCTGCCTGCACTCTGCGGGTTTGTCTTATCCTCCGCAATGCCCCTAATATCATTGATGAGATAACGCGCTTGGTAGCCACAGATGTCAACGACAAACACAAGCAAGAAGAACCGGAAGAACCACTCTCCAAGAGAATAGCCTCCTCCCAGGGAAGTACCCAACAAAGCCCCACCTAAATAAAAGAAGCTTTTCATTGAATCGCGAGGACGCGTGTACAACAGACGAAGGAATTTACCTCTAAATTGCGAGAAATAGTGACCCGGCCTATTATCCTCAGACACCCCACCACTACTCGCTCGATATTCCTTAGGCACACCATTTACATTAAGGCTTAATATCTCATTAAACGTCAGCCGACTAAAGTCAGTAGCTATGAAATAGCAGTACAAAAGATATATAAGAGCGGACATAACAACCAGCGGCAGTAGAAGCCTGACCCATTTATTATGCACGGTAAGCAGCAATAGCAAAGAAAGCAAAACGCACCCGATGACAAGCGATACAAGCGCAAGTGCAAAATGCACATAGTGCCTACGCGCACCCCTATTAGTTAGGTGATGAATGTTGGCAGTGATTAAGCGAGAGGAAAACCGGTTCCAGCCCAGCGCAATAGTCCTATTGCCTGTTGGCACTATCTCAGAAATCCTCTCTTCAATCATTTCCATATAGTGATAGCGAAACATGCGTTCCTGGCCAATGCTAGAGCCGTAAAATCCCGCTACAAGAATCACACAGGCTGCAATCGTAGCGATTCCCTCATTCTTCCAGGGAATCGTATTTTCATTACCGCCAAATCCGGCCGCAACAGAATACAAAATGGCAAGTGCAGCAATACAGGCAACAAGGACCTGAACAATATGATCCAAAGATACTCTTTGGTCTTCGCGGGCTTCATCAAGCTCAAATAGAAGCCATTCGAGCTCTTCCTGATTGCTGTCTTCTATGGAATCACTCATTATTAACATCCTTATAAGAGAAGAACAACCCATTCGTACTAATACGGTGTGCTAAAGCAAAAAGAGCCCAAATGCTCGGCCCCTACAGGTGAATAATACTGGGAACATTGGTCCTTCACTCAGCAACAATTTAAGAACGTTATTTATCGTTTGCACCCAAAGATCGGTTAACCGGCATGGCAACCCCCAATAAACAATCGACCAAATTGAAAGGTCAACAAGCGGATGTTAACGTCATGCACCAGGCAGTGAACGCCCGAGGTAATAGTACTCCCCAACACTTTTGAGGAGCGCAGAAGTCTAAGATTTTTCGTCAAACGGAAGCCTAGTGAGCATGCAGTCAGAGCACAACTTGTGGTCTACCTAAGTAGTGCTCAAGCTCTGGGGGCGAGTATGCTAGGCCGGATCAGGACGAACAACAGGATCGAGCGGATCAACCGCGAGATCAGGAGGAGGACGAGGGTCGTCGGGACCTTCCCGGACGGCAACTCGGCCCTCATGCTGGTGACGGCGAGACCGAAGTGCATAGTGGAGCACGAGTGGGGCAAGAGGAGGTACCTGGACATGTTCAAACTGGAGGAGATGGACAAGCTGAGGGGAAAGACGGAGGGCTAGAAGAGGACGGAGCCGAGGACGGCTAAATCAATTTGCGAAAGAATCTTGACGGTACCGACCTCGCCGCCGAACCTTGGGTACCAGCACTTCTCCTAGAACGAAAGCTATTTCGCGATAAGCGGACGCCAGGAGGCCATCCTTACTCAACGTCTTCGACGCGAACGCGTAAATCATCTAAGCGCCTCTTCGAGATAATCAATAAAGTCTTCATAGGAATCGAATTCAGGTTCAAGTTGCATGAACCTCGAAAAGCTAAGCTCGCGCGTACCACGCAATTCCATTACGGACTCGAACGAAGAGTCGCTCAAACTGCCCTCTGTCCGTGGCTCGAAAAGCCAAAAGAATTCGGAGAAAATCTCCTTCGGAGGTACCCCCCCCCGTTTGCCATCTGATGAGTTCCTTTTCCAACAACCATAAAGGTCCGCCGCCTCAGCGACCTGTGCCGCACGCCGTTTTTCAAGGTAAGAATCAATATCACAAACGACACGTTGAGGATTGCCTACGACAACAGAATTGTCAGGAACATTCTTATTAATAAGAGAGTTCGCGCCGATCACAACGTTATTGCCAATGGTTACACCCTTTAGGATAGTCGAGTTCATGCCGATAAAAACATTGTTTCCAATCTTTACGCGACCAGCGCTACCAAGAACATCCCCATATATCCCTTTGAAAACGCTCCAGTCGTAGCCATGCGTCAGAATGGTTACTCCGGTAGTAATAGAAACATTGTCCCCAATCTCAATCATCCAAGGTCGGGTCTGATCAATAACACAATTATTCGGTGAGTAAATAACGGTGTTGTTGCCGATGACCATACCATTAGATCGGAGATAATTGACATAATCCTGAGATGAAGCCTTTGGTCCCATCACAATTTTTTTATCGCTTGTTTAATCCCCATTGTTGGAACTCCTTCCACCTCTATTGCCCCTATGGATTACTTACAATTCGAAGTATTCCTCAACCTCTTCTTGAACCTGCAAACACTAAGGCATTTACCACAGCGCACACAAGCATCTTCTTCGATCTTGGGATACAGAAACCCGTAACGGTTCGGAGCCATGTTAATGGCCCCTTTTGGGCACACGGCAACGCAAGCGCCACAACCACAGCATTCGGAGTCGTCCGCGAACAAAACAGGAATACTCTTTTCCATCATCTGCCGAGCACTCCTTTCAAGAATTTCTTAACAGATCTCTTTGCGAGCCACTTTTTAGATGAAAATTTAACTGAGCGTTGATACTCGCTCTCAAGTACGTCGACACCCTCCTCTAGCCAACGATCCAGTATGATGTCGCGCGCCTTCGGTCGCGACGTAGGGTGCATAAGCTGATCGTTGCCTAGAATAGCCTCCTCGAGCGGGCGTTCCGCCCAAGCAGTCTCTTCCTTTATATAAGGAATGAGCATTTCGGCCTTTTCAGTATTGGCGATAATGACGGAAATCCCGTGCCTAGGATCAAGGCCCGAGGCGTCAACGTCAATCCCCCAGAAGTCACCGATAGTAAAGTCTCCGGGACGTTCTCCACCGGCATAAGGACACCGGTAGCAGCTCTCGCGATAAACGTCGCCAGAAAGAAAACGTCTGTAATAGAACGAAATCTCGGGAGAAAACGGCCTATCCCTCGTAACAAGCCTATGAAAAACAGGGGTAGTAGTAGTAGTAGTAGTACCGCCTCCGCAACCCCAACCTTCTCGCTTGTCGCGAAATCTGACACTATCCAACCGACTGCCAGCGAACTCCCACTTCAGACAATCGCTAAAAAACGATTGGCTCGGAACTCCATGGCAGACGATGTCTACCGTAAGTAGCCCATCCTGTGTCCCGCCTAAAAACGCAAGCAGCCCATCCACCTGGCAGGGCGTTCCGCTAAAGAGAACCTCGCGCCCAGCCTTCAGATCATCTCTAACGAGCGACATAGAATCGCCCATGTCGCTCTGAACGTATTTTGATCCACGAAGGACTGCGAGACCGTCGAGGCTGTCGACGCGCACGCAGCCAACATGCATACCCTCGTCAAAAGCATGTCCGTACACGGTGCCCCCGTGGGAAAGCGTCATTCTCGCCAGAACGGAAAAAGCCCCACCAGATGAAGAGAGCATGAGTTCGTCCTTGTCCGCATCAACCGCAGCAAGACAGGTCTTATCTAGATTAGTCATACATCAGCCCTCTCGGAAACTCCGAAAACACCGTCAAGGAAAGCCTTGGCCTCGCCGGAGAATTCTTCCTTTTTAGTCCTGACAGAATCCCAATTAATCGGCTCTGCGGCTATATGCATAGGATCGCAGTCCTCGGAAACGCGCCTGTAGGCAAGGCCGAAGTCAGCTAGCACATCTTTAAGGCGGACCGAGAATTTTGGCGGGTCGAACACAATCATAGGATGCTCAAATAGGAGTGAGAAACAAGTACCATGGAAAGAGTCTGTCACCACATACGACGCATCGCGGAATAAAGCTACCCATTCCTCCGGCTTAGGAAGACAGACACCCTCCAAGCCCTCTGGAGCACGCTTCAAAGGATTGAATGTCGCAATACGGGCCCGCATCCCCTCACGTTCAGCAAGCTTACGGGCGAAAGAGCACATCTCCGAATTCTGGTTAAGCATATAGACGAGCACATAGCTCTCAGTCGAGGCTGGGACATGGGAAGCAAGCTCATGCCACAGTTCCGGTCGACAAAGCAACACAGGGTCCTTTAGGGCAATACCGCGAAGTCCCATATTCTCAAGAATAGAAACACTTGAGCTTTCGCGAACCGAAATTGCACTAAATGGCTCAAGTAGGGGCTTGGTGAGAGCGCTCTCCGCTTCATCTAAAGCGGGGCGCCCAAAACTTGCTGAAAAGGATATTTTTTTGCAATCATCCGGAACGTTCTGAAGGAAATATACTGGATCAATGCCGTTATTACATTCAATATTCCAAGTCTGATCACTACCGACGCAATACACCGCCTTTATATCAAAGTGTCCACCATTAATAAACGGTGCAGAATCAATCAATCTCAAGTGCTTTTCCACGAAGGTGCGAAAAACCCCTTCAGACTTAATCCATACTGGATATTTAGCAACCAGCATGCAAAGACCTTTAAGAAAGTTCGGATTTCGAAGCTGGCCCCTCCTCCATCCTTTTCTCGTCCACTGGGGACGGCAGTAATCTACAAAGCAAGGGTCACCATAAGGCATCAAAGCATCATTTGTTGCCACCGCTTGTAAAACCGTTCCATAATTGTGAGAATCAATAATTGTCGAAACGATAATCTTAGGACGCATCAGAAAAACTCCTTCAACCTTACCAAGATGAGATCACGATATTTAACAGCGATTATCAGAAGCGCCAGAACCACTGCATATCTCAGAAACGCCAAGTGGTAAAAATAAGAAATCAGAAGTGATGAGACGCAAAAGATAGCGGCGATCGACCAAATCTGAACTCCGTTGAAAACATATGTGTCGTTATTCTTTTTCACTACTCTCTGCGCAAAGAAATAATGGAATAGTGCCAAAGAAATGTAGCAAATCAACGTTGTGTATCCGGCAGCACGATATCCAAATACCGGTATCAATAGATAATTCAAAATTAGATTTAGACCAGCCGCAGAGACAGAGGCAATCGTTGCAAGCCTGGTTTGTTCATAAAAGAACTCAATATTTGAGCAATAACTGTAAATAAACATAAAGAAGACACTTGCAGCAATAACTGGGACTAGACCCATGGCATCAGAGTACTCTTTTGGGGCCAAAATGGTGACAATATCAGGAGCCAGAATATCGATTCCTAAGATAACCGCAGCAATAATCAACAGCAGCTTGTAACTCATCGAAGAGATCCGTTTAAAATCGCTTTCATTCAATCTGCGATATAGCCAGGGAACCACGGTTGCAATCAGAGAGTTAGTAAATATGGTCATCAACATTCCTGCTGAGTAAGCAATGCTGTAGATACCCGCATCCCCCGCGCTGCACATTTGTCCAATCATCATCCGATCAGAAGCGCTTAATACCACTTGTGATAAATAATGCGGAAGTAGCGGAATATTGAAAATGAGCGTGAATTTCCAATAAGTCTTGTTAAAGAAGACTTTGCCTTTTTTAAGAAGCGAAATTCCAAGTATTACTGCATACAATAGCTCAACAAGAATAAAGCCGCCGATACGCCCCACAACTTTGTTAGGCACCAGAATAAGCAGTGAGACAGCAGCAATCGGACATAACAACCCCATTAAAAGAGAAGCTTTGACCATCTTCCTGTACTCGTAATCAAATTTCATTCGAGATACCCAGATGTCATAAACTGATCTCGAAATAACTTCGATAAAAAGGAAAGCAATCAGATAGACTGGCAAGCCAACCAAGTTTACAACTGATGTTGAAAATGTGACACAAACAAGCAGCCAAATCAAACCAATGACCAAAATAAGACCAAGCAGAGATGAGGTATAGCCCTCCTTATCATCACGAAACTTGATCATTGCATTATTAAAACCACCGTATGTAACGCCGAACGTTACAAGATACGTCGCAACGGACTCCCAGCCCGAATAAATGCTGACAGTGCCATAGTCAGCAACAGACAGAAGGCGTGTAAAGATAGGTAACGTTATGAAGGAAATACCTTTCTGCAGAAAGCTGCAGAAAGTAATCCAAAAAGTTGCGCGTTTAGCCTTTGAAAGGGTTGAATATGACTTACGGAATTGGTCTATTTGCTTAAAACCAATACATCCATTAAATGCCATAAAGAATTCCACCTCCATTTACTTCACCCGGATTTCCATCACGTTCGTTATCGACTGTTAGCGAATTTAGGAAGGCAAGAAATGCAAAAAAATACATATTAATTGTTATTTCAGCAGATCCGAGTATCAAAAATACATAAATCGCTATTACAAAAGGAAAGCTCCCATAGCGGCACGAATCAGACGATCGCTTGGCTGACGAAAATACTAAGGCAATCAATGTCAGAAGAAACAATAGGCCCACAATGCCAAAATACAGCAGATATTCGAGTAATGCATCCTGCGCATCAGCGGCAAACCAATCAGAACTAATCGCAATAGACTGGCCCAATAAAGCGTAAACGGAATTGTAGCCGTAGCCGAATAAGAAACCCCCTCTAACATATCGAAGAACACGACTATAGACCAACGTGCGTCCGCTTAAAGAAGGGTCCCTATTAAGTGCGTCGGTAATAAAAGATCGAACTGCTTCATTCGAAGTAATAATTTCCGAAAATAGAAGAAGCGAAAGCGCTGAAACCAACGCGACAGTAAGAACCACCGAAGGCTTGTAGACAATCCTGGAAATTGAAACCCTGAGACAGCAAAACAATCCAAACAGCGTCAATCCGATTGAACCAGTATTGCAGTGAACAAAGCTAGTCATAAAAAGGGAGAACGCGAATCCAGCAAGCATTATTAGCTTGGAAAGGAATCTCGTGCTTAAACACTCTTGTCGGCAAATAAACATGAGCATTCCGCATGCAAAAATCGATAAATAGCTGACAGAAAACTTCGATCCAACAAGATAATTTAGGCCGTTTTTATAAGCAATCAGGCTGTCTTGGCAGACAGATAGGTACACTAAAATCAAATACAAATAAGAGAGTGCGCAAAAAATCAGGGCCGTCTCAAAGAGACGGTTCTTTGAGCACTGACATTCTAAAAATAAAAACAGAAGTAGCACCTTTAATGCGAACAAAAATGCACCACGAAAGTTATAACCAGAGTTAACCAACGAAGAGAACAGCATCAAGCAGCACATACCCACTACGAACAAGTTAAATCGAAAGAATCGATTGGGAATTGATCGATAGTTAATCAATAGATACGCGATAACAGGAAGACACATTGCTAACGCGTACGAATTATAGTTAGCGATATACACAACCCTGAGGATGCACGCATGGAATACAATGACAGCAATCACGGGCTCTAACGTTAATTTACGATTTAGAAAACTCACTTCGCTTTCCTCCGAAATACAAACGAATAAGCACTTGGAAACCTCGAAGCGATGGCGAACTGCAGCCTTTTGATCGTTGGAATGGACTTGCAATGCTGAATGGATGAATTGAATTTTCTTAATTCTGAACACACTTTTTTAATTTCATTGCAATCAGCATCATATTTAATTAGACAATTCAACTTAGTAAGATATGCAAAACCACAGTAGCCAAAAGCAACATCAACAAGCTCTGGATGATGACGTTTAAAGTAATCAAGTTGAATTAGAGCTGCCTCAATAAATTCCTCATGAAAAGGCACAGCATGAGTGATGCTTCCATTTCTCATGCGATAGTGATAAAAGGAATGTGGCAATGTAACTATGGAACTAGCTAAATCAATAATGCGAAAGGTTGTATAGCAGTCTTCACAATACTTGCCCACTGGATAGACAATATCGTTAAAGAGGGTTTTCCTATATATTTTATTGCACGCACTAACATCTATACCTCCAAAGCAATTCAACTGCTCTAATGCTTGAACATTTGAAAGAGAAGCGGTAGTTCTCGGCTTGAGTTCTTTAACGACCACGCCACCGATCTCTTTCACAATTCCAAACACGACGATGTCAGAATCATTCAAATAAGGAACACAACATGCAAATGCATTCAAACTCAGCCAATCATCGCTATCAATGAACGACAAGTACTCGCCTGTCGCGAATCGAATGCCCGTGTTACGGGCATCAGAAAGACCGCCGTTTTCCTTATGAATGACTCGGATTCTCTCATCGGATTTTTCAAGGTCATCACACATCGTAGAAGAGCCATCGGTTGACCCATCATCGACAAGAATGATTTCAATGTCTCCAAATGATTGGTTCGTTAGGCTGCTAACGCATTCTTCGAGATATTCAACAACGTTATAAACTGGGACAACAACACTAATTAAGGGCCTAGAATCCATATAGAGCTCCGTTCAATTATCCAACAGAGAAAATGATGTGCAGACGCAAACAGCTGGCAACAAACGCAGAAACATCACGATGTCGCGCGATTGAGCGATTGTTAAATAGGAGCGAAAAATCACCGTAAATCAACTACTCGAATAGTTAACGCAATTAGCGCCCAGGGTCGAGCACTATTAGCGATACTTCAAAAGAAGATTTGATAAGCTAGGTCATAGTCTGCACAGAAGCCCCTCGTAAAACTCCATTAAATTTTCTGCATTGGTTTCTGCAGAGTACCCAGCCAAAGCCAATTTATCAGCCGCCCGGTCATCACGCCCCTGGGCAAGAGTGTCGACAAGAGCGGATACCCATTCAGCAGAAGGCCTATCAAGTCCAACGAACCTGCCACTGCCCGTAATATCGCTTTCCTCAGGAACGCCAGTCGAAAATACGCACCGAAGCCCTGAAGCCTGCGCCTCAACAGCAGAGACAGGAAGCCCCTCGTACAGCGAAGGCATAAAGAAAGCATCGAACAGCGAGTAGAAACGAGCGACATCAACGCGTACACCCGGCATGATGATGGAATCCCCTACGCCGAGTTCATCCGCGAGGGCCCTGACTCTACCTGTGCCGTCACCAGTCCCCAAAATCACCCACTTTGCAGATGGCAAACAACGCTTCAGCTCGGCAAAAACCCTGACGCCGAACTCAAAGTTCTTTTGCTTAACAAAACGACCGACACTTCCAATAACGGGGTCACTATTGCCAATGCAGAACTCAGCACGTAATGAAGCATTGGATCTATCGTCATATGCAAAATTGCTGAGTACGATTCCATTTTTCATTACAGTAAACGGCTTGTTTCCAAACAGGTATTTACCAGCTTCATCAGAGCACGCCACCCCATCAGTTGCATACCTCTTGCCCCACGCAATCAACGGAGCATTTCGAACACGATGAAGAACGTTGTCAGATGAACTATTCAGATGACTATGTAGGACACGATGTTCGATGCCGGCACGCTTAGCCTCCCTGAGAACGCAAAAAGCCGAGTTGGGCATATGACAATGCACAATATCGTACTCGCGTCCATGCTTAACGAAAAACTCTTCGACTTCTTTAATGAACTGGCCAAGCCCCGCAGAAGCGAAAGACACCGTGTAGACACGAGAACCGTGCGCAATAAGCTCCTGATCATAAGTGCAGTCACGCAAGGGTTTACCATTCAATGTTGCATGGTGTAGATAATCAAATACAACTCGATGCTCATCAATGCCCAAAGACATGTTATGAACAAATTGAGAAACACCGGCAGAACGACTTAATGAGGGAACCACTTGGAGAACATGAATTGGAGATGAGGTAATCAAGCTAGTCAACCACCGTAACAATTGCGTCGGCATGAAAACGAGCAGAAACGCATGCTTGGGCATTCTTTGAATAATTCCCTATGGAAATCAGCATGACCAATTCCTCCCAATAGGGTAGTTTCAATAGACCGCGAATCGCTTTTTCAGGACCTCGTCTTAGCATTGTATTGAGCGGACAAGAAGCCAAACCCTGCTCTTCAAGTGCCAGCAATAACGCCATTGCAAAAATGCCGCCATCAACAAAGCCCTCGTTACGTTCTTGCGGTCCAAAGTAAACCCGATTATCAACCGTCAACACGACGAGCATTGGAGGCATCGCGTAGCCTCTGAATCCACTTGTAATTCCTAATGTCTCATGGATGAGTTCCTGGTTATTGATAATCCGAACTCTTGTTGGTTGTCGATTGCATGCAGACGGAGCTTTGGTGGCCGTCTCGATAGCATTAATGACCTTTGTCAACGAAACGGGTGTATCAGAATACTCTCTAACAGAATGACGGTTACTTAATAGCTCGTCAACAGAACCTGGAATAATGCCTGCCACAGCAAAATCATGAGCGATTTTGCAGCTTCCACCGGGATATAAAGGCTTTGAATCCAGTTTAGAAAACAGTTGGTCGCCAATTGCTTGCATAAACATATGCGTATATTCAGAACTATTCTCATGTCTGTCACGATATTCGATTAGCGCACCCAAGGCGGATTGATAGGCCAGGCTATCCGTACTTCCACCCATATCTTCAAAGACATGCATGTAGCGAGAGAGTTCGGCGAGAACCTTCACTCCAAATCCAGCACGAAAGTCCTCGTGGCTCAACCCTTTTTCAAGCTGATGGGTACAATAAATTATATGAGCTTCTGCTTGCTCTGCATATTTGATCTTGTTTCGAGAATAAGACTTCCCGAACCGTGCCGCCTGCCGCATTGAAGCGGCGAGCAAACTTGGATAGCCATTAAAAATGGCCCTCGCAACCCCCATGACAGGATCAGGCAAATGATCCTTTAAAGCAGAAACCGAAATATTTCCCATCATATTTCCTAAATATCCAAGGCTTTTTCAATAAAAGAAAAGGCTTCATTTCGTTTGAGATTAAGCTGTGCCTGAACCGAATTGGAGTCGTAATCAAGTTCAGAAATAGTCAGATTTCCAAAGTCATCCAACAAATGATTGTCAAGATTAGTCATATTTAATAGGTTTGAAATTCTTCCGTTAAAACGACCAGGGCTGATGGCGACAAACTTCTTTCCAAGATTTACGGAATAGGCAGTTCCATGGAACGAGTCCGTAATGACAATTTCGGCCCCAAGGAACAGAGAAAGGAACCTTCCCACGGAAGGACAGATAACAGCATTCTCGCCAGAACGCTTCTCATGCACACCGTATGCAATTCGCATAACCTTGAGACCAGTCTTCTTGGCGACCCTTTGTACATAAGAATCGAACTCGGCATTACGGTTGAGCTGATAGACCAGAACATAGGGTTCCGGAGAAATCCAACCATCTGCAATTGCTTCCCAATCATCACGATTCAACATGAGCGTGGGATCGATAACGGGCATAGCCCCATGGACACCGATAGAATCAAGAAGGTCAGCCGCCTCTTGCTCGCGTACAGAGATACAAGAGTAAGAGGAGAGAGCCTTTCTCATCGGCTCAGCTTCCCAATCCTCGAGCGTGGCCTTGCCGATACTCGCAGCATAGGCAATCTTCTTTTTCCCCTCGGGAGCAAAGGAGAGATAGAAAGCACGGTCAAAACCGTTATTCCAAATGCTATTCCAAACCTGATCGCTACCAGTGCAGTAAATATCTGCTACCGGAGGATTCGCGTCCAACTCATCTGCGGAATAGTACGAACGCTCAGTCAGCGCAAGCTTGGAATGTCTAAACTCATCAAGGGGGGCGCGTCTCCTTGCAACCATACGAGAAACCGGTATTTTTGCAATCTGCTTGACGCCAGGAACCTTAAATATAGGCATCTTCTTTACGAGCTGGCCGTTAAGGGCACGATCCACTTCGTTTTCGGGAATCGCATCCTTACGGTAGTAATCAATTATTTCGGCATCTGCTCCCACACGAGCCAAAACAACCTGAGTTGCATAGGTCTGCAGGCAGGAGCCATAGTTCGGCGAGTTATGGAGTGTTATAACTCCGACTTTTCGAGACATGCACAAACCTACTTTCTGAGTAATTTCTTATAAACAAACGAACGAAGTCCGTTAGGCATGACACAAACAACGGCATGCGGAACAAATGAGGCAACAAAATCAACAGGGCTAAACCAGCCAGTACGCAATTGAGCAAACTTGAATTTCCAGATATGCGGTAGATACGAAGGGCCGCCTCTGCGAGCATAAAAATCGGAGCTCACGCGCATCGCCACAAGTGGTTCAGGTAGATTATCTGCGCGACAGCCACTGGCTAGCATCCTGTTAAATAATTCCCAATCTTCGAAATAAAGATATTCAGAGCTGTAATTCCCAGCCTCCAGCACCTTAGATTTTTTAAACGTCATAGGTGGGTGCCGGAAAGGATTTCGACGTTTGGAACAAGCGAGAATATTGTCCAGTCCCTTGGGCAAATTCGTTGAAGCAATTGGCGTCTCAGGAGAGTCAATAAACTCGACGACATCGCTACCGACCATATCGAGCCCACTTTCAATAGCGGCAAGCTGCTTCTCCATACGATCAGGACGCGCCACGTCATCGGTGTCCATACGCGCAACGATTTCATTAGAACAGGAGAGTACGCCCTTATGAAGAGCATATCCTAGTCCATGGTTCTCACTGTAGGAAACAAATTTGAACAGATCGGGCCACTGCAAGTTATATTCGGAAAGTACCGACTCGAGTTCAGCAGTCAAGGGTCCGTCCTTAACCATTACGATCTCGGCCGGAGGCACGGTCTGGGCGAGCATACTGTCGAGGGCCTGACGTAGAAACGTAGGGTTTTCTTTTTTGTAAATGCTCATTAATACGCTATAAGCGGTCGTGGCGACTGAAGTGGTCATCTATCGCCCCGTCCTCTTCTTGCCGAACATGGCACCAAAAGTGCCGGTAAAGCATTTCCAGTCCATGCGGAAACAGCGATTGCGCACGTAGTGGAGTTCAATCTTCTGTCGCAGACCGCTCTCGAACGTCGCGGCATTGCGGTCAGTCGCCTGCCACAGGCCCGTAATGCCGGGCTGGACAGAGAGCAGCTCAGCCTTTTCCTCATCGGAAAAATGCTGTTCAAGTTCGTCTCTTGTTATGGGACGCGGACCGATGACGGAAAGGTCGCCGTTCAGCACGTTCAGGAACTGCGGCATCTCATCAATGGAGCACTTGCGGATGAACTGCCCGACTTTGGTAATGCGGGGGTCATCGTCGACCTTACGCTCGACTTCCCACTGATGCAGTTGCTCAGGGCTCAGATACTTCTGCACGTTGCCGGCATCGGCGACCATGCTGCGAAGCTTAAGGATCTTGATAGTCTTACCACCCTTGCCAATGCGCTCTTGTGCATACATAGGGCTACCGGACGATTCAAGCCTAATGAGTGCACACACCGCAGCAACAGGAATTAGCAGCAGAACACTCATCAAAAGACTGAACACAAGGTCAAACAGCCTCTTAACAATGCGATACCCAAGCGTGCCGCTCGGCTTTATCTGATCGAAAAGCAGTGCGTCCCCCATAGATGCACGGCTCTCTGTCATTTCTTTATTAGCAGTCACGATAAAACTTACGTCCCTGTCCCCAGGAACCCCCCCCCATCCACGAATTCAAAAAACGAATGAATTGCCGGTTCAACGTCCCCTTACGTTTTAATCGGCACGTCAAGCGGAAGCACTTCCCTAAAGCGGGAATCGCCCTCGCCAACGTCTACCAAACACCAGCGTTTGCGACGGTCGATCTTGTGCACGCGGGCCTCTTGCCCCACCAAGGGCCCCTGCTCTATGTGCAGCACGCCGTCTTCGATGCGAGCTACGCTGTTGCGCACCACGCCGTCGTCGTCGAGCACACTGCGGTACCAGTCCTGCGCATCGTCCGGCATGGGCGCATAGGCCCGCTCCTTGCTGCCGGCAATGCGGCAGCCAAAGCTCAACTGGGCCAAAGCCTTATCGAGCACGGCGGCATCGCGCGTGGCGACGAAGAAGTATTCCTTGTACATTGGTTTGGTTTGGAGCGACCAAGCGCCGTCACGCTTAAGCCAGAACTCCTTTTGCATCACAAAAGCGTCCTGCATCAGCTCGTGCGGAATAATGCGGCGGACCTTTTCGCAGGTCTCGCGCTCTTTACCGTTGGGGGTGTGGACCAGATACCAGCGGACGCGGCCGTGCTGGCTGTTGGTGGTGGCGCCGTTAAATGCGCCCGGCAGCTTCTCTTGGCGCCGTGCCGTCTGTTCCATGTTCTCGCCCCCTCTTTTGGATTTGCGATGCACGCAAATGCAAGGGCGTTTAGAACAGGCTTCTCGCTCGCAGCTAGGCGCAGTCGCAAAAGTACAGGTTTTTGTATCTTTCGACGTTGCTCATTATACGAGCAAACTGCTCACGTTTTCCCAGATTACACAAATTGCAGCGCGAACGGACACATCTCCATACGCCTCTACAAAAACCTGTACCTTTTTGCACAACAAAAAAAAGCCGCCCTAACCAGCGGCTTTTCTTCTATAGATAACAAAAAAGGCGACCGCCCGCGAGGACGATCGCCTTTGTTAATTCTTGTATGGTTTGTGCTAGGCGCGAGTCTTGATCTCCTCAGTCACCTTCGCAACGAACTCGTCAACGCTCATCGGGACGGTCTCGTTGGAGCGATCGCGGACGGAAATGTTGCCGGCCTCGACCTCCTTCTCGCCCAGGATAAGCATGTAGGGCACGCGGTCGATGCTGCGGGCCTCGCGGATCTTGTAGCCGATCTTCTCGTCGCGGTCGTCGCAGACCACGCGAATGCCGGCCTCCTCCAGCTTGGCGCACACCTCGTGGGCGTAGTCGCGGCTCTTCTCAGAGACGGGAAGCGCCTTGACCTGCACGGGGGCGAGCCAGGTGGGGAACTTGCCCGCAAAGTGCTCGATCAGAATACCGATGAAGCGCTCGATGGAGCCAAAGCACACGCGGTGCAGCATGATTGGGCGCTTCTTGGTGCCGTCGGCGTCCACATACTCCAGGTCAAAGTTGAGCGGCATCTGGAAGTCGAGCTGGACGGTACCGCACTGCCAGGTACGGCCGAGCGAGTCCTCCAGGTGGAAGTCGATCTTGGGGCCGTAGAAGGCGCCGTCGCCCTCGTTGACCTCGTAGTCCATGCCCAGCTTCTCCAGAGCGGTGCGCAGGCCCTCCTCGGCGCGAGCCCAGTCCTCATCGGAACCCATGGAGTCCTCGGGGCGGGTGGAAAGCTCAACGTGATACTTAAAGCCAAACTTCTGGTACACGGAGTCGATAAGGTTGACCACGCCCACGATCTCGTCGGTCAGCTGGTCGGGGCGCACAAACAGGTGGGCGTCGTCCTGGTTAAAGCAGCGCACACGGAACAGGCCGTGCAGGGCGCCGCGCAGCTCGTGGCGGTGCACCAGGCCAATCTCACCGGCGCGAATGGGCAGCTCACGATAAGAGTGCGGCTTGGAGGCGTACACCAGCACGCCGCCCGGGCAGTTCATGGGCTTAATGCAGTACTCTTCGTCGTCGATGACGGTGGAGTACATGTTGTCCTTGTAGTGGTCCCAGTGGCCCGAGGTCTTCCACAGCTGCTTGTTCATGATGAGCGGCGTGGAGATCTCCACGTAGCCGGCCTTGTGGTGGATCTCGCGCCAGTAGTCCAGCAGCGTGTTCTTAAGGATCATGCCGTTGGGCAGGAAGAACGGGAAGCCGGGGGCCTCGTCGCGCATCATAAAGAGGTCCATCTCGCGGCCGATCTTGCGGTGGTCGCGCTTCTTGGCTTCCTCCAGCATGTGCATGTGCTCGTCGAGCTCTTCCTTGGTGGCAAAGGCGACGCCGTTGATGCGGGTGAGCATCTTGTTGTCCTTGTCGCCCTTCCAGTAAGCGCCCGAGACGCCGGTGAGCTTAAAGGCCTTGAGCGCCTTGGTGTAGCAGATGTGGGGGCCGACGCACATGTCGATGTAGTCGCCCTGCTGGTAGAAGGTGATACGGGCGTCGTCGTCCAGGTCGCCGATGTGCTCGACCTTGTACTTCTCGCCGCGCTCCTCCATAAGGGCGATGGCCTCGGCGCGGGGCTTCTCGTACACGGAGAACTTGAGGTTCTCCTTGACGATCTTCTTCATCTCGGCCTCGATCGCGGGGAAGTCGTCCTCGCTGATCTTGACGCCCTCTGGCAGGTCGACGTCGTAGTAGAAGCCGTTGTCGGTCGCGGGGCCGTAGGCAAAGTCGGCCTCGGGGTACAGGCGCTTGATGGCCTGCGCCATGATGTGCGCGGCGGAGTGGCGGATGACGTGCGTGACCTCGTCCTGCGGGAGCTCGGCCACCGAACCGTCATTGTAGAGTGCCTTCATGGGTATGTTTTCTCCTCTCGGATGCCTGATGCAAGTGCGTGCGATGCGCTCGGCGTTTTTGACTTGCATCATTATAGGCAGGTTGCCATGGTATACAAGCGCCCGCCGCACCTTAATGGTACGGCGGGCGATTTTCTACGCATGCTTCATCGTGTGGGGGCGGGTTGCGCGTGTGGCTTGTGGCGCGTGAGGCGCCCGTGGCTTGCGGCCGGCCCGGCGATGGATGCGTTACTGGATGCGAGTTCGGCAGTAGGGGCAGACCTTCCAGTGCGCATCGAGCGGGCGATGGCAGCTGGGGCACACGTTGCGAACCTGCGTATCGCACACCGGGCAGACGACGAAATCCTTCTCGATGGGCGCGCCGCACTGCGGGCAGGTGCCGTACTGGGCAAGCTGGCGCTCGCGCAGGGCCATGTCCAGCTCCTGCTCCTCGCGGTCGGACGCGTAGGAGTGCGGGCGCAGGACCAGGTAGGCGATGAGACCCACAAACGGGATGAGGGCGATGATGCCCCATGCCACGTAGGCGCTGGCGCCGCGGCGGCGAGCGTCGATGAACACATAGACGACCGACAGCACATACAGGGCGATGATAAAGCCAACGAAGGCATAGACGACGCCCATAAGCTGCGGCGACATGAGCTCGGAGATGTACTTGGACATTGAGGTGTACCTTTCGGAATATTTATAGTTCGGTCAAGTTTACCACGGGGTTTGTTTATATGGGACCACGGCTAGGCGCGGGGCTGGCGCGGACACAAACATCTCAATCTGTAACAGGTGGGAGTGGAATCCGGGTCTAGATGTTACAGATCGAGACACAGGGGTCCCTCCCCGACTTCAATCTCGATCTGTAACATCTAGGGTCCCAAAACCCCTCTTACTGTTACAGATCAAGACATTCAAAATCCACCGGAAGGTTTGTCTTGATCTGTAACATCTAGAACCCAAATCATCAGCTAACTGTTACAGAACGAGACATACGAATAACCCGACGGGCTAACGTCTTGATCTGTAACACGTAGGACCGCAATTCCCCTCCTACTGTTACAGATCGAGACGAACGTGCGCCTGTGGTCTCAACATCTCAATCTGTAACATGTAACGGCGACGACCGCGAGGTTGGGTGGGAAGATCTCGTGGTCTAACGTGGCCGGCATCCGTGCTGGGCGGTCCTCGTCTGCCGTTGGCGGGTGTTGCGGGGCTGTTCGCCGCATTGCCGCCGCGCTGTGGATGTATAGACCGTAGGATAGTCTTATTGACAGCCTGTCAACTCGTCTGGGAGGCACTGTGAGCGAAACGTTTGATATCGCGATTGTCGGCGCGGGCATCACCGGATGCGCCATCGCGCGGCAGCTCGCGCGGTTTGACCTGTCCATATGCGTGGTCGAGGCAGCCAACGATATCGCGCTGGGAACATCGAAAGCCAACGGCGGCCTGGTGCACGCCGGCTACGATCCGACACCGGACACGGTTAAGGCGCAGGTCAACGCCCGTGGCTGCGAGTTGTACGGTGCGTGGGCGCAGGAGCTGGGCTTTCTGTTCTGCCGCACCGGGTCGATGGTGCTGGGTTTTAACGACGAGGACCGCGCGCGCCTGGAGCAGCTACGGTGCAACGGCCATGCCAACGGCGTGCCCGAGCTGTCGATCATCGGACCCGAGCGCATCCACGAGCTGGAGCCGCGCGCCAGTGCCGATGCAACGTGCGCGTTGTGGTGCCCATCGACTGGGTTTGTCGACCCGTTTGAGGTTGCCATCGCCGCGCTGGAGAACGCCGTGGCCAACGGGGTGACGTTTATGTGCTCCGCACCGGTGGAGGCGATTGAAATCGCGGGCTCGGGCGACGACGTGCGCTTTACGTTGGCGACGCCCGCCGGAGACGTGCGCTGCCGCTACATGATCAACGCCGCGGGCAACGGCGCCGCGGACATCTCGCATATGGCGGGCGCCGAGGAGTTCCAGATGGTCTGGCGCCAGGGCAACATCGTGGTGCTGGACAAAGAACCGCGCGCGCTGATGCCACTCTACCCCGTTCCCACGCCGGTGTCCAAGGGCGTTATCGTCACGGGTACCGTACACGGCAACACCGTGATTACCGCGACCGCCGCCGTGCGCGAGCCGGGCGATACACAGACCTACGCGACCGATATCAACGCGCTCCTGACCGGTGCGCGCAAGCTGGTGCCCGATCTGGACACGCGCCGCGTGGTGCGCGCGTTCGCCGGCGGGCGCCCGGTCATTCAGGGTACAAACGACTTTTTTATTGGGCAGTCGGCCGTGGTGCCGGGGCTATTCCAGGCGGCGGGCATCCAGTCGCCGGGCGTGGCGAGCGCACCGGCCATTGCCGAGCGCATGGAGCAGGCACTGCGCAATTCCGGCGTAGCCCTGCGCGAACGTGCCGATTGGAACCCGATCCGCCGCGCGCAGGACGACTTTGACCTCGCGCCGCTTGCGCGCAAGGAAGAACTCATTGAGTCCGATCCCGCGTGGGGGCAGATCGTCTGCCGCTGCGAGACGGTGCCCGAGGCCGAGATTGTAGCCTCGATTCGACGCCGTCCGGGCGCGGTTTCGGTCGAGGGCGTCAAGCGCCGCTGCCGCGCCGGCATGGGTCGGTGTCAAAGTGGCTTTTGCCAAAGCCGCGTGGTGGCGATCCTGGCGCGCGAGTTGGCCTGCGACCCCAGCGAAGTGCTGTTGGAAGATGCTGGATCTTGGCTGGTCGAGGGACCACTGAAGGGGGTGCGCTAGAATGGCGACGTTTGATATGCGCAACAAACGCGCAGAGGCCGGAACCATAGCGTCGGTAGCAACGCAGGCCTTCGACGTGGTCGTCATCGGAGGAGGCCCCGCCGGCATGGCTGCAGCGCTGGCCGCGCATAAGGCCGGAGCACGCGTGGCCATCGTGGAGCGCGAACAGCACCTGGGCGGAATCCTCCGCCAGTGCATCCACCCCGGCTTTGGCCTGTCGCACTTTAAACAGGAGCTCACCGGTCCCGAGTACGCGCAGCGCTTTATCGACCAGGTGCACGCAACCGACATTGCGCTGTTCCTCAACAGCATGGTGCTTGGGATTGATTCAGGCGAGCCTGCAGAAGACACCGAGGTCCATACCGTCACGCTCATGAACCCTGCCGGCATGTTGCAGCTCACCGGGCGCGCGGTCGTCCTTGCCATGGGTTGCCGTGAGCGCACCCGCAGCGAGATCAAGATCCCCGGCAGTCGTCCCGCCGGTGTGTTTACGGCGGGCCTGGCGCAGCGATACATCAATATCGAAAACCTTAAACCCGGCTCGCGCGCCGTCATTTTGGGCTCGGGTGACATCGGGCTGATCATGGCGCGCCGTTGCACGCTCGAGGGGATTTCGGTCGAGGGCGTGTACGAGCTCATGCCGTACGCCAACGGCCTGCGCCGCAACGTCAAGAACTGCCTGGACGACTTTGGCATTCCGCTGCATCTGTCGACCACGGTCACGCGCGTGATTGGACACGATCGCGTGGAGGCTGTCGAGGTGAGCCAAGTCGACGAGCATCTTGCACCCATTCCCGGGACCGAGCGCATCGTTCCGTGCGACACACTGCTGCTTTCGGTGGGGCTGATTCCCGAGAACGAGCTTTCGGTTGCCGCAGGCGTGGAGCTGGACCCACGTACGCGCGGCGCCGTGGTGGACCAGAGCTTGCAGACGGGCGTGCCGGGCATCTTTGTCTGCGGCAACGTGCTGCACGTGCACGACCTGGCCGACAACGTAACGTGTGAGTCCGAGAGAGCTGGCGCAGCTGCGGCGGCGTACGCGCTGGGAACCGGCGCGGGCGCCGTTCCGGACTGCGAGCTCACCGTCTCCCCTGCCGGCATTGCGGGATACGCACTGCCGGGACGCATTACGGCTGCGGCGCTCACCAAGCTGAACTTCCGCGTGCGCCGGCCAGTCGATGCCGCCTGCGTGAGGATCTTGGCCGACGGCGAGAAACTGTTCGCCGGCAAGGTCCGCGCGTTTAAGCCGAGCGTTATGGAAAGCTTCCCACTGCCGGCAAAGGTCATCAAACAAGCGCTCGACCTGGGTGCCAGCGAGATTGTCCTTTCCGTCGATCCCGTTGAGGAGGCGTAGAGTCATGAGCACGAATGTGACCGAGACATTGCAGTTCAACTGCACCACCTGCCCGTCCGAGTGCCTCCTGACCGTGGAGGTGGAGCGCGACGCCAATGGCGCCGTGGTGAAAGTGCGCTCGGTAACCGGCAACAACTGCCCGCGCGGCGATACGTTCGCGCATCAGGAGCTCGCCTGCCCCATGCGCGTGCTCACGACGACCGTGGCCGTCTCCTGTGGCGACGAAGCTCTGCTCCCCGTGCGCACGGCCGAAGCCATCCCGCTGGCACTCCACGCCCAAGCCATGGACCTCATCCGCGGCGTTGTCGTCGAGGCCCCCATCCGCATGGGCGACGTCGTGCTAGAGAACCTCCTAGACACCAACATCAACCTAATCGCCAGCATGGATATCGACCGAGCCTAAGTAGCTAATTGGGGACGGGGCTCTTTAGCTAATTAGGGACGGAGCTCTTTTAGCTACCCCGCCATCCACCCGGTCCTCCTCCGCAGTTGCGGTGAAATACGGACTGTTTTATGGCTTCAGGCCGCTAAACAGTCCGTATTTCACCGCAACTTATGAGGGCGCGCATGGGATGCAAAGGAGTGTCCCGAAGTGCCGGCATAAAAGGAACGTCCCTATGTGCCGGGCTTGGGATACCATGGTGGCAGCCTAGCGAAAGGATGTTTCATGGCACATGTCGATGACCAGCGCATGGCGCGCGTGCTCGATGCGCTCGAGGATCAGCACCCCGGTGCGCAGCTGCTCGTGAATGACCCGTGGTCGATCTATTACCTGACCGGCTTTTATGCCGATATGTTCGAGCGTTTTTGCGGCGTGCTGCTCGTGCGCGATGCCGAGCCGGTGATCCTGGTCAACGCACTGCATCAACTGCCCGAGTACGACAATGCCCGCGACGCCTATCACACCGATACCGATGTCGTGGCCGACGCCATCGCTCGCGAGGTCGATCCGACCAAACCGCTCGGCATCGACACCGTCATGCGCTCCGGCTTTTTGATGCCGCTCATGGAGCGCCACGCCGCAAGCGAGTTTTTCCTGGGTGACTTTGCCGTCACCGCCGCACGCACCCACAAGGATGCCACCGAGCAGGAGCTCATGCGTGCGTCCTCGACCGCTAACGACGCTGTAATGGCCGATGCTATTAAGCTTGTCCACGAGGGCGTGACGGAACGCGAGATTGCCGACCAGATGCTCGGCCTGTATCGCAAGCACGGCTGCGAGGGCTTTAGCTTTCCGCCCATCGTGAGCTTTGGCGCCAACGCCGGCGACCCGCATCACGAACCCGACGACACTGTGCTCAAGCGCGGCGACGTGGTGCTGTTCGACATTGGCGGACGCCGCTGCAACTATTGCTCGGACATGACGCGCACGTTCTTTTGGGGCGAGCCGGACGAGGAGACGGCACGCATCTACGACATCGTGCGCCGCGCCAACGAGGCCGCCGAAGCGCTCATCGCACCGGGCGTGCGCATGTGCGACCTGGACCGCGCCGCACGCGATGTGATTGAAGACGCGGGCTACGGCGAATACTTTACGCATCGCCTGGGTCACTCGATCGGCCTGCAGGACCACGAGCCGGGCGACGTCTCGCTCGTCAACGAGCAGGTCGTAGAGCCGGGCATGACGTTCTCCATCGAACCGGGCATCTACCTCCCCGACCGCACCGGCGTCCGCATCGAGGACCTGGCCCTGGTGACCGAGAACGGCGTCGAGATTCTCAACGCCTACCCCCACGATCCGGTCCGCCTAGACTAGGCAATGTGTCAAAGGGAGAGCCCCTTTGACACATCTTGCAAACGCCGCGCCACGAAAACGGCCTATCTACTACGTTTAACCCGCATGAGTCGACCATGCGGGTCTTTTTTGAAAAATGGCGAGCCATCTACCTGCGGTTTTGATTTCGCAATTCTCTGTATGGTCGAGGGTTACCGGTCAAACGTAGTAAATAGGGCCATTTCGTGGCGAGCAAGTCAACTCGAGGCGCAGGGCAGCCAAAAAGCCCCGTCCCAAATTGACTGCTTTTGAGTTGCGGTGATATACGGACTGTTTGAGGCTTCTGGCTTGTAAAACAGTCCGTATTTCACCGCAACTGATGTGGGGATGGGTTAACGGAGCAGGCCCGCTACTTCGCCGGCCAGGGTGATGGTGCCGGCGGCAACGAAAGCCTCGCCCGCGGCATCGAGGGCCGCGAGGGCCTCGGGCACGCTGGGATACACACCCGCGAGCTTATCGGCACCCACCAGGGCAGCGAGCTCCTCTGCCGGCAGGGCGCGATCGGAATCGGTCTGGGTCACGACCGCGTGGGGGAACGCCGGAACCAGAACGTCAACGATACCCGCCACGTCTTTATCGGCCAGCGCTGCACACAGCAGCGTGGGGCGGTTCTCCACGCACGGATCGATCTCGTCCAGCGCGCTCACAAAGTTCTCGCAGCTCTGAGGGTTATGGCAGGCGTCGATCAGCTTGAGCGGATCGGTTCCCAGCACATCAAAGCGACCCGGCGTGGGGCAGCCCATAAGCGAAGCGTCGAGCGCATCGTGGTCGAGCTCGCGGCCAAGATAGCCCTCGCACAGCATAATCGCGCACGCAGCATTCTGCGGCTGATACGCCGGCTTGACCATGCTCGACGTATAGATGGCACGCGGCGTAGTACAGCTAAACTCCACGGTATCGCCTACATGCGCCGGTACCTTGGTCGTGGAATGGCTCACAACCAGCGGCACCACACCGCACTCGCGGCAGCGCGTATCCATTACGCGCTGAACGCTCGGCTCATGCGTGCCCTCGCCCAAAACAACCAATCGCCAAGGCTTAATAACCGCAGCCTTCTCCCCCGCAATGGCCTCGAGCGTATCGCCCAAAATACGTGTGTGATCGAGCCCAATACCCGTAATGGCGACGGCCACGGGATCAGTCGCACTCGTAGCATCCCAGCGTCCGCCCATGCCAACCTCAAGCACGGCAACATCCACGCGAGCCTCGGCAAACACCACAAGTGCAGCAGCCGTCAAAAGGTCAAACGGCGTGATGGTATAGGCGCACTCCCCCGCCGCCACACGACGGGCATTCACTCGATGCCCCGCCTCAACAGCGGCCGAAACGCCACGGGCGAATGCCTCATCGCTCACGACGCATCCATCGACTTCCATGCGCTCGGGATAGCGTACCAGCTGTGGCGACGTATACAGCGCGGTCTTGAGCCCCTCACCACGAAGAATGGCAGCCGAAAAACGCGTAGTCGAAGTCTTGCCATTGGTACCGGCGACCTGAATGCAATCGAAATACTCGTCCGGACGTCCCAGCTCATCAAGCATATCGACAACCGTCTCAAGCAGAGGCCCAGCATCCCCAGAAATCCGCCCCGTATCAGCAGCCAGCCCAACAGCCTCATCAAACGAAAGCAAATCAAACTCAAAAGGAACGGTATACAAGCCGGAACGCTTAGGCATTTTTAGAACCGCCATTCATAGAAAAATAAAACAGTATAGGTTGAGGATAGTCAGCGAAAACGCCTCTGATGAGCCAAGGTGCCGTGAAACAAGGGCGCATAGGGCTTATGCCCATGCGCCCGAAGTTGAACGGCAGATTGGCCATCAGAGGCGTTTGCAGCGTCGAGTCAGCCGCCGTTCGTTAGAACGGCGGAATAGGTGTCCGCAGTAGCGAGCAAAGCGTCGGGACGCGCCCCCGAGTAAACCTTACGAGAAGTCAGCAACCTGAGCAGTCAGCGCCGCCAGGATCTCCTTGAGCTCAGCTGCACGGTCCCTCTTCTTCTGGACCACGGCAGGCGCGGCCTTGGCCACAAAGCCCTCGTTGGCCAGCGTCTTCTCGCAGCCGGCAAGCTCCTTCTGGGCCGCGGCAATCTCCTTCTCCAGGCGCGCCTTCTCGGCCGAAAGGTCAACCTTGCCCTCGAGCACCACAAAGACCTCGACGCCGCTATCGACCACGGCAATGCTCGCAGCCGGCTTCTCGACGTCGGTACCCATAACCAGCGAGGCGGTGTTCGCCAGCGGCTCGATGGTCGAGCGCAGGCTCTCGAGCTTCTCAATGTCCTCGGAGCCGGCGCGCACGACCACGTCGAGCTCGGCCTTGGGGCTCAAGCGGTAACGCGAACGGGTAGCGCGGGCAGCAGACACGACGGTGCGGCACAGCTCAAACGCACGCTCGGCGTCCTCATCCACGTACTTAGCATAGTCGGCGGGCTCGGGCCACTTGGCGATCATGAGCGCCTCGGCGCGGTTCACGTTGCCCTCGGCGTCCAGATCGAGCACGCTCGCCGGCATGTTGTCCCAGATCTCCTCGGTGACAAACGGCATGAGCGGGTGCATCAGGCGAATGGAGGTGTCGAGCACAAAGATCAGGTTGCGCTGCGTCTGCAGACGACCCTCGCCCTTCAGGCGGGACTTGGTGACCTCGACGTACCAGTCGCAGACCTCGTTCCAGAAGAACTGCTGCACGCCGCGGGCCATGTCGCCAAAGGTGTAGTTCTCGATGCCCTCGGTGACCATCTTGACAGCCTTGGCCAGGCGGCTGAACATCCAGGCGTCGGCCGGCGTCTCCACGACGGGCTCGCCGGGCGTGTAGCCCTCCATGTTCATGAGCAGGAAGCGGCTGGCGTTCCAGATCTTGGTCACAAACGACTTGGCCTGCTCGGTGCGCGGGCTGTCGATGAGCTGCTTGGTCTTCTTGTCGATGTTCGCGTCAAACTTGACATCCTGGTTGTTGGTGCACAGCGTGAGCAAGTTGTAGCGCATGGCGTCGGCACCGTACATGCCAATGAGGTCCATGGGGTCAACGCCGTTGCCCTTGGACTTGGACATGCGGCTGCCGTCCTTGGCAAGGATCGTCGGGTAGATGACGACATCCTTAAACGGCACCTCGTCCAGGAAGTACAGCGAGCTCATGACCATGCGGGCAACCCACAGCGCGATGATGTCGCGCGCGGTGACGAGCGCCGTCGTGGGGTGATGTCCCTCGAGCAGCTCCGGCTTTTGCGGCCAGCCCTGCGTGGCAAAGGTCCACAGCTGCGAGCTGAACCAGGTGTCCAGCACGTTCTCGTCCTGATGCACGTGATGGCCGCCGCACTTGGGGCACACGTCGGTGTCCTCGGTCAGGGCGTCCTCCCAACCGCAGTCCTCGCAGTAGAACACGGGGATGCGGTGGCCCCACCACAGCTGACGGCTGATGCACCAGTCCTTGAGGTTCTCCATCCAGGTGGTGTAGGTCTGCGTCCAGCGCGCGGGGTGGAAGGTCACCTTGCCAGAGTTGACGGCGTCGAGCGCCGGCCCCTTGAGCTTGTCGACGGCCACAAACCACTGCTCGGACAGCCACGGCTCCAGGGCGGAGTCGCAACGGTAGCAGTGCATGACGGAGTGATCGAGGTCCTCGACGTGATCGAGCAGGTCGTGCTCCTCGAACCACTTGATGACGGCCTCGCGGCACTCGTCGCGGTTCATGCCGGTGAACTCGCCGTAACCCTCGACGACCACCGCGTGCTCGTCGAAGATGTTGATCTGCGGCAGGTCGTGCGCCTGACCCATGGCGTAGTCGTTGGGGTCGTGGGCCGGGGTGACCTTAACAAAGCCGGAGCCAAAGTTGGCATCGACGTGCCAATCCTCAAAGATGGGGATCTCGCGGTTGACGATCGGCAGCATGACGGTCTTGCCCACGAAGGCAGCCTTCTCGGGGTCCTTCGGGGAGACGGCGACACCCGTGTCGCCGAGCATGGTCTCGGGGCGCGTGGTGGCGACGACGATGTAGTCCTGGCCGTTGACCGGCTCGGTCAGCGGGTAGCGCAGGTGCCACAGATGGCCCTTCTCGTCCTTGTACTCAGCCTCGTCGTCCGAAATAGCGGTAGTGCAGTTGGGGCACCAGTTGACGATGCGCTTGCCGCGGTAGATCAGGCCGTCGTGGTACCAGTCGCAGAAGACCTTACGCACGGCCTGGGCATAGTCCTCGTCCATGGTGAAGCGCTCGTTGTCGAAGTCGACGGAGCAGCCCATGCGCTTAATCTGCTCGACGATGATGCCGCCGTACTCGTGAGTCCAGTCCCAGCAGGCGTCGACAAACTTATCGCGGCCGATCTCCAAGCGGCTGATGCCCTCGCTCTTGAGCTTCTTATCGACCTTGGTCTGCGTAGCGATACCGGCGTGGTCGGTGCCCAGCACCCAGCGCGTGGACTTGCCGCGCATGCGAGCCATACGAATGATGGCGTCCTGGATGGAGTCGTCGGTGGCATGGCCCATGTGGAGCTTGCCGGTCACGTTGGGAGGCGGAATGGTGACGGTGCAGTCGCCCACGCCCTCACGGCGCTTGTAGTAGCCGCCGTCGAGCCACTTCTGCAGGATCGCCGGCTCGTTGGTCGACGGATCGTAGTTCTTGGGCATTTCTTCCATATATCTCTCCCTTGCCCGTCGGGGAGGAATGTAGGCCCGCTAGGGTCTGCATTCCTCCCCTTAGGTATCGATTACTTCAGTCTGATATGACTTCGCTGAGGCTTAAACAAACACACAGAATAACACAGGTAGTTGGGTGTTTTGCGTATATATAAAATAGCCTCCGACCGCGGATGGTCGGAGGCTATTTGCAAGCACGTTTTTGGCAGGTTTACCCGTAAATGCGTTGGGGCTGTTCTTCGCCCTTAACCGCCGCTTCGGTCACGATGACCTTGGCGACACCCTCCTCGCTGGGGAGGTCGAACATCGTCTGCTGAAGCACGTCCTCGCAGATGGAACGCAGGCCGCGGGCGCCGGTCTTGCGGGCGAGCGCCATACGGGCGATCTCGTGAAGGGCCGCGGCCTCAAACTCAAGCTCAACGTCCTCGAGCTGGAACATCTTGCGGTACTGACGCACCACGGCGTTCTTGGGCTCGGTCAGAATCGACACCAGGTCGTCCTCGTCGAGCGCCTGCGTCTGGGTGACAACGGGCGTACGGCCCACGAACTCGGGGATCATGCCAAAGGCGTTGAGGTCCTGCGGGAGCACCTGACGCAGTAGGTCGTTCTCGTCGACCGAGGTGGGGCCGGCGATCTCGGAGTTAAAGCCCACGCCCTTGTTGCCCACGCGATCGGCGATGATCTTGTCCAGACCCACAAAGGCACCGCCGCAGATAAACAGGATGTTAGTCGTGTCGATCTGCAGCAGCTCCTGCTGGGGATGCTTGCGGCCACCGGTAGGCGGAACGCTGGCCACCGTGCCCTCAAGAATCTTAAGCAGCGCCTGCTGAACACCCTCGCCCGAGACATCACGGGTAATGGAGAGGTTCTCGGCCTTGCGGGCGATCTTGTCAATCTCGTCCACGTAGATAATGCCCACCTGAGCGCGCTCAATGTCGCCATCGGCAGCATTGATGAGCTTGAGCAGGATGTTCTCCACGTCCTCGCCAACGTAACCAGCCTCGGTGAGCGCGGTGGCATCGGCGATGGCAAACGGCACCTCGAGGATGCGCGCGAGCGTCTGGGCCAACAGGGTCTTGCCGGTACCGGTGGGACCGAGCAGCAGGATGTTGGACTTGGCGAGCTCCACCTCGTCCATATCGTCGTCAAACTGACCGCCCATGCCCGATGCCTCGTCAAAGGCAGACACCGCGGCGCCGCCCTCGATCACGCGACGATAGTGGTTGTACACGGCAACCGACATGGCGCGCTTGGCGTCCTCTTGGCCCATGACATAAGCCGAAAGCTCGTCATAGATCTCGTGCGGCGTCGGCACGTGCGTGATGACCTGGCGGTCGTCCTCGAGCTCAAAGCCCTCGGTCTCGGGGTCCACAGCGGGCTGCCCGGCAGCCTGGCCGTGGTCGTTGAGGAAGCCCGGCAGCTTGCCATTGCGGGCAGCGTCCATAAAGTCCGAAGCCAGCGACTCCTCCAGAATCTCGGAGCAGGCGGCGACGCACTCGTCACAGATAAAGATGTTGGTCGGGCCCTTTACGAGGCGTCGGACCTGGCCCTGCTCTTTTCCGCAGAAGGAGCAGCGGATGGGGTTGCCGTTCTCGTCAAAGTTGTCCTGCATGTTTCCTGCCATCCTAGGCGTCCTTCGCGGCGAGGTCGCGCGAGGTAACGATACGGTCGATCAGGCCGTAGTCGAGGGCCTCGGCAGCGGTCAGGTAGTTGTCGCGCTCGGTATCGGCCTGGACCTTCTCGATGGGCTGGCCCGACGCGTCGGACAGGATCTGGTTGAGCTCGCGGCGGGTCTTCTTGATCTCCTCGGCAACGATCTCGATCTCGGTCTGCTGGCCCTGGGCACCGCCGCTGGGCTGGTGAATCATGACTTTGGAGTGCGGCAGGCAGAAGCGCTTGCCCTTAGCGCCGGCCGAAAGCAGCACGGCGGCCATGGACGCGGCCATACCGACGCAGATGGTGGAGACCTGCGGCTTGATGAAGTTCATGGTGTCAAGAATCGCCAGGCCAGAGTAAACCTCGCCACCGGGCGAATTGATGTAGAGCGAGATATCCTTCTCGGCATCCTGGCTCTCAAGATGCAGCAACTGGGCAACGACCAGGTTGGCGCTGACGGAGTTGATCTCCTCGCCCAAAAAGATGATGCGGTCGTTGAGCAGGCGCGAATAGATATCGTAGCTGCGCTCGCCGCGCGGCGTCTGCTCGATAACGTATGGCACGAGGGCGGAATCGAACTTAGCGATCATACGCATCTCCATTTCTCTCTTGCGGACCAAATTGGTTCTAGATAAACGTACGGTGCCCGCATGCTATGCATTGGCTGGCACCGTACGAAGCAACCGGATAACCGGTGTATAACTTTACCCCATCACAGGCGCACGCATGCGCTCGCGGGCAAGGTGGCGAGAATTACTCGGCGTCCTTGGCGGTCTCGTCGACCTCGGTCACCTTGGCGTTCTCGACCAGGTGGTCGACGGCCTTGGAGCGACGGATAGACTCACGGACGGCAGGCATGCGGCCATCGGCGATGAACTCGGCCTTGGAAGCCTCGACGTCCTTGACGCCGGCCTTCTCGAACTCGGCGTTGATGTCGTCCTCGGTGACCTCAATCTTGAGCTCGCGGGCGAGGGCGTCGAGGGCCAGGGACTCACGGGCAACGTCGTTGGCCTGCTTGTGCAGGTCGCCGATGAACTGCTCCATGGTCAGGCCGGAAGCGGGCAGCCAGGTGTCCAGCGTCATGCCGCGGGCAGCGAGGTTGGACAGGAAGTTCTGGCCAAGCTCCTCAAAGACGGACTGCTCGTAGTCGGCATCCATCTCGTCGAGCTGCAGGCGCTCGGCGAGAGCGGAGACGCAACGGTTCTCCTTCTCGGCCGGGAGGCGGGAAGCCTTGTCCTGCTCGATCTCGATCTTGATGGCGTCGCGCATAGCGTCGATGCTGTCGAAGCCAAAGTCGGACTTGACGAGCTCGTCGGTGAGCTCGGGGGTGTTGCGGACCTTGATGCCCTTGACGGTGACCTCGACGGTGTGGGTCTCGGCCTCCTCGCCCTCCTCGGCCTCGTCGGTCCAGGTGACGGACTTGACGTCGTCAACGTTGGCGCCGATCAGAGCCTCGTTGAACTCGGCGGGGTTGCTGTCGCTACCGGCGATGAGCATACGGCCCTCGGCGGCGAAGTTATCGGCGTTCTCGACGGCCTTGAGGTCGACGGTGACGTAGTCCTCGGCCTCGACGGCGCGACCCTCGACGTCCTCGAAGGTGGCACGGTAGTTGAGAAGCATCTCGACCTGGTTGTTGATCTCGGACTCGGTGACCTCCGCGGGAGGCATCTCGATCTCGACGGCGTCGAAGGAGGAGAGCTCGGCGGCGGGACGCAGGGAGAACTCGACGGTGTAGGTGTAGTCCTCGTGATCCTTGGCGAGGTCGAGCTCCTTGTAGTCACCGTTCTTGGTGGGGACGATGTCCAGCTCGTTGAGGACGGCGGGCTCGTTGGCGGCGATCAGGTCGTTGGTGGCCTGAGCGAGGGTAGCCTCGGCGCCAAGAGCGGAGTCGATGACCGGACGGGGAGCCTTGCCGGCGCGGAAGCCCGGGAAGCGGTACTTCTTGGCGGTGTCCTTGTAGGCCTTCTTGATCGCGGCGTCGACGTCGGCGGCCGGGATGGTGACCGTAGCGGTGAGCTTGGCGTCCTTGACGTCAGAAGCGGTGATGTTCAACACGTTCCTCCTCATACTGCCCAGCTTATCTGAGGTGCTGGTACCTTTATGCAACAAAGAGTCGCGACGGCCGAAGCCGACGCAGATGCGTTGGTGCGGGCGAAAGGACTCGAACCTTCACGGGAATCCCACCAGAACCTAAATCTGGCGCGTCTACCAATTCCGCCACGCCCGCATGAGCGCACAGACTAGGAATGATAGCAGATACGAACGGCAAGCGCACGCATACGTTTTACAGGCTCACGACCTCACCACGAGTGCGAAAGGCGGGGCGAGTTGCCCCGCCCCGCCAATTACGACTTGTTCGCCGACCCGCTACTCCCCCAGCAGGGCCTTCTCGGGCGTGATGGGCAGTGAGCGAACCTGATGGCCGGTGGCGTGCGCCACGGCCGAGGCCACGGCGGCGAGCGGCGTGTTGATGACGACCTCGCCGATCGACTTGGCGCCAAACGGGCCCGTCGGCTCGTAGCTCGGCTCAAAGGCCACGCGAATGCTGCCGATATCCAAGCGCGTGGGCAGCTTGTAGCTCATAAAGTTGCCGGTGCGCAGACGGCCGCGTTCATCGTGCTCGACGATCTCGTAGAGCGCGTGGCCGATGCCCTGGGCAATGCCGCCCTCGGCCTGGACGCGCGCGAGCGCCTCGTTGATCACGGTGCCGCAGTCCACAGCTGCCGCGTAATCCACCACGGTCACCTTGCCGGTGGCCTTGTCGACCTCGACCTCGGCAATGCCGGCCATAAACGGCGGAGGCGAAACGGGCAGGCAGGCAGAAGCATGTGAGGTGAGCGCGTCGCCGCCCGCGATGTTCTTGACGCACAGGTTGGCAAAGTCGCGCAGCGTGAGGTAGCGGTTCTGCTCGCGCGCGGCACGCTCGTCGGACAGGCGCACGTACTGGCCGTCGAAGACCACGTCGACGGCGTCCACGTCCCACATCTGGGCGGCCTTGGCGCAGATCTTCTCACGCAGCTCGGTCGCGGCGTTCTTGGCGGCAAGGCCCGTCACGTACGTACCCGAGCTCGCGTACGAGCCGGCGTCGAACGGCGACACATCGGTGTCCACGCCGCGCACCACGATCAGCGAGCTCTCCACGCCCAGCTCCTCGGCGGCAATCTGCGCCAGGATCGTGTCGACGCCCATGCCGTTATCGGTGGCGCCGGTGCCGATGGTAATGAAGCCATCCTCTTCCAAGCGCATGTCGATGCCGGCGATATCCACGTTGGAGATGCCCGAGCCCTGCATGGTGAGCGCACAGCCCAGAGCACGCACACGGTCGCCCAGGTCGACGGCCAGCGGCTTGTCGCGCCAACCGATCATGTCCATCGCGCGCAGCAGGCAGCGGTCGAGCGCGCAGGCGTTGAGCTTCTCGTTGTAGTACTGCGGCATGATCTCGCCTTCGCGCACGATGTTCTTAAGGCGCAGGTCGGCGGGGTCCATGTGCAGCATGTCGGCGAGCTCGTTGACGGCACTCTCCACGGCAAACTGGCCCTGGGTGGCACCGTAGCCGCGATACGCGCCGCCACGGTTGGTATTGGTGTAGACGGCGTCCCAGCTAAAGCGGCTCGCCTTCACGTGATTGTAGATGGGCAGGCTCTTGTGACCCGAAAGGCCGATCGTCGTGGTGGCGTGCTCGCCATAGGCGCCGGCGTTGGACAGCGTATGCAGATCGATGGCCGTGATGGTGCCGTCGTTCATGGCGCCCAGCTTAACGGTCATCTGCATCTGGTGACGCGAGTTGCCCGCGGTGATGGTCTCCTCGCGGGTGTAGCAGCAATAGCTCGAACGGCCGGTCTGCTGGGTAACGAATGCCACGAAGATCTCGCAGCAGCCCGTCTGCTTGGAGCCAAAGCCGCCGCCGATGCGCGGCTTAATGACCTGCACCTGCGACTGCGGAATGTCGAGCGACTGCGCGACCATGCGGCGCACGTGGAAGGGCACCTGCGTGGAAGTGGTAACCGAGATACGCCCGAACGCGTCGGTCGTCGCGAAGGCGCGGAAGGTTTCCATGGGCGCGGTCTGGGTGGCCTGGCTGGTGTAGGTGCGCTCAAAGACGATGTCGCTTTGGGCGAACGCTTCGTCCAAGTCGCCAAAATCGCTGGTACCGCTGCACACCAGGTTGCGAGCAACGTCGCCGCCCTGCGGGAACATAAAGGTCACGTCGCCCTCGGGGTGGACCACGATGTCATTATCGAGTGCCTGGGTAAAGTCGAGCAGGGGCTCGAGCACCTCGTAGTCGACCTTGATGAGCTTGAGCGCCTTGTCGGCGGCCTCCTCGGTCTCGGCAGCGACAATCGCCACCTCCTCGTTTTGGTAGCGCACGAGGTTCTCGAGGATCAGGCGGTCGTAGGGACTCGGCTGCGGATAGCTCTGGCCGGCGATGGTAAAGCGGCGCTTGGGCACGTCCTCGTAGGTGTAGACGCCCACCACGCCGGGCACCTTCAGGGCGCGAGACGTGTCGATGGAGCGAATCTTGGCGCGGGCATAGGGGCTGCGCTTGAGTTTGACGATGAGCGCGCCGGCGGGCACCATATCGCCTGTGTAGACGGGACGCCCCTCGAGCAGGGCCTTCGAGTCCTTCTTGGGCTGCTTGTGGGTGATCTGCTTGTAAGAGACGCCATCGCAGCTGGTGTCGTTGACCGGCAGCTCGGGCATCTCAAAGCCCACCTGCACGCCGGACTCGTTAAGGAAGCGCACGATGGCGCGCAGCTGGCTCTCGTAGCCGCTGCAACGGCAGAGGTTGCCGGCGAGCTGGCGCGAGAGCTCCTCGCGCGTGGCGACGAGGCTCGGGTCCTCCTTGGCGGCGCGGGCAAGCGCCAGCACGTTCATGATGAGGCCGGGGGCGCAAAAACCGCACTGCTCGGCACCCTCGGCAGCCATCGCGCGGGCCAGCGCCTCGGACTCGGCCTTGAGGCCCTCGAGCGTGGTGATGGAGCGGCCCTCAACACGGGCGGCGGGAACCGAGCAGCTCAGCACCGGGTCGCCATCGAGCCACACCGTGCACAGACCGCAGTTGGTGGTCTCGCAGGCACAGCGCACCGACGCGCAGCCCTGCTCGCGCAGCAGCGCAAAGAGCATGGTATCGGGGGCAATCTGAACCTTGACCTTGCGGCCGTTGAGCGTAAAGGAAAGATCGATGAGTTTGGCAGCCATTAGCGCACCTCGCTAGAATCGACGCCGGGCACGCGGCGGCAGGAATACTCGTCCGTGGCGTGCTTGGGAATCTGCACGCCCTCGAGCTCGTGGGCAAGCGCAGCCGAAAGCTCGATGCCGGCGGCGCGGCGCACGGCCTGAATCGCCAGCGGGGCCGAGATGCGGCGGCGGTAGTCGGCCGAGCCCCACAGGTTGGTGCCGTAGCTCAGGGCACGCACGGATGCGGCAAGGGCGCGCAGCTCGTCCTCGGAAGGCTGCTCGCCGACAAGGCCGCATGCCGCGCCCTGCAGCAGGGTCGCACGCAGCGGGCGGGCACCCACGGTGACATGCCAGCTGTTATCCCACCAGGCAGCGGTGACATTTAGGGAGGGGAAGTCGGTCGCGGCCTTGCGCACGGCCTCGTAGCTCGCGCGGTAGTCGTGCTTGACGACCACGACGTGCTCGATCACGTCGCGCACGTAGCCCATGTTCACAAACTCGCCAAGCGGCACGCGGCCGGCACCCGTCAGCTCAACGTAAGAGTCGAGCGCCAAAAAGGCCGAGAGAACGTCCGAAAAACCAAAGCGGCCGTAGATGCTGCCGCCCACCGTGGCGGTATTGCGCAGCTGCACACCCACAATGTCGTGGACGGCAAACTCAAATACGTTGTTGACGAGCGCGTTGAGCTCGGCATGACGCTCGAGCTGGCGCAGGGTACACATGGCACCGATGCGAAACTCGGTCTCGGTCTCCTCGATCTGATCGAGTCCGCAGGCCGAAAGGTCAATCGCCGTCGCCACGCGACGCGAACCCAGGCGCATCCAGATACCGCCGCCCACAATCTTGTTGTTGCGGTTTTTCTGCAAGAGCTCATAGGCTTCGGCCGCGTTTCCAACACGGACGTAGGTACCGAACTTGAGCACGTTCTCCCCCATCTCTTTACTTGTCCAGTACCTCTAAGTGTACCAAACGAGGGCGCACAGCCCTCGCCACCATAGAAAAAGGCTCCCGGCAGGAATTGCCGGGAGCCTTAAGCGCATCAGCTGGTGCTGTGTGGAGCTATGTTGAGCTGGATTTAGCAGACGCCCTGGGCGAGCATGGCGTCGGCGACCTTCAGGAAGCCGGCGATGTTGGCGCCCATGACAAAGTTGCCCTCCTGGCCATACTCTTTGGCGGTATCGTCCACGTTGTGGAACATGCCGCGCATGAGCTGCTCGAGCTTGCCATCGACCTCCTCGAAGGTCCAGGACAGGTGCTCGGCGTTCTGGCTCATCTCCAGGCCGGACACGAGCACGCCACCGGCGTTGGCAGCCTTACCAGGCATAAAGGCAACGCCGTTCTCCTGGAAGTAGGTCGTGGCCTCGATGGTCGTGGGCATGTTCGCGCCCTCGCCGACCACCTTGCAGCCGTTGGCGACGAGCGCCTGGGCGTCCTCGAGCAGCAGCGTGTTCTCGCGAGCGCAGGGCAGCGCGATGTCGCAGGGCAGCTGCCAAACGCCGCGGCCGTCGCCCTCGTGCCACACGGCGTTGGGCTTCTCGTCAACGTACATAGCGAGCGTAACGCCCTTGTCGTGGCCGGAGCGCTTCTTGTTGTAGACGTGCTCGAGCACAGTGTAGTCGATGCCGTCGGGATCCTCGACCCAGCCGTGAGTATCGGAGCAGGCCAGCACCTTGCCGCCGAGCTGGGAGACCTTCTGGACGGCGTAGATAGCGACGTTGCCGGAGCCATGAACGACGACGTTCTTGCCCTCGAAGGAGTCGCCGCGGCTCTTGAGGTACTCGTCCACAAAGTAGGCCAGGCCGTAGCCGGTGGCCTCGGTACGGGCGAGCGAGCCGCCGAAGGAGATGCCCTTGCCGGTGAGGACGCCGGTCCACTCGTTGGTCAGGCGCTTGTACTGACCGAACAGGTAGGCAACCTCGCGGCCACCAACGCCCAGGTCGCCGGCGGGAACGTCGGTGTTGGGGCCGATGTGGCGATAGAGCTCGGTCATGAAGGACTGGCAGAAGTGCATGATCTCGTTGTTGGACTTGCCCTTGGGGTCAAAGTCGGAGCCGCCCTTGCCGCCGCCCATGGGAAGGGTGGTCAGGCTGTTCTTGAGGATCTGCTCCAGGCCCAGGAACTTGAGCATACCCAGGGTGACCGTCGGGTTAAAGCGCAGGCCGCCCTTGTAGGGTCCAATGGCAGAGTTGAACTCGACGCGATAGCCGCGGTTGACCTGAACCTTGCCCTGGTCGTCGACCCAGGGAACACGGAACATGACGATGCGCTCGGGCTCGACGAGGCGCTCCAGCAGGGCGGCCTCCTCGTACTCGGGGTGGGCGTCGAGCGCCGGCTGGATGGTGCCGAGGATCTCGGTCGCGGCCTGGATGAACTCAGGCTGCTCGGGATAGCGGGCCTTGAGCTCTTCGAGAACTTTCTGCGTGTAGCTCATGCTTCCTCCAATGATGGGAAAGAAAAGTGTCGGTCGCGGCACCCTATGCGCCGCGAGCTTTATCGAGTATGGATAATATCGCACTGTTGCCGCAAAGTTACGAATAAGACCGCGGGCGGATGTTTCATTTTGATTACGATGCAGGTAGATGCGTTTTTGAGCGCCTGACGTGCAAGTTGCGTGTTTCGAAGCTGTTTCCCGCACGTTTCAAAACCACCACAAAGGGGACAGGCACCTTTGTGGTGGTTTTGGCGAGATACGTTGGCGGGAACGTATGTGAATCGAACACATCCAAGACGTTTTGCACGCCTCGCAACGGTTTTGAGGACCGCGGGGCCCACCGGAGCCCATCCGTTCCCAAGCGTGGCGGTATTTTACCAAACCGAACAGCCCGCAACTGCAAGGAGGACCAGGGCAGCGATGCAAAGCCCCTAACGCAGCGATCTTAGGCCGCCGGCATCCTTGTCGAGTGCGGTAAAGCGCACGGCATCCAGGTGCTCCAAGATGCTGATCGCTCGCTTGCGCGACACACCCAAGGCCTCGCGCAATACACTCGTGGTGGTAGCGCCGCCGGCAGCCTCGATAGCCGCAAAAACAACCTCACGCGCATGGGCCTCGGCGGCGGCGGACAAGGCAACGTCGTGCTCGACCTTAACGATCGAGTGGTTGAGCGAAAGCTCGCGCAGCGCACGCGTCATGGTGTCGCGATCGAGTTGCAACTGCTGTCCCAGCTCGGGCAGCGTCGGCGCGTCGAGGCCGGCCTCATCCAGCAGGGCCACAATGCGATGGCTAGCCTCGCGCACCACGCGTAACGCCGCAGCGGCGGAATGCGAGTCGAAGACCTCGGCACCGTCGATGGCGCAGATGCCGCGCGCACAGCCCTCGAGGATGAGCGCGGAGGCGACATCTTCGCCCGCTTTCGGCCAGGCGACATGCACAACCTCGCCCGGCGTGAAACCCGTCTGCTTGGGCGCGGCCTCATGCATGGCGGCAAGCGTGTCGGCGAGCGCGGTGAGGGCGGCATCGAGCACGGCGGGGGCGGCATAGAGCTCCTCGGTCGAGTGCTCCGAATGAAGGGCGACCGCATCGCCCGACGCCACCGCGGCGAGCAGGAGCCTTACGGCCTCGGCACCGGAAAGATCGATCGCACGGGCGACATCGGCTGCCGGCACGGGCAGGCGCTGGATACCGAGCCACGCGGCGACGGTCGATGCGAGGTCGCCCGCATCGAGAGCCGCGAGAAGCGAGCGCTCAGCATCCGTGAGCTCGCGCGAGCGGCGGCACTGCGAAAGCAGCACGCGTCCGCCGCCGATAAGCACCACCGGCGAGAACGCGAGCACGATGAGGCCGTCGCCCGAGCGCACGGGAAGACGCTCCTCCAGGCGGACCTGTACGATGCGGGTCTCGCCGGCCTCAATGGGTCCCTCGCCCTCCATGAGCATGATGCGCCCGATGACCTCGGCCGTGCCCGCCATCACGTGGACGCGCGCGCCGGACTCGAAGGGCACGGGCTTGGCGCCCTCGCGCCCCAGATAGGTGAAGCGCGCGATAAGCCTAAGCGTCGAGCCCTCGGCGCTCGGTCCGCAGACGACCTCGCCGCGGGGCAGGACATCGACCCCGTCGCCCACGATGTTGAGGGCGACGCGCTGGCCGGGAAGCGCGCGCGGCGTGTCGCCGTGCACCTGAATCGCGCGCACGCGACAGCGCACGCCCGCCGGGCTCGAGACAAGCTCGTCGCCCACCATGATGGGGGCGTCGTGAAGCGTTCCCGTGACGACGGTGCCCGAGCCCTTGATGGAAAAGCAGCGGTCGATGGGCAGACGCGGGGCCAAGCCGGGGCGCTCGGAGCGCTCGGCGGATTCAGCCAGAAACGCGTCGATCGCGGCATCGATCGCCCCGCGCACGTCCTCGACGCCCTCGCCCGTGCGCGACGACACGGGGACCACGGGGGCATCGGAGAACACGGTGCCCGAAAGGAAATCCATCACATCGAGCTCGGCGAGCTCCGCCGTCTCGTCGTCGGCCAGGTCGCGCATGGTGAGCGCGACGACCATGCGCGTCACGCCCAACAACTCGAGAACGTGCACGTGCTCGCGCGTCTGCAGCATCACGCCCTCAACGGCAGAAACCACCAGCACTGCCACGTCGATGCCCGTGGCGCCCTGCACCATCGCGCGCAGGTAGTGCGCATGACCGGGCACATCGACCAGGCCGACAATCTTGCCGCTCGGCAGCGCCAACTCTCCAAAACCGAGCTCCGTGGTCATACCGCGGCGCTTCTCGACCTCCAGACGGTCGGGATTTTTTCCGGTCAGCGCCTCGATGAGGGCCGACTTTCCATGGTCAACGTGTCCCGCCGTTCCAACGACAACGGGACATTCGACAAGCTCACGCGCCGTCATCGACGCAAACCCGCCCGCACGGCATCCGTCAACGCAGACGCACACAGGTCAAGGTCGGTATCGTGCAAAAGCGTGCGGACGTCAAACAGCACCTGGTCGCGCTGCACGCGCGTCACAACCGGCGTATCGGGTTCTTGAACCATGGCGCGCTTTAGGCCATCGGCGGACAGGCGCCCATCGGCGGGACAGACGGCAACGCAAAATGTTGGGAGCTCGACGGTCGGCAGCGAGCCGCCGCCGGGGGCAGAGGCGCCCTCGACAACCTGCAATTCCACCGCCTCCTCGCACTGAGCCTCGCGAAGTTTACGCAGCATGCGGTCGCGCAGGCGCTTGGCCTGACGCTCGAGCGGAGCCGGCGCGCCGGATAGCATGTTGAGCACCGGAATCTCCCGATGTGCCGTATCGGAACCGGCCACATACAGGCGCAGGGTGGCCTCGAGGGCCGCGAGCGTGAGCTTGCCGGGGCGAAGCGCGCGCATCAGCGGATGCGAGGCACAAGTGGCAATCGCCTGGTCGCTGCCGAGAATAATGCCCGCCTGCGAAGCACCGAGTAGCTTGTCGCCCGAGCACGAGACAAGGTCAGCGCCGGCGCAAAGCGAGGCGGACGTGGACTTCTCCCCCGCATCGGCGAGCACCCCGTCTGCAAGCAAAGCACCCGAGCCTTGGTCCTCGTAAAGCAAAAGCCCGTGCTCATGCGCCAGCGCAGAAAGCTCCGCCACGGAAACCTCCTCGTGGAAGCCCTCGATGCGGTAGTTGGAAGGATGAACCTTCAGGATCATCGCCGTGTTGGGCGTGATGGCGCTTCGATAATCATCCAGATGCGTGCGGTTGGTCGAGCCCACCTCGACAAGCTTGGCGCCCGAGGCCGCCATGATGTCGGGAATGCGGAAGCTACCGCCCACCTCGACCAGCTCGCCGCGACTCACGATGACCTCTTTGCCGCACGCATGCGCGGCAAGCACCAGCAGCACCGCCGCGGCGTTATTGTTGACGACCAGGGCGTCCTGCGCCCCCGTGAGCGTGCGCAGCAGACGCGCGGCATGCTCTTTGCGGCCCCCGCGAGCGCAGGTTGAGACGTCATACTCAAGCGTGCTGTAGCCGCGAGCGACATCGGTCACCGCCCGCACCGCCGCGGGCGCGAGCGGAGCGCGGCCCAGGTTGGTGTGAATCACAACGCCCGTCGCGTTAACGGCAGGGCGCAGGGTCGGCAGCGACAGGCGGTGGCACCGCCGCTCGATAGCCAAGGCGAGCTCGCGCTTATTCCTAGCGGGGGCGCCAGAGCGAATCGCCGCGCGCTCGGCATCGAGCTCGGCGTCAATCGCCTCGCGCACCAACGTGTCGCCCGCATCGCCGGCAGCCTTCATGACCGGCCACTCGGCCAGCAGCTCGTGCACGGCGGGAATGGAGCGCAGGCGGTCGCGCACCTCGGCAGGCATGGATTCGCAGTCGCTCATGGAAAGCCCTTCGACATAATCAATAAAAAGCAGGCCCCCCTTGGTCGTCATCGGCCAAAATGTGACGACGCGAATACAAAAGGGACAGGTCCATTATGGCAGCTCGCGACAAGACGGCGAAGCGCCTCGTCCAAAACCTGCCAAAATAAACCTGTCCCTTTTTGGTCGGTTATGGGTTGGGTCCTTTAGGACTCTTTGTTGGCGTAGATAAACCAGTAGCCCAGCGCCACGATCAGGGCGCCACCTACGATATTGCCCAGCGTGGCGACCGAAAGGTTGAGCGCCAACCCGGCGGCGTTGAGGGCATCGGCGCCGGCGACATCGGCTCCATAGCCGCAGGAGTGCATCAAAATACCCATGGGCAAAAAGTACATGTTGGCGACGCAGTGCTCAAAACCGCAGGCCACAAAGGCAGCGATGGGCAGCAAAATGCCCACGACCTTGTCGACCACGGTCTTGCCGGCGGTACCGATCCATACAGCCAGGCACACAAAGATGTTGCACAGAATGCCGCGGAAGAAGATGGTGACGGCGTCAATCGAAACCTTACCGGCGGCGACACTCACCATGGTGTTGGCAACGGCCTCGCCGTTGAGCTTATAAATAGCTGCCATGTAAACCAAAAAGACAACGAACAGCGCGCCGGCAAAGTTGCCGATCCACACAACGACCCAAGCCTTGAGCATCTGGACGAGCGTGATCTTTTTGCTCTTGAGCGCGCAGACCATAAGCGAGTTGCCGGTAAACAGTTCCGCGCCGCAAATGAGCACGAGCACCAGTCCCAGGCAAAAGCACAGGCCGCCCACAAAGCGCTGAGCGCCCCAGCCAAGGGACGCATCGCTCAGAAAGACCGTGAAGAACAGACCGCCGAAGGCGATGAACGCGCCGGCGAACATGGCGAGCAAAAATGCCTTCGAGGCAGGCAGACTGGCCTTGGTAACGCCGGCGGCCTCGGTCTTGGTCTCGATTGCGGCAGGCGCCAGGCAGTCGGGGATGGGGTATTCTGCCTTGAAATCTGCCATGTCAGTCACTTCTTTCCTAATCAGCAGGGACGAGCATTGCCAATGCAAAGGCCCCGCGTCGGACGGTCAAAACAAAACAGGTCAGAAGTAAACGTACCTCTGACCTGCAAATTACTTGGAGCGGGCGACGGGAATCGAACCCGCGTCATCAGCTTGGAAGGCTGGGGTTCTACCATTGAACTACGCCCGCAAGATATGGTCGGGACGACAGGATTTGAACCTGCGACATCCTGCTCCCAAAGCAGGCGCGCTACCAAACTGCGCCACGTCCCGAAGGTGTTGAGCAGCTAAGGTCTAAACCTTGCGTGTCCCAAAGCGAAGGAAATTATAGGGGAGACTCCCCGCCTGTGCAAGCGACGATACCCTAGCTCCTCGAATGTGCGACAAACCGGCTGTGGAGCAGGCCAATCACAAACGCCACCACGGCAACCGGCGCCCATGCGGCTCCAATGTCGGCCAGCGGCAGCGCATCGAACGGCAGCCACACGCCTGCAAAGAACGCGTCGCGGATCGAGGTGATCACGCTCTGCACCGCGACAACGCCGCCGACCCAGACCCACACCTGCGGATGCGCGTCGCAAAAACCGTGCACTAGGCCCATAAGCACCAGAACAATTGCAACAGGGTACAGGGCGTTGAGCATGGGCACCGAGAACATGAGGATCACGTCGAGACCCACGTTTGAGAGCACGCACGAAAACGCCGCGAACACAAAGGCGAGTATCGCAAAGGGACGGCGCATGGCCTCCTCGGAAGCCTCTGCTCCCCCTTCGACCACATACGTCTCGCAGAAGTAACGCGAGCAGCAGCTGATGAGGCCGATGCACACGTTCATGCAGGCGAGGAAAAAGATCGCAAAGACCACGACCGTGCCGGCAAGCCCAAAATGCATGGAGGCCGAACGGGCGAGGATGGCGGCGCCGTTGGTAGCGTCGGGCATCACGGTGCCGAGCTGCATACCGGCAAGGCCCAAGCCGCAGTAGATGATGGCCATGAGTACGCCGGCGATCACACCGGAACGCGAAATCTCGAAGGCCACGCGCTTGTCATCGGTAACACCCAACTCGTGGATGGTCTCGGCGATGATGATGCCAAAGGCGAGCGACGCGAGCAGGTCCATGGTCTGATAGCCAGTCAGAAAGCCCTGCACGGCAGCGCCAGCATCGTAGGGGGCCTGCGGCGCGGCAGCGGGACCCAGCGGCGAGATCACGGCAGCACCAACGACCAGCACGATGAGCGCAATGAGCGCGGGGCCCGTAATGCGGCCGAGCACGCGTGTGATGACGCCCGGGCGCAGCGTGAGCGCAAACGCGACGACAAAGAAGCCGACGGCAAACACCAGGCGCGCCGTGCCGAGCGAGACGCCCTCGGGCAACAGCGGCACCAGCATCTCGAAGGCCGTGGAGCTCGTGCGCGGAATAGCCAGGCACGGGCCGATAGCCAGATACACCGCCGCGACAAAGAACTCGCCGAACTTGGGATGCACACGGCCGGCAAGCTCGCGCGCCGTTCCGGCAAGTGCCACGGCGATAAAGCCCATGACGGGCAGGCCGATGGCGGCAATGAGAAAGCCGAGCATGGCGACCGGCGTGGCAGAACCTGCCTGCAGCGCCAGCAGCGGCGGAATAATAAGGTTGCCGGCGCCAAAGAGCATCGAGAACAGGGCGATACCGACGGTAACGACATGGTCGGAGCGCAGGCCGCGCGGCGCGGATGAGGCCATGGGACCACCTTTCGGGTCGAAACAAAAACGGGACGGGCAAAAGGCCCATCCCGCAAGTATATACGCTTTAGCAAGCTAAATCGCGCAAAGCTTCAATCGCGGCGTCAACTTCCTCGTCCGTGTTGAAATACCCAAACGAGAAGCGAACGACACCCTGGCGCTCGGTCCCCAACGCGCGGTGCATGAGCGGAGCGCAGTGGGCGCCGGGGCGCGTCGCAATCCCCCACCCTTGCATGAGCGCGTCCGAAATCTCGGCCGAATCGATATCGCCCACGTTGAGTGAAACGATCGCCGAGCGCACGGGCTGGTCAAAGGCACCGTAGAGCTTGATCTCCGGGATTTCGCGCACGCCAGCGAGAAAGCGATCCGCCAGTGCTCGCTCATGCGCCGCAATCGCCTCGACCCCACCTTGGGCCTCGATAAAGTCGAGGCCGACAGAAAGGCCGGCGACACCGTGGCCGTTGAGCGTGCCCGCCTCCAGGCGCGTGGGCCACTCAAGCGGCTGCAGCGGATCAAAGCTGTGCACGCCCGTACCGCCCATGGCCCAGGGGGCCACGTCAATGCCCTCCGCCACGGCCAGGCCGCCGGTCCCCTGCGGACCCATGAGCCCCTTGTGGCCGGTAAAGCACACCACGTCGAGCCCCATGGCCTGCATATCAATATGCGCCGTGCCGGCAGACTGCGAGGCATCGACGATCACGAGCGCACCGGCCGCATGGGCCATGGCGGCCACGCGCGCAATGTCGACCGCGTTGCCGGTCACATTGGAGGCGTGCGCCACCACCACGGCACGTGTGCCCGGCGTCACCAGCCGCTCAAGCTCTTCGTAGTCGAGCGCACCGTTCGCGTCGCAGCCCGCATGCTCAACGGTCACGCCCTGCTCTGCCGCCAGGCGGTTGAGCGGACGCAACACGGAGTTGTGCTCGAGCACCGTCGTGACCACGCGGTCGCCGCGGCGCACCACGCCATTGATGGCGGTGTTGAGCGCCGCGGTGGAGTTGGACGTAAAGCACACATGATCAGCCCGCGGGCAGCCCAGCAAGCGCGCGAGCTTGGCACGGCAACCGTGAATCGTACGAGCGGCATCGAGGGCACCCGACGTGGCGCCGCGCCCGGCATTGCCGAGCGAGCACATCGCCTGCGTCACGGCATCGATGACCGTCTGCGGCTTGTGCATGGTCGTCGCCGCGTTATCCAGGTAGATCATCGCACGACCTCCCACATATCAATCACGGTATAGCCCTCGGTGGGAACGCCCGCCGCGGCGAGTTCGCCGCGCAGCAGCTCCTCATCGGCAGGCAACGCTTTCCACGCCAGACCACAGCCGGCAGCGACCTCCCCGGGCACGGGAATCGTTCGCCCGGGAAGGCCACGCTCAACGCACAGGGACTCGCAGCCCATGGCGGCCGCCGTGGTGGGAAACGTGATGACAAGCGCCGGGCGCTTCTCCCTCATGGCAACTCCAACCAATACGCTACGGGCGCACGACGCGCACGGCCTGCTCCATCTTCTCCACGATCACATACATGTTCGTGACCTCGCCCACGGCAAGCTGGTCCTTAATGCCATAGTGGTCGAGGCAGGTGCCACAGGTGAGGATCTCAACGCCCTGCTCGGCCAGGCCCTTCAGGTCGTCGAGTACCGGCGAGCCCTCGACGGTGAGCTTGGCTCCGCCGTTGTAGAACAGCATGGTCGCGGGCAGCTCCTCCTGCTGCGTCACGGCAAAGATGAAGGCCTTCATGAGCTTGTGGCCCAGCCCGTCGTCGCCGCGGCCCATGCAGTCGGTGTAGACGGAAATGACGAGCTCGCCCTTGCCGGTGCTGGCACCACAGAAGGCAGCGCCATCCTGCTCGGGATCGGCCACGGCAATGGCACCAGAGGTCGCCACGGTCACGTGCCACTCAGCGTCAGAAACCTTCTCGACCGAGGCCGTGCAGCCCTTCTCCTGCGCCATCTTGGAGATGTTCTTGACGGCGGTCTCGTTATCGACCGAGGTCACCACGGCACCCTCGCCGTCAAACTGTTTGAGCGCCTTAAGCGTCTTGACGACGGGCAGCGGGCAGGCATCGCCCATGGCATTGACTTCAATTTTGGTAGACATAGCTACATCCTTTCAAAAGGGACCGCCCAGAACAGCAGGCGGTCGCATAAACGGTTTTCCTTAATGCACAACGCGAACAGCAGGACCGCCCGGCACCGGCTCGCACGCGCGACCGATTGTGGCGGCAACGCGCCCCTCGGCATGTAAACGACGCGCAAGCTCATCCACATCCGCCACGGGCGCCGCGATAAGCAGGCCACCAGACGTCTGCGGATCGTACAGCGCGTCGAGCATGCCCGGCTCCAGGTCCCCGTCGGCAGCCACACGCGGGCCAAAAAAGTCCTGGTTGCGGTAGGAGCCCGCGGGGATAATGCCCAGACGCGCCATGTCGAGCACCTGGTCAAAGAGCGGCACCGCCCCCGACACAAGCTCAATCTGCACGCCCGAGCCCTCGGCCATCTCGCACGCGTGCCCGATCAGGCCAAAGCCCGTGACATCGGTGCAGCCGTGAAGCTCGAGGCCCTCGGCCAGACGAATCGGGGCCTCGTTGAGGGTGCGCATCGAGTCGAACATGGCTGCGGCCTCGTCCTGCTCGATGAGCTCGCCCTTAATGGCCGTGGTGATGATGCCAGAGCCGATCGCCTTGGTCAGCAGTAGGACATCGCCAGCGCGCGCGCCGCTGTTGGCGAGCATGCGGTCGAGCGCGACAAAGCCGCTCACAGACAAGCCGTACTTGGGCTCGTCGTCGTTGATGGTATGACCGCCCGCGATAGAGCAGCCCGCCTCGACGCACTTGTCGGCGCCGCCCGCCAGAATCTGGCCGGCAACCTCAACACCCAGGCAACTGGGTATGCAGAGCAGGTTCATGGCATGGCTCGGCCGCCCGCCCATGGCGTAGATGTCCGACAGCGAGTTTGCCGCGGCAATCTGGCCGAACAGAAACGGGTCGTCGACCATCGGCGGGAAGAAGTCGATGGACTGCACGAGACCCAGGTTATCGCCAACGCGGAAGACGCTCGCATCGTCGGAGGTATCGAACCCCACGAGTAGGTTGTCGTTATGCACATTGGGCAAGTCGCCCAGGACCTGGGCGAGGGCTCCAGGAGCCAACTTAGCGGCTCAACCGCTCGCGGCCGTCATAGACGTGAGCTTAATCTGATCGTCAGGCATCGATACCTCCTCTCATCGGTCAATCATTTTCTCTCAGTATACGCATGAATGCGAGCCCAAGGCGGATGCATTAATTGAGCGCCTGTGCGCGAATCGCCGCGCCGATGGCACCGGCAAAGCGAGCCTGGGGCGAGGTTGTCACCGGCGACCCCAGTAGCTCGCCCAACCGCTCCACCACGAAGGCGTTCTCGCACAGGCCACCGGTCAGGTAGTACGGGGCGCCCGCGGCCTGCCCGGCCATGGTCGCCATGCGCGAGACCACGCTGTCGATCACGCCACGTGCGATGTTCTCGCGCGGCTCACCGCGACCGATCAGGCTGATAACCTCACTTTCGGCAAACACCGTGCACATGCTGCTGATCTTGGTGGGCTCGCCGGAACGCGCCAGGTCGGCCATCTGCTGCTGGGAAATGCCTAGGCGGTCGGCCATGATCTCCAAAAAGCGCCCCGTGCCGGCGGCGCACTTGTCGTTCATGGCAAACTTGGCCACGCGGCCGCCTTTAAGCTGGATGACCTTGGTGTCCTGGCCCCCCACGTCAATCACCGTGCCGTGATCGCCAAACAGACGCACGGCACCGGTACCGTGGCAGGTGATCTCGGTCACGACCTTGTGCGCATAGGGCACGGCAACACGGCCGTAGCCAGTCGCGATCACGCGCACGTCGTCGGCAGCCACGTCATAGCCAGCTGCGGCAAGCTCGCCGCGCAGACGCTCGGCCGCATCAACCGAGGAGAACCCGGTTGGCTGCACGCACGTCCACGCCACCGAACCCTCCCCGTCGACCACAGCGGCCTTAGCCGCCGTAGACCCGATATCGATCCCGATCCCCATCATGGCTCTCTCCTAATCAGCAAGAAAATCAAACGATCAGACACTGCTGCAACAACGGCCCTCTGGCGTCTGAGGTGCCCGAGATTCCGAGCGACAAGCCCGACGAAGCGTACTCAAGGTACGCGAGGAGGGTTGGAGCCGGAAGGTCGGGTGCCTCAGACGTCAGAGGGTTTCGATAAAGGCGGCGATGCGCGTCTCAATCTGGCCCATGTCTCCGTTGCTGTAGTCGGTCTCAATCTTCATATACGGAATACCCGCACCCTCGACAGCCTCCTGCATGCGCGCACTCTCCACGTTAAAGGTGTGGCACGCCTGGAGCACATTCTCCACTACGCCATCGACGTGATGCTTCTCGCACATGGCCAGCGTGTTTTCCATACGGTCGTCGTTGGGCGTCATGACCGAGCAGTTGATATCCAGGTAGCGGTCGGCGATGGCGCGAAGGATGTCGGGAGCCTCCGGGTCGATCATCATGGCCGCCGTGCGCTCGCCCGAGCAGTCGTCCATGCACACGACCACACCGCCGTTGGACTCGATGGCGCGACCGATCTTGTTGATCACGCCGCCCACCGGGCAGCCGGTGATCAGAATGCGCTTGGCATCCGCCGCGACCGAGCGCTTGCCCGCGTCGTAGGCCTCGCGCAGCTTGGCGACCTTTTGCTCCAGCTGCTGCGTATAGGCCTCGATATCAAAGCTGAACGTACCGGCAAACATGGTGCTCATCAGGTCGACGCCGCTCATGGCCGCCGGCTGGTTGGCCTGCAGTGCAAACATCTCGAGCTGGGCCGCACGCAAGCGGTTGCGACGACGGACGGCAGCGCGCAGGTCATCGTCGGTAATCGTGATGCCGTAGAAGCCCTCGAGCTCCTCCTTGAGCAGGCGGCACTCCTCGTACCAGCCTTCACGCTCGTAGGCACGATCGCGACCCTGCGGAAGATGCAGAATGTGCGTGCGCTTGAGCTCGTTGAGTAGCTCGTATATCTTCTTCTTGCCGTCGCAGGTGGTCTCGCCGATGATCATGTCGCTAAAGTACGTAAACGGGCACTTTTGCGAGTAGGCAAAACCGTAGGTCGACTTGATGAGCGGGCACAGGTTTGCCGGCAGCACCTTCTCGGCCTCGGGAATCACCTCATCGGACGTACCGCACAGAGCCACGCTCGCAGCCCCCGCGGCATCGATAATCTCGAGCGGCGTATAGCTGCACAGATACCCGATCAGGCGATTACCGGCCTGCTTGTAATCCTTAACGCGAATAAACGCGGCCTTACGCTGCTCGTTGAACTCCTCAAACGTGCTGGGCAACGGCTGCTCAATATTTTCCGACATATAACTCCTAAACCTTTTAACCAACCAAGGAAACGGCTTTCCCAGGCGCCCGAGGTTGCCGTGAAAGAGCAGCTCCGCGCACTTTGGTACGCAAGCGACGGTTTGAACGGCAAGATCGGGTACCTGGGGAAGCCGCCGGAACGTATAGCCCTAAATGGTTTCCAAGAAAGCTTCGATGCGCGTCTGCAATTGGCCTGCGTCCTCGCCGGCGTAGTCGGTCGTGATGTGCATGAACGGAATGCCCGCCTCCTCGGCGGCCTTCTCCACGGCGAAGGACTCCATCTCATAGAGCGTGCAGAACTGCAGGGCCACGTCGACGATGCCGTCGGCATGCAGGTCCTTGGCCATCTGGACAATGTCCTTCATACGCTGGTCGTTGGGCGTAAAGACGGCGCAGTTGATCTTAAAGTAGCGCTCGGCGATGGCATCGAGCATCTCGTCGACCGTCTCACCGGACTCGTCGACCAGGTCCTTGTAATAGCGCGAGCCCGTGCAGGACTCCTCGCCTACCACAATGCCACCGGCTTTCTCGATGAAGTTGAACAGCTTCCAGTTGGGCACGGCCATGGGCGTACCGGTGTACAGGATGCGCTTAGTCCCCTTGGGCGCCACGCCCTCGCCGACCTCGACACGCTGCTCACACTCGGCCGCCATATCGTTAATGGCTCCGGTCAGACGTGGCGTGTCGTCCATAAAGGCGGCCTGAACGGTCAGCAGGCTGTCAAGACCGCTGATGGGCGCAGGGTCGGCAGCGCGCGTGGCAGCGAGGCGCTGCAGGGCGCGACGCTTCTCATTGACGGCGTGGATGGCGGCCTTCAGACGCTCAGGCGTAATCGTGACGCCGCACTCTTCCTCGATCTTGGCGGCGAGCTTCTTGACCTCGGCCTTCCAGGTCACGAGCGTTGACTCGTCGTGTACGTTGGGAATATCCATGACGTACATGTTCTTTTGCGTGGCAAAAAACTCGTAGGCCTTCTTCTTGCCATCGCAGGTGTTCTCGCCTACCACCAAGTCACTCGACTCAATGTAGGGGCAGACCTCGCCCAGCTTAAAGCCGGCAAAGCTCTTGATAAGCGGGCAGGTGTTGCGCGGCAGATGCTCCTCGACCTTATCGGTTGCCCAATCGGCACCCGAGCACAGGCCCACGGGAATACCGTCGCAGGCGAGCACAATCTCCTCGGGCACGTACACGCAGAACGAACCGACGATCTTGGTGGCCTCGCCGGCCTCCTTCTTGTCGAGCATCTCCTTAATACGGCCGCTGTGGATGTTGGTGGCCACAAAGTCCAGGTAGGACGTGGACTTGGGGCGATTGTTCTGCGTCAAGAACATATCGCCGTACATCTGGCCCACGGCGCCCAGCAGCATGTCGTGGTCGGCAAGATTCATGCCGAGGCTCTCCCACATCGGATGGAAATCGAATTCTTCAGCCATGGCGGTTCCCCTCTCGAACCAAAAACGGATAACAGCGGTATCGATGCACGACGGGCGGCGATTGCCCTGCCGTGCTCAAACCCGGAATTTTGGGGAACCTGCTTTGCGGTTGACTATTTAATTGTGCGTCGTCTCTCCCGGAGCCGTGAACATACCTGCTCATATGCGGCTCCGAGCGATATATAGGGCACGCGCGGCAACGCGGCGAATGTATGTCGTCTGCGGCATGTGCGCACCCTCCTTAACCAGTTGAGGTCAACTATATCAACGGTCATCGACCATGCGAACACCGTTGACAATCGTACGACAGCTGCGGGATGCGAACACCTCGCTGTCTGATAAATAATTATCAGATTGATAAGATTTTGTCATATAGAAATCGGCGAGCGGTAAAGTGGAAACAAAGCGGTCGAGGACTACCTCCTCGCCCGCATCGCCCACCGCATCAACGACAAACCAAATGGATCCTGCTGGCATCAAAATGCATGCGCAGCGTCTCGCCTGCTTGCGGCAGCTCGTCGACAGGCATGCCCACTTTGTTGACCTTCCACTGCAGGCGCGTCGGCGCATCGGCACGCGGCACATCCAGCAGCACCAGGCGCTCAAAACGCGAATCGCTCACGCGGGCCACATGCAGATCGTAGCTGTTACGACCGCGCTCAGCGCGGTTGTCCACATGGAAATAGCTCGCACGAATACCCAGGTACGCCACATTATCGGGAACCTCACGGCCCACGTTGAAGGTCATGCCCCAGTCCAGGGCTTCAACTTCCTGAAGCTCGATCTTGCGCGCACGGCTCGTGTTCTTGCAGCCCGTCAGGCGCAGCGCCGCCAGTGTCTGCGGACGGCGAACCACGTCCTCGACAGAACCGATCTCTTCAACGTGCCCGTTGTGCATCACGCAGATGCGCTGGCACAGGCGGCACGCCTCGTCGATGTCGTGACTTACGTAGAGCACGGTACGGTTACAGACGTCGAACAGGTCGAGCATGTTCTGTTCGAGAGCGCTCTTAAGATACGCATCGAGCGCGCTCATGGGCTCGTCGAACATAAAAATGCCCGGGTGCGCCGCCACCATGCGAGCAAGCGCCACACGCTGCTGCTGGCCGCCCGAGAGGCGCGCGGGATAGCGGTCGGCGAAATCGGCCAGACCGAAAATGCTCAGATAGCGCTCGGCGAGCTTTTTGCGCGCGGCGGCGTCACCCGCGTCCTTTACACCGGCGCATACGTTATCGGCCACCGTCATGTTGGGAAACAGCTGATAGTTTTGGAACAACAGAGCGCATTTGCGCTCCTGGGGCGACAGGTTGATGCCCGCCGCCGAGTCAAAAAAGGTCACGCCGTTGACGACGATCTTGCCTTCGTCGGGCGTCTCCACACCGGCGATGCAGCGCAACGTGCAGCTCTTGCCGCAACCCGAGGCGCCCAGGAGCGCCACGCGCTCCTCGCCGGCCTCAAGCTGCATGTCGAGCATAAACCCGGGATAGCGCTTTTTGATATCCAGAACGAGCGACATGGCCTATAGACCTCCCTGCAAAGCGACATCATCGCGCATGAGTTCGGCCAACGCCTCGCGATCGATACGCAGCGCATCGCCACCAACAGCGTCGAGCGAATCGTCCTGCCCGACGAGCTCCTTGGCCTGCTTGCGCTCCGCACGGGAGAGGCCGCGCTCGCGATACTTTTGCGAATGCGCCGTGTACATGTTGATGAATAGGATGACCAGGAAGCTGAATGCAATTACGACCACGACCCAAAAGAGGGCCACCGACGTATTGCCGCCCATCCACTCAAAGTAGATGGCGATGGGAATGGTCTGCGTAATACCGGCGTAGTTGCCCGCAAAGAACAGGGTGCAGCCAAACTCGCCCATGGCACGCGCGAAGGCAAGCACCGCGCCGGCTGCAATCGAGGGCCAGCCAAGCGGCATCATGAGCTTAGTAAAGATGCGACGCTCGGACCATCCCAGCGTGCGCGCGGCATCGAGCATCTGCGTGTCAAGGCTCTCGAAGGCTCCGAGCGCCGTACGGTAGACCAGGGGAAACGACACCACCACGGCAGATATCACCGCCGCGGGCCAGGTAAAGACGATCGAGATGCCGTGCGCGATGAGCCACTGGCCGACCCCGGTCGAGCGGCCAAACAGCATGAGGAGCAGAAAGCCGCAGACCGTGGGCGGCAGCACCATAGGAATCGTAAAGACCGAATCGAGCAGGCCCTTGATGCGACTCGAGGTACCCATAGTCTTCCACGCGGCGAACAGGCCCAGTGCAAAGGCAATCACCAGGGCAAGGCCACTCGTTTTAATGGACACCCAAAGCGGGCGATAGTCGATGTCGCCCAAAAAGGAGGCCAGAGAGGTCAAGGGACCCTGCTCATCCCGCAACACGACAGACGATGCTTCTACCATTTGAGCGCTATCAAGCCAACGCGCGCCGCCCTTGGCATCACCCGAGGCCGATGCAATCACCACATAGCGGTCCCCATCCGCACCACGCACATCAAAGCCATAGGTATACCCGCCGGCATTAAACGTTGTTTCCGCCGTGACATACCAAGGAAGATCCACGTCCCCAAGCTGCGCACCTCCCATGCAGTTTGCGCTGTCGAGCTCACAGACGAGGGCCTTGAGACCCGATACGCACTCGTTATCCTGCGGATCCAATTCATACTTCTCGACCGCCCTGGGCGATATCCACACCACAACGCGATCGGCAGCAGGCGCCACCACAAGGTCCACGTCCTCGTCAACGGGAAACCGGTAGCCCTCAGGCTGGCCCTCCATGGCACGAGCGGTCCCCTTGGCCAACCGCTCAAAACCCTCGATCCCATAGGAAAGCCCATGAGCGGTCGCAGCAACCTGGGCCCCGTCCTCAGCGACCCCAGCAAACGCAAATCCCGGCACCCAGCAAAGCGCGAAGGTCAAAGCACAGGCGACAAGCATGCGGAATCTATTAAGCACGAAAAGCTCCAAGCGAATACAAGGACGGAGTGAAACACAAAACAATGGAATTATCGCGCCAAGCCGCACTACTCGGAAAGCTCAAAGCCGTACTTAGCCCAAATCTTCTGAGCCTTCTTGTTGGACAGGCAAAAGTCGATAAACGCCTTGGCCTCGTCGGCGTGCTCGGAGCCATCGGCGACAGCGCCCGGATACACGATGGGCTTATGCGAGTCCTCGGGACACACAAAGGCCTCCTCGATGCCGTCATAGCGGAAGATATCGGAGCTGTAGACAAAACCGGCCACGCAGTCGCCCGTAGAGACGTAAGACGCAGCGGTGCCGACCTTGTCGGCCAGGGCCACCTTGTCGGCAAGCTCGGGTGCATACTCGCCGTCGTCGCCCTCGGTGCCGGTGTAGAGACCCACAGAAGCTAAGGCCTGGTTGGCGTACTTGCCGGCGGGGACGGTCTTGGCGTCGCCGATGGCGATCTTGCCGTCCAGATTCGCGACGTTGGCGATGACCTCGATCTTGGTGTCGGAACCCTCAGCACGAATGATCACAAGGTCGTTGACGAACATATCCTCACGGGTGTCGGCATCGACGAGCTCGGCGGCCTCGGCGTCGTCCATGGTGCCTTTGGAGGCGGTGATGAGCACGTCGACCGTGGCGCCGGCGCGCATCTGCTCGACAAGGTCGCCAGACGCCTTAAACTGCGTGTCTGCAAACGTGGTGCCGGTCTGGTCGGTGTAGAGCTCTTGGACCTCGGGCAGAGCCTTCTCGAGCGAGTTGGCGGCAAAGACCTGCAGCTCGACAGCTTTCTTGGAAGATGCCTTAGCAGAACCGGCATCGGAGCCAGTCGGCTCAGACGTCTTGTTGCCAGAGCAGCCGGCAAGGCCAAGGCCGGCAGCGGCGACAGCAGAGAGCGAGACGAATCCGCGGCGAGAAACCATATCGAACATGTTCAACCCTTTCGGACCTTATGCCCGGGTACCCCACCGCGGGCTTTATTCTGTAATTAGATTATACTTCGGTGCGAATAATGATTATGAGAAATTATTCTCGTCTGAGAATATAGTTTCAAGCATGCCTACAGAATGCCGTCCCCTTGGGCGCAAATAAAAGGCGGAGCAGCCGTTCAGGTCGCTCCGCCGCAGGTAAACCGCTTAGTTGGTATGTCCGCCGCCCGCTGTCATCTGAGCCGCATGCTCCAGCTGGTCCGCTATGGCCTCCCAGCTTTCGCGGGCCGCTTTCGTGGATCCCGGAAAGTTGATGACAAGCGTATACCCACGCTGCATGCACACAGCGCGCGAGAGCATGGCGCGGCGCGTCTTGGTCATGGAGTACGCGCGGATTGCCTCTGCAATACCCGGCACATCGCGGTCGCAGACGGCACGCGTCGCCTCGGGCGTCACGTCGCGCATCGAAAGCCCCGTGCCGCCGCAGGTGAGCACGACATTGGCGTGGCACTCATCGGCGGCTTCCACAATGGCATCACCGATCTCACTGACGTCGTCGCGCACGACCACATGTGAGGCGACCGTCCATCCCTGCGCCTCGATAAGCTCCTCGAGTGCGGCACCCGCCTCGTCCTGGGCAAGGTCGCGCGTATCCGAGCACGTCACGATCGATATCTTCAGCTCCATAGCATTCCTCCTACAACACCGTTCCCTCGGGCAGGTCGACGCGAACAACGTCCACGACATCTCCCGCCTTGAGCTCACACGGCCCTTCGTCAATACGCAGCAGGCAGTTGGCCCGCTGCATCGTGCCGAGTAGCGCCGAATTCTGCGTCTTGGCCTCGGTCACCAGCAGCTCACCGGTCTCGGGGTCGCGCAAAACCGTGGCGCGATCGAAGAAGCGTCGGTTCTGGCGCTTCTTCACGCCGTGCGTGAGCGTCGCCTGCTGTACGGGACGCGCACCCTCGGCAAAGCCGCGCATCTTGCGGATCGCCGGACGGGCAAGCATCTCAAAGCCTACATACGCCGCGGCCGGATTGCCTGAAAGTCCCAGGTAGGGCTTACCCCCGAGCAAGCCAAACGTGATGGCCTTGCCCGGACGCATCGAGATGCGGTCAAACAGCACCTCGCCCTCGCGCCGGACGAGCGCCGTCACGTAGTCGTAGTCGCCTGCCGAGGCGCCACCGCTCGTAATGACAAAATCGCACTCCTGCGCGGCGCGATGCACCAGCTCGGCAATCGCCTGCTCATCGTCGGGCGCAATGCCGTAGAACACGGGCTCAGCGCCGGCAGCGAGTGCCTCGGCCATCAGCGCCGAGGAGTTGGAATCGCGAATCTGACCGCGCGCCGGCACCTTACTCGGTGCGACCAGTTCCGTACCCAGCGAGATGATGCCCACACGTGGGGCAGCGTGCACCTTCACGCTCGCGTATCCGGCGCTTGCCAGCAGACCCGCGCCCGCCGGAGCCACAACCTCGCCGGCGCGCATCACGACGTCGCCAGCATGTGCTTCCTCAGCAGCCGAGCGAACGTTCTCTCCCACCTTGGCCGGCGCCGAGAAGCGAACGTGCGAGCCCTCGTTGCCGTCGCCATCGAGCACGTCAACGATCTCGTATTTCACCACGGCATCGGCACCTTCGGGTACCGGCGCGCCCGTCATGATGCGGACCGTCTCGCCCACGCCGAGCACGCCCTCAAAGACATGGCCCGCTGCCTCGTGTCCGATAACGTCGAGCGTCACCGGCGCCTCGCCAGATGTCTGCGCCAAGTCCGCCGAGCGCACGGCATATCCGTCCATAGCGCTGTTGGCAAACGGCGAAATGTCGATATCGGCCACAGCATCCTCGGCCAGGGGAAAGCCTGCCGCCTGCCATACGGGAATCTCGACGAGATCGGTCGGAGCAACGTGCGACAGAACTATCGACTGCGCGTCCTCCAGCGGAATGAGTTTCTCTGCCATATGCACCTCTTAATGCCACGGCGCACAACAGGGACGCCGATTCTTTATGCTTGTCTCAGTATAATCCCCCGACGCACGACCGCGACTCGGCCAGTGCCCGCAAATACACCTGTCGGTTGCAGGCCGCGAAACAGAATGGAAACCAACCCACCGGCTCGTCGCGTTTACCGCGTTTTATAATGCTCGTGTTGCAACCCAAAAGAGGAACGTATGGCTTTTACCGACAAACCCGAAAGCGCAAACGAGGCGCAGGATCATTCCCAGCCGCTCGACAACGGCGGCTTTTTCTCCCTTAACGACGTCATCATGGCAGGCGGGCAACAGCTCACCCGCTCCGAGCATCTCTTGGCTGCCGACACGCGCCGCAACGCCCGCAACCTACTCGCGAGCGCCAAGTTGCTCATGCTCGTCGTCATCGTCTCGCTCGCCATGGGCGTTGCCGCTTGGGCGTTTTTGGCCTCACTGAATATCGCGACCGACTATCGCGAGCACCATGCGTGGATTTACACGCTGCTTCCCGTTGTGGGCGTTGCCACCGCATGGGTGTACAAAAACCACGGTCTCGCCGCCAAGCGTGGCAACAACCTGGTCATCGACTCCGCTCTGGGCACACGCCTCATCCATATGCGCATGGCCGTCCTCACCTTCGTCTGCTCCACGCTCACGCACCTAACGGGCGGATCGGCCGGTCGCGAGGGAGCCGCGGTGCAGATTGGCGGCACCATCGCCAGCAACATCTCGAGCCTCGCCCACCTCAAAAAGCATGACCACCACGACCTCATGCTCGCCGGCATCTCGTCGGCCTTTGGCGCCGTATTCGGGTCGCCCCTTGCCGGAGCTTTCTTTGGCATGGAGATGTGCTTTATCGGCAAGATCGACTACACCGCGGGCATCTACTGCCTGGTTGCCTCGTTTACCGGCTACTTTACGTCGCTTGCCTTGGGAACCGAGTACGAAGCGAATGTCATCGCCAGCGTTCCCGCCATGACGCCCAAAACGGTCGTTATCGTTGTTATCAGCGCAATTATCTTTGGCCTGACGGCACGCCTCTTTGCCTGGTCGGTTCGAACCGTCAAGAGCCTGTACGATCGCTTTATCACCAATTACCTCGTTCGCGCACTTATAGGCGCACTCGTGGTTTTGGCCGCCTATGCCCTCCTCGACGCCTGGGACTACGCCGGCCTTTCCACGTGGCTTTCCGGCGCCGGATTTGCAGGCAACACCACCCTGGCGGACGCAGTCATCAAGTTGGTCGTCACAGCGCTTACCCTGGGCGCGGGCTTCCAAGGCGGCGAGGTCACGCCCCTGTTTGGCATCGGTGCGGCACTCGGCGGCTGGATCGGTTGCCTTACCGGGCTCGACCCCAGTTTTCTGGCGGCCCTCGGCATGCTCGGCGTGTTCTGCGCCGGCCTCAACGTGCCCATCACCACCTGTATGATGGCCATCGACCTGTTCCACGGCACGGCCGCCGGGTTCTTTGTCATCGTGGCCTTTATCAGCTACCTAACCGGCGGCCACCGTGGCGTGTATCCCGCGCAGCGCATCATCTCACCCAAGCGCCGTTCGCTTATTGTGGATGAGGGCGGTACGGTAGCGGATGCTATCGAGCGCCACAACGACCTGATAGAGTAGATGTAATAATCGCCGTGCAGCCACAATCGGGGGCAATTCGACCTGAGCGCGACCGCACTGTCATGTCACACGCCGGGAGTCGCCCCATGCACGCAACTGATTTTGGTCGCACGCTCATCATCGCCAACCCAGCCGCCCAGTCGGGTGCGGCACACGAAGTTGCCGAGCGTCTGCAACGCTTTTTGGACATGACTGCACGCGCATCCCAGTTTGACCTGGTGTTGACCGAGCGTATGGGACACGCCAAGGAGCTGGCCGCACAGGCTCAGGGCTATCGCACCGTTATCGCCCTTGGCGGCGACGGCGTGATTCACGAGGTCGTCAACGGGCTTATGACGCAAAAGGAGGACGCCCGCCCCGCCCTTGCCGTCCTGCCCGTGGGCTCCGGCAACGATTTTGCCCAGACGCTCGGCATCGACGATTTCTCCGGCAAGGATTTTGGCGCGCTGCTCACCTGCGAGCTGCAGCGTCAGGACATCGGGCGCATTCGTTCATGGAATCCCGCAAGCGGAAGTGGCGAGGCTTCGGTGGAGTACTACGACCAGACGCTCTCGGTAGGCATCGATGCCGCTATTGGCCTGGGCACCACCGAGCTGCGCAAAAAGACCGGCTTGACGGGTGCTCCGCTCTACACCCTCTCGGGACTTGAGCAGTTTGGCCTGCGCTATCGCAACTACCCCATGACAGCTAGCTTCGATCGCGCGCCCGCCGAGCGCGTGAGGGCGATCATCATGGCAATTCAGCTTGGTCCTACCTATGGCTCGGGCTATCGCATCTGCCCCGATGCCGACCCCTGCGACGGCATGCTCGACGTCTGCTACGCCTGCGGCCCCGTCCCTCGCGCGGTAGCCCTGCCTATGTTCCTTTCGGCCAAGGACGGCCACCATACCAAGTTGCCACCGGTTCGCATGCGCCGCTGCCGCCATGCCGAGCTCACCTTTGAGGAGCCCAACTACCCCATCCAAGCCGACGGCGAGCCCATCGTCGCCTCGCGCATCGAGGTGGACATCCTTCCCGCCGTCCTCGAGGTCTGGCACCCAACCCGCTAGCCCCACCTAAGTTGCGGTGAAATAGGGACTGTTTATGCAGCCAAAGCCGCAAAACAGTCCCTATTTCACCGCAACTTATGAGGAGGCTATTCGTCGCCGCCCGGCTTGCGACGGTTGGCCTTTTTAATGGCGTTGAAGTGCTTATCATTGAGCCTGCGCTGGCGAGAGCGCTGAGGCACCTTGGTCTTTACGCGTCGGCGCGGTGGACGCCCGCGACGCTCAAGCTCAGCGCGCAGCTTACGCAGGCAGCTACTACGGTTTTGGAACTGACTGCGGCTCTCGCGCGCCGTCACGGTAATCCCCGAAGGGATATGTTTCATGCGCACCGCCGAGTCCGTCGTGTTGACGCCTTGTCCGCCCGGACCCGTCGCGCGAAACATCTGCACCTCGCAATCGCGCGCCAACTCTTCGGCCGACATCTCGGCATAGCGCGCATACTCGCGCCATCCCATCTTGTTCTCATCCATATCAACACCTCCCCTCATACAAAAAATGTGACAAAGGGACGGTCCCTTTGTCACATCGCATACCAATCGCTTGTGTTGCGCGCTTAGGCGAAGGTGATCTCGCCGGTCTCGCAGTCCATATCGGCGATACGGGCCAGGCTCTCGACGCGGAAGCCGCGCTCGCGGAGCTTATCGCCACCGCCCTGGAAGCCCTTCTCCACCGCAATGCCAATACCGGATACCTCGGCACCCGCAGCCTCGCAGATCTTGATAAGACCCTCGAGCGCGCAGCCGTTGGCCAGGAAATCGTCGATAATCAGGACCTTGTCGCCCTCGGACAGGAAACGTTTGCCAACGATGACCGGGTACTCCTTTTGCTTGGTAAAGGAGTAGATGGTCGTGGCATACTGCTCGCCGTCGAGGTTGATGGACTGCGCCTTCTTGGCAAAGACCACCGGCACACCGCCAAAATGCTGAGCCGCGATGCAAGCCATGCCAATGCCCGAAGCCTCAATCGTCAGGATCTTGTTGATCTCGACGCCCTCGAACAGACGGGCCCACTCGGCACCCATGTGGTCAAACAGCTCAACGTCGCACTGGTGGTTGAGGAAGGCATCAACCTTAAGGACGTTACCGGCCTTTACGATGCCGTCATGGCGAATACGATCCTCAAGCTCCTGCATGGCGCAACCCCTTCTCGCGGCAACGATACCGCGCGATTAATAAACGTTGCTCGATAGTCTACCACGGACCGACCCCCGCCCGCCCCACAAGCCGCATCGCACCACAAACCAGTCTTTTTGGGACAACGCAAATCGTGGCAGACGGCCTCCCAACACGCTAATGCCGGGTGCGCGTCCTCACCAAACGTACCAATGTGAGCGCAAAGCCCACGGTAGCAACGGCCATCAGCACGTAGAATACCAAACGGAAGCCAAAGAGGAACACGTCCGGACGACCCGCCACATAGCTCGTGACCGTCTTGCCCATCGCCGCGCTCGTCTGTCCATACAGGATGCGCGACGCCGCATTAATACCCAGCGCTATGCCCGCATAGCGCGCCAAGCTGCTCAAGCTGCCCGCAAAGCCAAGCGCCTCACGCGGAGCCGAACCCATATACAGCGAATTATTGGGACTCTGGAAGATCGACGTGCCGCACGACATAAACGCGACGCAGCACACGATCATCAAGATGGAAGAGTGCTCGTCAAGCGTGCTCACCGCAAAGAGACCGCACACGTACACGCCCAGGCCAACGGCCGTGGGCGCTTCACAACCAACACGGTCGGACACCGAGCCCGAAAGCGGGCCCACAAAGGCATTCACGACCGGCATCGCCAAAAACAACAGGCCGGAGATATCGGAGCTAAAGCCGTGGGCATCCTGAAAGTAGAACGGCAGCACAAACTCGGAGGCACCGATACCCACGAACACGATAAGCATGCAAGCCAGGTTAATCGTGAAAGCCGAGCTCGCAAAGCAGCGACGCGCCGCCTCTGTCAACGGCATAGGGCGTTCGCCAGCCTCCGGCTTCACATGCGGCAGCGTATAGAGTCCCACGATAAACGAGATTACGCCAATGGGCAGATTGATAAGGAAGATGCTCTCCCAGGGAAAGCTCGCCACCAGCACGCCGCCGAGCACGGGGCCGCACATCATGCCAAGAGCCACAAAGGTCGCCAGAATGCCCATGGCACGGCCGCGCTCACGCGCCGGAAACGACTCGGTGATGATGCCCATATTGTTGGCCATCGCGGCGGCACAGCCAATGCCCTGCACGAAACGCGCCAAGATAAGCACCTCGAGCGAAGCCGAAAGCCCGCAAAGCAACGAGCCACCCGTAAAGACGATTACACCAAGCTGGAACACATTCACCTTGCCGCGCACATCGCCCAAGCGGCCAAACGGCAGCATGGCGACGCACGTCGCGAGCAGATACACCGAGCTCACGAGCTGAATGCGGTCGAGACCCACCCCCAGCTCCTTTTGCATCACTGGGAGCGCCACCGTCACGATGCTCGCATCCAGACACGCCATAAAGGTCATGACGAGCACGGTGAACAGAATCGCCCATTTATTCTTACCGTGGGTGTCGCCCTCTAGGGCAATGTGTTCGCGGCGCAGCTGCTCGGCAGTTTTCTCCATGTATATCCTTTCTATCGTGCAACGCAAAAACGGGACCCCAATCGCCTACAAACGGACACGATCGGGGTCCCGCCTACGGAATCGGAACTATGAGGACGTCGTCAGCCGAAAAGCCGTCCCACGCCTAGCACGCACGCTAGCCTAGCACTGCTCGAGCGCCTGCTCAAGGTCGGCAATCAGATCGGCCGTGTCCTCGAGGCCGCACGACAGGCGCACCATGTCGGCGGAGATACCGCAGGCGATGAGCTCCTCATCGTTCATCTGGCGATGGGTGGCGTTTGCCGGATGCAAGCAGCAGGTGCGGGCGTCGGCCACGTGCGTAGCGATCTGGGCGAGCTTGAGGCTCTTCATAAAGGTCTCGGCCGCCGCGCGACCACCGATAAAGCCAAAGCTTACGACGCCGCACGTACCGTTGGGCATGTACTTCTGAGCGATGTCATAGTACTTATCGCCCTCCAGGCCCGGATAGCTCACGAAGCGCACCTTGGGATGGCTCTGCAGGAACTTGGCAACGGCCAGGCCGTTCTCGCAATGACGCGGCATGCGCACATGCAGGCTCTCGAGCGAGCTGTTCAAGAAGAAGGCCGCCTGCGGATTCTGCATAGGACCAAGATCGCGCATGAGCTGAGCGGTTGCCTTGGTAATGAAGGCACCCTCGCGACCAAACTTCTCGGCATAGGTCACGCCGTGGTAGCTCTCATCGGGCGTGGTGAGACCCGGGAACTTGTCCGCATGGGCCATCCAGTCAAACTGGCCGTGATCGACAATCACGCCACCCAGGTAGGCAGCATGTCCATCCATGTACTTGGTGGTGGAGTGCGTAACGATGTCGGCGCCCCACTCAAAGGGACGGCACATCACGGGCGTCGGGAAGGTGTTGTCGACCATCAGCGGCACGCCGTGGTCATGTGCGGCCTTGGCAAAGCGCTCAATATCGAGCACGGCAAGGGCGGGGTTGGCAATCGTCTCGCCAAAGACGAGCTTTGTGTTGGGCTGAAAAGCAGCCTCGAGCTCCTCATCGGTGCAGTCGGGGGCGACGAACGTGCAGGTCACGCCCATGCGGCCCATGGTGTGGGCGAGCAGGTTATACGTACCGCCGTAAATGGCAGAGCTAGCGACCACATGATCGCCGGCACCGGCCACGTTAAAGATCGCGAGGAAGTTCGCAGCCATGCCCGAGCTCGTGAGCATCGCGGCGGTGCCTCCCTCCATCTCGCAGATCTTGGCGGCAACCAGATCGCACGTGGGGTTCTGCAGGCGGCTGTAGAAGTAGCCCGACTCCTCCAGGTCAAACAGCTTACCCATATGCTCCGACGTGTCGTACTTCCACGTGGTGGACTGGTAGATGGGCACCTGGCGCGGCTCGGCATCTCCCGGGTGATAGCCGCCCTGAACACATGTGGTACCGATGGTCTGCTCGCTCATATCTAGCTCCCTTGCCTGGATTACGTTTTATTCGGTTCACGATACCGCTACCCCGCACCCCTCTCAACCCATCCCCAAGGTAGGTTATGGGACAAATTGATCAGGGGTATTTATCTCAAGCCTTGGGCATTTGCTCGATAGATAAAAATGAGGCACACATGAAGCTCTCGATGATTACATGCACCGTCACGGGTACCATAGGCGGGTACACCGTGACCAAGGAGACAACGATGAAGCAAATCGATACGGCCCAGCTCGACATCACCGCCTGTCAGGCTCAGGCTGCCGAATACCACGCCCGTGGCTTTAACTGCGCCCAGGCCGTCGCCTGCACGCTCGCGCCTGCCGTCGGACTCGACCCCCAGGTCGCTTTTACCCTCACCGAGGGCTTTGGCGCCGGCATGGGCGGCATGACCGAAACCTGCGGCGCCATCTCGGGCGCCGTGGCCATCATGGGCTTTGTAATGAGCGAGGGCATGGAAAACCCCAAGACCAAGGGCCAGACCTACAAGCTGTCGCGCGAAATCGCCAAGCGTTTTGGCGAGAAGAACACGACGACCGTCTGCGGCACGCTCAAGGGCATCGGATCGGATAAGGGTCCGCTCCGCAGCTGCCCCGGTTGCATCGACGATGCCGTCGAGATCGCCTGCGATGTGCTAAAGCAGCTCGCCGAGTAAACGGCAGCAACATAAAACGACGGCCGGCGCGCTTGGAATCCATCCAAAAGCACGCCGGCCGTCGCCGTTAGAACTCGGCAAATTCGGGAGCGCCGACCTCGATCTCCTCGCGCCCCGCCATAAGCTCGCGCATCTTAGCGCAAAACGGCTCCTGCTCCCCCGCTTTAAACACCAAATGAAGTGTCACGGCATCCGCGTAATCGGTATCCGAAACCTTGGCACCCGAATCCTGCGCCAAACGAAGCACCTGCTCATACTGCGGATAGGCCACATGCACGTCAACCGACACGACACTCGTCATCTCGACGATCTGCCCGGCCTCCTGAGCCGCGGCCACCGCCGCCTGCGTCGCCGCGGTATAGGCGCGTACCAAGCCACCAGGACCCAACAGCGTGCCACCAAAATAGCGCGTCACTACGCAGCAAACATTTTTGAGCCCCGCACCGCGCAGTACCTCGAGCGTCGGCATACCGCTCGTGCGGCTCGGCTCACCGTCATCGCTCTGGCGCTCGCGTCCATCGACCAAAATCCACGCGGGAACATTGTGTCGAGCGTCGTAATGACGTTTGCGGACCATCTCGATAAAGACATTCGCCTCATCCTCGGACTCAATATGGACCAGCTGGGCAATAAACCGGCTCTTGCGGTCCACAAACTCGCCCGAAGCCTCAATATTCGATTGCAGAGTAAAATAGCTGTCCAACAAAGCCCCTCAACAAAACTAAGCGCGGCAACAAAAAGCCTCAATAATACGGCAAAGGCCGTACCGATAACCCCGGTAAATAGAACGGCAACGCCGATGATTCCGTAAACGAAAGCGAGAACCCGTCAGCGCGAGCAAGGTGCCTTGAAAGACGAGGGCATTGACCTTTTGGTCATGCCCGAAGGCTTGAAAGGCAGATTGCCGCGCTGACGGGTTCGCAGCGTCAACAAAGTGCCAAGTGGGCCTATAAGCCGGGTTCTGTCGTGAACGGTCATTTATCTTGTCTGCACGTTACCGTGCAGCTCCACGCACGCTACCCGAACGCGGACCGGGCCGGCCCATAGCGTTCCTATTCGCGCTTGCTCCGGATGGGGCTTGCCAAGCCGCCGTGTTGCCACGACGCTGGTGGTCTCTTACACCACCGTTTCAGCTTTTCCCTTTACGCCTTGCGGCGCAGGTGGGAGTCTTCTTTTCTGCGGCGCTTTCCGTCGGATCACTCCGCCCGGCCGTTAGCCGGCATCCCGCCCTCTGGAGCCCGGACTTTCCTCACGCGTGCTGCAAGCAGCACATCGCGCGACCGTCTGGCCCACTCAGCAGTGAAAAAGTGTAGCACACCGTTGCCGCAGGCAATGGCACAACACAAGCGTTCAACACGATAAACCAAGAACCACGCCATGCAGTACAATAGGGTTGTCGATGGGCAACGTCGTCAGTCGAGACGCGACCGCGCTCCGCACCCCTCCGTCTACTCGGTGTGTTCCCGCCTCCTCCCCGAGGCGGGATGTCGGCATTTTACATGCACCGACAACCAAATAGCGTGTGGACAGCACGGGCAGCATTGCGCACGGGTAGCATCGCGCACATCAGCAGCAAATACAAAAAAGGGACCCGTCCATTGCGGACGGATCCCTTAAAAGAAGTGATCGTCAAACCGATTTACTCGGCGTCGGTCTCCTCGTCCTTCTTCTCGGAAGGCAGCGGGGTAACCTCGATCTCGACGCCCAGAGTCTCAGCAGCGGACTTCATGGACAGGGAGATACGACGACGGTCGAGGTCGATCTCCATGACCTTGACCTGAACCTTGTCGCCCACGTGGGTGACCTGAGAAGGCTGATCGACGTGCTTGTTGGCCATCTCGGAGATGTGCACCAGACCCTCGATGCCCTCGCCCAGGTCGACGAAAGCGCCGAACGGGACAAGCTTGGTCACAGTGCCCTCGACGATAGCGCCGACGGGGTACTTCTTGACCAGTGCGCGCCACGGATCCTCGGTGGTCTGCTTGAGACCCAGGGAGATGCGCTCGCGGTTGAGATCGACGTCGAGAACCTCGACCTCGACCTCCTGGCCGACCTTGACAACCTCGGAAGGATGGTTGACGTGGTTCCAGGAGAGCTCGGAAATGTGGATGAGGCCGTCGATACCGCCGAGGTCGACGAAGGCGCCGAAGTCGACGATAGAAGAAACGGTGCCCTGGAGACGCATGCCAGACTTGAGCTTGGACAGGATCTCGGAGCGCTCGGCCTTACGGGACTCCTCAAGCACGACGCGACGGGAGAGGACGACGTTGTTGCGGTTGCGGTCCATCTCGATAACGCGGGCCTCGATGCGGGTGCCCATGTAGGAGGTGAGGTCCTTGACGCGACGGAGGTCGACGAGGGAGGCGGGCAGGAAGCCACGCAGGCCGATGTCGAGGATCAGGCCGCCCTTGACAACCTCGATAACCTCGCCCTCGACGTTCTCGCCGGAGTTGAACTTCTCCTCGATGCGGTTCCAAGCACGCTCGTACTCGGCACGCTTCTTGGACAGGACCAGACGACCGTCCTTGTCCTCCTTCTGGAGAACCAGAGCCTCGATGGGATCACCGAGTGCAACGATGTCTGCAGGGTTAGCGTCCTTGCGGATGGACAGCTCGCGGACCGGGATAACGCCCTCGGACTTGAATCCGATGTCAACGAGCACCTCGTCATGCTCGATCTTAACGACAGTGCCGTTAACGAGATCGCCCTCATCAAAGTCGGTAATCGTACCGTCGATGAGGTTGTTCATCTCCTCCTCGTTGACATCGTCAAGAGAGAAAATGGACGAGTTCTGAATCTCACTCAAAGGTGGACCCCTTTCGAACTACGGGGCCCCGATTGCTAGGACCTACAGAAGGGTGCGACAAGCACACAACGTTTAGGAACACTCGGGAGCCGACAGATACTAATGTGACGCTTATGCAATCACGTTCGTATAGGTTACGGGGAAATCATTTCGATTTCAAGCGTGAACTGCGATTTTTTACTCGTATGGAGACTTTTTCGCAATCTTGTGGACGACCGTCTCCATAAGTTGACGATAGGCAGTTAGGCATACGGCTTTGGGGTAAAGTATCCGGAGCAACGATTCTGGAACGATTTATCGAGAAAGGTGCCCGCGTGCTCAAAGCAGTCGTTTTCGATATGGACGAGACGCTTCTTAGCATCAACCTCAACGCGTTCATCCTTCGCTATTTTAAGGATGTCTCGTCGATGCTCGCGGATATCGGACGCCGCAGCCGCGGTGGCACGATGGCACGCCTCGGCACCATCCTGGTCGACCTCAACGCCAACCGTCGAAGCGGCACGGACAACCGCACCAATCTTGAATTTTACCGCACCGAGGTCGAGCGCCGATGCGGCATTTGCCTCTCCGATCCCCTCATCTACGAGGCGTTTACCTACTACGACCGCGAAGTTCTTCCGTACAAGAACGACGATGTTATCAACGCCCACGCCATGCCGGGCGCACACGCCGCTCTCCAGGCCGTACAGAACGCAGGACTGCGCTGCGCGCTCTTTACCAACCCCAGCTTTCCCCAGGGGGCCATCGAGTGCCGCATGGGTTGGGGCGACCTGGCCGACGCCCCCTTTGAGCTCGTCACGCACATGGGAAACACCACCCGCTGCAAGCCCGATGCCACCTACTATCTAGAGCAGCTTCAGGTGATGGGACTCGAGCCACACGAGGTCCTTATGGTGGGCAACGATCCCAAGCGCGACTTCCCCAGCCCCGCCTGCGGCATTCAAACTGCCTATGTTGGCCAGGGAAAACCCGGCCGAGCCACCTGGCACGGAACCATGGAAGACTTCGCCCGCGACTTTAACGCCGTAATCGAAGCCTTCTACGAGCACCAAGTGGCCGACGAACTGTCCTAACAGACCTGGGTTTTGCCGATCATGATGTTGAGGATCTCGACGTCGGTGTCCTTCATACCCACACGGCCCACGTAGCCCATGCTGGCGATCGTCTGCTCGACGGTATCCTGGATCAGGCCCTCGCCGGCGCGGAAGCCGCGGCCTTGCATGGCCATATCATGGCCCAGAATCGCCGCATCGACGGCAGCGGAAATCTTGGCGGCGCAGCTTGCCTTGGCGCCATCGCACACGATGCCGCCAACGTTGCCGAGCGTGTTCGAGACTGTCGCGCCGATCTGCTCGCGCGTGCCACCGCACAGCCAGGTAATCGCGGCACCGGCGCCGCACGCGGCGCAAATAGCACCGCAAAACGCCGAGAGCGCACCGATATAGCTCTTGATATGCACGGCGACAAGGTCGGACAGCATCACGGCGCGCACCAGGCGCTCGTGGTCGCAGCGCAGGTACTCGGCATACTCCATAACGGGCAATGCGCAGGTAATGCCCTGGTTGCCCGAGCCGCACACAATGGCGACCGGCAGCGCGCAGCCGTTCATGCGGGCGTCGGACCCGGCGGCGGCACGGGCACGGGCACGGCAGGCGACGTCATCGGCACGAGCACCCAGCAGCGTACGACCCACCTCGGCGCCCCAAGCGTGCGCAAGGCCCTCGGCACTGATCGCGCCATTCAGCTCAATCTGACGCTCAACGGCAGCGCGGGCGTCCTCGATGTCGCCGTCCTCGATAAAGTCGATGATGGACTCAATCGACATGGGCGTGTCGGCGTTATCTGCCGCCCGCTCGGCCACGACGCGCTCGGCGCAGGCGGCGCACTCCCCCGCCGACTTGCCGCATACCGGAATACCGTCGAGCGTGTGGCACGTGACATTGGTGTGGTGGTCGGTGATCTCGACGACCGCGGTATGGCCCTCGGCCGTGGCAGTCACCTTGATGTAAAGGTTGGGCACACCCTCGACAAGCGACACATCGCAGTAACCGGCATTGGCGAGGAGCTCGGCCACGCGAGCACGGTCTTTATCGTCAACGCTCTCGAGCACCTCGAGCGCGCTCTTGGCGTCGCCGCCCACGGCACCCAGCACGGCCGCCGCCTCAATACCGCGCATGCCGCCCGAGTTGGGCACGGTCACGCTCTTAACGTTCTTGATGATGTTGCCCGAGCAGGCGACATCCATATGATCGGGTTCGCAACCGAGCGTCTGGCTCGCCAGCGCCGCTGCATAGGCAACGGCAATGGGCTCGGTGCAGCCGAGCGCACAGACAAGCTCGCGGTTCAAAACATCGCAAAACGCGGTATCGCGAAGGGAATCGGCAGGCATAGGTATCTCCTACTTGTATAACGGGCTGGGCTCTCAAAAATAGTTAGCTCTTTTATTTGATAACAATGCATCGAAAACCGCAACCATAGTTCCGGCGGACGGCGTTCAAGCACAATCTGGCGGTATTCATTCATGAAAAGCTAGTCTTGCTGCAAACTAAAGCATTTGACCAAAAAACGCCCGAGCGTTTACACAAAAGTCGCGCTATCATGCAGTCGAACGCGGTAAAACCTTTAGCAATCTCGCCGCACAGACCAGAGAGGAACCATCCATGAAGATCGGTATCGGCAACGACCACGCCGCCGTCGAGCTCAAGAACATCATCTCCGAGCACCTGAAGGAGCGCGGCTGCGAGGTCGTGAACTTTGGCACCGACACCTCCGAGAGCTTTGACTACCCCATCGCCGGCTACAAGGTGGGTAAGGCCGTTGCCAACGGCGACGTCGACCTGGGCATCCTCATCTGTGGCACCGGTGTCGGAATTAGCCTGGCTGCCAACAAGGTCGAGGGCGTACGCGCCGTCGTGTGCTCCGAGCCCTTCAGCGCCAAGCTCTCGCGCATGCACAACAATACTAATGTGCTCGCCTTTGGCGCCCGCGTCGTGGGCTCCGAGCTCGCCAAGATGATCGTCGACGAGTGGCTCGACGCCGAGTTTGAGGGCGGCCGCCACGAGCGTCGCGTTAACCTTCTCAACGAGATCGACCACACGCGCGGCCTCAAGGTTGTCGACGAGGTCTAAACTACTCAGTGCCACAAGCTAACAGCAGGGGCCCGCTCGGAACTCATGTACGAGCGGGCCCCTTCATAAAATTTGGAATAAAAGGGCGCCGCGGATGGAGTTCCGCGGCGCCAAAGCCACACGCTAACAGCTTTAAGGAGTCAAAGCTGGTTTAGCCAAAGAAGCGCTTGATCTCGATCTCGGCGTTCTCCAGGCAGTCGGAGCCGTGAATCACGTTGGCGTTGACATCGACAGCGAAGTCGCCGCGAATGGTGCCGGGAGCAGCATCAAGCGGGTTGGTAGCACCCATAAGGGTGCGCATCTTGGAGACAGCGGAGAGACCGGAAACGACCATCTTGACGACCGGACCGCTCGTCATAAAGTCACAGAGACCGCCAAAGAAGGGCTTGTCGGCCAGATGGGCGTAGTGCTCCTCGACGGTAGCGCGCTCGAGCGTGGTCATCTCCATGCGCTCGATGACAAGGCCGCTACGCTCAATGCGAGCGACGATCTCGCCGATCTTACGGTCACGCACGGCGTCGGGCTTAATCATGATGAAGGTCTTCTCGATAGCCATAAGGTAGCCTTTCAAGTAGGTTCGCGCGTGCCCAAGTCCCATTCCGGCACCCGCCTGGACTGCATCGTAACAGAGTTTTAGCTGCAGTTAAACAGAAAGCTGTGTTTTGAAACGTTACAATTTATTAAAGCGTTCCATTTGTGTCACTTCTGTTTTGAAGCCCGATTAGAGTACCATCCGACCGCGCATCAACCGCATCGAACCGAGCAGACGGTCGGTTGCCGCCCGTGAACGCACCCCCTTCACAACCTGCCCAAAGGTCCTACAGATGTTCTCGACAAGTCCCTCCCCCATAGCAACAAAATACGGGCGCCCGCAACAGCAGACGCCCGTAAAAGCAAAAACGATTTATCAATAAATGGCCAAAGCCGCTTCAGCCAAACCCTTACTTTGCCCCGTGGCCCATCTCGACGACCTTAGTCAGCGATCCAAACACGCCCTCGTCGGCCACGAGCTGCGCCTCGGCACGCTGCAGCTGCACGGCAACGGCGGCAGGGGCGGTGCCGCCCTCGGTCGTGCGCGCGGCGACAATCGACGGGATATCGAGTGCCTCGGTAATGTCGTGCTCAAAGAGCGAGCTCGCCTCCTGGAACACCTCAAACGGCAGGTCCTCAAGATTGCAGCCGCGCTTCTCACACATCAGGACCAAATGGCCTACCACGGCATGTGCCTCGCGGAACGGCAGACCACGCTTGGCCAGGTAATCGGCAACATCGGTGGCGGCAAGGTGCCCCACACCACACTCGCGCGCCATGGCATCCTCGTTGACGGTCCAGGTCGAAATCATACCGGCCATAACGGACAGGCACTGCATGAGCGTATGAGCAGTATTGAGGGCGCCCTCCTTGTCTTCCTGCAAGTCCTTGTTATACGCGAGCGGCAGGCCCTTCATGGTCACGAGCAGCTGCACCAGGTTGCCATAGACTCGGCCGCTCTTGCCGCGGATGAGCTCGGCAAAATCGGGGTTCTTCTTCTGCGGCATGATGGACGAACCGGTGGAGTAGGAGTCGGAAAGCGTGATAAAGCCAAATTCGGAACTCGACCACAGCACGATCTCCTCGGAAAGACGTGACAGATGCATGGCCATGACGGAGCCGGCATAATGCAGATCGAGCAGGAAATCACGGTCGGAAACGGCATCGAGCGAGTTGGGAATCACACCCGCAAAGCCAAGTTCGGCAGCCGTCATCTGACGATCGAGCGGATAGCTCGTACCGGCAAGCGCGGCAGCGCCCAGCGGGCAGTTGTCAGCGGCATCAAAGGCGGCCTTCAGGCGCGTAAAGTCTCGCGCGAACATCCAGGAATACGCCAGCAGATGGTGCGACAGCAGCACGGGCTGAGCATGCTGCATGTGCGTGTAACCCGGCAGAATCACCTTGTCGTACTTTTTAGCCGCATCCACCAGCACATGACGCAGTTCAAGATTGGCCTCCATGAGCTCCTTGGCCAGCGCCTTGACGCCCAGGCGCGTGTCGGTCGCAACCTGGTCGTTGCGCGAACGTCCGGTATGCAAGCGCTTGCCCGCCTCGCCGATGCGACGCGTCAGCTCGCTCTCGATGGACATATGAATGTCCTCGTCGTTGATGTCGAAGGTAAAGTTGCCGGCATCGATATCCTGCTCGATTCCGGTCAGGCCCTCGGAGATCGCCTGCTCATCCTCGGCACTGATGATGCCCTGGGCGGCCAGCATCTTGGCATGTGCCTTAGAACCGGCAATATCCTGCTTATAGAGATGTTTGTCGACCGGCAGCGACGCGCCAAACTCCTGCGTGACCTCGGCCACGCCCGCCTCAAAACGACCGCCCCAAAGAGCCATGGAACCGTCTCCTTTCATCAAATACCAAACAAGCGTCCAAAGCAATGCGCCCTGTCGCTAAAGCGATTTTTCAACCGCTAGTTTTACACACTCCCTGCCGCGTGCGGGGCCATGTAGCTAATTTGCAAAGAAGTGACGCACCATGCACTTGGCGCCCAACGTCTCCCTCCGGATGTTGCCCTGCGAACCATCGATCCAGGCCTTCAGGCTCATAGGGACGTCCTCGACCTTTGCAGCATCAAACTCAGGCGCGAGGGCAAGTAAGGCATGCGCGATAGCACTGAACATAATGGATACTCCTCATATATAGGCGCAGGGCCGCCAAATTGATAGAAGGAGCCCCGCCGGACAACCCCGGCGGGGCTCGGACTCAGCCGCAGACGCGGCATCATATATGCGGGCGGAACGTAGGGGCCACCGATGTTAAGAAGTGTCAGCAAGCATAACGAAAGGTAGGGACCCCATGCGCCCGTTATGTATCACGCGGATGGGCCGCGCGGATACCAAAGGAAGGAGGCGCTAGGCCTGGGCGGCAGCAGAGCTGGGGCCCTGGACCTTAGCCCACGTCTTGAGCGACAGCGTATCGATCTCGATAAAGCCGGCGCTGGCCTTCTCGTCAAACGTAGTGTCGCGGTCGTAGGTGGCCAGACCGTAGTCGTAGAGGCTGAAGGGGCTCTTGCGGCCGACAACATGGCAGTTGCCCTTAAAGAACTTCAGACGGACGGTGCCGGTCACAAACTTCTGGGTGTCGGCCATAAAGGCGTCGAGCGCGTTTTTGAGCGGGCTGTACCACTGGCCGTTGTACACGGCGGTAGCCCAATCCTGCTCGAGCTTGATCTTGGTCTTGAGCAGGTCGCCCTCAACGCAAATGTCCTCGAGCGCCTTGTGGGCGGTGATGAGTGTCAGGGCGCCGGGAACCTCGTAGCACTCACGGCTCTTGAGGCCCACCAGACGATCCTCGACCAGATCGAGACGGCCAAAGCCGTTGTCACCCGAAATCTTGTTGAGGGCGATGACGATTTCGGAGAGTTTCATCTTCTTGCCGTCGACGGCGACGGGCTTGCCGGCCTCAAACTCAATCTCGGTATACGTCGGGGTGTCCGGCGTGTCCTCGGGATTCTTGGTCATAGCCCAAGCGTCGTCGAGCGGCTCGTTCCAGGGATCCTCCAGGTGACCGCACTCGATGGCGCGACCCCACAGGTTGTCGTCGATGGAATAGGGGTTGTCGTTGGCGCCCTCGGGAACCGGCACGTTGTGGGCGTGAGCATAGGCAACCTCATCGGGACGGCACTTCAGATCCCACTCGCGAACCGGGGCGATAACCTTAAGCTCGGGGTCGAGGGCCTTGACGGCAGCCTCAAAACGAACCTGGTCGTTACCCTTGCCGGTGCAGCCGTGGGCGACGTAGGTCGCGCCAAACTCGTGAGCGACCTCGACAAGCTTCTTGGCGAGCAGCGGGCGAGACAGCGCGGAGAGCAGCGGGTACTTGTTCTCGTACATGGAGTTTGCGGCGATGGCCTTAGTCAGGAACTCATCGGAGAACTCGTCGCGCAGGTCGAGCACCTGGCAATCGAGAACGCCCAGGTCAAGCGCCTTCTGCTTCTTGGCATCCAAGCCGGTCTCCTCCTGGCCCACGTTGCCGCAGACGCAAACGACATCGAGATTCTTCTCGTCCTGGAGCCACTTGACACATACGGATGTATCAAGACCACCGGAATATGCGAGAACGACTTTTTCCTTGCTCATGGCTGTTTCCTTTCGCCCTTGGTAGCTAGTTAGAACATCGGTCAGTTGCAAGTCATTTCGAGGTCAAAAAACCGTGCAATATCAGGTTAAATAGCAAAAAGCAGCACAGCATGCTCTAGAAACATGCGTTTATATCGTGCTAAAACCCAACGACCTCAAAATGACTCTGTTGGGGCATTTCACCCCATGGGGACAGAGACGATTGTTATCGTCGTCGGGAAATTGCGCGCTGGCGTCGGATGGCATTGTCTGCAGTAGTGATGATCTTTACGAACTGCATCTGCCTCTCCTTTCGCCTATCGCCGGGCGCAATTCATATATCGTAAACGGTACCTTTTCCTCGGTAAGCGGTTGTTTTCCGTCTCCGTTTTCGATGTTCGCTATATTACGCTAAAGCGCCAGCAGCACAAGCGACAAATTCAAATTTCTGAAAAATCTTTTCATTACTTTGTGAATTGCAGTGCAAATACGCTCCGTTCCTGCGACAATACGCTCGGTTACTGGTTGATGGTTATAACGTCTGAAACAATTTCGAAACGAAAGGCGCGCTTTTATGCAAACTTACGAATCGGACACCAATATCGGCAGCATTAAGATTCTCGCCGTTGATATGGACAAGACGCTTCTCACCGACGAGCGTGTACTACCCCAGGGCCTCGACGAGCGCCTGGACAAGCTCGCCGAGGCTGGCATCGTGTTCTGCCCCGCAAGCGGACGCCCTGCCCCCAAGCTCGAGGAGATGTTCGAGGGTATTAAGAACCGCCTTGCTTTTTGTCCCGACAACGGAGCCTGCGTCATCTATCGCGGCAGCTATATCTATAAGAGCAACATCGATGTGGCGCTGTATCAGCAGGTGCTCGCTCGTGCCTCGGAGGACCCGCGCGCCGTTCCCGTCCTGTGCTGCTTCGACGAGTTCTACGTGCTTGCCCGCGACCACCAATACCACGACGAGATCAGCGTCTACTACAACACAATCAACTACGTCGATAGCTTTGAGGGCATCGATATCGAGTCCAATAAGATCTCGATCTTCTTCCCCGCCTATGATGCCGAGCCTGCATTCCGCGAGACCTATAGCCCCGAGTTCTCGGACAAGCTCTACGTCACCAACGCCGGGCGCGAGTGGATCGACTTCATGAACCTGGGCGTCGACAAGGGCGCCGGCGTCGCGCACCTGTGCGAGCACCTGGGCATTGGTATCGCCGATGCCGCCGCCGTGGGCGACACCTACAACGATATTCCCATGCTCGAGCGCGTCGGGCATAGCTTTATCGTGGACAATGCAGAGGAGCACATGAACGCGCATGCCAAGTGGCGCATTCCGAGTAACAACGACGGGGGCGTACTGACGCTCATCGACGCCATCCTGGCGGCTCGGTAACGTGGCTCGTCGGACCTGGCCGGGCGGCGCGGATTAGTTTTTCGTTCGGTCAGGTCCTGGGCTCGCTCGGAAAGCACATTAAGTGCTTTCCGGCTCGTGCGGAATCTACGAAAAACTAATCCGCGCCGCCCGGCCAGGTCCTAGGTTTACTTTCCTGCCGCCAAGATGGCGTCTTGAGTGTCTAGATACTTAGCTGAAATGATTTGAGCAGAGGGGAGCCCCTTGTTGGAAGGGGCTCCCCTCTGTTTTGGTTACTGTGGGACAAATTAATCAGTAGTGTTTGTCCCAAATCTTAAGTATGTGGGGGCTTGCGTCTTGGGCGAGCTTGCCTTACGGAGTGCTTCCCTATTTCGCGTCGGCCCAGGTTATGCCGGTGCTGGCTTCGGCGATCAACGGTACGCGGAGGTCTACTACGTGTTCCATGACGTCGCGGACCATGGCGGTGAGGCGCTCGACTTCGTCGACGGGGCACTCAAAGTCCAGTTCGTCGTGTACCTGCAGGATCATGTGGGCGGCAAAGCCTTCTTCTTCCAAGCGACGGCTTACGCGGGCCATGGCGATCTTGATGATGTCGGCGGCGGTGCCCTGCATGGGGTGGTTCATGGCCGTGCGCTCACCAAAGCCGCGGAGCTGCGGGTTTTTGGCCTTGAGCTCAGGAATATGGCGACGGCGGCCGTACATGGTCTCGGCATAGCCCGTCTGCTTGGCACGCGCCACCACGTTGTCGAGGAACGTGCGCACGCCCGGGTAGGCCTCGTAGTAGCGATCGATCATATCGCGCGCCTCGGCCATCGAGATGTGCAGCGACTGCGACAGACCATAGGCCTGCTGACCGTACACGATGCCAAAGTTCACGGCCTTGGCGCGGCTACGCAGGTCGGGTGTCACCTCGGACACCGGCACGCCAAATACGCGCGCGGCCGTCTCGGCATGGAAGTCCTCGCCCTCGTTGAAGGCGCGCACCAGGTGCTCGTCACCCGAAAGATGCGCGAGCAGGCGCAGCTCGATCTGCGAGTAGTCCACCGCCAAAAAGACGCTGCCCTCGCCCGCCGAGAACGCCGTCTTGACGGTACGCCCCAGCTCCGAGCGCGTCGGAATGTTTTGCAGATTGGGGTCGCTCGAAGACAAACGCCCCGTCGCGGTGATGGTCTGGTTGTACGTGGTGTGCACACGCCCGTCACCACGGCGCAGCGGGCCCAGCGTGTCCAGATAGGTCGACTTAATCTTGGACTTCTCACGCCAGTCCAAAATCAGGCGCACGATCTCGTGGTCGCGGGCAAGGTCGCTCAGCACCTTGGCGTTGGTCGAATAGTAGCCGCGCTTGGTCTTTTTGAGGCCCTTGGTCGGAAGTCCCATAACATCAAACAGCACGTGCGAGAGTTGCATGGGGCTGCCGATGTTAAAGGTCTCGTCGCCGGCCAGGTCGCGAATGCTGCGCTCGACATCGGCAATCTGGGTCGCCAGGCCCTCGGACAGACTGTGCAGGCGGTCGGGGTCCACGAGCATGCCCGCGCGCTCCATCTTGGCAAGCACCGGCACGAGCGGCATCTCGATCCCATCGAACACGTTGGCGGCGTTCTCGCGGGCCATGCGGTCACGCAGCGGTGCAACCAGCGCCAGCGTCAAGGCCGCCGTGCGAGCGGCGGGCGCAGGAGCATCCTCGCCAGCACCCTCTGCGCCGCGCGCCGCAGGCAGCGCCATCTGCAGATACGTATCGGCCAGATACACCTCGTCAAACTCGGAGCGGTCGGAATCCAACAGGTAGGCGGCAACGATGGTATCGAAGATGCGCGTGGAATCGACTGCCAGCGGATCCATGAGCTCGAGCTCAGAAGAATCGATGGGCGAAAGCTCATGCAGAAGCGCCTTCATATCCGGGCTCGCCACACGGCCTTCCATAAACAGACGCGCGAGCACGCCGGCAATCACGCCGTGGGCGAAGTTGAAGCCCTCAACCTCAGCCGCCGCACCACTGTCGCCCTCCTCGAGCGCAAACAGGCCCTTGGACGTCGCCAACCACAGCGTGCGCGTCAGCCCAAAGAGCGCGCCCTCTTCCTTGTCATCGTCCACCACGGCGGCGACCCACTCGCCGGCATCAATCACGCGGGAGACCTCAGCCGCAACGGCACCAAGCGCGCCAGCATCGCCGGCGGCTGCGCGCAAAACGGCGGGAATCTCAAACGTGCTGGCAGCTGCCCCGCCCTCGCCGCCGATCAGCGCCAAGAAACGGTTCTGCATGGCGGTGATACCAAGCGTGCCCAGCGCCGCGGAAACCTCATCGGCGGAAAACGCCGGGAAGGACGTCGCCTCAAAATCGAGCTCAACGGGTGCATCGGTGCGGATGGTCGCCACCTTACGGCTCAGCAGCGCGTCGTCGATGTGTGCGCGCAGGTTTTCTCCCATCTTGCCCTTGACCTCGTCAGCATGCGCGATGACCTCGTCAAGGCTGCCGTACTGCGCGATGAGCGCACTCGCCTTTTTGGGGCCGATGCCCGGTACGCCGGGAATGTTGTCCGACGTATCGCCCTTCAGACCGTAAAAATCGGGCACGAGCACCGGCGTGATGCCGTGATACAGGTCGTCCACGCTCTCGGGCGTCATGATCGCCACGTCGGACAGGCCCTTGCGAGTCGAGACCACGTTGACGTGCTCGGTCACGAGCTGATACATGTCGCGGTCGCCGGTCACCAGCAGCATGTCGCAGCCGGCCTCCTCGCCCAGGCGTGCCATGGTTCCCAGGATATCGTCGCCTTCCCAGCCCTCGGACTGCAAAATGGGCACGTTGAGCGCGGCGAGCAGCTCCTTGATCATGGGGAACTGCGCGTGCAGGTCGGGGTCCATGGGCGGGCGCTGCGCCTTGTACTGCGGCAGCATCTCCATACGCACGCGCGGCTTGCCCTTGTCAAACGCCACGACAACGCCGTCGGGATTAAAGGCATCGATCATCTTGAGGAACATGTTCAGAAAACCAAAGATCGCGTTGGTGGGGCGACCGTCCGGCGCGTTCATGGTCGGCGGCACGGCGTGGAAGGCGCGATGCATGAGCGAGTTGCCGTCGATGACGGCAAAGGTACGGCGCTTTTCAGACATATTGAATACCTCGCTTTGGGCTGGGCACGGTTTGCTCACACCAGTTTACACGCTCCCCGCCCCGCGGCCACCGCACATCAGGCTTCCCTGCCGCCGCGGGCCCGCGCGTGATACGATGGCTCACGGTACATCAACCAGCATGATCGATCCGAAAGGAGCCTGCGTCATGGAGCGTCCCAGCGCATGGAAAAAGTACACGCCACAGCAGATCGAGGAGCTCGAGGAGCTTTGCCGCGGCTATAAGCAGTTTTTGAGTGAGAACAAGACCGAGCGCCTGTGCGTCAAGGCCGGTATCAAGATGGCCGAGGAGGCGGGCTACGTCAATCTGGAGACCGTGATCGCCGAGGGCCGCGCGCTCAAGGCCGGCGACAAGGTGTACGCCGCCAACCACGGCAAGGACCTCATGCTCGTCAACCTGGGCACCGCCCCGCTCGAGCAGGGCTTTAACATCCTGGGCGCCCACGTGGACTCGCCGCGCCTGGACCTCAAGCAGAACCCCGCCTTCGAGGCCGGCGACATGGCTTATCTCGACACGCACTACTATGGCGGCGTCAAGAGCTACCACTGGGTCGCTTCCCCGCTCGCACTCGTGGGCGTCATCTGCAAAAAGGACGGCACCACCGTCGACATCAACATCGGTGACAAGGCCGACGACCCGGTCTTTACCATCTCCGACCTGCTGATCCACCTCTCGAGCGAGCAGATGGCCAAGCCCGCCAAGGACGCCGTCGACGCCGAGATCCTCGACGTGATCGTGGGCGGCCGCCCCGTCAAGTTTGACGAGGACGACAAGGACGCTCCCAAGGAGCCCGTCAAGCAGATGTTCCTGGATATCCTCAAGGAGCAGTACGACGTCGAGGAGGAGGACTTCCTCTCCGCCGAGATCGAGGTCGTGCCCGCCGGCCCCGCCCGTGACATGGGCCTCGACCGCTCCATGATTCTGGGCTATGGCCACGACGACCGTGTCTGCGCCTATCCGTCCATGCTCGCCCAGATCAACGTCGCCAACGTGGAGCGCACGAGCATCACACTCATCGTCGACAAGGAGGAGATCGGTTCCGTAGGTGCCACCGGCATGACGAGCCGCTTCTTCGAGAACACCGTCGCCGAGATCATGACGCTCGCCGGCGAGGATAGCCCGCTGGCCCTGCGCCGCGCGCTCGCCCGCAGCCGCATGCTCTCCTCCGACGTGTCCGCCGGCTTCGACCCGGGCTACGCCGGCAAGTTCGAAACCAAGAACGCAGCCTTTATGGGTCGCGGCCTGTGCTTTAACAAGTACACGGGCAGCCGCGGCAAGGGCGGCTCTAACGACGCCGACGCCGAGTATGTGGCCCTCATCCGCGACATCATGGACGAGGCCGGCGTGGACTTCCAGACCTGCGAGCTTGGTCGCGTCAACGCGGGCGGCGGCGGCACCATCGCATACATCATGGCTAAGTACGGCATGAACGTCATCGACTCTGGCGTTGCCGTCCTGTCCATGCACGCCCTGTGGGAGGTCGCTAACAAGGCCGATATCTACGAGGCCTATCGCGGCTACAAGGCCTTCATCGAGCGCGCGTAACCAACCCTTCATCAGTTGCGGTGAAATACAGACTAAACTGGCCCATAAACGGCCAAAACAGACCGTATTCCACCGCAACTTCCTTTTTGGCAGAGGAGAGTCCATGCTGCAGGTCGTCATTTCGCCCGCCAAGCAGATGCGCGCGGCCCAAGATGCTTTTGAAGTCCTGGGCATTCCACCCTTTGCGCGCGAGACGGCTCGCCTCCACCGCGCACTGCTAGATATCGAGCGGAATGAAGGCAGCGACAGCCTGCAGGCGCTATGGAACGTGAGTGACAAACTGCTGGGGCCTTGCCTCAACACCCTGCATGAGTTCGGGCCCATCCTGAAAAACGGCGATCTCGACAATCCCGCACTCGCCTGTCACCTCTCCCCTGCCGTCATGTCCTACCACGGCATTCAATACCAGAGCATGGCGCCCGAGGTGATGGATTCCGCGCAGCTCGCATGGCTGCAAAGCCACCTGTGGATCCTCTCTGGCCTCTACGGGTGCGTTCGCCCCTTTCATGCCGTCGAACCATATCGGCTGGAGATGGGCGCGAAGCTCGCCGTTGACGATGCCCGAGACCTCTATGCGTTTTGGAGCGACAAGCTCGCGCGGGCTATCGCCCCGGCAGGCTCAAACACCACGATCGTCAACCTCGCCAGCGTAGAGTACGCCAAAGCCGTTCTGCCCCATCTCGCGGGCGACGCCACGGTCGTCACGTGCCTCTTTGGCGAAGGCATCCGCAACGGCAAGCCCATCCAGCGCTCGACCGCCAGCAAAAAGGCACGTGGTTCCATGGTGCGCTGGATGGCAGAAAACAAGCTCGAGGATGTAAGCGGGCTCACCGCGTTTGACGTTGGTTATCGTCACTTTCCCGAGCTTTCAAATAAGAACACTTTGGTCTTCCTGAACGAACAGACCTTGTAGGACCACCGCTACTTTTGAATGTGCTGCCTAGGCACGGCGTCTATTCCGCCAAGCCGTCGGCTTTGGCAACTTCGTTTGTCGAGCCATCTTGGTAGGTAATCTTAACGTGCTCTACCTCGGACACCGCAACACCCGATGGGGGCTCCAAGCGCCATTCCGTCAGCGCGATATCCATAGTCGTAGGCACGTCGCCCTGATTCTTGAGCTTCACCGTCAGCGTTTTGAGCGCCGCATCATACGTCACGCGTTCGATTTCCTCACCAGGAATAGACCCACCGCTCAGCTGAAGCTGGACAAATCCATCGCGCGAATACCAATAGTCGCCCGGCGCGGCAACGGTATTGCCGCCCGTAACCTTCACTGTCATGATCGGCAGGGCATCGTCGGCCTCGAACTCCCATGCAGCGCCGCCGTGACCGCCAAACGTCCAGATACAAAAGGCAATCACCAGCACGGCAAGCACCGCAAAACCAATCGCGACAAGGCCATGGTGCGCACGGCTTTCCTCGGCCGATACATCCCATTGCGTCTCTCGATATAGATGCTTGTCTTCCATGTTCGCCTCCCCACAGGCACGCTCGTTAGGCCAATCGTACCCATTCGAGCTATACTTGAGCCCATTACATAAACGGGGAGCTTGCAGGACAAGACGGCAGGCTGAGACTGGGCGCGCCCGCCCTGACCCGCAAACCTGATATGGGTAATGCCAACGAAGGGAGCCGTGCCAATGAGCACACAGACCGAGCCCAAGCTCGTCACGCAAATCGACTTCGCCCGCGCCGGGCAGATCACGCCGCAGATGAAGGAAGTCGCCGAGCGCGAGCATCGCGACCCCGAGTACATCCGCGAGCGCGTGGCCGACGGCCGCATCGCCATTCCCGCCAACATCGTGCACATCAAAAAAGGCATGCGCGCCTTTGGTGTCGGCGAGGGCCTGTCTACTAAGGTCAACGTCAACCTGGGCATCTCGGGCGATAAAGCCGATGCCGCCGAGGAATGGAAGAAGGTCAAGATCGCCGAGGACTTTGGCGCCGACGCCATCATGGACCTTTCCAACTCGGGCAAGACGCGCCAGTTCCGCCAGCAGCTCATCGACGAGACGCCGCTCATGGTGGGCACCGTCCCCATGTACGACGCCATCGGCTACATGGAAAAGCCGCTGGTCAAGCTTACCAAGGATGACCTGTTCGAGGTCGTGCGCGCGCACGCCGAGGACGGCGTGGACTTTATGACCATCCACTGCGGCATCAACAAGTCGGTCACCAAGACCTTTAAGGAGACCGGCCGCTTGATGAACATCGTGAGCCGCGGCGGCTCGCTGCTGTTTGGCTGGATGGAGGTCACCGGCAACGAAAACCCCTTCTACGAGTACTTTGACGAGCTGCTCGAGATTTGCCACGAGTACGACGTGACGATTTCGCTCGGCGACTCCTGCCGCCCGGGCTGCCTCTACGACTCCAACGACGCCACCGAGACCGCCGAGATGATCGAGCTGGGCAAGCTGTGCAAGCGCGCTTGGGCCGCCGGCGTCCAAGTCATGGTCGAGGGCCCGGGTCACATGGCGCTCGACGAGATCGCCGCCAACATGAAACTGCAGAAGCGCCTGTGCCACAACGCCCCGTTCTATGTGCTCGGGCCGCTGGTGACCGATATCGGCGTGGGTTACGACCACATCACCGCCGCCATCGGCGGCGCTATCTCCGCCAGCTCCGGCGCCGACTTCCTGTGCTACGTGACGCCGGCCGAGCACTTGTGCCTGCCCAACGCCCAAGACGTGCTCGATGGCCTCATGGCCACCAAGATCGCCGCGCACGCCGCCGATATCGCCAAGAAGGTGCCGCACGCCCGCTACATGGACGACAAGATGGGCCAGGCACGCCGCAAGCTCGACTGGGACTCCATGTGGAAGTGCGCGCTCGACCCGGTCACCGGCAAGAAGCGCTACGAGGAGTCCCCCGCCGCCACCGAGGGCACCTGCACCATGTGTGGCAAGATGTGCGCCGTCCGCACCGTCAACAAGGTGTTCGAGGGTACGACGATCGATCTCGGCATGGAGGACTAACTCGTCACCGGAGCCACAATCAGTAACATGGTGTTCGTCAATTGTTGACGTGTGAACATTTGCTTACATTTGCGTAAAGATTACATCGCCCGCCCGGGTTCGGAATACAGCCGGCCCGGGCATCTTTATAATGCAGGCTTAAAGACCCATTTGATTCCGACCGGACAAGGGAGCGAACATGGATCGCAGTAAGGTACCCGCCGTTCTATCCATCGCGGGATCCGATTCCAGCGGCGGTGCCGGCATTCAGGCCGACATCAAGACCATCACGGCGCACCGCCTGTATGCCGAGACGGCCATCACCTCCATCACAGCGCAAAACACACTGGGCGTCACCGCCGTGCAGGATATCTCGCCAGATATCGTAGCCGCGCAAATTGACGCCGTCTTTGACGATATCCGCCCGAGTTCCGTCAAGATTGGCATGGTCTCCTCTGCCGAGATTATCGAAGTCATCGCAGACCGCCTGAGCGCTTGGAACGCAACGAACGTGGTCGTCGACCCCGTCATGGTCGCCACCTCGGGCGCGCGCTTGATTGCCGAGGATGCCTCCGAGGCACTCACCCGCCGCCTGTTCCCGTTGGCAACGGTCATCACGCCCAACATTCCCGAGGCCATGACGCTGCTCGACTACGAGGTCGATTCCGAGCGCACGCAACAAAATGCCGCTATGCTCCTCACCCGCCGCTTTGGCTGCGCAGCCTTGGTTAAGGGCGGTCATTTTGTCAACGAGGCCAACGACGTACTGGCCGAGCCTGCGCCCCTCGATGACGAGGGCAACCACCTGGGCGATCCGCTCACTACGTGGTTTCGCCACAAGCGCATTGAGACCAGCAACACGCATGGCACCGGCTGCACGCTCTCGTCCGCCATCGCCTGCGCGCTGGCCCAGGGCATGGATCTTGCCGACGCCGTCAACGCCGGCAAGGCCTACCTAACCGGCGCTCTGGCCGCCGGCCTGAACATGGGCAAAGGCTCCGGCCCTGTCAACCACATGTGGCAGTATTAAGATTCGCAGCCCAAAACCGCCGCAAAGGACACCTTTGTGGCGGTTCCTGCATATATCTCGATCTGTAACAGATAGGGATGATTTAGCCGCCCAGATGTTACAGATCGAGACAAACGACCGATATCGACCTAAATAATCTTAATCTGTAACATCTAGCCCGTTTCCGGCCTTGGAACTGTTACAGATCAAGACAAAGCAGCGAAACAAGCCGCCGCAAGGGAAACTTTTGTACCGCTTTGGGTCGCGCTACTCACCGAGCATCTCTTGGAGCTTGGCTGCCACGGCATGTCCCAAGCTCTCGTGGCTTTCGGGCATCATATGCAGATAGTCGATATCGCCCGGCTCGGCAAACTCGGCGGCATTCAAAAAGTCGCAGCCAAACTGCTCGGCCACGTGCGCATAGTACTCGCCAAAATGTTCAGATGCCTCGACGGAACGCTCGTCAAAATCGGTCATATATACATCGGCGATCTGCGGCTTGATCTTGATAGGAGCCATCAGCAGGATGCGCGGGCAAGGCGCAGCGTCGGTCCACGGAAACGCGCGGACGGCGCGAATCAGCGCCATGGCGCCACGGGCGATATCGGAAGCTGTCACGTTAAAGACCGTCTTACAGTCGTTGGTGCCCAGCATGATCACAATGGCGTCCAGCGGCTTATGGGCCTCGAGCAGCATCGGAAGCGCGCGAATGCCGTTGAGGTTAGTGTCCAGATGGCACATGTCGTCGCGTACCGTCGTGCGGCCGTTGAGGCCTTCTTCAATTACATGCCAGCCCTCGCCTAAGTCACGTTGGACCACGCCACACCAGCGCACATCCTGCGCATAGCGCACCGCGGTACCGTCGCGCATGCCCGCCGGATCGTAACCATAGGTGTTGCTGTCACCAAAGCACAGAACGTTTTTCATCGTAAGCTCCCCACTCAATAAAAAGCCGACAGGAGCAGCCTCTCCCGTCGGCTCGGTATATCGCATCACGGGCACCGTTTACAGGTACTTGCGCCAGTCGTCGTCATCCTCGTCATCCTCGGCAGCGGCCTGAGCCTGCTCGGCGGCACGGGCGGCTGCGGCGCGGGCGGCAACCTGAGCATAGGACTCCTCGTTTCGCTCGGGGAAGTTTGCCAGCACGTGCTCGAATTTGGCGAAGTCCTCGTCCCAGCGCGTAGAGGGCACGGCAAAGAAGACCTGCTTGACCTTGAAGTCGCCCGATGCGAGCTCCTTGCGGAAGAGCTCGGCCACGGCCTCGGCATCAAAGCCGTTGTTGTCGCAGCCCCATGCGCCCAGCACGAGCTTCTCGCGACCCAACTCGTCGCAGATGGCGAGCACAAAGCGAATGCGGTCGCGCAGGGCATCCAGCAGAGCATCGTCGCTCACGCGATACTCCTGGCGGGCGCGCTTAACGTTGGGCGCGGCGGCCACGATCACGTCGGCGTATGCATGCACGTGGTTGCGGTCGAAGCGCACCGCAGGCACCACTAGGGCACGGTTACGATAGAGCTCGCAGTTGATGTTGCGGCGACGGTTCTCGCCGTACCACTTACGCTGCCTATCGAGAACGTTGTACAGATACGAATCGGCGCACAGCGTGGCCTCCTGGCCCAGATAACCCTGAATATATCCACCGCCCGGATTGGTAAACGAGGCAAAGGCGAGCACGGCCATGTCGCAGAACTGCGCATAGCCGCGACCGTTATCGAGGATTGCCTGCGTGGCGGAGGCATCAAGCACAGTGACCTCGGGCAGGACCGGAGCGGGCTCCTCAGCAGGCGCGGACTCAGCTTCGGCGATTTCCTCGGCAGGCTCCTCGACGGGCTCGGGCGCCGCCTCGGTCTCGGGCGCTGCCTCGACCTCGGCAGTCTCCGCGTTCTCGACGTCCTCGGCGACCTGCTCTTCGGGGGCCACAGCACTCTGAACCTTGGCCTTCATCGCCGCGACAAAGCCGGCAGGCATACCGTCAAACTCGCGAACACCGGCAAGCGAACGCTCGATATCCTTGGCGCACGCTTCGGACACAGTTGCCACGTGACGCTCGGCGGCCTTGGCACGGGCCTCGCGCTTGGGATTGGGCTGACCCGCTCGGTTGGACCTGCGGTTACGGTTCCTGTTGTCGACGTCTGCCATACGTGGCCACCTTTCCTGTCGCTGCCGCTATCGGCTTTTCCCATCCATGATACCCCGCCGCGCACAAAAAAGACGGCCCCGAAGGACCGCCTTTCGCATCGTTTTACCGTGTCCGGCAGGAAGCATCGCAATGCCGCGCTTTAATCGCGACGGCCGAGGATGTTCAGAATGCGCAGGAACACGTTGATAATGTCCACGAACAGGTTGGATGCCATGAGCACGGCGTTGGGCAGCGTGGGCGGCACCGTCGTTGCCACATAGGTGTCGTAGCCGATGAAGCCGGCGAACACCACGATCACGATCAGGTCGGTGATGGACTGCGAAACGCCCATGAACATCAGCACGATCTCGACCAGAATCGTGGCAAGCAGGATGCCAAAACCAATGCCATACACACGCTGGAAGAACTTGGGGAAGGTCACGCCCAGCGCACCAAAGACAAAGGTGATGGCGGCCGTGGCGATAAAGGCGGTGTTAATGGTAGGCAGGTCGTAGTTGGCAAGACCAAACGACGCCGTCAGGCCAAAGGTGCTCGCAAAGACCACGTAGCCCACGAGTGACAGGCCCACGGACTGTTTGCTGGCAGCAGCCGACATCATGACCATGCCGACGATGGTCAAAATAAATGAGCCAAAGACCAGCGGCAAAGCGGCGCCGCTCATCATCATGCGCGCAAACGACATGGTGCTCGTAAAGTAAACACCGGCGCCCATGGCGCAAAAGCCCAAAAAGATCAGAGCAGACATGACAAGGTTGTACGCGCGCGGCGACATCTCCTTGGCACGGCTTGCGCCGGTCTCGATGGGGCCATTCTGATAGCCCTGGATATCGTTCATAATTTCGTCCTTTCAAAAAGCACCGCGACGGCGCCGTAGCTGACAAGTTTCCTGCCATTGTACCCGAACGCCACGCGTTCTTACCTGCGGCGCCCGCTCTCGAGTGTTCGGTCGAACGCCCACACCCACCAACGCATCACGTGTGCCTGCGAGCCGTCCGCCCGCTCGCGCGTCTGGTCCTCCAGATACAACTCGGTCGCGTGCCCGCCAAAACGCACCTTATAGGTTGCCGTACGAATGCCGTGAACCGTCAGGCCAAACCCAGTGGTCGAGACAATCTCGTCAATCGTAAAGCAACGACCGTCGACCCAGCAGACGGTGACCGGCACGACCTGTCCGCCCGCGAGGATGCGAGCCACGACGTCCACATACTGCTTGTGCACGCGCCGAGTTTTGCCATCTGTCTGTCGATATTCCATGCCCCCTATTATCGAACGCATGTTTGCATGTTGTAAAGCGAACAGGCTGTGGTTTTGGGGTGTTGGGGCGCGCGCACGTGTCCTCATGGTGTGTTAGCAAAAAGAACACCCACGGTCAACAGGGCTAATATTCATTTTTAGTGCCAAAAAATTCACTGCTCCCATCAGAACTCGGTAAAGAAACCCGCAGGAGGTGATACGATTTATCATGTTTCTGTAACGTGCCTGCAAACTTCGAGAAAGCCCATATATGGACGTAACGTTCTCAACCTTCCTCGGCCAACTTGTGTCGAACCCAGTCCTTGCCGTCACCGTGATCCTCGCGCTCGGCGCCATCTTCGTCAATGGATGGACCGACGCACCCAACGCCATCGCGACCTGCGTCACTACGCGTTGCATGCCCGCCCGCGCCGCTATTCTCATGAGTGCCGCATTCAACTTCCTTGGCGTGCTCATCATGACGCACTTTAACGCGAGCGTCGCCAACACCATCTCCCATATTGTCGACTTTGGAGGAAACAGCACCATGGCGCTCGCCTGTCTGTGCGCGGCGCTGTTCTCCATCGTCGTCTACGGCGCCACAGCGTCGCGTTTTGGCATCCCCACCTCGCAAAGCCACAGCCTTATCGCCGGCCTGACCGGTGCCGCCATCGCCCTCGGCGGTGCGAGCAGCGTCAACGTCCACGAGTGGATGAAGGTCATCTACGGCCTGGCGCTCTCCATCGGTCTGGGCTTTGTCATGGGCTGGGTCCTGTGCAAGCTCGTCTCGATTCTTTTCGCCGCCGCCAACAGGCGACGTGCCAATGTCTTCTTTAAATACGCTCAGATCGCGAGCGCTGCGGCCATGAGCTTTATGCACGGCGCGCAGGATGGACAGAAGTTCATCGGCGTGCTCTTTTTAGGCGTGGCCTTTGCCAGCGGCCAGACGAGCGTCGGCGATGCCGGCATCCCCATCTGGATTATGCTGCTATGCTCGGCCACCATGGGCATCGGCACCAGCGTGGGCGGCGAGCGCATCATCAAGTCCGTTGGCCAGAGCATGGTCAAGCTCGAAAAGTACCAGGGCTTCTCCGCCGACCTGGCGGGCGCCGCGAACCTGCTGCTTGCCACCCTTACCGGCATCCCCGTGTCCTCCACACACATCAAGACCTGCGCCATCATGGGCGTCGGTGCCGTCAAGCGCCTCTCGGCCATCAACTTCGGCGTCGTCAAGGACATGATGTTCACCTGGTTCTTCACCTTCCCCGCCTGCGGACTCATCAGCTTTGTCATGGCCAAGCTGTTCATGATGTTCATCTAGTCAAACCGAACGTCCATCCGGACCGTAACACCTCGCCCACCCGTCTTCGCCTCGAAAGGACCCACTCATGGCAAAGAAACCCGATTCGTTCTACTTTGACAACTACGTCGCCTGCGCCGACCTTGCCGTCCAGGCCGCCGAGCTGCTCACCAAGATTTTCGAGAACTTCGATCCTGCAAAGATTCACGATATGCTCGACAAGATGCACGCGATCGAGCATGCGGCCGACAAGAAGCACCACGAGCTCGAAGACGCCTTGCTCACCGCCTTTATCACCCCGCTTGAGCGCGAGGACCTGGACCTGATGAGCTGCTCGCTCGACACCGTGCTCGACCGTATCGAGGGCGTCGTGCAGCGCGTCTACTTCACCAACATCCAGAGCATCCATCCCGACGCCATCGTCATCGCCCACAAGGTGACCGACGCCTGCCGCGCCATGAAGGACCTGATGGTCGAGCTGCCTAACTACCGCAAGTCCAAGACGCTGCGCGAGCTCGTCATCCAGATCAACACCATCGAGTCCGAGGCCGACGAGCTCTATATCAACGCCATGCGTAACCTGCACGTTAACGGCAAGGACCCGCTCGAGGTCATCGCTTGGCGTGACGTGTACGCCTTCCTGGAGTACTGCGCCGACTGCTGCGAGAATGTGGCCGATGTCGTGGATTCGATTGTCATGAAGAACAGTTGATTGGGGGTACATGTCCCACCGGTCGCGGGCCCGGCCACTAATAACCTTTTTCACTCCGGCTGCAAGCAGAGTCGTTCAAAAGGTTATTAGTGGCCGGGCCCGCTCCCTTATGCACCACCATTGGGAACTTTGGCTGATAGATTTAGCGCGATGGGGGTTTGGCTGAAGGGACCTTTGGTATCCGTTCGGACACTTTGGCCCTTGATGAGCGTTTGGCTGATTGCTGCTTTGGGTACTCTTTGGGTTACTTTTGGTTTGTTTGATTTTTAATTTTAGGAGGGCTTGTATGTCTTATTTGGATCTGGCTCGTGGTCGGTATTCTTGTCGCGAGTTTGAGGACCGTTCTGTTGAGCAGGCTGTGGTGGATGCCATTGTTGAGGCTGGGCGTATTGCTCCTTCTGCTTGTAATAATCATCCAGCCCGTGTGATGGTGCTGGATACGCCTGAGCTGTTGGAGAAGGCTGCTGCTTGTCAGCCTCGGTTTGCTCGTGATGGGTCTATCTTTGGAGCTCCGCTTGTCTTCCTTATTTGCAGCGTTACCGATGATGCTTGGGTGCGCCCGTATGACCAGATGAATTCCAGTGAAATCGATACGTCCATCGTGTGCGACCAGATGATGATGGAGGCCACCGAGCAGGGCCTGGGAACGTGCTGGGTATGCCATTTTAAGCCTGAGGTGGCACAGGAGCAGTTCAATCTGCCCAAGTGCGTCTATCCCTATCACATGCTCGTCTGTGGCTATCCCGCCGACCACATCGCCGATCCCGAGCATCGCGAGGCCCGCACTATTCCCCTCTCCAACTTCCTCCTCAAGTAGTTTTAGACATACCTTAAAATCTACCTTTTACCACGCGCCCTTCGCCGAGTTCTGTCCTATCGCATGCAGAGCTCGGCGTTTTGTTTCCCAACCCGTATACAGCCACAAAAAAGGAGCCCGCAGGTGCGAGCTCCTCTTAAGGACACTAGATTGTAGCTCTGATGCTAGTCCAGGTCGTCGGCAGCAAAGTTGTCGATCGGGGCGAAGGGATCGGCCACGGGGACAACCGGGTCAGCGACGGGCAGCGGCTCGGCGGGAACAGTCACCGCAGGAGAAGCGGCAGAACCGACCGGCGTGGAGGCCATGAGGTCGGCCGGGAAGGAGTTCTGGGCATCGTCCATGAAGTGCTGGATGAGCTTGAGGTACTCGGCCTTGAACTCCTCGCGGGAAGCCTTGAGACGATCGATTTCCTCGAGCTCGGCCTGCTTCTCGGTCAGAGCCTGGCGGATAACCTCGCGGGCCTTAGCGTCAGCCTCGTTGCGGATACGCTCAGCGTTCTCGTTGGCATCGTTGACGATGGTCTCAGCGGTCTGCTGGGCAGCGATCAGGGCAGCGGAAATCTGGCGCTCCTGAGCGGAGAAGTCAGGGGCGGGAGCAGCCACGGGGGCGGCAGGAACGGCTTGGGCGGTGGCATCCTGAGCCTGGGCAAGCTGAGCCTGCGCATCGGCAAGCTGCTGCTCGGTAGCAGTCAGGCGACCCTTAAGGTCGACGATCTTAGCGAGCATAGCGTCAACCTCGGAGGACAGCGTCTCCAAGAAGACGTCGACCTCGGCGGGATCGTAGCCACGCTTGGCCTCAGAGAAAGTCTGAGCCTGGATGTCTGCAGGGGTAATAGCCATAACAAGTCTCCTTTTTCATCGCCTCGGCGCTATACGCCCGACGTAAGTTACTAAGTCAGTTCTATACGAGTATACCTATAAGAAGCTGCAGAACCAGCCTCTGCACCAACTGCAACGCAATAATCGCAACGACCGGCGAAAAATCGATACCGCCCATCGGCGGGATGAAACGACGGAACAGGTTGAGCCACGGACCGCACACGCTATCGAGCACCGCAGCAATATCCTGAAGCAAACCACCCTGCTTCATGGGAATCCACGTCATAAAGCAGTAGACGACAATGAGCGTGGAATAGAAGTTGAACAGCGTGTTGACCAGCTGGACGATAGTGTAGATGTTGATGGGAATCTCCTCGTCTTGTCTTTACTTAAGGTAGCCGTCGGCACGAAGCTTCTTGAGATCGGAATCTTTGACCTCGCAGCCGGCGGGCAGCACCATGAACACACGGTCGCCCACCTCCTTGACCGTGGCACCCAGACCGCAGGCAAAGCCGTAAGAGAAGTCCAAGACGCGCTTAGCAACTTCGGTGCGTACGCCCACAAAAATCAGTGCGACAGGCTGCTTGGTGCGAACGCGGCGCACTACGGTCTCCACGTCGTCATAGCTCTCGGGGCGCAGGACATAGGCCGGCAGCTGCGGCGTGGCGTTGATGATATTGCTCGCATAGGCCGAGGCATCGCTCGGTGCAGGCGCGGGCGCAGCGGCGGCACGGGCGCGGGTGTTCTCGGCGTAGCTCGACGGCGTGTCATAGGCACCAGGACGATAACCGCTCGCAACGCTGTCCTGCGAGCGCGAAGGCGGGTTATACGTCGTGGCATGACGGGAGTCATCGCCGACAAGCTGACCGGAGCGCGTATACACGGCAACCGACTCAGCTTCACCGCGGCGCGTCTGGCCAAGCAGGCCGTTGCTCGGCTCGTCTTGGGTGTAGAAGCCCTCGCCCGAAGCACCGCTGTAGCCGTTGCCCTGATAACTATCGTCATAGCCGTCATCGTAGCCGTAGTCGTCGTCCTGGCCATAACCCTGGTCGTAACCCTGCTGGCCGCCCAGGTGCATCTTATTTTTAATCTCGTCAAGGAAGCCCATGGTTGTGTCCTCTCGCGGTTTAGTGCAGGCACCCCGATAATCAGTGCGCACTTCAGAGCCTTATTTTACTGCAAACTCCGGGCTAAATACTACCCTGCCCAGGCGAACGAGCGTAGAGCCCTCCTCAAGGGCAGGCTCAAAGTCCTCGCTCATGCCGCAGGAAAGCTCAGGCAGGTTCAAATCGGGATGCGCCGCCTCCAGCTCATCCCTCAGCTCACGAAGCCCCGCAAAGGTGCGGCGTGCCACATCCTTATTCCCCCGGGGCGCCATAGTCATAAGCCCCTGTACGCAAATTCCCTCAAGTTCCGCAAGCTCACCCGCGGCGGCGCGAATCTCATCGGGCGAAAAGCCTCCCTTCGACTCCTCACCACTCACATTGACCTCGATGAGCACACACTGGGGGCCGGCGAGCTCGCCTGCCTCAATCTTGCGGACAGCACGGCTCGAGATCGCCTGCGCCAGATGCAGCGAACCCACCGAGTGAATCAGCTCGGCTGAGCCCAGCACCGCATTGATCTTATTGGTCTGCAGGTTGCCGATCATATCGAAGCGCACCTCGGGCAGCTCCGGATGCTCCGCCAGACCCGTGAGCTTGCGAACCAGCTCCTGCGGGCGGTTCTCGGCAAAATTGCGATACCCCGTCTGGATGGCGGCAACGGTCTCATCGACACCAACGGTCTTGGACACGGCAATGAGGCGCGCGGCGTCGTGGGGGCGGCCCGCGCGATCGAGCGCCGCATAAAAACGTTCCAGAATCTGCTCGCGGCGAGCGCGCATCAAGTCCAAATAGTTATCCATTGCTAATCGCCTCCGCTGACAGCCAAACAAGTAGTCCCATGCTAACGCAAGAGCGCGGCCCCGCATGTGCAAGGCCGCGCTCACTTAGGTATTTACAATCTTTCGACGAACGGGGTCACTTACTCCTCGTCGTCCTCGCCATCGTCCTCGTCCTCAAGATGATCGAGCAGGTAGCGAAGACCCTCGCTGACCTCGTTAGCGGGCACCTTGGCAACGTAGCGAGCGTCGACGGCGGGCCTCATGATAACACCCTCGCCCGAAGGCACGCGCATGCTCTCGAGCTCATCCTCGTCCACACGGGCGATATCGCCGGCGTTCATACGCTGACCAGTCAACAGGAAGGTCAGACGGCAAGCGGCATCGATGGAAATCGAAGCGATGCGATCGAGGTAGCGCGAAACCATGATAGCGCGGCGCAGGTCGTCATAGTTGCTGTCGTCGTCCATAAAGTCGCCCGTATCCATACGGTTAAAGGTGCGGAAGAACTTCTCGTAGGCGGCGTGCACCGGCTCGTCCTCGACGGCCAAGTTGCAGATGATGGACATGTCATTGGTGACGAGCGCAGAAAGCGAAGAGCCCAGCACCTGGTAAACAGCTTCGGCCTCGGCCTCAACCGTACCGACGAGCTCCTGGGGCAGCGAGATGTCGGCCTTGATCATATGACGCGTGGCACGGCAGATCTGACGGACCTTATCGGTCATGCGCTGCAGGTTAAAGTCGACGTAGATGATCGTCTGAAGCAGGCGGAAGTCGGAGGCGACCGGTGACTGCGTGGCGATCAGGTTGTAGCAGACGGCCTCCAGGTTGGCGCAGCGCGCGTCAATCGAAAGCGTGCGTTTCTTGGTCTTGGTGGCGAGCTTGCGGTCGTCGGTCACATAGGCCTTCACGGCATCGTGGAGAGCCAGATCGACGGCCTCATAGATGCTCAGCATCTCGTGACGGGCCTCGACGAGCTGACGGGAAAACAGTTTGCGCATGGTTCACTCCAATCAGTTGGGTGCGGTCATGCAGCCCGCACAGTGAATACGCACCGGACCAGGTCCGACGGCTTGGGACTAGTCGCACCGATCAGCCAAAGCGGCCGGTGATATAGTCTTCCGTCCGCGAGTCCACCGGGCTGGTGAAGATCGCGTCGGTTTGACCATACTCGATGAGCGTGGCGGGCTCGCCGGCAACTTCCTGCAAGAAGAATGCGGTGTAGTCGCTGATACGAGCTGCCTGCTGCATTGAATGCGTGACGATGATGATCGTCATCTCGGGCGCCAGCTCGGCCATCAGATCCTCGACCTTAGAGACGGACGTGGGGTCGATGGCGGAGCAGGGCTCGTCCATCAGAAGAACATCGGGTTGCACCGCAAGCACGCGCGCGATGCACAGACGCTGCTGCTGACCGCCCGAGAGCGCCAAACCATCCTTGTTGAGCTGATTGGATACCTCTTTCCAGAGGTTGGCGCGCTTGAGCGATTCTTCCACGATGTCATCGAGGTCGCTTTTGCTAGTCACGCCCTGTAGACGAGGGCCAAAGGCGACATTCTCGTAGATGGATTTGGGAAACGGGTTGGGCTGCTGAAAGATCATGCCCACGCGACGACGGAGGTCGACCGGGTCGACGCCCTCGGCATAGATATCATTGCCGTCGAGCGTCATGGTGCCCTCGACGCGCGTACCCTCGATCAGATCATTCATGCGGTTGATGCAGCGCAAAAACGTCGACTTGCCGCAGCCCGAAGGGCCAATGAAGGCGGTGATGGCGTTTTTGGCGATGTTGAGGTCAAGCCCCGTCAGCGCATGAAAGTCACCGTACCAAAAGTTGAAATCCTTGGCCGTAATGGCCGCTTGCTCCAGCGTGGGAGCGGACTGATAAACGGACATGGGACTCCTTAACTAGCGACGCTTGCGCGACAGGAAGCGCGCAAACAGGTTGAAGGCAAGAATGATCACCATCAGCAAGAGCGCGGTGCCGTAGGCTGCGTTCATGTTGATGCCGTCGTTGGCAAGCAGGTACAGGTGAACCGTCATGGGGCGGCCGGAATCGAGCGGCGAAATAGGTAGATTGATGGCTTGGCCCATGGTGTAGAGCACCACCGCGGTCTCGCCAATGGCGCGACCGATGGCGAGGACGATGCCCGTGGCAATACGGCCAAAGGCAGAAGGAAGCACAATCTTGGAGACAACCTGCCACTTGGTGGCGCCCAGGCCGTACGCGCCCCAACGGATATAGCGCGGGACGGCGCGAATGGCCTCTTCGGTGGTGCGCATGACGATGGGAAGCATCAAGAGCGCGAGCGCCAGAGCGGCCGAGACCATCGAAAGGCCCAGGCCCATGGCCTCGACAAACAAGGCGTAGCCAAACAGGCCCATAACGATGGAGGGCACCGAGGCCAAAGCGTCAGCAGCGTAGCGAATGAGCTCGACGACCTTGCCCTGCTTGGCGTACTCGGCCAGATAGACGGCTGCCAGCACAGCAATCGGCGTGCAGATAAGCATGGCGAGCGCCGTCACATAGACGGTCGAGACGATCGTGGGCCAAATTCCGCCCTCGGCGTTGACGCCCTGGGGCCAACCGAAGATAAAGTCGAGCGAGATATGCGGCAGGCCGTTAATGACCACATAGGCGATGATAGCGACAAGCACCAGCGTGGTGATGTATGCCGCGGCACGGAACACGCCAAGCATGATCTTGTTGGACAGGTCCTTGTTGATGCGGCCCTTCTTGCCATGGGAAAGGGCACGCTTGATGCGCTCGCGCGACGAGGTCGTATCGACCGTCGTGTCAACGAAATCGGACATAGCCTACCCCCTCTTCTTCTTGGAAATCAGACGGACGATGCCCACCAGCGTGGCGGAGATGATAAACAGGACCACGCCCATGCCGAACAGCGCCGAGCGGTGCAGACCCGAGGAATAGCTCATGTCGAGCGCGATCTGGCTCGTGAGCGTCGAGATGGGGCTCGCAATGCTGTCGGGAATAACCGGGGCGTTACCCACGACCATGAGCACGGCCATGGTCTCGCCGATGGCACGGCCCATACCCAGCACGATGGCATCCACGATACCCAGCTTGGCGGCAGGTAGCACGACCTTATAGATGGTCTGCCACTTAGTAGCACCCATGGCATACGATGCCTCGCGAATACCCATGGGAATGGAATTGAGGGCATCGATGGTGAGCGTGGTGATGGTAGGGACGATCATGATGGCAAGCACGAACCACGCCGTCAGCGCACCAAAACCAAGACCACCGGTCAGTTGCGCGATAAACGGACGGATGATGATCATGCCAAAGAAGCCATAGATGATAGAAGGGATGCCGGCCAACAGGTCAACGGCAGGGCTGATGAGCTTGCGCACGCGCTTGCTGGCGATCTCGACCAGATACACGGCCGTGCCCACGCCTAGGGGCACACCCATGGCGAGCGCACCGACGGTCACCAGACCCGAGCCGGCAAGCAGCGACACGATGCCGTAGTGGCCCTCAGAGGGCGCCCACGTAAAGCTAAAGAAGTCCGCCAGACCGATGTCGGTAAAGACGGGCAGCGCCGAGTACGTGGTAAAGACAAAAATCAGGATGACGGTAACAACCGCCAAGAACGCGCAGGCAAAGAAAATCCACTGCAGCGCCTTCTCCTTGATATAGGTGCTGCGCGATACGAGCGCCAGCTCGCGCTTCTTGGGCGCCTGAGCATTCTGCTCAGTCTGGGAGTTTTCCTGTGCTTCCATGCTACTCACTCCCCTTCTCGTCGTTGGTGACGGGAATAAAGCCCGCCTCGCGAATCTGCTTGTCCATCTTTTCGGACGTCACGTAGTCGATGTAATCCTGCGCCCGCTGCGAAGGCGCACCCTTCACAAAGAAGTAAAGGTCGCGCGAGATGGGATAGCCGCCACTCGCGACCGTCTTCTCGGACGCCTCAACATGATTGACCGAGACGGCCTTGACCGAGGTCTTGGCGTTGAGGCTATCGACGAAGCCCAGCGAAATGTAGCCGATAGCCCCGCGCGAACGAGATACCACGTCGCGCACCTGGCCCGTGCCCGAAAGAACGGCGGAGCGGCGATCGAACGGGGTGCCGTCCATCACGATGGTGCGGAAGGCTTCACGCGTGCCAGACGCCTCATCTCGGTTGATAACCTGAATCCTCAGGTCCTCGCCACCGACTTCTTTCCAGTTGGTGATCTTGCCAGCATAGATATCGCGGAGCTGCTCGGTCGAGAGGTTATCGACGGGGTTGTCTTCGTTCACGATGACCGCGATACCGTCGTGGGCAATGACGATGGGAGTCAGGCCCAGATCCTGTTCGTCGGCATTGAGTCCACGGGAGGAGCTGGCGATATCGGCCGTGCCAGCGCTGACGGCTTCGATGCCAGCGGAAGAGCCCAAACCGGAAACGAGCACGTCGATGCCGGTCTCCTCCTTAAAGCCCTCTGCCGCAATTTCGGCGATAGGAAGGCAGGTCGTGGAGCCGGCCACAGTAATGGAAGAGGTAGAAGATCCCGAAGAACAGGCGCACAGCGTAAGCGTAAGCACAGCGGCGCTCAGGACCGATACGATCTTTCTCATAGCATCACGCCGATCGCAGCATGGCGCCCACAGGTGCCGTCCTCGTTACGGTAGGAATAAAAGCGGTCGTTCTGACGCACAGTCGAAAGCTGGGTATCCACGATATTATCCGCGTCCACACCGGCATCTACCAGCGCCTCACAAATGGCAGCGGAAAGATCGAGCATGCGAGAGGCACTCGCATCGATGCAAGAGAACTCGACGGCAAAGCGATCCATGAGTTCCTGGGATACCTCATATTCGTCAGCCAAGATATGGGGGCCGATATAGGCGGAAACGTCGCTCGCATCGCAGCCGGCAGCATCGCAAAGCGCCTGGCACGCCTTGGCAGAAATACGTGCAATCGTGCCCTTCCAACCGGAGTGCACCACGGCAAATCCGCCAGGGGCCACCAGCACCACGGGAACGCAGTCGGCAAAGCAGAGCAGCACGGGCACGTCATGGGCCGTACAGACGATGGCATCGCAGCCCTCGGCAATCTGCTCGCGAACAGCCTCAAGATCGTCGGCGCCGTTCGAAGTCACCGTAACGATATGGTCACCATGTACCTGATTGGGCACGAGCAGATTATGCTCGCACTCAGTGGCGCCCATCGCTTCGAGCGCTCGACGACGATTTTCTTGAACAGCAAAGGGGTCATCGCCTACATGCGAGCCCAGGTTGAGCGAGGAGTACGCATCTTCAGAAACGCCACCGGTGCGCTCGGTAAAGGCAAAGCGAACATCGGATGTCGCGCCCTCCACCAACGTAACTCCATCATGGTCGACACGCGAAACGTTGTCCGCACGTGCTGCCATACTAAAGCCTCCTAATAACACAAGTACCGCGGCATCGCCGCTACAGCCAGCGTTTATACGGCTGTCATACTTCCCTAAAAGGATACCCGCAGCGGTAGGGACCAAACGTAAAGGAAACGTAAGGAGATTGGAGGCTTTCGTTTACAAACGAGAAACAAAACGGGGTGCATCCAAATGGACACACCCCGTGCAGGTCGTTGAGAAAAACGAACTAGAAGCTACCGCGCTTCAGGAAGTCGGGAAGCTCGAACTGGTCGTTGCCAAAGTTGGGCAGCTCGGTACCACCGACGTTGCGGGTCGGAGCGGCCTGAGCCGGGCTGGCAGCCGGAGCGGTGCGCTGCGGCTCAGCGGAGGCAGCGGCCTTGCTCTGAGGCTGCTGAGCAGCAAAGAGCTCGTCCTGACGGTTGACGTTGGAATCGGAGAAGCCCGTAGCGATGACGGTGATACGCACCTGATCGCCCAGGGACTCGTCGACAACGGTACCGAAGATGATGTTGGCCTCGGGGTCGACGGCGTTGGCGACAACGTCGGCGGCGTCGCTGATCTCCTGGATGCCCAGGTCCTTGGAACCAGCGATGGAGAGCAGCACGCGCGTGGCACCATCGATGGAGCTCTCGAGCAGCGGGCTGGAGATGGCCTGCTGGGCAGCGTCGACGGCACGTGTATCCCCAGAAGAGGTACCGATACCCATCATGGCGGTACCGGCCTGCTTCATGATGGTCTTAACATCGGCGAAGTCCAGGTTGATGATACCGGGGACGGTGATGAGGTCGGTGATGCCCTGGGTGCCCTGGGAAAGGACGCCATCGGCAATCGCGAAGGCCTCGAGCATGGTGGTCTTCTTCTCGGCGATGTCGAGCAGCTTATCGTTAGGGATGACGATCATGGTGTCGACGCAATCGGAGAGGGTCTTGATGCCCTCCTCGGCGCTCTTCTTACGCTTGCGGCCCTCGAAGGTGAAGGGCTTGGTCACGACGGCGACGGTCAGTGCGCCGACCTCGTTCATCGCGATATCGGCAACGATGGGAGCAGCGCCGGTACCGGTGCCGCCGCCCTCGCCGCAGGTGATAAACACCATGTCGGCGCCAGCGAGCGCCTCGGCGATGTCGTCGCGGGACTCATCGGCAGCCTTGCGGCCAACCTCGGGATTGGCGCCGGCGCCCAGGCCGCGGGTAAGGTCGGTGCCGATGTGCACCTTGATATCGGCATCAGAGATCGCGAGTGCCTGAGCATCGGTGTTGATGGCAACAAACTCGACGCCGCGGATGCCCTCTTCGATCATTCGATTGACCGCGTTGGTACCGCCGCCGCCGACGCCGACCACCTTAATGACGGCAAGGTAGTTGTTGATCTCTGTCTCGTGCATGTCGGTCCTCCGAACAAAGGTTATAGCCATAGCATGGGTCGACCCCTGCGCACATTAACCTTCAGGTTGAAAGTAAATGCAAAGGTAAACCGTATTATGTTTGCACATTATGAACGTATCAGTCAAATAATTGACCGTGAAAACCAAACAAACCAGATAAACGGCGTGGTATGGCCCCTCAACAAAGCATCAACCAGCGCTACGAGGTCGGAGCATTCCTAAATGTGTAGTTGCCCGGAGAGCGCACATTGATATACGTTACGCCCTCTACCTGCGAAAGCAACTTGGTGACTACGCGTTCCTTCTTGGCGATATCGTCCGAATCGCCCAGCGACACCTCAATGCCGTTATTGAGGTTTGCCGAGATAGCTTCGACCGAAGGCGTGGAAATATCCTTGACTTGTCCCAAGAACTCGCTCGAAAAACCACGCACATAATCCAGGCCGGCCTTAACGGCTTTGGAGTTCACCGCCTGGCCGGAAACCGGAGCGACATCCGCCGAGACATCAGTCAATAACACCGCGCCATAATGCTTGGCGAGCGCCAGCGCGGCATCGATTCCGGTCAAGGTATTTGAGCCCTGCCCTGTCGTGATGACGTTGCCCTGGTCGTCCACTTCGACCGACGTCGACAGCGGGGCGATCCAGGTGTCATCGTCTCCGATAGCCCAGGCAAGGTCGTCGGAGCTGATATACGCAATGGCGATAACTTTACGCTCCGTCGGCGTGATGATAAGCGTATGGGGAAACTGGCGCTGGACATCCACGCCCGAAACCCACGGGTTCTGCTTGAGATCCTCGGTAATCTGGTCGGGATCGACGTTAAAAAGCGACGTTCCCTCGGGCAAGTCGATCAGCTGGATAGCATCGTGCTTCGTCACATGCTCGCTGCCTTGAATCTGAATATCAGTGGCAGTAAACAGTCCAGAGTTGATCACCACGATGGCAACGACGACGAGCACGGCCAAGACGGCCAGAACGCCGCCCACGATTTTGCCTTTGCCTGTAACGACAGAAGCGGCATCTGATGTTTTATTTGCCATCGCTCCAAGTGAAGATAACGGGTTGAAACCTTTTTTACTCGAAGGCTTCTTGGCGGTAGCCGGCACCGATGTCAGCGAGCGCGGTTTCGATGCGCCCAGCGTGAGACCTGGACGCGCCGCTTTAGTTCCCGTCGAGGGCTTGGGAGCTGCCATGGGACGGGCAGGCTTGGCGCCCATAACAGGCTTTGACGTCACCGAGGGACGCGAGGACTTTTTTGCGGCCGGACGATTACCGAGCTGCGAGCCGACGACCGGACGACTGGTCTGTCGAGCATGCCCGACAGACTTAGAGTGCGCGACGGTATTGCGTTGAGGTTTGGCAGGCGCGCCGGAACGCCCTCCGGCGCGGCGGAAGGTGGGTTTCGATGCTCTAGAAGCCGAGGAATTTAACTTCCGGTCTGAGCTCGATGCCATACGCCTCCCTCACCTTTCCGTGCACATGTCTGATAACCGCGGCAACGTCATCGGCCGAGGCAGTTCCGTTATTAACGATAAAATTAGCGTGAACGGGCGAAACTTCCGCGCCGCCAATCGAAAAACCCTTTAATCCACAATCCTCGATAAGCTTGCCCACACTCGCATCGGGCGGGTTGCGAAAGACAGACCCGCAGGATGCGCGACCCATGGGCTGCGTACGCTTGCGCCTTGTAAGGTACCGCTCCATGCGCTCACGAATGTCGGCCTTGGGCGCCGGTTTAAGCTTGAGCACGCACTCGAGGATGATCTCATTGCGGGGAAGGCTACATTCGCGGTAGCCCCAAGAGATCTCGGACCCCGCATAATGCTTGATACCGGATGCCGGGTCAAACGTTACGACATCCTCAACCAGCGAGCCAATCCACTCGGTCCGCGTGCCGGCATTCATAGATATCGCACCGCCGACCGAACCAGGAATGCCAACGGCAAACTCAAGGCCCGAGAGGCTACGCGACAGGGCATCGTTGACCAGGCGCGCAAACATCACGCCCGCACCGACCGTCAGCGTACAACCGTCATCGGCAACAACCGTGCGCTGGAACTCACGTCCGAGCGAAATGACGGCACCGCGATAACCGCCATCGGCAACCAGCAGATTGGAGCCCTTGCCGATGATGACCCACGGCACCTGCTCGCGATCGAGCACCGCCACGGCGCGGCGGAGGGCATGATAGCTATGGCACGTCACAAAGAGGTCGGCCTTGCCGCCGATACGATAGCTCGTATGACGCGCAAGGCGCTCGTCCTCGATCACATCCGTGTCGATCATGCCCGAGAGCGCCATGACGGCGTTAAACAGACCCATTAGACTTAAGCGTCTTTCTTGGCAGTCAGATACTCAATGAACTCGGGACCGACGGTCGTAACGTCGCCGGCACCCATGGTGAGCAGCAGGTCGCCCTCGCCCACCATCTGCTCGAGCTCCTGATTGAGCTCAAGACGGCTGGAGCAGTACACGACCTCCTTGCCAGGATGCTTGGCGCGCACGGTATCGGCGAGCATCTTAGAGGTGACACCCGGAATGGGCATCTCGCCAGCCGAGAACACATCAATCAGCAGCAGTTTATCGGCATTGGCAAATGCATCGGCAAAGTCATCGCACAGGGCCTGCAGGCGCGAATAGCGGTGCGGCTGGAACACGACGTCGACGTGCTTGTAACCCAGCGACGAAGCGGCAGCAAGCGTCGCCTTGATCTCGGTGGGGTGATGGCCGTAATCATCGACCACGGTGATGCCATCGATATCGCCCACGTGGGTAAAGCGACGGCGGACGCCCTCAAAGCTCGAGAGCGCCTTGGCGGCGGCGTCGATGTCAAGGCCCAGGACATGGGCGACGGTGAGCACCGCCGTGGCGTTGAGCATGTTGTGGCGACCGGGATTGCTCTTGATCTCCACAGCGCGCTCAGTGCCGTCCTCAAAGCGAACGATAAAGTCACTCTGGATGCCCTTGACATCCGGGTGCATGCAGACGATGTCGTTGCTCTCGGCAAAGCCGTAGGAAAGCACGTGACGGCCCGTCGACTTGGCGAGCTCGACCAGATGCGGGTCCTCACCGCAGACGATGACGGTGCCGTCCTCGCCCACCAGGCTCATGAATTTGGCGAAAGTTGCCTCGATCTCCTCGATACCCGAGTAGTGATCGAGGTGGTCGGCCTCGACGTTGGTCACAATGACTACGTTGGGGTTCAGGAACAGGAAGGAGCTGTCGGACTCGTCGGCCTCGGCGACAAAGTAGTCGCCCGAGCCGTTCTTGCCGTTCGTGTCATAGCCCTCGACGATGCCACCGATCAGGAAGCTCGGATCCAGACCCATGCGGTCGAGCATGGTGGCACACATCGAAGACGTGGTGGTCTTGCCATGCGTGCCGGCAACAGCGACGGTGGTGTAGCCGTGACCCAAAGCAGAGAGCATCTTGGCACGGGGCCACACGGGAATACCAAGCTCGCGAGCGCGCACGAGTTCAGGGTTGGACTCCGGAATAGCGGTGGAGACAACAACCACGTCGGGCTTGACCTCGTCGATCGTGGCGGCCTCATGGCCCACATGCACCTTCACACCAGCGCGGGTAAGCTGGCGGATATAACGTGACGTCTTAAGGTCGGAGCCGGTAACGGCATAACCGCGCTCGTGCAGAACGAGGGCGATGCCGCTCATGCCGGCGCCGCCGATACCGATAAAGTGGGCGCTCTTAAACTCGGGCGCGGAGGTTGCAGTCTGGGAATCAGCCATGTGCTCGTGTACTCCTTGCGTAAACACTGCCTGTAACCCGTTAACTGTACCGCACCTACCGCATCAGCGCGAGGGCGACCGAAGATATCCCGTCTAACTAACGCAAACCCTCTACTGCATCCGCCAGAAGAGCGGCGGCTCTATCCTGAGCCAGACCACGCGCCGCCTGACGCATGGCGTCGCGCGCCGCCGCGTCATCGACCAGGTGCAGCAGCTCATCGGCAAAGGCAGAACCGTCGATATCGGCATCGGCGCAGAGCACGCCGGCCCCGGCGTCGACCAGATAACGGGCATTGGTGGTTTGGTGGTCGGCCGTGGCGTGCGGGTACGGCACGAGTACCGAGGGCACGGCAAGCGCGGCGATCTCAGCCACGCTCGAGGCACCGGAACGCGAGAGCACCAGATCGGCCGCAGCCAGCATATCGCCCATGTTGTCGATATAGGGCTGGACACGATAGCGCTGCGCCTCCTCGGGCGTCAGCGCCAAAGCGCGCTCGGTCTCCTCAAAGCCGTCGGCACCCGTCGAATGCAAAATGTAGAGATTCTCGCGGGTCAGCAGCTCACCCTTGAGCGAGGCAACGCGCTCGTTGAGATGCTGTGCACCAAGTGAACCGCCAAAGACGAGCAGAAGCGTCGCATCCTCGGGCACGCCGAGCGTCTTGCGACCGCGGGTGCGATCGCCCTCGATCACCGAACGACGCACAGGATTGCCCGTCATGAGCACATGGTCGGGGTCGCCCTCACGCTCAAAGACCGTGCGGGCCGCAGGTACCGAAATGCACACGCGGGCGGCATGCGAGTTCATCATCTTATTGGCCAGACCCGGAACAGAGTTCTGCTCGTGCAGCAGATACGGAACGCCGGCGTCCTTGCACCAACCCAGCAGCGGGACCTCAACGTAAGCACCAAAGCCGATAGCGGCATCGGGCTTACCGACCTTCGAGAAGTGACTGGCAAGCGCACGCTTCGCCTTGTTGACGCGCCACAGCGAGGTCAGCGCCGTCCAGGGACGGGAGCGATCGAAGCCCGTAACTGTGATGGGCACAAAATCGAATCCGGCCTCGGGAACCAGACGACCCTCGAGCTTGCGCGATTGGCCCACGAACACAACGTGATGACCGCGGTCACGCAGTTCCTCGGCCAAGGCGAGCGCGGGGTTGATATGTCCTGCCGTGCCGCCAGCTGCAATAGCAACGGTCATCTTATCGGTCATGGTAATCCCTTCGTACACGCGGCCCCTGGTCATCGGTGCGCAAACGCGCCGACGGGTCCGAATTCAAATCGATTCGATTATATCCGCCGCCCGCATTGCGAGGAGTGGGGCGCTGCGGACGACCTTGCGGCGCTGTTCGCTGACGCGGACGGGCCGCCGGCTCGGTCGCAGAGCCATCCAGAACGGTAAAGCCGTTACGCGAAGATCGCTCGCCGCGCACATGGGGCACGCCGGCGGTACTCTCATCCATAACGGCAAAGCTCTCGCGGCGACGGTCGTACTCATCGCGACGGGCGCTCTCATACGAAACGCGCAGGATCAGACCGGCAAGCATAAGCGACACAATAATCGACGAGCCGCCGTAGCTAATAAACGGCAGCGGCTTACCCGTCATGGGAAACACATTGAGAATGCCCAGCGCGTTGATCAAAAACTGCACCGCAAGGATGACCGCGGAACCCGATGCCATAAGTGCTCCGCGACGATCGGTCGCCTGCTCAGCAATGCGAAACGCCGAGTAAATCAGCATCGCAAACACCAAGAAGAACAGCACGGTTCCGATAAAGCCAACTTCCTCGCCGATAATAGCCAAGATGTAGTCGTTGTGCGCCTCGGGCAAATACGAGTACTTCATGGTGGAGTTGCCGATACCACGGCCGAACAGTCCGCCCGAGGCAAACGCCATGATGGCAAGCGTGGCCTGATAGCCGTCACCATATTCGTCTGCCCAAGGATTCCAAGCAACCTGGACACGCGTCATACGATACGGCTCGGCGATAAGAGCAATCGCAATGACGGCGATGCCGGCAACAACCGTCCAAACGATATATTTGGGGTCCAATCCCGCAAACAACGCCATGCATATGAGGGTCAACAAAATGATCAGAACGGTACCGAAATCGGGCTGAACAAAGATCAGGAAGAGCGAAATTCCCAGGTAGCCGCCCATCTTGCGAAGAAACTCGTTGATGTTGCCGCCGGGCGAAAAGATACGGTCGAGCATGATTGCCGAATACGCGATGGCGAACGGCTTTAAAAACTCAGACGGCTGAAACTGAATACCGGCGATGTTGAGCCAACGCGTGGCGCCACGACTGCCGCTACCCATAAAGAACACCAGAACCAGTAGCCCCATCATGCCCATGAGGAAGATCCTGAGCACGTCTTCCCCAAACCAACTGTCCGGTAAGATGCGCACGATGGCAACCATAGCCAGCACGCCAACTCCGGCAAACGCGGCCTGTCGAAATAGGAAAAACGTCGCCGAACCGTTCTCGTGCAGCGCCTCGACCGAAGATGCCGAGTACACCATCAGCAAGCCGAAGCAAACCAAGCTAAACAGGCAGGCCATAAATATCAAACGGGGGCGCATGATGCGGGCGGGGACGCCGGCAATATAGCGCTCACCGAACGTCTGCCCGCCGCATCCGGAACGCGTCGTGCTACGCAGCGAGGAAGCACGGTCCGAGTCGGGCCTCCTCATATCACTTCGGGGGCTCTCCTCTCTCACCGGCAACCCCTATTCCGTTTGCGATTTCGCTGCTGCGGCAAGCTGGGCCACGTAGTCCTTAAACACGCGACCGCGCTCCTCGTAGCCCGAGAACTCGTCGAACGAAGAACAAGCGGGCGAAAGCAGGATCACGTCGCCGCGGCTCGAGAGCGAGCGGGCAACGTCAACGGCATCGCGCAGGTCATCGGCCTGGGCGATATCCACGTCACCATCGACATCGGCCTCGTCCATAGCAGCGGTAAAGCGCTCGCGCGCATCGCCAAAGCAAACGACTGAACGCACGTTGTCCATAACGACGCGGGCAAAGTCCGCAAGCGGTGTGCCCTTATCGTGGCCGCCGAGCAGCAAAATCACATCGTCGTCGGAAAACGCCGTCAGGGCCTTTTCGACCGCATCGGTGTTCGTTGCCTTGGAATCGTTGACGTAGCGCACGCCATCGATCTCGCCGCAGGGTTCCACGCGGTGTTCGAGCGGCTGGAACGATGCCAAACCGCGGCAAATGCCCTCGGGATCGGCACCGACGGCCAGAGCAGCCGTGGCGGCACATAGGGCATTGATGACATTGTGATGGCCCGAGATCTTGAGCTCGGATGTGGCGACAAGCTGAGTCTCGACGCCTTTCAGGCGCACGATCATCTTGCCGTCGCGCACGAAGGCGGCGTCTGCACCCTCGGGCTCGTCAAAAGCGACCTTGCAGATGCGGCGGCCCGGTGTGTAGATGTACTCATCGAACTCATGGATGCCGGCATCCTCAACGTCGATAACCACGAGGTCGTCGTCGACCATATTCTCGAACAACTTGATCTTGGCAAGCGCATAGTTCTTGTGGCTCTTGTGCCAGCCCAGGTGGTCGGGCGTGATGTTGAGCAGCACCGCCACGCGAGGATGAAGCTCGGCGGTCGTAGCAATCTGATAACTCGACAGCTCAGCCACAAACCACTCATTGTGTGCGCGGCCGTCGATCTCGTTCACCGGCGGCTCACCGATATTGCCGACGGCCACGCTGGCTTCACCGGCGGCCTTGAGCAGATAATCGGTCAGTGACGTGGTAGTTGTCTTGCCGTTGGTGCCCGTGATGGCGATCCAATTTTGGGGAGACAGGCGATAGGCAAACTCGGGCTCGCCCATAATCTGAGCGGCATGCTCACGCCCGGCCTTAAAGAAAGCCGAGAACTCCGAGATTCCCGGGCATGTCACGCACACGTCATAGGCACCCTCGACCTGCTCGGTGCCGTAGACAAACGACGCGCCCTGCGCCTCGAGCGCACGTGTGGCGTCATTGGGCTCGGAGGTACCGCCGCCATATACGGTCGTGGCGCTCACGCGCTCGGGGTGAGCCAGCGCCCAACGGGCGACATCGAGACCGGATTTACCCTGCCCCAAAACGAGCAGGCTAAAGACATCAGCAAGAGGCATGAAAGACCACTATCCCAACTGGAAGAACAGGGCGAGGCCAACGGCGCCAAAGGCCGCGGCGATAATCCAAAAACGGATAACGACCTTGGTCTCGGCCCAGCCCTTCTTTTCGAAATGATGATGAATGGGCGCCATAAGGAAGACGCGCTTGTGCGTAAAGTGGAAATAGACGACCTGGATCATGACCGACAGAGTCTCGACGATAAACAGACCGCCGATGATGAGGGAAACGACTTCGGTGTTGGTCATGATGGAGGTGCAGGCAAACGCGGCACCCAGGGCAAGCGAGCCGGTATCGCCCATAAAGATGCTCGCCGGGTAGCAATTGAACCACAAAAAGCCCAGGCAGGCACCGGCGCACGCCGTGCAGAAGATGGACAGGTTCACGTCACCGTGCAAAAACGCCATGGCGGCCATGGCGAGCATGGCGATCATGGAAGTGCCGCCGGCAAGACCGTCCAGACCATCGGTCAGGTTCACGGCATTGGAAAGACCGGCGATCATCAGCCAGCAAAATACAATGTAGAGCCACGGGAACGAAAGGCCGCAGATGGTGGTCGAAAGAACACCGAGGTCAATCGTCAGGCCGCCGGGAAAACGAATCTCGGGGGCGACGCCGCACCAATTGACAGCGAGCACGGTAAAAGTGACGCAGATGATGGTCAGACCGATCATCTTGGCGTGAGGCGTCAGACCGAGCGAGCGACCATGCGTGACGGAGGTCAGGTCGTCGATGAGACCCAGAACGCCGGTGGCCAGCGTGGCAAGCAGCACGAGCACGAGCTCGGTGGTGAGCTTGCCCATCAGCAGGCAGGTCAGCGAGATCGCGACAAGGATGATGACGCCGCCCATGGTGGGCGTACCCTGTTTAATCAAATGACGCTTGGGGCCGTCGGCTCGGACCTGTTGGCCGATACCCTCGACCTTCAGCAGCTTGATCCACCACGGCATAAGCAGCAACCCAATGGCAGCAGCGATGCCAAGTCCCAAAAAGGCCTGATACGTAGGATACGAGGGATTGCCGAACATGGGCTAGCACACACCTTCCACAAAGCGGTCGAGCTCAACAAAACGGGAACCCTTGACCAATACAACATCATGATTTTCAAGCGCGCCGCCCATGCGGTCGAGCACCTGCTGATAATCGGAGAACACCTGGATGCGGTCCTCATCCATACCCATCATACGTGCGGCATCGGCCATGAGCTGAGCCAGCTCGCCGCCGACGCACGCGAGCATGTCGAGCTTTTTGGCGGCGGCATAGGCGCCCACGAGTTCATGCATGCGGGGAGCCTCGTCGCCCATCTCGCCCATCTCGCCCAAGATCGCCATGCGCGAACCGTCACAGATAAGCGAGCACAGCAAATCGAGGCCGGCAGCCATAGACTCGGCACTGGCGTTGTAGGAGTCGTCGATGATGCGTGCTCCGCTCTTGGCGCGCTTGATCTCCTGACGGTGGCCGGTGATCGTAAGGCCCCTAAAGGCAGCATCGATCTGCTCGGGCGTCACGCCCAGACGATAGGCGACCGCGGCGGCCTTGACGGCATTGGGCACGGACTGCACACCGGGAATGGCCAGCATGGTATCGACCGTGTCGCCCTGACCAAAGTCGAGCGTAAAGACCGGATGGCCCTCGTCGTCGACGCGAATGTCGCGTGCGCGGACCTCGTCGTCGTCCGAGACACCGGCCAGCATCACGTCAATACCCGCAGGCTGGGCGAACGTATCGCGAATGAACGGCGTAAAGTCGTCCTCGCCGCCCAAAACCAGCAACGGCGAGAAGTCGCCGGCGGCGCACATGCCCTGGACAATCTCGGACTTGGCGCGGGCGATGTTCTCGCGGCTGCCCAGGATACCGATGTGGGAGGTTCCGATCTTGCTCACAATGGCAAGATTGGGGTTGGCAGACTGGGACAGGCGCTCAATCTCATGAAAATGGTTCATACCCATCTCGAGCACCAGAACCTCGGTATCGGCCGGAGCGGAAAGCACCGTGAGCGGCATGCCGATCAAGTTGTTGAAATTGCCCTTCGTGGCCCAGACGCGATAACGCTTGGCGAGCACGGCGGCGAGCACGTCTTTGGTCGTCGTCTTGCCAATCGACCCGGTAATGCCGACGACCAGGCAGCCAAGCTCCAAGCGATATACATGCGCCAGGCGCAGCAAGAACTCCTCGGGGTCGTCGGTCAGCAAGATGGCGCATCCCTTGTCCTGCGCCAGCGAAACCAGCTCGGCATCGGGCTCGCGCGTCATCACGACGGCACCGGCACCCGACTCGATGGCACGGGAGGCAAAATCATTGCCGTCGACCTTTTCGCCGGGGAAGGCGACAAAGATCGTCCCCTCCTCGACCTGACGGGAGTCGATAACGCACCCGCGGCATACTCGATCGACTTCTTCCGTCACGGTTCGGGCCCCCGTTGAGGCCGCGAGGTTGTTGACGGCGATCTCTATCATTGCAGCTCCCCTGTAAACCTAATAATGCTATCGGCGTATTGTATCCCAGTGCCATGCGCGCGTGGTGCAGGGCATGTGAACACCCTTCAGATCAAACGGCAGACCACGCTCAAGATTGTAACCCCCTACTTCGTGCGCGGGATACCCAGCACGTCGAGCGCGTTGGCCATAATGGACTGGAATGGCACCGCGGCGGCATCCGAGCCGCTCGGTGTTCCATCGAGTGTGATATAGCACAGCACCTTGGGCGATTGTGCCGGCGCAAAGCCCATAAAGGACGACATATAGTTCTCCTTGAGGTAACCCCCGTTCTCGTCAGCACGCTCGGCCGTACCGGTCTTGCCCGCCACGTCATAGCCATCGACCGCACCGCCAACGCCCGTGCCTTCGGACACGACCGTCTGCATGCACGATGTCACCTGGGCGGCAGCGTCGTCCGATATCGCACGCTCGCCTTCGCCCCAGTCCTTCTCATCGCCCTTGCTGGACTTATAGAAGTGCGGAGTCATCATCACGCCGCCGTTCGCGATGCCGCCCACGGCACGTGCGACCTCAATCGGCGAGACGGACAGCGCCTGGCCAAAGCTCATCGAGCCCAGCGTGGCGCCGTCGTACTGGTCGCGCTCCTTGACGATACCCAGACTCTCACCCGGAAAATCGACACCGGAGCTATGACCAATGCCCCACTTGTCCACATAGGTGGCAAAATCATCGGCACCGATCTTGCGTCCCACCAGGACAAAGCCCACATTGGACGAACGGCGCATCATCTCACGCACGTCCATGGTCATGGTGTAGTCGCGCTTATCGGCGTCGGTAACGGTGTCGTCGCCGACCTTAATGCTCGCCGGCACCTCAAACGACGTGCTCGAACGCACGGCGCCCAAGTCGAAGCCGGCACCGGCCACAAGTGTCTTAAAGACCGAGCCGGGCTCGTAGGCATCGGTAACCAGGCGCAAGTTCATGTCCTCGGTCTTGGCGTTTTCCAGATCGGTCTGGTCATATGTCGGATACGAGCATGCCGCCAGAATCTCGCCCGTCGTGGGATCGGTGACCAGGGCCGAGCCATTCTTGGCCTTGGTCTTTTCGACCGCCTCGGCCAGGGCGTCCTCGGCGGCACGCTGGATATTGACATCGAGTGTCGTCACGATGTCCACGCCGTCCACCGCGGCAACCTTTTTATAGGCGCCGCCCGCGATATAGCTACCGTCCCTCGCCCGCTCGCGCACCAGCGAGCCGTTCGTTCCGGTCAAAAGCTTGTTGTACTGCTTCTCAAGGCCCGTCAGACCGTCGTTGTCCACGTTTACCACGCCAAGCACCTGCGATGCCAGGTTGCCATAAGGATATACGCGCTTCATGGCCTGCTCAAAGAGCACGCCGGGCAGATTCTTCTTCTCCAGCGCCGCAGCATCGTCCTCGTCCACCTGGCGTTTGATATACACCCAGGTGCCATCGGACATAACGAGATCACGACAGGTTTTCTTATCGATGCCCGTAGCTTTGACCAGTGCCGAGACCGTCTTGTCAACGTCCTCGATAAGCTGAGGATTCACGGCGATGTTGCGGCATTCGACCGACGACGTCAGCACGTTGCCGTTACGGTCGTAGATGGTACCGCGCTTGGCATACAGCGTCTGCGCAAGCAAGCGACGTGCATCGGCACGGTCGCGTAACTTATCGGCTTCCACGATTTGATAGTCGGCAAGGCGAAGGACGCCCAAGCCCAAGCCAAACCCGATGAAGCCCATGACGGCTTTGCGACGGGGCAGCGGCGTGCCCGTGAGCCATTCGGTCGACGAGCCCTTGCGCGATCTGGTGTTATGCATTTGAGGGCCACTCGAGCCACGGAGACGCGACGCAGGGTCGTTGCCATAGGACGGCCTCGCGTTGTAAGATGGCCGACCCGTTCCTTGATAACCAGAACGTCCCCGCGATGAGGGACGTCCAGAACCGCGACCCCGGTCGGAGCCGCGGCGATAGTCATTTGTCATACTCAGCTACCGTCTTGTTACTGAGCGGTCGCGGTCGAGCTAGCGCCCGCGGCTGCATCCTGCGAAAAATCAAGTGTAACGCTCTCGCTGGGCTCCACCATGCCATAAGCGCCTGCAAGGTCGCGAATGCGCGTGTCGGCACCATAGACCGAATGCATGACCTCCAGGTCGGAGCTCTCATCGGTCGCCTTCTCGAGCGTGTTGGTAAGCGCGGCATTGCTGTTGAGCACCTGGGCCGTAACGCCGGCGAGCGCCACACGGGCGACACCGATCGTCATGAAGATGGCCGCAATGATGCAAAACGTTTTAAGAACGCTCATGAAAACCGGGCTTACCGCCTGGTTTGCCTGACGGCCCGCGCCCGTGTAGACATCAAAGCGCGGCGTGCGCTGCTCGCGGGGAGCAGCGGGAGCCTGCGGTGTCTCACGATAGGCGGGCATGGCGCTCATATCATAGGCGAGTGCTGCGTTTGAAGTGTTGTAGCCCATGATATGCCGCCTCCCATCCCGAGTACGTTGGTAGTGTGTTTAAGCTTCGTTTATGGTGCGAGCGGGAGGTCCAATATCGCGCGGTCGCGTCTACAGACGCTGCGCCACGCGGATCTTGGCTGATCTCGCCCGAGGGTTGCGCGCAACCTCATCGGGTTGGGCAACCAGGGGTTTGCGGGTGATGACCTTGAGTATCGGCACGTTGCCGCACACGCACACCGGAATCTCCGGCGGACACGTGCACCCCTGGCTCATCTCCTTAAAGTGGTTCTTTACGATACGGTCCTCGAGCGAGTGATACGAGATGACGCAGATGCGTCCGCCCGGGTTGAGCCACCTTGTGGCGGCGTCTAGCCCTCGCTCGAGCACATCGAGTTCGTGATTGACCTCGATGCGAATGGCCTGGAAACTTTTCTTGGCTGGGTGTCCGCCATGCCGACGAGCGGCAGCGGGGATACCAGCCTTGATGATCTCGACAAACTGACCGGTGGTTTCGATCGGCTCATGCTCGCGGCGGCGCACGATCTCACGCGCGATCTGCGAGGCGAACTTCTCTTCGCCGTAGACGCGTAGAATCCGGGCGAGGTCGTGTTCGTTATAGGTGTTGATGACCTCAGCTGCGTTTAAGGTGTTGTTACCCGGATCCATCCGCATGTCCAATGGGGCGTCCTCGTTGTACGAAAAGCCCCTGCCAGGGATATCGAGTTGCGGCGACGAAACGCCCAAGTCGAACAGGAAGCCATCGACCCCGGGCACCTCGGCCGAGCAAAGCAGCTCGTCCAAGTCGCCGAAGTTGCCCTTCAGCAGCTGGTGCGGTACGCCGGGAACCTCGCGGTCCAGACGGGCGCCAGCGGCCTCGAGGGCCATGTCGTCCTGATCGACGCCGAGCAAAAGGCCGGTCTCCCCCACCTGCGCGGCCATCTTTACCGAATGGCCGGCACCGCCAAGGGTGCAGTCGCAGACGACGGAGCCGCTCTTTAGCTGCAGCGACTCAAGCACTTCGCCGAGCATGACAGGTTCATGCCGATATTCTTGTGTCAAGATCCCACGCTCCATCCGTTACTCGTGCCTTGCCCTTACGAGAAGAAGAGGTCCAGCAGGGCCTCGTCATCATCGTCCTCATCGGCCGTAGCGCGGTCCCAAACCTCAAGGTGGTCGTAGTTGCCCACAACCGTGACCTCGCGGTCGAGGTTCGCCTGCTTGCGGAGAGACTCAGAAAGACCGATACGACCCGCGCTGTCCACATCCATCGACGTGGTGCGCTTGTTGATCGCCCTCATGAGCTTCTGGTCGTTGATGTCACGCGGGTTAAAACCCTCGTGGCCCTCACGACCCGCGAAGAGTCCTTCGACCCACTTATCGAAGGCCTCGGCAGAGAACACGTACAGAGCATCGACATCCAGGGCTTTAAACACGCGAACGTGCTCTCCAAGCTCCTCACGAAGGGGTGCAGGCAGGGACAGACGACCTTTTGCATCGAGATTGCGCTCGTATGCACCCGTCATTCCCATGTGCGCCCTCCCCTCGGTTACTCAGATGGCACGTACGCGGGGAACCACCCCGCCTGTCGACGTCATCAATAATATGGGGAACCGCCCCATTTTTCAACACCTTTCCCCACCCCTTCCCCCACCCCTCCCCACCATTCCACCCCCAATATGTTGTAAAACACCCCCGAGCATATGTTCGAAAACACAATATGTTGTGTTTGCAGCAAAGGCGGGATGCCACCTGTAGAACCACACCCGCGAACCTCAACCTTCAAGTTGACCTTGAGGCGATTTTTACGTCCCTTTACACGCCGTTCACATCGCCCCCAAACTCCCCCACCCACGGTACACACGGCCCACCGCCGCATCGGTGTCTAGCGAAAAATGGGACGGGCCCCAGATTGCCCATGCGCGCAAAAGTGCGTCTCGGCAATCTGGGGCCCGTCCCCTTTAGTATTTATAAATATGCAGGTCAGCGAGGTGCTAGCGATGTGCTAGCGGATGCGCCGCCAGATAGACCTCGGTCAGTTGCGTTCGGTCGACATGCGTGTAGACCTGCGTGGTCGAAATATCGGCATGGCCCAAAATCTCCTGCAGCACACGCAGGTCGGCACCGCCCGCGAGCATGTGGGTGGCAAAGGAGTGGCGCAAGGTATGGGGATGGAGTCCCACCAGCCCCACCTGGCGCCCGTAGCGCTCACAGATGGCATGGATGCCCTGGCGCGACAGGCGACGTCCGTTCTTATTTAAAAAGACCGCCGAGGTCTCGGTTCCGCGGGCATGGGCCGCCAAGCGAGAACGTCCCTCAGTTACATAGAGCGTCAGAGCTCGCGCCGCGCTTCCCACCAGTGGGGACAGGCGTTCCTTTGAGCCCTTACCGCGAACGAGTACAAAGCCATCGTCAATATGGATATCGCCCACATCGAGCCCAACCAGCTCACTCACACGCAAACCGCATCCGTAGAGCACTTCCAAGATGGCATGGTCGCGCAGTCCCATCTCGCCCTCGGGAAAGTCTTGATCGAGCAGCGCCGAGACATCCTCCACCGATAGATACTCCGGCAAACGCTCAGCCTTTTTAGGCAGGCGCAACGCCGCCGTTGGATTTTGGGCCACAATCCCATCGCGCACCAAAAAGGCATGCAGGCCCTTCACGGCAGCAAGCGCGCGCTCCACCGAGGCGTCGGAATAGCCTCCGCCGCGGCGATCGGCGACAAAGCCCTCCACGACCTGACGGGTCACCTCTTCAAAAGACACAATACCCGCCCGCTCCAGATAGGCGCAGTACGTCGTCAGGTCACGACGATAGGCCACAATCGTGTTGCGCGCCAAGCCCCGCTCGACCGCGAGGTAATCGAGATACTCCCCCGCCGCCACGGCGAGCGACGAGGGAGTAGCTTCGGTATGTTCCTTATTCGCCGGCACCCTTAGTCCGTAGCGAGGTTCATGGGCGTCACCTGCAGACGGTCGACACCCTCGTGCTGGCCGATCGAAGCGCGCACGAACTCTCGGAACAGCGGCTGCGGATTAGTCGGACGGCTCTTGAACTCGGGGTGAGCCTGGGTTGCCACATACCACGGATGCACGTCGCGCGGCAGCTCGACCATCTCGACCAGGCGCTCGTCGGGCGAGAGGCCAGAGATAACCAAGCCGGCATCCTCGAGCTGGTCGCGGAAGGCGTTGTTGAACTCAAAGCGGTGACGGTGACGCTCGTAGACGAGTTCCTCGCCATATGCCTCGCGAGCAAGGGTATCGGCGGCGAGCTTGCACGGATAGGCGCCCAGGCGCATGGTGCCGCCCTTCTCGGTCACGTCCTCCTGCGAGCTCATCAGATCGATGACGCTAAACGGGCCGTCCGGATCGAACTCAGAGGAGCTGGCACCGGCAAGGCCGACGACGTTGCGGGCGAACTCGCACACGGCGACCTGCATACCCAGGCAAATGCCCAGATACGGAATCTTGTGCTCACGGGCAAACTCGGCCGCGAGGATCTTGCCCTCCAGGGCGCGCTTGCCAAAGCCGCCGGGGACCAGGATGCCCGAGGCGTCGCCCAGAACCTCGGAGACATTCTGCTCGTCGAGGCTCTCGCCGTCGACCAGCTGGACGTCCACATGGCGATCGTAGAAGACGCCCGCATGGTGCAGGGCCTCGATAACCGACAGGTACGCATCGGGCAGCTGCGTGTACTTACCCACGACGGCAATCTTAACCTTATCGGCGTGATGGTTGGCATGGTTCTGCTTACGCAGGAACTCATTCCACTCGCTCATGTCGCGCTCACGCGGGTCCAGGCCCAGGCGCTCGCAAATACGCAGGTCAAAGTCCTGCTCGGCAAGCAGCTGCGGCACGTCGTAGATGCTCGCGCAGTCCTCATTGGTAAAGACGCAATCGGTGTCGACGTCGCAGAAGCTTGCGATCTTTCCGCGGATAGCGTCATCGATATGGTGGTCGGAGCGCAGCACGATGATATCGGGCTGGATGCCAAAGCTGCGGAGCTCCTTGACGGAATGCTGCGTGGGCTTGGTCTTGACCTCGTGGGCGGCGGCAATATAGGGAACGAGCGACACGTGGATGTAGCAGACGTTCTCGGAGCCGGCCTCCTTGCGGTACTGACGGATGGCCTCGACAAACGGTTGGGACTCGATGTCGCCGATCGTGCCGCCCAGCTCGGTGATGACTACATCGGAGCCGGTCTGCTCCTCGATGCGGCGAAACTTGTCCTTAATGGCATTGGTGACGTGAGGAATCACCTGCACGGTACCGCCCAAAAAGTCGCCGCGACGCTCGCGGGCGATTAGGCTTTTGTAGATGGCACCGGTCGTAAAGTTGGAATCGCGGGTCAGGTTCTCATCAATAAAGCGCTCGTAATGACCCAGGTCCAGGTCGGACTCGTAACCATCCTCGGTTACAAAGACCTCACCATGCTGGAACGGGCTCATGGTACCGGGGTCGACGTTCAGATACGGGTCGGCCTTCTGCATCGTTACTTTGTAGCCACGCGACTTGAGCAGACGGCCCAGCGAGGCCGCGGTGATACCCTTGCCCAGGGACGAAACCACGCCACCGGTTACGAACACATGCTTGGTCATATTGAGTTACCTGCGCTTCCCGTAGAAGTTGTTTATCCACATCTTACGGGTCTTCATTGTAATACTCGCGCCGCGGACCGTCCGCATTTTTTCTCGCGTGCGATTGCATTTCTCAATCTTGAAACAAAACGCCGCCCGGTTTCCCAGGCGGCGTCACTATGGCAAGGGTTACATGCTGCTATCGATCAGCAACCTCGTCCTCAAGCATTTCTTGAACGAGCATGCCGGTACGGACGCCCTCAAGATACCACTCACCACGTTCGGTGAGGCAAATGCCATTTGCAAGCTGACCGCCGTCGTCGCTATAACGCGAGACGACATCAATCATACCTTCGGAATCCAAGCGATCGATTGCGGCGCGGGCACGATACGGCGAAACCCCCACGCGCTCGGCAAGCGTTTTGCGCGAGAAACCATACGGCCCGCCATTGTCTTCGGTTTGCTGGTCGATCTCCATCAACACCAGCACCTCGACACGCTTCATATCGTTGACACTCGCACGACCCTTGCCCGCCATAGCAGCCTCCTCAAACCGAGCACGAGCATCTAACGCGCCGTGCGCGACCGACACACCTCACGATGGCAGGTAATATCCATCATGCGGCATCCCGCTAAGGATGAAACAGTTACGGTTATTGTATACCGCTCAAATTGTTTCTAGGCAGGTAAACAGCTATTTTTCGCCGAAATAGACGCTTTATTGATCAAAAAGCCGTACCGGGCGCTAACCCGATACGGCCAAAATGCAATGCAATTACCGCGGTGCTTCAAACTTAGCGATGGAAGAAACCGCGGCGCTCAAACTTGGGCTCGCAGCACACGTTGATGCCCAACTTGCGCAGTACCGTCTCGTCCGTCGGCGAGATAATCACGCTAAAGAAGGCATCGCAACCGCGCAGCTGCTCCAGGCCCGAAAGGACGCGAGCGGCCGTCTCACTCGTGGCCGAGGTGATCGACAGCGCCATAAGCGTCTCGTCGGTGTGGAGGCGCGGGTTTTTGCTGCCCAGGAAATGCGTCTTGAGCTTGCTGATGGGCTCGATCGCCTCATCGCTAATGACCTCGAGCTCAAGGTCGACGCCCGAGACATGCTTGAGGGCGTTCATAATGAGCGAACTTGCGGCGCCCAGGCGCGTGGAGGTCTTACCGGTCACCACGGAGCCATCGGGCATGACCATGGCACCCACGGGACCACCCGTCAGCTGCTCCCTGGTGAGGGCCGCCGAGCGCGCCGGTGAGTAGTTCTTATCGATGCCGGCTTTCTTCATAATAATCTTGAGACGGTCGACTTGCTCATCGCCCACGCCGGTACGGCGCACATTTTCGACCGCGGTAAAGTAGCGGCGGACGATCTCCATCTTGGAAGCGTCGCGGCAGGCATCGTCATCGGTGATGGCAAAACCGACCATATTGACGCCCATGTCCGTAGGGCTCTGGTAGGGGCTCTTGCCCAGGATCTTTTCCATCAGGGCACGGACTACCGGGAAGGCCTCGACGTCGCGGTTGTAGTTGACCGTGGTCTTGTTGTAGGCCTCCAGGTGGAAGGAGTCGATGATGTTGGCGTCATCGAGGTCTGCCGTGGCGGCCTCGTAGGCAATATTGACCGGATGCGTAAGGGGCAGATTCCAAACCGGGAAGGTCTCGAATTTGGCATAGCCGGCGGCCGTGCCATGCTTGTGCTCGTGATAGAGCTGAGACAGGCAAGTGGCGAGCTTGCCCGAGCCAGGGCCGGGCGCCGTCACGACAACGAGCGGTCGGGTGGTCTCGACAAACTCGTTCTTGCCATAGCCGTCGTCGGACACGATCAGATCGACATCGTGCGGATACCCCTCGATGGGATAGTGCAGCTTGGCGGGAATACCGAGCGCGTTCAGGCGGTTGCGGAACACATCGGCAGCGGGCTGTCCAGCGTACTGGGTGATGACCACGGCCGCGACAGCAAAGCCGTTGCCGCGGAACAGGTCAACCAGGCGCAGCACATCCTCGTCATAGGTAATGCCAAGGTCACCACGAGCCTTGTTTTTCTCGATGTGGTTCGCGTTGATCGCGATGATAACCTCGACATCGTCGGCGATGCTTTTGAGCATGCGGAACTTGCTGTCCGGCTCAAAACCCGGTAGCACGCGGCTGGCATGATAGTCATCGAACAGCTTGCCGCCAAACTCCAAATACAGCTTGCCGCCAAACTGCGAGATGCGCTCCTTAATGTGAGCAGCTTGCAGCTCGATATACTTCGCATTGTCGAAACCCTGGCGCATGTATGGTTCCCGTCCCGTTTCGTAAATTAAGTTCCTACGCGATTATAACGGAGCCTGCCCTCCCCGATGCCCAGGCCATCAACAGGCACCAACCAAACACGCCCACCGCAACCGCCGGGGACCCGGGGTGGCTCATTTGGAACGGGAAACAAGGCACTCAGCACCAACAATGAAAACGTCGCAGGTTGAGCATAAGCCAGCGAAAGCCCGCCAGAGTAGGCAAAGCGCCCCTGCACCAACAATGGAAAGCGCCGCAGGCAGAGGACGGACAGCGAGCGCCGTCCAGGACGTACAAGTTGGCATGAAAAAGGCAAGGCATAGACCTTTTGGTCATGCCTTGCCTTTTGAATGACAAATTGTCGTCCTGGGCGGCGCGCAGCGTCAACTGGTTGCGCGGTTCGTAGAACCGCGCAACATAAGTGCGCCCCCTCCCGCGCACGGAACGGGAGGGGGCCAAAGGTAGGAGTCTACCGGTGGGGTTACCCCACCGGACAGACGATGACCAGGTGATCCGTTATAGGATCGTCATGGTTTCCGTGGGGTACCCAGGGGGTACTTAGATCATCACGCAAGCGATGGTCAGGATGATGGCGCAGACGACGGAGAGAGCGACGATGAGCTTAAGAGCAAACTTGAGCCAGGTCGTCCACTCGATCTTAGCCAGAGCGAGACCGCCCATGATGGCACCAGAGGTCGGGGTGAACAGATTCACGACGCCGATGGCGGCGGAGAAGATCATGACCATGACCTCGGGCGAGAAGCCGAGCTTAACAGCCAGCGGTCCCATGATGGGCATGGAGACAGTAGCCATACCGGAGGTCGAGGGGATCAGGAAGGACAGGCCAAAGTAGACCAGGAAGCTCATGGGAGCGAAGATCACGCCGGACAGGCCAGCCAGAGCATTGGCGGCAGCGTCGAGGACGTAGACGTCGAGGCCGGTGCTAGCCATGAGGACGGAGATACCACGGGCGAGAGCGATGACGAGGACAACGGACATCATGTCGGCAGCGCCGGTGATGAAGGTGTTGACGATCTGCTTCTCGGACAGGCCACCGATGATACCGATCAGGACAGCCATGAGGAAGAACCAGGTGGAAGCCTCGTCGAAGTACCACTGGCCAATGGGCAGGCCGGTGATCAGGGCAGACCAGCCCTGAACGATGGCGTTACCGTCGGCGTCATAGACAGCGCCAGCATCGAAGAAGTTGGCGACGCCCTCGTTGAGGTCGGCCAGCGGGATGAAGCCGACGATCATGACGACGAAGGTGAAGGCAAAGGCGATCAGAACACCCTTCTGACGACCGGTGAGCTTGACCTCCTTGTGAACCTCGGAAGCAGCCTTGCCGTGAGCCTCTTCGGCGTCCTTGAGCTCCTGCATCGAAAGGATGGTGGAACCCTTGTCAGCCTTGACCTTCTTGGCATAGCTCATGACGAAGAGGATGGACATAACAGTGGTAACAATCCACAGGACGGCACCGAGGCCGATGATGATGGACTGGTTGACCTCAATGCCAACGCCGGTCAGAGCGTCGACGGCAGCGCCGACGGCGAACGGGTTAACCGTGGAGCCCAGGCAGCCGCAGCCAGCGCCGAGCAGGACGGTGGCAGCACCGACCATAGGGTCGAAGCCAGCGGCCATCATGGTAGCGGCAAGCAGGGCGTAGAAGGGAACGGTCTCCTCGCACATACCATAGGTGGTACCACCGAGGGAGAAGATGAACATCAGCACGGGAATGAGCATGATCTCATTGCCCTTAAGCTTCTGCACCAGAACAGCAATGCCGTTGTCCAGGGCGCCGGTCTCGGTCATCATGCCGAGGAAGCCGCCGAGGATCATAACGAAGAGGCAGACGGGCAGAGCGTCAGCGAAGCCCTTGACCGGGGCGGTGCAGAAATCGCTCAGGCGGGCAGCGGTAACCTCGCCACCGGACGTACCGGAGACGATAACGGTAACAACCGCGACGATTGCCAGCAGAGCAAGAAGAATGGTGAACGATGAAGGCATACCGCGCTTTTTCTTAGCGGTCTCAGTCATAGTTCTCATCCCCCCTTCATAAATCATTTACTGATCTCGCCCGAAGCGGCTCTTCCGTGCCGTGCATGTCGCTCGGTGCGAGATTTTTACCAGACAAAAGCGCTCGGGGTGCGCAGCAATGCACCCCGAGCGAGATGCTAGATGCTCTTACTTGAGCGTGGCGTACATGACAGCCTTGATGGTGTGCATGCGGTTCTCGGCCTCGTCGAAGACCTTGGAAGCAGGGCTCTCGAAGACCTCGTCGGTGACCTCCTGCTCGGTGATGCCGAACTGCTCGCACTTCTCGGCGCCAATCGTGGTGTTGGTGTCGTGGAAGCTGGGCAGGCAGTGCAGGAAGATGGCACCCGGGTTGGCCATAGCCATGACCTCAGAAGTAACACGATACGGGGTGAGCTGAGCGATGCGCTCGGCCCAGACCTCGTCGGGCTCGCCCATGGAGACCCACACGTCGGTGTAGAGAACGTCGGCACCGGTGACGCCGTCCTTGACGTCGGTGGTCAGCTTGATGGTGCAGCCGTTGGCCTCGGCGATGGGCTTGCAGGCCTCGATGACGTCATCGGCGGGCATGCACTCCTCGGGGCCGCAGGCCACAAAGTTCATGCCGAGCTTGGAGCAGACGACCATGAGGGAGCGAGCGACGTTGTTCTTGCAGTCGCCCATGAAGACGAGGGTCTTGCCCTTGATGTCGTAGTTGAAGTTCTCCTGGACGGTCAGGATGTCGGCGAGCATCTGGGTGGGGTGCCACTCGGTGGTCAGACCGTTCCACACGGGCACGCCGGACTTAGCGGCAAGCTCCTCGACGTCGTCCTGGGCAAAGCCACGGAACTCAATGCCGTCATACATGCGGCCGAGAACGCGGGCGGTGTCCTCGATGGACTCCTTCTTGCCCATCTGCGACGAACCCGGATCGAGGTAGGTGACGCCCATGCCCAGATCCATGCCGCCAACCTCGAAGGCGCAGCGGGTACGAGTGGAGGTCTTCTGGAAGAGCAGAACGATGTTCTTGCCCTCGAGATAACGGTGCGGAACGCCAGCGCGCTTCATGTCCTTGAAGTTCTTGGAGAGCTTGAGCAGGTACTCGATCTCCTCGGTGGTGAGGTCGAGGAGCTTGAGGAAGCTACGGCCGGAGAGGTTAACACCCATGGTTCGTTTCCTTTCGAAGAAATGAATTACGTAAGTATTAGTGTTGCCCGTTTGACGGGCGAAACCGGTGCGGTTGTAGGGGGACCGCACCGGAAACGGAAAGACTTAGAGGTCCTCGCGCCAGAAGGGCATGCTCATGCAGCGCGGGCCGCCACGGCCGCGGGAGAGCTCGGCGGAGGGCACGACGAGAAGGTCCAGGCCCT
>CABRBD010000012.1:0-114278 GCA_902469185.1 uncultured Collinsella sp. | reverse complement strand
GGCTTAGGCTCGCCCAGCAACTTGCCGCGACGGCGACGGGCCGGCTTCTCGGCCTCGCGCGCGGCCTCGGCAGCCGCTTCGCGTGCCTTCTCGGCAACAAACGCCGCTGCCGAGGTATCGAGCTGCACCGTTGCGTGCGTGCGCGCGGGCGCGGCGACCTCGCCGGCATGCATCACGATGACGCCGCAGGTGCTCGTCTTAACAAACTCGACCATCTTGGGGTCGGTGAAGCCGGTCACGTCGTTGACGATCGAGGCGCCGCAGCGCACGGCCGCCTTGGCAACCGCCACGTGACGCGTGTCGATCGAGACGATGGCGCCCTCCTTGGCCAGCGCGCGCACCACGGGCAGCACGCGGCGAGCCTCCTCGTCGGGATTGACCGGGGTAAAGCCGGGGCGCGTGGACTCGCCGCCTACGTCGATGATGTCGGCGCCGGCGTCGAGCATCGTCAGGCCATACTCGATCGCGGCGTCCGGGTCGAAATGCTCCCCGCCATCGCTAAACGAATCGGGCGTCACGTTGAGGACGCCCATGATGCGCGGACGGTCAAAGCTGAGCTCGTACTTTCCGCACCGCCATGTCTTGCTGTCGTTCGCCATGAACATCCTCCTAAAATGCCCACGCCGCCGAGCTTGGGGAGCTGGCGGCTGGGTCGCTTTGCACTCAGTCTTTCTATTGTATCCGCGTACACGGGCTAGAACGCAAACGCGGCCGCGATGTCGCAAGAAATCAGCAGGTCGGCATTTGCATCCTGATCGGTAGGCGCCAAATTGCAAATGGCCAGCGTATCGCCGGTAAAGTAACGCGTAAGGCCCGCCGCCGGATACACCACGAGCGAGGTCCCACCCACAATGAGGGCATCGGCCGCGGCGATGGCGGCAACGGCACCGGTCAACACATGCTCGTCGAGCGGCTCTTCGTAGAGCACCACATCGGGCTTGATGCGACCACCGCACGCAGGGCACACGGGCACGCCCGCGGCGTCCTCATGCTCGCGCGAGCAAATCCACTCGGCGCTATAGACCGCGCCGCACGACTGGCAAATGTTGCGATGGACCGATCCGTGCAGCTCGAACACGCGCTGCGAGCCCGCCATCTGATGCAAGCCGTCGATGTTTTGCGTCACCACGGCATCAAGCTTGCCGGCGCGCTCCAGCTCGGCCAGCTTGGTGTGACAGCGGTTGGGCTTAGCGTTAAGCGCGATCATCTTGGTGCGGTAGAAGTCGAAGAACTCGGCCGGATGCGCCTCGTAAAAGCTATGCGACAGCATGGTCTCGGGCGGATAGGCAAACTGCTGGTGATACAGGCCGTCCACGCTGCGGAAATCGGGGATGCCGCTCGCCGTGGAAACACCAGCGCCGCCAAAGAAGACCACGCGCTTGTGGGTGTCAAACAGATCCGCCAGCGCGGCGGACGCCTGCCTGGGGTCCGATATTGCCTGCGTCATATGAGTCCTCCGTCCTTGTTGATCGGGCGGCGTCGGGCGATATCCCAGCATGCGACCTTTAAGTCAGCATGCGCGGAGCCCACCCCGCCCCTGTTGCGCTAATCTTAAGCCTGCCAACCCCGTCGAAAGGACACCATGCCTCAGACTTACACTTTCGCCTCGTGGAACGTCAACGGCCTGCGCGCCGTGCTCAAAAAGGACCCGAGCTTTATCCAGATCGCGCAAGAACTCGACGTCGATATCCTGGCGCTGCAAGAGACCAAGTTGCAAGAAGGCCAGGTCGATATTGACCTGCCCGGCTATCACCAAACCTGGAGCTACGCCGAGCGTAAAGGCTATTCGGGCACTGCGGTCTTTAGCCGCCAGAAACCGCTGCGCGTGCTGCACGCCGACGCGCTGTTACCCTACGCCGGCGAGGGCGAGGCGGCCGCACTCGTCACCCAAGCCGTAACCGAGGGCCGCGTCTGCGCGCTGGAGTTCGACAAGTTCTGGTTTGTGGATGTCTACACTCCCAACGCGCAAAACGAACTCGCCCGCATCGACGTGCGCATGGCTTGGGACGATGCCTATCGCGGCTTTTTGAGCGCGCTTGAACGCGAGACCGGCAAGCCCGTCGTAACTTGCGGCGACTTTAACGTGGCGCATGAGGAGATCGACCTTAAGAACCCCAAGTCCAACCGCGGCAACGCCGGCTTTTCGGACGAGGAGCGCGGCAAGTTCACCGAGCTGCTCAACGCCGGGTTTACCGATACCTGGCGCGCGGCAAATCCGGACGTCGAGGGCGTCTACAGCTGGTGGAGCTACCGCTTTAATGCCCGCAAGAACAACGCCGGTTGGCGCATCGACTACTTCCTGGTAAGCGACGCAATCGCCGGCAACGTGCGCGACACGGGCATCCGCGGCGACATCTTTGGCAGCGACCACTGCCCCGTCACCCTTACGTTGGAGCTCTAGCCCCAACTGATCCCCTGAGGACGGAGGAAAACGGATCATTTTGGGCCTCGTGAGGGTATCCGTGTGACCCATCCGCCACGAAACACGCCCATCTACTACGTTTAAGCCACCACCCTCAACCACAGCGAACAACGCCAAAAGAAAACCGCAGGTAGAAAGCCTGCGGTTTTTCATAAAACGCGAACATTGTCGGGGGCATCAAGCTAAACGTAGTAGATGGGCCAGTTTCGTGGCAAGCGCCGTCAACTGATTCCCTGGGGACATCTGGGGACGGAAGAAAATGGATCAATTTGGCTCTCTGAGGGCCACGATGCCCGTCATATCAGCCGGCCATTCCAAAACTTTGCCGGTTTACGGGGCTGAATCGCGAACCCCTAACCATACGCAATTCCGAGATAATAAAATCGCAGGTAGACGGTGTGCCCTATTTCGAAAAATGCTGGTATGGTCGGCCCGCGCTAATCTAGCCCCGTAAACCGGCATAGTTTTGAAATGGCACTTCGGCAGTATTGATTCCCGCCCCGGCGTAACCAACCCTACAGCCCGTATTTCACGACGACTCGGTTGATGCGGCAACACCAAGGCTTGTACAGGGCGACCAAAAACACGCAGGTCGCAAGGCCGTGCGTGATATCGAACGGTACGGCGGTGGCAAGACGCGCCATGGCACCCGCCCACGTGAGCGGCTGTACAAACCCAATGATGTCATACGCGTTGATCACAACGCCGTACAGCAAACCCGAAGCAAAGCCGTAGATCAACAGCGCCGGCATACGCACGGTGCCATCGGCGCGATCAAAAGCGCCGGCATGCGCCAACGCACCGCCAACGTATCCCACGAGCCCCCAGGCATACATCTGCCACGGCGTCCACATGCCCTGTCCAAAAAAGAAATTGCTGGTCAGCGCCGCCAGCGCGCCAACCATAAAACCATTGCGGCAACCAAGCGTCGCCCCCGCGATAATGGCGATGGCGCTCACCGGTTTAAAGTCGGGAATGGGGCCAAACAGAATGCGCCCCGCCGCAGCCAACGCCGCCAGAACCAGCGTTGGCATAATCTGGCGTAAGCCCGGGCGCGACGCCTCGTAGCCCGCAAAGAACAGCGCGAGCACCAGCGCCACCACGACAAGCATGGCAAGCGCCGCCTGTTCAACGCCCGCCAGCAACGCCGCAGCCATCACGGCTGGCACCGCCAGCAGCAGCGGTATCTCCAGTTTTGCGAGTAGGCGCACGATGCGATAATCCGCCATCCCATCACGCCCTATAAAACACGTTGTCGGCAAAGAAGTCGACCGGCGGCTCCATGCAGGCAATCTCACCGTCAAACATCATGGCAACGTCATCGGCAACCTGCTCGGCAAAATCCAGATCGTGCGTGGCCATGATGACGGTGCCACCAACCTTCGCATGGTCACGCAGGGCGCGGGCGATGATGCGGCGGCTGAACAGGTCTAGACCCTTGGTGGGCTCATCGAGCAATAGCAGTTCGGGGCCGATTAGCAGCAGTTTTGCCAATGCAAGCAGTTGACGCTGCCCGCCCGAAAGATCGTACGGATGGCGCCCATCCAGACCCGACAGCCCCAAGCTCGCCGCACGCTCCCGCGCCAAGTTCTCGTCATATCCGCAGGTCGAGGCCCATTCCATCAGCTCGTCGCGCACCGTCTCGGCAACCAACAACGCCTTGGGATTCTGAGGCAGCAGCGCCGCCGATGCCGCCCCACGCACCATGCGACCACGCTGCAACTTGACCGTTTTGGCCAGCACCGAGAGCATCGTCGACTTGCCGCAGCCGTTTCCGCCCACAATCGCATGCACCGCGCCAGTCGAAAACGCCACATCGAGTCCGCGCAGCACCCAGCCGGACGCCCGATCGTAGCGAAACCAGCTTCCTGTCAAGGTGGTGGCCGAGCCAGCGTACATTTTTGGGAGTATTCTGCATCCACCGGCGCGCGATGACGCCCCCGAGTCGTCCTGCGGCAAGATTTGCGCCTCAAATTTAGCCGATTTGTCCGTTTTTGGTCCCTTTTTCGCACCCGCAACGTCCGCGTGCGGGTCTAAAGAGCCCTGCCGGCCACCAGCGATGCTGAAAATTCCGTTTTTTGCACGCCGCGAGCCACCCCACCCTGGCACCTCGCCAGAAAACAGCTCTTCGCGATGCCCCAAGGAGGCAATGTCGGCCACCTCGCGCACGCGGCCGCCCTCAATCCGATACGCGCACGTCGCATACTCGAGCATTGGGCGCGGTTGATGCGTAGCCACAACAACCGTGCAGCCCAGCTCGCGATTCACACGAAACAGCGCGTGCAGAAAATTCTTCTCGGCAACGGGATCGAGCTGAGACGTGGGCTCGTCGAGTAGCAGCACACGCGGACGCAGCGCCAGGACGGCGGCAAGCGACAGCAGCTGCTTGCGGCCACCCGAAAGCGTATCGGTATCGCGATGAAGCCAGTCCTCCAGACCAAAGAAATAGCTGGTTTCGGCAACACGGCGGCGCATCTCGTCGCGCGACACCCCCAGATTCTCTAGGCCAAACGCCATCTCGTGCCACACGGTCTCGCACACAATCTGGTTCTCGGGATCCTGGAACACGTAGCCCACGCACTCCGCAGACGCGCGCACGTCCATGTCGGCAACGTTCTCGCCCAGCACGCGCGCATCGCCAGTGCGCTCGCCCGCCGGAGCGATCTCGGGCTTGAGCAGCGACAGCAGCGTCGACTTACCCGATCCGGTACCGCCAACAAGCAGCGCAAATGCACCTTGGGGAACAGACCAGTCGAGCCCCTCGAGCACCGCAGCATCAGCCCCGGGGTAGGCAAAGCTCAGGCTCCGCGCCTCAATCGCCGGCATATCCGGGCCGCACGCCGCACCCGACACCGGGCCCCTATCCAACCGAGCCATCAGCCAAACCCCTTCTCATCGATCACATGCAACACGCAGGGCAGCACCATCCATGCAGCGTACACGACATAGCCCAGCCACGGCGCCGGCACCGAGAGCTGCGGATAAAACGAATACTGCGTCGTCGCGGTCCATGCCACCGCCACCGCGGCGGCACCAAACACCGCAAGTCCAACCAGCGCGGCAGCATCGCCGCGCGCCAGCCGATACCACGCATACGTCGTACGGCGCGATGCAGCACCCCACCCGCGCGAGCGCATGGCATCCGCGCGCTCAAGCGAATCTTCCATGCCCCAGCCCATCAACACGCTCGACGCCCGCAGGCGCGAGCGCACGGGGTCGGCCGGCGCGCGGCCCGGCACATCAATCGCATCCTGCACCGCCAGCACCGTACGACCGCGGCGCAAAAACTGCGGGATAAGCCGCATGCACATCGAGATCATGAGCGCAATCACCGGTGCGGCATTGCCCAGCAGCGCGAGCACCTTGTCGTATTCGAGCATCGATGCCGCAGCCTCAAACCACAACACGCTCGCCACGAACAGCCCGCCCATGCACAGGCCGTATACCATGCTCTCCAGATACACCGCGCGCATGCCAATACGGAACAGCTCCGTCGAGCCCGAGGCGCTAAACAGCGGATTGAGCACCGCAACGATCAAAATCACCGGCAGCTGCCAGCGGAGTGCGCCCAGCGTGCGGGCAGCCCCACGCGTCGCAAATCCATACGCCAGCCCGCCCGCAAGCGACAGCGCGATCAGCACCGGTTGCATCGAGAACATGGTGAGCCCCAGCGTCAGCACCATGTAGAGGGCCGGCACAGCCGGATGCGACATCGAGAATGCCGCGACGGGCTCGTTGCCCGATTCCTCTCGCATGATATCCACGGGCACCCCATCCCCTCGCTCAAACGTCAACGCCGCAGCGCCGCCACCATACACAACCAGCGCAAACACCGCGTCAACGGCACCGACATCGGCGGCAATGCGTCAATCGTTACGCGCTCATCATATGCCTGCGGTATCATATTGCGCCGTGTATCGTTTCCAAACACACGTCTCTATAACGTAACAGGAGATCACATGGACGCAACCGCAATTATCCTCGCCGCCGGCGAGGGCACCCGCATGAAGTCGAACCACTGCAAGGTTTCGCACAAGATCCTGGGCAAGCCCATGGTTCAGTGGATCGTCGACGCCACCATCAAGGCCGGCTGCAGCCGCGTCGTGGTTGTCATCGGCAGCCATGCCGACGAGATGCGCGCCCTCATCGACGGCGCCTACGCCAACAGCGCCACCAAGGTCGAGTGCGTCGAGCAGACCGAGCGCCTGGGCACCGGTCACGCCGTGAAGGTCGCACTCGAGGCCTGTGGCATCACGCAAGGCCCCGTCGTGGTGCTCAACGGCGACCTGCCGCTCATCACCGCCGACACGGTCGCCAAGTTCGCACAGACCGTCGCCACCGGCGAGCTCGCCTGCACCGTCATGACCATGACCCCGCCCGATCCTTTCGGATACGGCCGCATCAAGCTGGGCGCCGATGGTCAGATCGAGCGCATCATCGAGCAGAAGGACTGCACGCCCGAGCAGGCCGCCACACTGCTGGAGTGCAACGCCGGCTGCTACGCCTTCGACGGCGCGCAGCTCGCAGCCCACATCGACGAGATCGGCAACGACAACGCGCAGTCCGAGTACTATCTGCCCGACATGCTCGAGATCCTCAAGGGCCACGGCCAGGCAGTCTCCATCTTCCACTGCGACGACTACCGCGATGGCCTGGGCGTCAACAGCCGCATCCAGCTCGCGCAGCTCACTGCCATCGCTCGCGACCGCATCAACGAGCACTGGATGGCCGAGGGCGTCACCTTCATCGACCCCACGCAGGCCTGGATCGGCCCCGACGCCGTCATCGGCCGCGACACCGTCGTGTGGCCGCAGACGCACCTGATCGGCCACGTCACCGTGGGCGAGGAGTGCCAGCTCGGCCCCAACAGCCGCCTCACCGACACCACCGTCGGCAGCGGCTGCACCATCGATGAGACCATCGCCATCGAGGCCGTCATCGAGAACGGCGTCGACTGCGGCCCGCGCGCCTACCTGCGCCCGGGCACTCACATGCTCGACGGTTCCAAAGCCGGCACGCACGTGGAGATCAAGAAGTCCACGATCGGCGAGGGCTCCAAGGTGCCGCATCTGTCCTACATCGGCGACACCACCATGGGCTCCGGCGTCAACGTGGGCGCGGGCTCCATCACCTGCAACTACGACGGCGTGCACAAGCACAAGACCGTCATCGGCAAGGACGCCTTCATCGGCTCCGACACCATGATGGTCGCGCCCGCCCAGATCGGCGACGGCGCGCTCGTGGCCGCAGGCTCCGTCATCACCGAGCCGGTCCCGGCCGACGCACTTGGTCTGGGCCGCGCCCGTCAGGTAAATATTGAGGGCTGGGCCGCCGATTATCGCCGCCGTCTGCACGAGGACGACGAGGTATAACGTTTTACCAAGCACAAAAGGAGCTGTTCCATGGGGACGGCTCCTTTTTTCTATCGTGACCTGCGCGACCGGATGAGTGGTCGGTTCGTGTCCGTTGACGGTAAAGACGTTATCAAGACCCGATAAACCCCGCCGCACGGTTACAATGCAACAAGGCATCTATATGGCATTCGATATAAAGGAGAAGGGTAATGCCGATTAATGATCCCGAGAAGTCGGAGAATATGCGCAAGTCCATCCGCGTGTATTCCGGTTCCTCCAACCGTCCCCTCGCTCAGAAGATCGCTGAGTACCTTGGGGTCGAGCTTTCGGGCCTTACGCTAAAGCAGTTCGCCAATGGTGAGATTTACGCCCGCTACGACGAGACCGTCCGCGGCGCCGACGTCTTCCTGATTCAGTCCGTGGCCGGCGGCAACGTCAACGACATGCTCATGGAGCTGCTCATCGCCACCGACGCTGCCAAGCGCGCATCCGCCCGCTCCATCACCGCCGTTATCACCCACTACGGCTATGCCCGCCAGGACCGCAAGGCCGGCCCGCGCGAGCCCATCACCGCCCGCCTCGTCGCCAACCTGCTCGAGCGTGCCGGCGTCAACCGCATCATCACCCTCGACCTGCACCAGGGCCAGATCCAGGGCTTCTTCGATATCCCGGTTAACCACCTGTCCGCACTGCCGCTATTTGGCCAGTACTACAACGACATGCACTTCGACACCGACAACCTGGTTGTCGTCTCCCCCGACGTGGGTCGCGCCAAGGCCGCCAAGAAGCTGTCCGACATGCTCGGCTGCGACCTGGCCATCGCCCACAAGGGCCGTCCGCGCCACAACGCCGCCGAGGTCATGGGCATCATCGGTGACATCAAGGGCAAGACCTGCATCATCAACGACGACATGATCGACACCGCTGGCACCCTGTGCGCCAACGTCAAGGAGCTCAAGGCTATGGGCGCCGGCGACATCTACGTCTGCGCCACCCACGGCATCTTCTCCGGTCCGGCCATCGAGCGCCTGAACGATGCCCCCATCGTCGAGTGCGTCGTCACCGACGCCATCCCCGTCGAGGTCGGCGGCAAGATCAAGACTATCTCGGTCGCCGAGGAGTTCGCTCAGGCCATCTCCGCCGTTTACCACGAGGAGCCCGTCTCCACGCTCGTCGGCGGCGACTTCGCGCTGTAGTCGCATCGTCCTTGCAACCCGGCGCATCGCCGTCGGAACAGAAGAAACCCCCGCGCTCCCCCTTGCTTCGCAAAGGTCGCGCGGGGGTTTCTTCTGTTCCGACGGCTCGCTCTGCCGCGGCCGCGCTTTTGTCTGGTGGGATTTCGCTGAAACGAAGTCTCGCCTTCGGCGGGCGTGGTAGCCTTTGTCGTTGATTAAACTTTTTATGTAACGGAGGACAAACATGGCAGCTGCACAGCCGCTTAAGATTCGCATGGTTGCCGGACTTGGCAACCCTGGCGAGGAATATGCCGAGACCCGCCACAACGCTGGCTTTAAGGCAATCGACAAGTTGGCCCGTCAGGCCGGCGTCACGTACTGGAAAAACCAGGCAGGCGCCGAGGTCGCGCTCATCAACATCAACGATCCCGAGGAAGAGGGCGGTAAGCGCCAGATCGTGCTGGTCAAGCCGCAGTCGTACATGAACACCTCGGGCGGACCCATCTCCAAGCTCTGCCGCGAGTACAAGATCAAGGCCGAGGAGCTGCTCGTGATTCACGACGAGCTCGACATTCCCGCCGGCGACGTACGTGTCAAGGTGGGCGGCGGCCATGCTGGCCACAACGGCCTGCGCTCCATCATCGACAAGATGGGCAGCCGCGACTTTAGCCGCATCCGCACCGGCATCGGCAACCCTCCCGGCAAGATGGCCGTCGCCGACTACGTGCTTAAGCAGCTGCGCGCCCGCGAGGCCGAGGACTTCCAGGACACCTGCACCCGCGCCGCCGACGCTGCGGGCCTCGCCATCGTGCACGGCGTGATCTACGCCCGCGACCATGTCAACGGCTCCGCCTCCTCCAACGGCAAGCACTAAAACCTACCAAAAAGGGACAGGTTTATTTTGGCGGGTTTTATCTACGAAAACGCCCCGGTGGCCACATCGAAATAAACCCCGCACTGCCATACACACATAGCGCCCCAAAGGGGGCCGGCCTCATCACAACCTGAGGCCGGCCCCCTTTGCCGTTTTGCCTGATAAAACCGACCAAAATAAACCTGTCCCTTTTTGGTAGGTCACTTTTCCCAACCGCCGAAGACACACGTAAACAGCATGTCCATGAGGGTATAATTTGTACCGTATGTCTGCACAACGCCTGTGTGCGTACGGTTTTATTCGGGCTACCGTCCATTTCCGTGGAGGCACGGTTCGGCGGCCCTAACAAGAGAGGGGTTCTATGTATAAGATCCTGGAGAAGACGCAGTTCTCGGAGAAGGTGTTCAAGTTCCGCATCGAGGCGCCCGCAATCGCCAAGCATGCGCACGCTGGACAGTTCCTCATGGTTCGCGCCAACGAGACGGGCGAGCGCGTCCCGTTTACCCTGGCCGGCTGGAACGGTGACGAGGGCTGGGTCGAGTTCATCTTCATGGTGATCGGCAAGACCACCGAGATGCTTTCCACCTATGAGGCCGGCGAGTCACTGCGCGACGTCGTGGGCCCGCTGGGCGTTCCCACCGAGATGGCCGAGGGCCCCTGCGCCGTCATTGGCGGCGGCGTCGGCCTTGCAATTGCCTTCCCGGTCGCCAAGCACCTGGTCGAGACCGGTCACGAGGTGCACGCCATCATGGGCGCCCGCACCAAGGACCTCCTGCTCATGGAGGACCAGTTCCGCGAGCTCCTCGACGAGGACCACATCCACATCACCACCGACGACGGCTCCTACGGCGAGCAGGGCGTTGTCACCGCTCCGCTGGAGCGCCTGCTGCAGGACAAGGCCGTGAGCCAGGTCTTCTGCGTCGGCCCCGTTCCGATGATGAAGTTCTCGACCCTCACCGCCCAGAAGTACGACACCCCCATCACCGCGTCGCTCAACCCCATCATGGTTGACGGCACCGGCATGTGCGGCTGCTGCCGCGTCGAGGTGGGCGGCGTGACCAAGTTCGCTTGCGTCGACGGCCCCGACTTCGATGCCACCCTGGTCGACTGGGATGACCTTCGTGCCCGCCAGGCCGCTTACCGTTCCGAAGAGGGCGAGTCCCTCAAGGCCTATGAGGAAAAGAGCTGCGCATGCCACTAGTTAACGGTCGTTTCGTTGCCGATATGAAGTCGCCCCGCACCCCCGATAACGAGGAGCCGGCTGCCGAGCGCGCCTGCGACTTCCGCCCCGTCGACAAGGGCTTCACCGAGGAGATGGCGCTGGCCGAGGCCGAGCGCTGCCTCAACTGCAAGAAGCCGTTCTGTGTTGAGGGCTGCCCCGTCAACATCAACATCCCCCGCTTTATCGAGCAGATCCGCGCGAAGGACTTCGGCGGCGCTCTCGATACCATCCGCGAGGACTCCATGCTTCCCGCCATCTGCGGCCGCGTCTGCCCGCAGGAGAACCAGTGCGAGGGCAAGTGCATCCGTGGTAAGAAGTCCGAGCCCGTGGCCATCGGCCAGCTCGAGCGCTTCCTGGGTGACCGCCCCGAGCTCGCCTCCACGCCCAAGATGGCCCCCAAGAACGGCAAGAAGGTCGCCGTCGTCGGCTCCGGCCCGTCCGGCATCACCTGCGCCGGCGAGCTCGCCCGCAACGGCTTTGACGTCACCGTCTTCGAGGCCTTCTTCACCGGCGGCGGCGTGCTGGTCTACGGCATCCCCGAGTTCCGTCTGCCCAAGGCAGTCGTCAAGCGCGAGATTGACGGCCTGGAGGACATGGGCGTCAAGTTTGAGTACAACTCCGTCGTGGGTAACATGGCCACGGCCGAGGAGCTGTTCGAGCAGGGCTTCGACGCCATCTACGTGGCGACCGGCGCTGGCCTGCCCAAGTTCCTCAACGTCCCCGGCGAGAACCTGCCCAACGTCTTCTTCGCTAACGAGTACCTCACCCGCGTGAACCTGATGAAGGCCAACAAGTTCCCCGAGTACGACACCCCCACCAAGCACGGCAAGAACGTCGTCGTCTTTGGTGGCGGCAACGTGGCTATGGACGCCGTCCGTACCGCCAAGCGCCTGGGCGCCGAGCACGCCATCATCGCTTACCGTCGTACCGAGGACGAGATGCCCTGCCGTCGCGCCGAGCTGCACCATGCCAAGGCCGAGGGCATCGAGGTCCTGCCGCTCGTCTCCCCGCTCGAGTTTGTCGCTGGCGAGGACGGCTCCGTGTGCGCCGTCAAGGTCCAGAAGATGGAACTCGGCGAGCCCGATGAGTCCGGCCGTCGTCGCCCGGTGCCCATCGAGGGCGCCATCGAGGAGATCCCCTGCGACGTCGCGATCTCGGCTATCGGCACCAACGCCAACCCCTTCGCTGCCAAGATCGGCGGCAAGATGGAGCTCAACAAGTGGGGCTACATCGTTGCCGACGAGGAGACCGGCCAGACCACCGATCCCCGCATCTGGGCCGGCGGCGACATCGTCACCGGTGCCGCTACGGTCATTCTGGCGATGGGCGCCGGCAAGAAGGCCGCTGCCTCCATCACCAAGAGCCTGCTGGGCGAGTAATCACCCACAGCGCTAGCCATCAAAAGGCAAAGTCCCCGTCGAGCACACGCCCGGCGGGGACTTTTTCTATGCCGACCGCCCCACCACCACAAAGGGGGCAGGTGCCTTTATGGTGATCTGGGGTCTGGTCGGTCGTTTTGTCTCGATCTGTAACAGTTAGAGCCTGTTGAGCCTTGTAGTTGTTACAGATCAAGATATTGTGCGAACATCCGCCTGTTCATCTCGATCTGTAACAGTTAGAGGCCAAATTCCTCGCTACATGTTACAGATCGAGACGTTAGGTTGGCGGCCATTCGGTTCATCTAAATCTGTAACATCTAGGGCCGTTTTGGACGGTCAGGTGTTACAGATTTAGATTTTGCCGAAGCCGAGGATGGGCGCTGCCACCAAAACCTAGCGCTTGCGGCGCTTGGTCGCGGCAACACCGGCGGCGGCAACGGTTGCGCCGGCGATACCCAGGGCGGCGACCGTCATCGCAGTGGCGTCTCCCGTGTTGACGAGCACAGCGTTATCGGACTTCTTACCGTTCTTGCCCTTACCCTTGGACTTGCCCGTCGTCACCGTTGTCGTCGTCGAAGTCGAACCACCCGCAGGAACCCCGGTACCGCCAGAGCCATCCGCACCGCCACCCTGCTCGCCGCCGCCAGGCGTCGGCTTGGGTTCCGGCTTGGGCTCGGGCTCCGGCCCGGGCCCCGGCTTGGGCTCAGGCACCGCCTCATCGGTCACCGTAATCGTAATGTTCAAGCGCTCCGAATACTCGCTATACGACATGCCGGGACGCTGCGCCGCAATACGCACGTACATATTGCTGTCGAGCACAATGGGCTCGGTATACCGCACGCGCCCCTCATCACGGCAGGGGCAGGTATCGTTGGTGGTGTACCAAATCGTCGTGCCGTCCTCGGCCGAAAGCTCCAGCTTCGTACCCTTGGGCACCGTAATGTAGTTCTCCTTGGGCGACCATGCACCAAACGTCGTCACACCAATCGTCGCCACCGGTCGCGCCGGTCGCACTGCCTCGGCAGACACGCGCACGTCAACCTGCTTGGACAGCGCCGTGCCATCCACCGCCGCCGTCAACGTCGTCAAACCAGGCAGAGCACCATGCAGCGCAAACGTCGCCGCGCCGTCCTCGCCCGTCACTGCCCGGGCGGCATCGACAGAGCAGATAGCCGAGGACTCCAGCCCAACACTAACCTTGGCGCCCGCAAACGGCTTGCCCGCCTTATCGGTCACGTGTGCCACCAGCTCAAAGTCGCCGCCCTCAAGCATGGTCACAGCTTGTTCCACGTTGAGCTTGAGCTTGTCGGCACGAACGCCCACGGCAAGCTCGCCACTTGCCCAGCGTGCCATGGCCTTGCCGGCGTAGTTGCGAGCACCGTCGAGCTCAAACGACACCGTCGAGCCCGCCTCACACGCATCGGCATAGCGAATACGCAGCACGCGCGACAGCGGCTTGCCATTGGGATCGTCCTGCTTGTCGAGCCACGTATACGTCACGTCGCCCAAGCCCTGCGCGCACAATGCGACCAGGGCATCGTCACTCGCATCCATATACTGCGTAAACTCAACCTCGACGCAATCGGTATAGGCATGGACCGAAGCTACCTCGGGCGCCGCCGTCGACACCAAACCAATGTTCACCTCAGTCTGAATCGGCGGCACGCGCAGCCAAGCCGAACGCGCCTCCTCATACCCGTCCTTAGTCACGCGCACCTGATACCAGCCGGTCGGCGTGTTCCAGTTGTACGCGCCATCGACACCCGTCGCAAGCGGATTGTCCTGCTCATACTCCTCGGCATCCCAACGCACTGCATTGGTACCGGCGGCATCGTCGGCGCTCCACAGCTCAACCGTTGCGCCCTCGACCGTATTGGACAACAGGCCCTCGTACACCACGCCCGCAGGGTCGGGTGCAGCCTTGGCAGCCACATTGCGATAACGCGCCTCGAAGATCGACTGCATCTTCTCGTCCGAGATCAAGCCGTCCTTGTTGGCCTTGTAGACCTCGGCATCGGTCAGCTCACCCCAGTTGACCGTAATACGATTCTGGCACGCGCGCTCCACCTGCTCACAGGCGACATCGTAGGCGCACTCGGCATTGGTCAGCTTAATCGCGCGCTCCGAACCTACGCTGGTCGAAGCCGCGTCATAGGCAGCGCCCACCACGGTACCCGCCGAACCGGCCGTCAGCACGCCGGCGATTGTCATAATGGAGCCCACCGCCACATCGGTGCTGTCGTGGCAGAGCTGGCGATACAGCAGATCCTCAAACGCACGCGCCTTCTCCATGGCGTCACGCAGCGCGTAAATGCACTTCCAGTCGTCCTCGGTCTTCTCGGGCTTGGCAAGCAAGCGCGTATGCTGAAGCTCATAGCCCTCGCGCTCGCCCTTCACCTTCTGCATACGGACGTTCACGTTCTCCCAGTTCTTGCTGGCATCGTTCACGCCGTAAATGCCGGTAAAGATGCCGATGCCCTGGGTCGCCGCGGGAAACGCCTGTCCGGCCGCCTTCCACGCATCGGTCTTAAAGACCTGGCCGAACATCTCACACTCGATCTTGTAGCTTTTGAGCGAACGAATCGTGCGGATGAGCTTCATGTGGGCGCTGACGTCACCGTTGCGCTTCCAAGCCATAAGCCAACCGCGAATCGTAGAGTTATTGAGGCTATGGACCACATTCCAGTTGTCGTACAGGTTGTCCAGAATGTCGCACTGCATGGCGATCGAGTTAAACAGAAGCGCCTGGTTCTTGTTGTTATTGGAGTTCTCGATAAACTCCGACTCGATATAGGCCGTCTGCTCGCCATCGGGCGCGACGACCTTAAAGCCCTTGACAGTATCGTCGTCAGCCGCCTTGTAGCTCAGCGAGCTGCCGAGCGCCTGGCCCAAATCGTTAAACCCGCTCGTCGACTGGCCGTTGTACTCGCTGGCCTTAATGCCCGCACACTTGTTGAGCGCCGCAGCGGTTGCGTCATTCCAGCTTCCGTATTGGTTGAGCCGGCCGACACCCATCGACTGGCCCACCAGATCCTCGGCCTGCTGGGCAATAAACTCCGCTCGCGATGCATGGTCGACGAGTTCCTTGATGGCCGCCGCATCCGCAGCGTTCGCGCCCTGGGCCGACGCGAGTTCCTGGTACCAATCCTCGCCGGTGCCGTACGCGTCCTCAAAGATCATCTTGTCCACATTGACGCCATAGCTGTCGCCCTGCTTGGTCAGCAGCGCCGACGAGCCGCCAACCGCAGCCTTGAGCTCGGCCGCAAACTGCGCGGCCTCGTCGTTGCCAGCATCATCACCCTCGCCGTCGCTGGCGGCAGGGGCGCGGCGAGCCTTACGGGCAGCACCACCCTGGGCCTCGCCCTCCTTGCTGGCTTCGTCCTCTTTACCGTCCTTGTCCTCCTCGGCAAGCGCATCGGCGACCATCTGGTCAATCGCGTCGTTAAAGGCCTCGTCGACATCATTAAAAGAGTTATCCATCATATACTCGTGCCACTGCTGCACGGCATTCGAGAACTCCTGCTGGCGCTCCTCGGCCGCGGCGGAATGCTTTTTGGCCGAAGCTTTGGCGTCAAAACTCAGCATGGTCATAAGCTGGGCATTGGAGATGCGGTAGGTCTGCGGCATAAAGATTTGCTCAAAGTTGCCGCAGTTCACATAGGTCGAGTCATTCGCCTTGTTAAACTCATCGAGCAGCTTAAGGTAACCCTCGTCCACATACTCCGCCACATAGCGAACACGGGTGCCCTCGCGCGACTTTTGAGTCAGAGGAATCGTTACCGTCTTGCCATCCACGCAGTCCACGTACAGGTCGAGCGTGTCGGCGGCCTCTTCGTTTCCCACCTCGAGCGTGATGTCAAAAGTCCAGTAGGCGTTCTTCTTTTGTGGCAGATGATGGAAGGTCCACAGGCTCTTGCCGGTGTCCTTGCCGTCCTTGACCAGGTTTTGCGTACCGCCACGATACGTCACATCAAAGTTCCAGACCGAAGCGCCCGGAACATAGCGCACATAATTGCGAGCCGTCACCTCTGCGGCAGCGGCGGCGACGTCGGTCGAGCCCACGCGCGCCTCGAGCGTCACGCGCTCGGCGGCAAGCGTATCCTGCGGCAGCTCGTATTCAATCTTGGCACGGCCGAGTTTATTGGTCTTGCCGGTGTACTTTGCAGCCGACGAGCCCGTCCCCACGGTGAGCTGCACGCTCTTGCCCGGCGCCGCATAAACGTAGGCCACATTGCCCAGCAGGCTGTGAACATCGGTGTTGTCGACCTCGATGCGCGATCCGCTAACCTCGAGTGTGGTGCTTCCCAGCGGCAATGTCACCTCGCCCAGCGTAATAAGCGGCGAGATGGCATAGATGCCTGCGGCCTTAGGCTTAAAGCGCACAAACACATCGGCGCCCATGCCCTTCTTCATATTGAGAACGAGGTTATCGCCCTCCCACGTCGCGTCAGTCCACCATGTATGGGAGCTATCGCTGGGATCGCGAGAGCCAGCGGACGCATCCTCGACGGCATCCTTGGCCAGCGGAATCTCAATCTTGGCAGCCTGGCTGTCCTTGAGCTCGTAATGAATGCACAGCTCGGTCTCCACGCCAACGACCGCGGACGAATCAGCGATAACCGAGCCCGCCGTCAGCCCACGCTCGGCACGATACGTCTCCACGTCAAACGTGGGGACGTCGAGCGTCACGTCGAGCTGTTTGCCGTCCTCAATCTTCACCTGCTTTTGCGCGATATGCTTACCCACGGTCAGCCCTAGGCGGCTAAACGTGGAATAGCTCGTCGCTTGGATGTCGTAGCTCGTCTTGTTAAAGGCGACGATGGTGTACGAACCGGCCTTAAGGCGCGGCGTCTCGGCCTTCATGATAGGCGTGGTGCCATCGTCTTCGTAACCCATCAGATAGGTGACACCGTCGGCGACTAGCTTGCCGTCGGACGTACGGAACACCAGCACGCGGTTGGCGCCCTGGTAGTCGCCCTTGGTCGTGACCGTCGCCGTACCCCAGGGCTTCAAGTCGATATCGACCTTGCCGGCCGAAGGCTTCACCGTCGCCGTCGCCCCACCCAGCCTGAGGCTGTCTTTGGGCTCGAGCGTTATCTCCAGATCCTGGTCCGCGTCGGCAATGGCCTGCGACACCACGAGTGCTGTGCCCTGGATACGGAAGTCGTTTTCTTTGTCACCCTTGGCAGGTTTGAGCGTCTTGCCGCCGCTCTTCACCGTCAGATCGATGTTATCGAGACTGTCGAGCTCAATCCGCTCAGTTTTATCCTGGCCCACAATCGGTTCAAGATATCCCACGTTGAGCTCAATCGCGCGCGAGGCCGGAATCTTGGTAAAGTCCTCCGCCTTAATCTCTCCGATATTCCATGTGCCCGTCATCTGGTCGCCCGGGCGCGCCAGCACCATGTCATAGTAACCGCTGAGCGAAATGCGCAGGGTGGCTGCTGTCTTGGAGAGAGCGTCCGCTGTAAAGCTGCCGTCATCGCCAACCGCCAGCGGCGTGGACTGCCCCGCCTGCACGAGCACGGCCGCCGCGCCCTGGGGAAGTTTGCCCGTCACCTGGGCCGCCTCGCCCATCCACTCAAACGTGTAGGCAGGCTTCGAGGAATCGACGGAGTCCTTGCGATCGGCCACGGCATCGGCAAACTTTTTTACCATCGAGGGGTTGCCAGTCGAATCGGTCGCATAGGCATAGATGGTCTGGCCTTCACTAAAGGGAATCGCATACGTTACGCCATCGATTGTCACGCGCTCATTATAGTCGCCCGAATAGCCCGCCTCACCAAACTGAAGATCGGGGTTCATCACGCGCAGGGCAACGGCATTATGGTTCGTCTCGTTTCCGTATCTCGTGTTCTCAAAAGCCCCCCACTCTATCATTTCCACGCTTTTGGGTAGCACAATCTCTTTGCCGGCAATCGCAGGATCAAGAGAGGCGAACGCGTGCGCTCCGATATATTTAACGCCGTCGCCGATCGTCACCGACGACACAAAGGAGCACCCTTCAAAGGCATAGCGCTCAATCCGCTCCACCGTGCCAGGCACATCGATCTGCGTAAAGGTGAGTACCGTTGTGTCCGAGACATAGAACTGCGGCACGCCGCAATAGGCGAATGCAAGATAGTCGATAGTTTTGACCGAAGGCGGCAGCGTTGCCACCACATTGTCGTCAAGTTGTTCACATTCCTTAAAGGCCTGCTCGGGAATCGTGGTAAAGGCCGCGTTGTTGGGCCAGGTTACCGTTTGGAGCGTCTTGCTTTTGTAGAATGCATAGCTCTTGAGCTCCTCGACCGAATCGGGCAGTGCGATCTCTTTGATGCTGCTGCCGCCCAAGCCTCCAACCGAGCGGACATGCGAATTAGGGGCGAAGGTGATCGATGTGAGCGCAGCGCTTCCCATACCCGTAAGGCTTACGACATTTTTGTCGTCGATGGTCGAGGGCACCTCCAACGTGGTAATGCCCGCGTCGCCATACTCGATAGAAATTTCGTTGGTGAGGCTATCAATCGAGAAGTAGTACTGCGCGGGGGTCTGCTCGCCGGCCACGTAGCCATCGTCGTATTCGTCCTTTACGCCCGTGGCGCCCTTCGAGGTCATCCAGAGCCCAAGATCCTCATTCCAGGTTGCTTCGGCTTCGGCGGTCTCCTCCTGCTTCTGCTGTTCGGCGAGCTCCTTGCCCTCGACAAGATCGGTGGCAAGCGTACCCGCAGGTGTGCTCTCGGTCTGCCCGGCGCCCGTCAGGCCCGCCGCCGATGCAATCTCGAAGGCCGGGGGCGTAGGGGTGTCACCGGCATCGAGCGCTGTGGGGTCGGCAGCGCCGGCATCGGGCGCGGTGTCGGCGGAAGCAGAGTCTGACGTTTGGGCGTCAGCCGAATCGGCGGGAGCGGCGTCGGCTGCTTGGCCGTTATCCGTCTGCACAAAAGTGCCGTCGGTGGTGAGGGTCTCGGCAAACGCGCCCGCGGGCAACGAACCCGTCACCATGGTGAGGGTCACCGCGGCAACGGTCAGGCGGCGGCAAAGCGCTCGAACAGTGGTCCACCTCATGGTCGTTCCTTTCCTGAAACCAAAAGTCATCCAGCGTAATCGTTGTCCAAAAACAAAGCGAACGGTAGGTTCATATATACGAACCTACCGTTCTACCTGCGCAAACCACCACAAAAGGGACAGGCGCCTTTGTGGCGGTTCTGGACTTGGCCGGCCAGTTTGTCTCGATCTGTAACAGTTAGAGGTCAAATTCCCCGCTTGGTGTTACAGATCGAGACATTAGATTGGCGGCCATTCGGTTCATCTCAATCTGTAACATCTAGAGCCGTTTTGGGCAGTTTGGTGTTACAGATTGAGATTTTGCTGAGGCCGAGAACGAGAGCCGTCACCCAGCTCTAATGCTTGCGGCGCTTGGTCGCGGCGAGGCCGGCGGCGGCTACGGTTGCGCCGGCGATGCCTAGGGCGGCGACCGTCATCGCGGTGGTATCCCCCGTGGTAGCCAGGACAGCATCGCCCTTCTTGGCCTGCGTGGTTTTCTCAACCGTCTTGGTCGTGGCGGTTGTCGTGGCCGGCTTGGCCGCGGGCTTCACCTCGGGCTTGGTCTCAGGCTTAACCTCAGGCTGCGGCGTCGGCTTGGGATCCGGCGTAGGCTGCGGATCGGGGGTCGGCGTGGCTTCGGGCGTAAACGTCAAATCGGTGTTGAGCCACAGGGTGTAGATCCAGCCGCTGTCCTCATCGGATACGCTATCCGCGACCTGGTAGCCGCACTCCTGGCCGTTGATCACCAGCTTGGTGTCGGGCGTGAAGTAGAAGCCGCGCGCGGACTTGAGGTAGATGCCGTAGCGATAGGTCACGCCAGGCTTAAAAGCATCGATGTGGTTTGTAATGTTCTGATCCCAGAACTTCTGAGAGTTCACTTCGCTGCCATCGCTGCCCGTCCAGAACTCACACTGAGGAAGGGAGTTGGAACCCGTCGGAACATTCGCCGTAAAGACCGGCTTATCGCCCGCCTTGAAGATGGTCGTGGCGCCGTTGATCTCGATAACGTCGATGGCCCGCCATTCGTCGATCGGCTGCTCGCACAGCATATTGTCAGCGTTTGGCGCGAAGACGCCGTTGACGGTCTTGATGTGGTGCGCCCAATGACCGTTGACGTACATCATGCAGTCATCGGCCACGGTATTGTCGCCCTTGAGCCTCAGCTCAACGGAGTACATGTAGAACTTGCCCTCTTCGAAGTGTTCGATCCTCCTCGCGCCCGTCGGATACTTGGCAGGGTCGGAATACCAGAAGGCAACGGGCTTGAGCTCCGCAGGGTCGCTGCCATCCATCTCTTCCCAGCACTCATAGGCGATCTCATACTTATCGGCATCGGCGGCAGGAATCGTCGCGGTCGCACGCGGCGCCTCGCCGGGCGCGTAGTCGGTTTTCACATCGTTGACGTTTAGATTCTCAAGAGCTTCGTTTTCCGACGAAGCAGGCATCGTAATTGTTTTAATAGCAGGGACATACAGGAATTCTCCGCTTAGACTCGACTTTACGGTTTCCCCGTTTACGGTAACAACGGTTTCATCGCTGAAGGAATATCCGTCTTTTGGCTTCAGCATAAGAGAATACACGTACTCTTTCCCGCTTTTAAACTTTGTAATAGTCGGCAGGGAACCATGTGAGCCGTTATCGGAATACCAGGCAGCAACGGGTTCGTTGTTTTCAAATTCCTGCCAGCATTCATAAGCGATTTCGTATTTATCTGCATCGTAGTTAGGGACACCTGCCGTCGCCTGCGGACCAGTATCCAGCTGCCAATTGAAGTTCGTATTCTGAACATTGGCAAAGGAGATGGATTCCGATTCTGATTCCGCTGCCGGGACAACAAGGCACGCCCTCTCGTAGACATGGGTGCGGGTGTAGTAGTCATCCCGGATCTCGTTAATAGTGGGTTTCCCGGTCGCCTCGGTGTCTCCTTTAAAGGCGTCGTCCGGATCACCGATGATGATATTCCCGGGCTCTGTACCCGTATACGTAAGCTTGGATCCATCATAGGTGGTCGTCATCTTGGACTTATTCTCCTTGTACTCCGTAAAGTACTTCTGCTCCTCCTTCTGTCTCTGAATCTTGCTGATATCCAGGGTAAGCGTTGTTTTATTGCTCGCACTGTCATACGCCGCATGGACGATCAAGTCCCCCAGGCCGATAAAAGTCAAAGCGCTACCATCGAGAGCAGACTGGTCTCCATCTACAAGGGCAATCCCCTTCACATACTCAATCGTTTCTTCTTTCTTGATGTCGGTGTAATTGTTCCGCACCGTAATATTGACCCTAACGCCGCTGCCGCCAACAACATCGGTCACACCGCAGGGCATGATGGCGTCATTCGCCGGCGTGGCGGCGTTGTCGCTGGGAGTATTTTGTTCAGCGGGTGCCGCATCGTTGGATTCATCGGTGGCGCCAGTCGGGGCCGTCTGCTGAGGCTCAGCGGTGGCTTGCGCCGCCGGAGCAGCATCGGTTGCAGGCGCGGTCGAAGCAGCTGGTGCGGTCGTTGCAGCCGTATCCTCCGCAACCGTCGGCGTTACCGGAGCCGCGGCAACCTCATCCGTCCCAGCGGCGGGATCGGCGCATTCCGTCGCCAGCGCCACGCTCGGCAGCAGCAGCTGGCCGACCATAAGCGCACACGCGCCAGCGCAAGCGATTTTGGCACCCACACAACGCCAAGTACCGTGAACCAGCGAGCAGGTACGCTCGCGTTGGGTTTGCTTGTCAAAGTGGTTTCCGTACATAACGGCCTCCTTGGTCGATGGGCCATACCACCACAAAGGTGCCTGTCCCCTTTGTGGTGGTCCTGTACAACCAAGATGCGACAAATGACTCTATACTCCAAGGTTCGCATCTACGAACCTAGGCCTCTACCTGCGGAAATACAAAGAGCCGCCGCGAGGACATTTATGCTCACGCGGCGGCTGAAAATGGCTATGAAAGCTTGCGCTAGCGGTTGCGGCGCTTGGACGCGACGAAGCCAGCGCCGATAACGGACGCGCCGGCGATTCCGAGGGCCGCTGCCGCCGTCGCGGCGCTATCGCCTGTGGCGGCTAGGGCGCCGGAACCGTTTTTGGCGGCAGCAGTCTTGGTCGTAACGGTCTTGGTGACCGTCGTGGTGGTCTTTGCGTCCTTGTCTACGGGCTTGAGGTCAGGCTTCTGCTCGGGATTGGGCATAGGATCGGGATCGGGCTCCGGTGTCGGCTCCGGCTCCTGCCCGTCTCCAAAATCAATCACTACATCATGGGCGACCTCGGCAGAACCGACGATATCCGTAATAGCAGACGGACCGGCAACACCGACGACCTGCCCGTTCTGGGAGCTCGGCCATTTCCCCGTATCAACAACCTTTTTCACATCGCGCACGGCACCATCCGTCGGAGTCGTAATCATCGCGTTCCCGCGCGACTCGCCCCAGCCCAAATCAATCCTCGCGGCACGGAACAGCGTCGCAGTCGCGTCGTTGCAGTTGATCGCATAGATTCCCGCAGTCGCGCCCGAAGCCTCAATCTTCGATTTGCGAATCTTGATACGAGGCGTTTCAAACCCGGTGTTTGCCTCTGCCATGATTCCAAAACTTTGATTGCGGACGGCATCGATGCCGTTTGCAGCAGACAGGCTTCGAGACGTAAGATTCGACTCCTCGACAAACATCCACACCGCACCGCTTTGCGAACGCGCGCTGATGCCCGCCGAGAGCGAAGCCGCACTGCCGGCGGAAAGCGCGACATCGGCTCCGTTGACGATTTTCATGAGGGTATTCTTTTTGATACCGACCGTATTGATGCACACAGAAACCTGCCAGGCATCGGCTGTCTTGATCGACAGGTTGGCGGCATCGATCGTGACGTCGCCCCCGTGCACGGAGACATAATCCGGTTCTTCCTGCTCGCCTTCCTGAGCAGCGTGTCTACTGGGAAGGTTATCGGCAAAGATACCGTAGGTGCCCACCGTTGGACGCCAAGATCCTTCCGCCGATTTTGCCTCGATTTTGACATCGGCGCCCTTATCGATCGTCACGCTGCCGGCCGTCGCGCGAATGCCCGTCGCACTGTTCACTGCGCCCGAAGCCGTCACGTTGACGTTGGCGCCGCTGATGGTCACATCGCCACCCGCATTGCCGTCGCCTTCCGCCGCAATCGCATCGGTCTGAGCCGTCGCATTAAGGGTGCCGTCGCCGGTAATGGCAAGGTTACCGTTCTTAACAGCAATGGCGCTCTGCCCGGCGTCGGCCGTGACGGTGTTGGTGCCCGTCACGCCGATGGTGAGGTTGCCCTTGGCGCCGATGGAGCCGCCGTCGTAGCCGTTGAGCTTCATGTCGTCGGCACCGTCCCAGGACCACGTTCCGGCCTCATCGCCGGCGACCGTGCCCCTGTCGTACTGCGTGCCGCCGACGTTGACCCAGTCGGCGGCGAGCGCCACGCTCGGCAGCAGCAGCTGGCCGGCCATGAGCGCGCAGGCCCCCGCGCAAGCAAGTTTTGCGCCCACGCGGCGCCATGTTCCGTGGGAGAGCGTGCACGAGTGGCCGTGGTCGATTGGGTTGTCATGGATTTGCTTTCGCATGTGAGCCTCCTTGTCGTAAGGGGTGCTTCTATAACACCATGTTACGGGAAGATATCCGGATCCTGGGGCACAAATTCTCATGTGGCGCACCTGCCAGCGCAAAAGGCAACGAGCACGCTATTGCCAAGCGCGCCCCGCCCCCCCCCGAAAGGCCCACCCCCTACCGACTTGGTCTACAATCGAGGACACGATTATTCGTCCACCCGAAGGACCGTTCTTGAACCTGAGTAAGCCTAAAATCAACGCGCTTCTGGCACTCGCGCTGTTTACCTTCGCCTTCCTTGCTGCCGAGTTTCGCTTCGATATCAATATCGGGCTACTCGCCGGCGCCGAGCGCGTTGTGCTCGCACAGGGCTTTATTCTGGGCGCCAGCGTACTCGGCTTTATCGGATATGCGCCGCTGCTCGGGCTCGCACAGCGCAAAGGCCACTCATTGGCAGCCGTCAACACCGCCGCCGTTCCCATCGCCATCGTGGGCCTAACCCAAATTCAGTCCCCCACAGACCTGCTTGCGCTCGAGATTTTGGGCTGCGTGGCATTCTATGGACTCGGCCTGCTGGGCGCCGCTGCGCACCACGCCTTTTCACTGGCGTTTCAAGACGATCCCAAGCTCGCCACCGGTGCGGGAGCAGCCTATGCCGCGGGCATCTTGATGCAGTTCGCCATCAACCTGCTCAATTGCGGCGGCATTGCAGAGCTCATCGTCCTTGGCACAGCGACGATCGCCATCTCCGCCCTCGGCGTCGTTTCCCAAAAGGCTGCCGAGAGCTCAAGCTCCGCCATCAATCCCTTTGTTGAGCCATCGCACGCCCTTGCCAAGCAGGCGTGTTGGAGCATCGCGCTCGTCATGATTCTGGCCTGCTTGTTCTCGACCCTCGACAACGTGGTCACGCTCTCCAACGCCCACGGCACCATTGCCGTGCAAACATGGCCGCGCCTCTTTTTGGCGGCGAGCGGCCTTGCCGCCGGCATTATCTTTGATCTTGCCGAGCGCCGATACATGGGACTTGTCATGCTCGGCATCGCCGTGCTCTCGACCATTTCCATCCTGGCCGTGGAAGCCGGCGCCGATCCCAACCTGGGCCTTGTCGTCTTTTACCTGAGCTCGGGCTTTTTCGTCACGTTCTTTACCGCCACGTTTACTCAGCTGGCACCGCGCATGCACGTGCCCGCCTTCTGGGCCGGCATGGGCCGTGCGGCCAATAACGTGTGCGCGTTCACCACGTCGGGCGTCTCGCTTGCGCTTGTGACCTCTGGCAACGTCGCCCTCATCATGATTGGCGCGGTCGTGCTTCTCGTCGCCGCCTGCGCAGCATTCGTGGCAGCCGGCTTGTTCCGCCTGCCCCAAACCGAGCAGGAGCGCGAACATCAACAGCTTGCCGAGGAGGCACTGGCAGCACCGAGTATCGAGGAGCAGCGTCAGGTCTTCATCGTCAACCACGCTCTCACCCCGCGCGAAGTCGACGTGCTCATAGCCGTGACCCAGGATGAACGCCCGCTCAAGCAGATCGCCGAGGAGCTCGGCATCTCGATGCGCATGGTACAGCGCCACCTGAGCTCCATTTATCAAAAGACCGACACGCAGACGCGCGCCGGTCTCACCAAGGCCTTTCCCTCGGCCTAAAACAAAAACCACCACAAAGGTGCCTGTGTCCCCCTTGTGGTGGTTTAGTCGGTTAGCCTTCGAGCTGCGCTACTTTGTAGCGGTAGGCCGCGGCGATGACGTCCTTGCAGCCCTCGCGGCCCAGCTTGGCGCGGTTGACGACGATGTCTTTACCGCTCGTCATCTTCCACTTGCCGGCACTGTAGCGCTTATAGAACGCCTCGCGCGCCTTCTGCTGCTGCTTGACCAGCTTGGCACCCTTCTTTTTGTTGAGACCACGCTTCTTGCGTACGATCTCGACGCGGTCCTCAAAGGGGGCGGTCACCAGCACGGCAATATGGTTGGGATTATTGCGCAGCAGATAATCGGACAGACGACCCTCGATAATGCAGCTCTCGGTCTCGCCCAGGTCCAAAATCACCTGGCTCATCTTCTGGAACAACTTGTCCGAGTACGAACGCGCATCGTAGCGGTCGGGCAGAAACGCCATGTTCTCCACGGCCAGACGCTCGTCGTAGGCGGCCATCTTATCGAGCGACTCGCCCGCGCGCAGCGACGCACGCACCAGCAGCTCGTTGTCATACAGCGGAATCCCCAACTCGTCGGCAAGCATGCGACCAATCTCGTGGCCCTCGGCGCCAAAGTCGCGCGCGATGGTAATGACCACAGGATTCTTCTTATTCTCCAGATCGCTCATCGCGATTCCTTTCTCTATGTGACAAAGGGGCTGTCCCTTTGCCACATTCTACGCTGCCACCATTCGCCTCTGATATGCGCGAACCAGCAGCGAAATACCAAAGTTGAGCACAAAGTACATCGCAAACACCAGGCCGTAGAGCATAAGCACCTGCGACAGGTCGATCGCGTGGGCCATCACGACGTTTGCCGTGTACATGAGCTCGGCCACGTTAATACCCGAAAGATACGAGCTGTCCTTAATGACGGTCGTGCACTGGCTAAACAGCGCCGGAATGATCGTCTTAAACGTCTGCGGCAGAATGATGTAGCGCATGGTGGCAAAGAAGCCGAAGCCCTGGCTCTGCGCCGCCTCAAACTGGCCGCGCGGAATCGAGTTGAGGCCGCCGCGCACAATCTCGGCCATAACGGCGCTGGTAAACAGCGTAAAGGCGATGGTCGAAATCACAATGTCCAAACCCTGCACGGTAAAGTAGATAAATAGGATCCACAGCAGGTTCGGCGTGCAACGGAACAGCTCGATATAGGCGCTCACCAGAATACGGAACGGGCGGGGCGCATAGCTTTTAACGAGCGCCAGCACCGTACCAAAGATGAGCGAGAAAAAGATCGACAGCGCCGAGATCTCGATGGTCTTAACAAAGCCGCCCCAAATGTAGAGCAGGTTGGTCGCGTTGAAGATTTCCATGCGCTAGGCCTCCTCTACGTTGTCGAGCCCCAGCTCGGCCAGGCTCACGCCGCGCGGACGCTCCTTGGAGCGGCGCTCGAGCCACTGAACCAGCATGGCGAGCGGAAAGCAGATGATGAAGTACATAAGGCAGCAGACGATGTATCCCTGCAGGTAACCGTACAGACTCACAAAGTTGTCGGAACGGTACATAAGGTCGCCGCCGGCCACAAGCGCCAGCACCGACGTGTTCTTGACCAGGTTGAGCGCCTGGTTACACAGCGGCGGCAGAATGATCTTGAACGTCTGGGGCAGTACGATGTACCAGTACGCCTGCGCACGGGTGAAGCCCTGGCTCTGGGCCGCCTCCATCTGACCGCGCGGAACCGCCTCGATACCGGTGCGGATGACCTCCGAAATGTAGGCCGCGTGATACAGACCCACGCCCAAGAAGCCCAGCACGAACGGCGCGATGCGCACCGGCTGGTCGGCACCGGTTATGGCCTGCAAAAACTGCGGACCGGCCATGTACATAAAGAGCACCTGTACGGGCAACGGGGTGTTCTGGTAAAACTCCACGTATACGCGGCTTATGGCGCGCAGCACGCGCGAGCGAGTGGTAGAGAACACGCCCAGCAGCGTGCCCAGCACCAGCGACAGCAGCAGGCCGGCAACGACCACCTGCAGCGTCACGCCAAAGCCCTCCCAGAAGGGCCCCATGTTTTGAAATGTCGTCGACCAGCGGTCGGCGTCAAACAATCCTTCGAGCATTTGATTCCTTCCTTGGACGATGCGCCTACACAAGACCCCAGGTCTTGACCTCTTGGTCGAGCCAGCCGTCGGCCAGGCGATCGCAAATCACCTGATCGACCACGGCCGAAAGGTCGCAGCCCTTCTTGGTCGCCACGCCGTAGCCCTGCTCGCCAAACTTGACCTCGGGCTGCAGCAGCTCAACGGTCTCGTTCATGTAACCGGCCAGCGTGGAGCGGTCCATGGCAAAGACGTCGATATTGCCGGCGTCGAGGGAACTCTTGATGATGGGATAGCCGCTAAAGGCCCTAAACTCGGGCTTGCAGCTAAAGCCGTTGTCCTTGATCATCTGCTCGATCAGGCTCTGCGTGGTGGCACCCTGGCTCACGCCGATGACCTTGCCGTCCAAGTCCTCAATCGAGGTAAAGCCCGAACGCTTCTTGACCATGAGTCCCACGTAGTCGGTGCGGTACGGCGTCGAGAAATCCCAGCTCTTCTTGCGCTCGTCGGTGATGGTGTAGGTCGCCGCGACCACGTCGAGTTGGCCGTTATCGATCAGCGGGCCGCGCGTCTTGGGCGTTACGTCGGTAAACTCGACAAGCTCCTGGGCGCGGGCCTCCTTGTAGCTCACGCCAAAGACGGCAGCGGCGATCTGGTAGCACAAATCGACTTCCATGCCCTCAAAGCGGCCCTTGGCGGTGTCGTAATAGCCATAGCCGGGAACGTCCTTCTTGACGCCGGCATTCAGATGTCCACGCGACTTAATGGCCGCAAGCTTGGACCCCTTGTCGGAGCCCTCGCCGCTGGTGGAGTTGCCGCAACCGGTAAGCGCGGTCCCCGTCAGCGCAAGCATGCCGGCGCCCGCCAGCTGCAAAAAGTGACGGCGCGACACGGCCGCCCTCGTCATATCCGTCATGTCCATCACCGCGCCTAGTGCAGAATCTTGGACAGGAACTCGCGGCAGCGCGGGTTCTCGGGGCTATCGAAGAAGTGCTCGGGCGTGCCCTCCTCCAGAATGCGGCCGTCCTCCATAAAGATGACGCGGTCGGCCACCTGGCGCGCAAAGCCCATCTCGTGCGTCACGCAGATCATGGTGATGTCCTCCTGCGCGAGCTCAATCATAACGTCCAGAACCTCCTGGACCATCTCGGGGTCGAGCGCCGAAGTCGGCTCGTCAAACAGGATGATGGGCTGCTTGGTGCACAGGGCGCGGGCGATGGCGATGCGCTGCTGCTGACCACCCGAGAGATTCTGCGGATACTCGCCGGCCTTATGCGCCATGCCGACGCGCTTGAGTGCGGCGATGGCGATCTCGGTCGCCTCCTCCTTGCTCTTCTTTTGCAGCTTGATGGGCGCGAGCGTCAGGTTGCCGAGCACCGTCATGTTGGGATACAGGTTGAACTGCTGAAACACCATGGAACTATACTTGCGAGCCATCTCCAGGTGGTTCTTTTTGGTAAGCGGCGTACCGTCGATGATGACCTCGCCCGACGTGGGCTCCTCCAGATAATCGACGCAACGGATGAGCGTCGACTTACCCGAGCCGGAAGGCCCGATCATTACGAGCTTCTCGCCGCGCTTGACGGTGAGGTTGATATCTTTGAGCACATGCAGGTCGCCAAAGTACTTGTTGAGATGCTTAATCTCGATCATGTCTGCCATGAATGTCCCTTCCCTGCGTTTACACGAGTTGAACTATTGTACGGAAAGAACCACGTTTCCGCAGCCCACACTACATTCCCGTAAAGAACCCGCAACCTTCCACCCACTCATTGGGGACAGACTTAAATGAGTACCTGCTCATTGGGCACTCATTTAAGCCCGTCCCCAATGAGTGCCCAGCCCAACAAAAAAGGGGCGCGACCGCGATGGTCACGCCCCTCAGCATCGGCTATGTGTCGGCCGGCACTTACGCCAATTTTGCGCCGACGATCTTTGCCGCGGCCGGCTTATCGAAGTTGCCGCCGGTGGCCTTGCCGAGTGCACCCATGACCTGGCCCATCTGCTTCTTGGACGTGGCGCCCAGCTCGGCGATAACCTGCTCGATCAGAGCCTCGAGCTCCTCGCCCGAAACCTGCGCGGGCAGCAGGCTCTCCAGAATCTTGACCTGCTCGGTCAGATTGTCGGTACGCTCTTGGTCGGTGCCGGCCTTGATGGACATCTCTAGCGTCTCGCTCGTCTGCTTGATCAGACGCTTGATCATGCTGTTGACGTCTTCCTCGGTCACATCGCGGCGCTCATTGACCTCGATATTCTTCACCTCAGCCTTAACCTGGCGAATGATGGACAGGCGAACCTTGTCCTTGGCCTTCATGGCCGCGATCATTTCCTTCTGCAGCTCTTCGTTGGTCATCTGCAAATCCTCTCTAATAGCGTGGGCGGCACTCGCGCGAGTACCGCCCCATGATTACTCAGTCGTCGACGAATCGTCGGTCGAACTCTTGGTGACGCCCTTCAGGCTCACGTTATAGGGTACGTCCTTGGGCATGGGATTGACGGTGATGTCGGCATCCTTCTTGTACTGCTCCAGCCACTCGCTATACGCAGTGCTGGCCGCCTGCGTCTTCACCACGTTGGAGACGTACTTTTTGATGGCCTTGGGCACCTGGTTGATGTCATCGACCTGATTATCGACATGGAAGTAGTCGGTGCACTTGATGATGTGATAGCCGTACGTCGACTCGACCACGTCGCTCACATCGCCCTTGTTGAGCCCCTCGAGTGCCGTCTGGTAGCTGTCGACAAAGGTGGTGAGCTTGTCCCAGCCCACGTCACCCTTCTTCTCCTTGGAGCCGGTGTCGTCGGAATACTGCTTCACGGCGTCTTCAAAGCTCAGCTCGCCGGAGTTGATCTTGTTCAGGCACTCCTGCGCCTTAGCCTTGGCGGCAGCCTTGTCCTCATCGGACGCATCGGAATCAACCTTGATCAGGATGTTCGACGAGCGGCGGGCATCGTTGTACTTCGACAGGTTCTCGTTGATGTAATCGACGATCTCGCTGTCCTTGGGCTTGCTGGTGGGCGCCACGGCATCTTTGAGCTTTTGCTGCGCCAGGCTCTCCTTGAGCGAGCTCTTATAGGTGTCTTCGGTGTAGCCGTAGGTCTTGAGGGTCTTCTTAAAGGCCTTGGCACCGCCCGCGCTCTTGCACGCGTCCTTCCAAGCCTTCTCGACCTCCTCGTCTGACACCGTCACGCCGTTCTCCTTCTGTGCCTGTTGAAGCAGAATCTGCTGCGTGTAGGAGTCGATGAGTTGCTTGCGGTACTTCTTGGGCGTGAGGTCGTTGTCGACCAGATACTGCGCCCAGTCCTTGTCCTTGGTGTAGCCGTAAGACGTGCGCATGCTCATGATCTGCTTTGTCACGGTGTCCTCGGTGAGGTTGGTGCCGTTGATAGTGGCAGCCACACCGCCGGTAAGCTTGTAGCCCGAGGTATCCTCTGCCTGCGACATGAGACCGGAGCATGCCATGGCCGAGACGGAAAGCAGCATCGCCAGCACGCCGATGACCACCAGAACGATCTTGACGGTCTTAGACACGTACGTCTTGCGCTGCTTCTTACGAGAGCTCGACGCGGCGCGGGCCTGCTGCTCGGGCGTCGGTGCGGCCTCGGAGTTCTTTTTCTTGTTTGCCATAGTTGGCCTTTCGCATCACGAATCGAACAAACGCCATTGTGTCACAACGCAGCCCCCGCGACAAAGGGGCAACCCTGGCACTTGGGGACGTTCCTTTTCTGCCGGCAGTTAGGGACAGTCCCCAAGTGCCGGCTTTAAAAGTGGCGGCGGATGGCGTCGACCATGCCTTGGGGCGTGGTCTGGCCGAGCACATCGGCTGCGACGTCCGCGTCCATAAAGATATTCATGAGCGCTTGCAGGGCCTCGACCTGGCCGCCCGGCTCGGCAATACCCAAATTGATGACGATCTGCGCCGGCACGGGGGCACCCATGCCGGCCATAGCATTGAACGTCACGGGCGCGGCGGGCTTTACCACCGCGATATAGGGCTTGGCCACAAACCCCGGGTCGGTGTGTGGGATGGCGATGTTGGCCGCCGGCATGGCAAGGCCCGTGGGATAGGCATCCTCGCGCGTGCGGACGGCGTCGAGCCAACCGGTGCAGATGTAGCCGCGTGGGGCAAGTTCGCCTTCGAGTCGCGCAAACACCTCGGCGGGCGTCGCGCACTCCCAATCAAAAAACACCAGCTCAGGCGTAAACAGTGCTTCGTTATCCGCCATGCGCTCACCTCTCTCACCTAGTCATTCAGGAACGTCCCCGATGACCACCCAAAACAAAAGGTGGCCACGCGCGCCTTGGCGCCAATGACCACCCTGACCACTCAACTAAATTGTACTGTGCGCCGCTAGCCGCGGGGCGCATCAATTGCGACCTTGCCGCTCTCCAGCACGTGGACGCGGCCGTCGGCGAGCATCTGCACGACCTCGGGATACAGCACGTGCTCAATCGCGTGGATATGCTCCTCGAGCGTGTCGACGTCCCAGCCTTCCTCGACAGCCAGCGCACGCTGGGCGATGATGGGGCCGTTGTCGTAAATCTCGTTGGCAAAGTGCACGGTCACGCCGGTCACCTTGACGCCACGCGCAAACGCATCGTCAATCGCATGGGCACCGGTAAAGCTCGGCAGCAGCGCCGGATGCAGGTTGACCACGCGATTGGGGAACGCCGCCAGCAGCGGCGTGTGCACCATGCGCATATAGCCGGCCATCACCACGTACTCGCAGCCACGTTCGAGCAGCTCATGCGCGATGATCTCGTCAGCCGCGATGGGGTCGGCATAGACATCCTTGGACAGCGTGAGCGTCTGGATGCCCGCACGCTCGGCGCGCTGTAGGCCCTTGGCCGAAGGACGGCTCGACACCACGAGCTCAATCGAGGCGTTGAGCTTGCCGGCGGCGATTAGGTCGATCAGCGCCTGCAGGTTGGTACCCGAGCCGCTGATAAGCACGCCAATCTTAAGCGGCTCGGCCGTATCGGTGCCGGTCGGACGGGTGTAGGGCACAAAGCCCAGGCCCTCGGCAGCAGCCATCTGCTCGTTAGCGCTCATCGGAGTACACGACCTTACCGGAACCCTCGACGCACTCGCCCACGCGGAACGGTTTCTCGCCCAGCGCGACCAGGGCCTCGGTCACGGCAGCCTCGTCCTCGGGGGCGACGATCAGGCACAGGCCAACGCCCATGTTGAAGGTCTTGCATGCCTCGTTAGGCGCAAGCTCGGCCTGGCGCGACACGTAGGTGATGACGGGCGGAACGTCCCAACCCATCTCGGCGCCGTTGCGGGTGACCACGGCGTCGACGTCGTCGGCGAGTGCGCGGTTGAGGTTCTCGGTAATACCGCCGCCAGTGATGTGGGCGATGGCGTGCACCGGAGCGCCGCCGCGGAGCAGCTCAAGAACCGGCTTGACGTAGATGCGCGTGGGGGCCAACAGAGCGTCTGCCAGCGATGCACCGCCGAGCTCCTCGAGCGGACGGCTCAGCTCCTCGGCCTTAGCGGCGGCCTCGGGCGTGCCCGGCTTGATGCCGTCGACGCCAATGACCTTGCGCACGAGCGAGTAGCCGTTGGAGTGCACGCCGGTGGAAGGCAGGCCCAGGATCACATCGCCCGGGCGGACGTTTGCGGGATCGAGCATCTTGGGACGGTCGACGACGCCCACGGTAAAGCCGGCGAGGTCGTAATCAGCGGGGGCCATGACGCCCGGGTGCTCGGCCATCTCACCGCCCACGAGCGCGCAGCCCGCGAGCTTGCAGCCGTCGGCCACACCCTTGATGATCTTTGCCATGTGCTCGGCCTCGATGTGACCGATGGCAACGTAGTCCAGGAAGAACAGCGGCTCGGCGCCCGAAGCCAGAATATCGTTGACGCACATAGCGACCAGGTCCTGGCCCACCGTCTCGTGACGGTCCATGATCTGGGCGAGCACGAGCTTGGTGCCCACGCCGTCGGTACCGCTGATCAGGATCGGGTCTTCCATATCCTTAAGCGCGGCAGCCGAGAACAGGCCACCGAAGCCGCCGATGCCGCCGATAACTTCGGGACGATTGGTGTCCTTGACCATCTGCTTAATCGCGTCGACGGCGCGACCGCCTTCGGCGGTATCGACGCCGGCGTCCTCGTACGTCACATGCTTGCTGTCGCTCATCTGAGCCTTCCTCTCCCACTACCGTGGCGCCGCGCGGGCGCCAAACGGTGCTCATAATTGCGTTCATTTCGGCGTGTGCCATAACAGCACCCGCCGTCATATCAACAAAACAGCAGGTAAAACCTACCAAAATATACCTGTCCCCATATGGCAGGTTTTAGGCCTCGCCGTGCTCCTCTTCCCAGCTGCGGTCGTCGTATTTCTCGACCACGGCGTCGTCGTCAAAGTACAGCGGCTTGTCCAGGTTGCGGGGCTTAAAGCCCTCCATAAACTTGTCGCGGCCAAAGCTCTCGGGAATCGCCACGGGATAGCGGCCGGTAAAGCACGCGTCGCAGTAGCCGCCCTTGGGCATGACCTTAAGCAGGCCCTCGACCGAAAGGAAGGCCAGCGAATCGGCGCCGATATACTCGCAAATCTCGTCGACCGTCTTGTTGGCGCTGATAAGCTGCGACTGCACGTCGGTATCGATACCGTAGAAGCACGGCCAAATGACCTCGGGCGAGTTGATGCGGATGTGAATCTCCTTGGCGCCGGCGTTGCGCAGCATCTTGACGAGCTGCACCATGGTGGTGCCGCGCACGATGGAGTCGTCGATGACGACCAGGCGCTTGCCCTCGATATTGTCGCGCAGCGGGTTGAGTTTCATACGCACGCCCATGGCGCGCAACTCCTGCGTAGGCTCGATAAACGTACGGCCCACGTAGCGGTTCTTGATAAGGCCCTCGCCAAAGGGAATACCGCTCTCGTGCGAATACCCCTCCGCGGGCGGCAGGCCGGAGTCGGGCACGCCGATGACCAGGTCGGCCTCGACGGGCTCCTCGTGTGCCAGCTGGCGACCCATGTCGTAACGGCAGGCATAGACGCTCTTGCCGTTCATGATGGAGTCGGGGCGGGCAAAGTAGACCTGCTCAAAGATGCAGTTGGCGGGCTCTTCGGCTGCAGGCACGCCCTGCTCGGATACCAGACCCTCGGCGCTGATGCGCAAGATCTCGCCGGGACGGACGTCACGGACGTACTCGGCACCCACGATGTCGAGTGCGCAGGTCTCGGAAGCAACGACCCAGCCGCCGGCGCGCGTGACACGGACGGCGGAGTCGACCGTCGCGGCGCCGTCCTGCGACGGCAGCTGCGAAACGGCTGCGGCATCGGCCTGGTCCAGACCCTCGTCCACCAGCTTGCCCAGCACGAGCGGGCGAATGCCGTGTGGATCGCGGAATGCGTAGAGCGCTTGCTCGTTGATGAGCGTCATGGCGTAGCCGCCGCGCACGAGCTCCATGGTCTTGCGAATGCCCTCGCGCAGATGGCCCGTACGCTGGGTAAAGTAGCCGATGAGTTTGGTCGCGACCTCGGAATCCGAATTGGAGAGGAATGGCACGCCCAGCTCGATCAGCTGGCGGCGCAGCTCGTCGGTGTTGACGAGGGTGCCGTTGTGAGCAAGCGCGATAATGACGCTGTTGATGGTAGAGAGGTGCGGCTGAGAGGCTTCCCAGCTCTTGGCGCCGGCGGTGCCGTAGCGCACATGACCCACGGCCAGCTGGCCGGAGAGCGTCGACAGGTCGGCATTGGAGAACACGCGGTCGAGCAGGCCCAGATCCTTGCGGACCATAACCGTGCCGCCGTCACCCACGGCGATTCCAGCCGATTCCTGGCCACGGTGCTGCAGTGCACGCAGGCCAAAGTACGTCAGTCGAGCCACGTCGCGATCGGGCGCCCATACGCCGAAAATGCCACATTCCTCATGCAGCTGGTCGGAGTCCGGATCATACGTCGACATGGTGTTCACCTGTCCCGCGGCACGCTCGGCCGCGCGGATGGTTTCTTGAGACATGGTATCCCCTCAGAGCCTCGTTTTTTGGCGTTACCCGCCTTATTATACGCACGGCGCGACGTGCTCCTCAGCGCATGAGCAGCGCTTTTTAAAAGCCCACCGAGCTAATAATCAGTTTTGTTGCCAAACATTTTATCGGTCTGTCCAGCGTAAGTGCCCGCGCCCCCAGATGGCCGCCGCGTCCGCCGTTGGGGATTACAAAGTTGCAATTGGGGATTACAAAGTTGCAATTGGGACGTTCGTCCTGTCTTTTGGCAGGTCGGCGGCGTATCCTTGTACCTACAGCAAAACGAGAAAGGTTATGTATGGATCGAAACGAACTCGACCCCAGCGTCCCCAGCGCCACGGAGGTCAAGAAGATCCCCCTCATCATTAAGGTGTACGCCGTCCTGTGCATCCTGTCCGGCGTGGGCACGCTCCCTTCGGTCGGCGCCTTTATGTGGCAGGTCATCACCGCGCTCATCAACGGCAACGCCGCCGCCAAGCTCGGCGACAACACGCTCGTCGCGGTCGGCCTTATCGTCGCCGGCATCATGCTCTCTGCGGCAAGCGCCGTCATCCTGATCATCTTTGGCCTGGACCTTATCAAAAACCAGCGCCGCAACGCCGCTCGCCTGTCCTATATCCTTATCGCGTTTACCGTCGTCGAGCTTTTGGTTGACGTGATGCTCCAGGGCATCGGGCCCTTCTTGCTTCGCCCTGCCATCCAGCTCGGCATCCTCGTCGCGCTTTCGGCCACCGTCGACCCCACGCTGCGCCAGGAGCGCGAGCTGCAGCGCCGCCTGCAGGAGATGCTCGATCGCGACGCCGCCGCCGAGGGCATGCTCGGGCGCGATGAAACCGGCGAAGGCTACATCAAGCTCAACTACTTCAACCTGTTCTGGGTATTCTTTGTCTGCTGCATACTCGGCCTGATCGCCGAGGACATCTGGCACATGACGGTCGACGACCCGGGCGTCTACCAGAACCGCGCCGGCATGCTGTTTGGCCCCTTCAGCCCCATCTACGGATTTGGCGCCGTGCTCATGACCATGGTGCTCAACCGCTTCTACAAAAAGAACCCCATCATTATCTTTTTGGTGAGCGCACTGCTCGGTGCAAGCTTTGAGGTGTTCGTGGGCTGGTTTATGCAGACCTCGTTCGGTGTGGTCTCGTGGAGCTACTCGCATATGAAGCTCTTTGGCATGCCCGATCCGCTCGCCGTCCTTACCGGCGGACGTACCTGCACAGGCTTCGCCTGCCTGTGGGGCCTGGGTGGCCTCATCTGGATCAAGCTGCTGCTGCCGAGGCTGCTCAAGCTCATCAACATGATTCCGTGGAAGAGCCGCTACTCGGCTACTGTCATCTTCACCATCATTATGCTGGTCGATGGCGTTATGACGCTGCAGTCGCTCGATTATTGGTATCAGCGCGTCAACGGCACGGAACCGGATATTCCCGTTGCGCAGTTCTACGGCAAGTACTTCGATAATGACTTTATGGAGAATCGCTTCCAGAGCATGACCATGAGCCCCAAGAATGCGACGCGCGTGTAGCACCCACCGCGCCCAAAACGCAAAACGCCCGCCGGTATCACACGTACCGGCGGGCGTTTTTATAAACGAGCCTTCTATCGACGCAAGCCTCTACGCCTCGCGCTCGACCTCACTCACGCATTCGTTCTTGATGGTGCCAACGAGCGCCTGCAGCGCATCGACCACGTGCGGGCGAATGTCCCCGCCGGTGAGCACGAGCATGATGTCGTCACCTACGGCAAGCTCGCCGCTTGCCAGCCACACGCGCACATAGCCGATACCCGGCATCGCGCGCGCGGCCTCGATAGCAGCCTGCACCTTCTGAGCATCGAAGCCGAACATCATGCCGCCCACCTTGTGGCCTGGCGCCACGCCATCGGTCTCGACACCGCGCGCCTCGGACTTGGGAGTCGCGCGCACCACACCGTTATGTGTCAGATACATACCGCACGCAGGTGCCGACGAATCGGCCTTGGCCTCGCGAAGCCAAGCATCAATCGAAGGCATCGTTTTGCCGTTCTCAAGCATCATTTCTCCCTTACCGTCATCGAGTAACCAATTTGGAACGGGGCTTTTTTAGCTACTCTCGAACAACTTATTCCTCGACCGGTGTGAGCACCATGACGGCACGCGTGTTGCTCAGCGATAACGAACGACAGGTCACAAGCGTTACGACCTTGGTTGCCGAAGCAGCACGATCGGTGGCATCACTCGCCACGGCAGAGGCACCGTCAAGCATCTCGGACAGGTAATTTTTCAGTCCGTCATCGCCCTCAAAATTGGGCGTGCGCGCCTTGGCATACGTGTCCTCGACAACTTTGGTCGCCAGCGGTCGCAGCTTATACGTAGCATCCCGTGTGATGTAATACACAAACTCAATGCTGTCGAACGTCGCCTGGTCGGTGGTGTCCGAAATCACATTGAACATCGATCCGTCGTTCATATGGTGGCCGTAAATCGTGGTCTGCTGGTCGACCATTCCCGGCGCGGTGTCATCACTATCCAAGAAAATGGCACCGGACGCGTTAGATGTACCGTCAAACAGCGTGTTGAGGTATTTGGAGTTGTTGTTGGTCTGCACCACGGGATAGTTGATGTTGGTTCCCGGCACATAAATCCAACCCACAATCTCGGGGTTTGTCTGAGCAAGCGCATCGAAGTCGATAATCGGCACGCCGCTGGCGTCCTTATCGCTTACATATTGCTTCTCGATTTTCTGGTACGAATCGCTCGCCTGCTTATAGCCAATCTGAGCATTGATAAAGATGGCAGCGGCGGCGACAATCAGACCGATGCCCACGATGATGAGCAAGATGGGAATGATGGATCGGCGTTTCTTACGCGGCTGCTCGGCATAGTTGGACGGCGCGTCACTCAGCTGCCTCGTCGTCCGAGCCTGCTTCTTTGCCGTGCCATATGACGAAGGGCGATAAGCAGCAGGTGTATCCTGACGGCGATGGGACGTCGGCGTTACGGAACGCGGCGCGCGCGGCTGCTGAGGAGAGGATGTCCGACCCTGCTGTGCCGCATGGGCAGCACCCGGCTTCGACGGATCGGGAATCTGAGAAGCCTTGAATCGTTTTCCCTGATAATCGGACATGGCTCTCCTTATACTGCGGTGAAACGGCGGAACGCCTAGGCGTCGGCCATCTCCTGCTTCATTTTCTCGATAACCTTGCGGTACTCGGGGTCGCAAGCACCCAGAATCTGCGTGGCATAGATGGCGGCGTTCTTGGCACCGTTGATGGCAACGCAGGCCACGGGCACGCCCGAAGGCATCTGCACCATCGACAGCAGCGAATCCATACCGCCCAGGTCACTCGTCTTCATAGGCACGCCGATAACCGGCAGCGGCGTAAAGGCAGCCACGACACCACCCAGGTGAGCGGCCTTGCCGGCGGCGGCGATAATCACTTTGATACCGCGATCGGCGGCAGTCGAAGCCCACTCGTGGACCTTCGCCGGCGTGCGGTGCGCGCTCGCGATCACGAGCTCATAGGGCACACCCAGTGCCTCGAGCTCGGCGGTGCAGCCTTCCATAACGCCCAGATCGGACTTGGAACCCATGATGATCCCGACAACCGGCTTTTGATCTGCCATAAACAAAGACCTCCTGTTGAGAGCGGTGACGCGGCGAATCCGCGACCCTTAACTGCAAATAATTCAAGTATAGCCGCCGATGCTGATGTGTTCGGCGGGAGACGGAACGCTTTGCGAGATTAAGGCCGAAGGGTCGGAGCTTTCCGCCTACATTCAAAAAGCGTGCCCACCGTCCTTGGGTGGGACGGCGGGCACGCTTGCTTAGCTGTTGCTGGGGCTACTTAGCCTTGCTGCGACGATGGAAGAAAGCGCCGATCGCGGCGATGATGGCGCCAAGACCACCGACGGTCGCGACGGTCGCCGCCGTCTGGTCTCCGGTATTGGGAATCGCCGAACCGTTCTTCTTGCTGCCCTGGGCCTTGTCGCCTGCGGGCTTGCCCGCCTGGTTGCCGCCGTTCGAGCCATTGCCGGAACCCTGGTTGCCCGAGCCGCCCTGATTGCCGGAATCGGCATCCTTGAGGCTCTCAATAGCCAGCTTGAGCTGGTCATAGGCCGCCTGGAGCTGGGTGTCGGAAGCATTCTCAGCACCCAAGACGTCCTCGGCGTAGGTAATGGCATCCGTCAGGGCCTTGACAGACTCGGCCGTCTTGCCCCTAGTGTCAGTCTCCTTCGCCTGCTTGACCAGGGCCTTGAGCTGCTTCTTAGTCGGTTTCTCGACCGGGGCCACCGGGGTCTTCTCGAGCGCGCCGCGGGCGCTCTCGAGCGCCCTGAGCGCCTGGTCGACCTCGTCCTGCGTGGCTTTCTCGTCGCTCAAGATGGCGCGGGCGCTCGCCAGGGCGTTCTCGAGCGCCGTCCAGGAGGCCTCGGTGTAGTCACCGGCCTTGAGGTCGCCGGCAGCAACCTCGGCATCAACCTTTTCGATCGCGGTAGCGAGATCATCCTTCGCCACCGGATCGGGGACGGCCGTACCGTAGAACTTGAGCTCCGCCATGCTGCAGTAGGCATCAACGTTGCCACCGCCGGCGTGAATCACCTTGACGGTCACGTAGCGACCGCGCGCGGCGCCAAAGCTCATCTGTTTCCAGTCGCCACGGTCGGTGAGCACGCGGCCGTCATTGTCGAAGGCGAACGTACCCATCGACGCGGCGGTGCCCATCTCATAACCGTCGGCAGTGTCGGAGACCAGTATCTCGGCCTCGAAGATATCGCCGTTAGTGCCGCCGTCCTGGCGCGGCAGGAATGTAACGTCGGTGAGATCGTAGTCGCGGCCCAGGTCGACACTCAGATACTGGGGCATACCGGTCCCATGGGCCCAGTCGCTGTGCCAAAGCGTCCGCTCGTCGCCGTCGAGAGCGTTGACGGCGTTGCTGCCCTCGTAGTCGGCCTCACTCGAGAAGCCGGCCACCTTGACGTTCTTGCGGTTCTCGGGCGTGTTGATAAGAATCTTCTCATCGACAGGGCGCATCTTGAGGCCGTCGATTGCCTTCTCGATCTTGGCTGTGGCGTCTGCGACATCCTTCTTGCTATAGCTGCCTTGGCCGCCGTCGAGGAGCTTCTGAGCCGCCTCGACCGCAGCGGTGAGAGCTGCATAGGAATCCTTAGTGTAGACGGATTCGCTGTAGCCCGCGGCCTCGGAAAGCGCTGCTACGAGCGCAGAGGTATCGACACCAGCCTTGACTTCGACCTCATAGGATGCGGTCTTGGAGAGGTCGAGTACCGACGCCACCGTGATCTTTGCCTTGCCGGCCTTGTTGGCACGCAGGTAGTAGCTCACGCTATCGCCAGCCTGAACAGCGGAGACGCTTACCACAGAGGGGTCGGAGCTCTCGACCGTCACATAGGGGTAGCCGGCGCTCTCAGGCGTGGCCTTGGCGTCGACGAGCGTAACGTCGCCTTCAAAGAACTCGGTCTGGTTCTTGCCTAGCTCGACACCCTCGATGGCCTCGACACCCTGCGTGTAGTTGAAGTTGACCTCACGCAGTGTGAGCATCTGGTCACCCGATGCCTCAAGCGGCGTGACCTCGACCTTGGTCGCCTTCTTGCCCTTGTTCTCGGCAGAGAGGCCAAAAGCGTAGCGAGCCCGGAAGGAATCGTACTCCCCGCCCGCGAACTCTTGGGTCGAGCCATCCTCGAACGTCACGACAGCCTTGATCTTCTGCACGGTTCCGTTGCCACCGTTGCGGTTAACGACCTCGACACTATCGAGTTTCGAAGGCGTCTTAAATGCGAATGTCATCGTGGTGGGAAGCTTCACGTAACTCGGAAGCTTACCCTCGCTGTCCCAGTTGCCGCTCCAGTTCCATAGGAACTCAAAGCCGTTGTCGCCCTCGTTATTATCGAACAGCGCGTTATAGCTCTTCTGCTGGATAAGTTTCTCGACGTTGGTCCCGTCGTCGGTCGTGAGCTCATCGTTGGTCATCGTGATGTTGAAGGCATCCTGACCGTACTCGGCGACCGTTGGCTGAGGAACATCCGGCATCGTCACCGTGCCGTCGCTCGCAAACTCAAGTGCGTCGCATGCCGGACCGATGAGCCAAGATGTCGAGGGCAGTTCGACCTTGCCGGCGGTCTTGGCCTTGAGCTTGAAACTCGCCACCGCGCCGGTACCGTTGTAGAGCTTGCCATCGCCGCGGTTGGCAAAGGCGAGATTGATAGTCTGCGTTCTGTCCGCGAACTGGACCTTCTCGCGAGACAGGTTCTCCATGCCGGCAGTCGAGCCGTCCTGCGCGATGCTCTCGGACACAAACTCGAACTGGTCGCTCTTGAAGTTGACGAGAGCGCCCAGGGCGTTGACGTTCTTGGCGTCGGCCGCATAGACATCAACGGTGATCTCATCACCGGCCTCGACCTCGGTCTTGCTCGGAATCACCGCGAGCGAACCTGCGACCTTGCCCTTTTGTTTAGTGCCGCCGTCAAGACCCGCCATGGTGAACGAGTAATCGTAGACGTCGTAAACGCCGTTATCGTTGAGGTCGGCGAAGTGGTCGCGGATCTGCGAACCGAACGTCGGGGTATCGGGCTCGCGGTTCTCGAGGCCCAGATAGTTCTTCATGTTGGAGTAGTCTCCGTCGGAGATCGTGGCCTTGTTGAGGTTGGAGCCCACGGCGAAGCCATCCGTGCCGTCGGTCTTGTAGATGGCAATCTCGGACGCGGAGAAGAAATTGCCGACCGAGGCGAGCGGTGTCATGCGCACGTAACGGGCGGCCACGGTGCCGTCAAACGCTACCGTCTTACAATCAGCGGAACGTGCCCAATCGACCTCCTGGCTCGTCCAGTGGACGCCATCGAGACTCGTCTCAACACGCATCTTGGTCACAGTGCCGTTGCCGGCGTCATCGCGCGGATAGTACTCGAGCTTATCGAGCTTGTAAGCGCGTCCATAGTCAACGGTAAGCGCCTTGCCCAGATCGTTGCCACCGGAGTGGAAACCGCCGTCGCCCGACTGGAACTCATGGTCGAAGGCAAGCTCGGCCTTATGGCTGCCGTAAAGTGAGCCCTCCCAGGTGATTTCCTCGGCGTCGGGGACGTTCCGCCACGGATCGAGTGCGGAGTTCGCCTCGAGCACATCGCTCCAGGCGGAGTAACCCTCGGCGTTGCGCGAACGAATCTGGTAGGTGTGCTTGCTATTGTAGGCGAGGTCGGTGTGCGTGAACTCGGCCGCATCACCCACGGCAAACACAGTGCCGTCGACCTTAAGGTCGTAGGAGGTAGCACCATCGACCTTTCCCCAGGTGAGCTTTATGCTCGTTGGGGTCGTGACGTCCTCGGGGGCAGCAAGGTTCGTGGGTGCGGAGAGGTTCTCGTTGAGGCGATCGGCTGTGAGCGTGGCGTCGGCATTCACGAAACCGCCCAGCTCAAGCGTCTGCGCCGCTGCAGCAACATCGGTCTTCGCGAACTTGACGTAGACCTTGGGGTTCGTGGTGATCTTGGTGTTGTTAAAGCTCTCGCCCTGCTCGGCCTCGGTGCCGTCCGCATCGCTGCCGTAGTGGTTGAGGTTGGGGGTCTCGCTGTAGAAGTAGACCGCCTGGCCGGCCTCGGGGGTCGCGGCGTCAAAGGTCTCCTGCGAGTCGACCTCAACCACGTTGAGTGCGGATCCGCCGTTCTTGGCGACAACGCTCGTGGGCTTGGCGGACACATTGGCCACGAAGGTCGTGGTGCGGTTGGAGTCGTAGCCGTTGTAGCCGCCCTTCGAGGCCTCGGCGGTAAAGGTCGCGGTGCCGCCTGCGGCCTTGGAGCTGTAGACGGTGCTCACATGCTCACCGTAGGAGATATTGTCGATCGTGCCGTAGGAATCGTCCTCAGTCGTGTTGTTTTCGATGGAGGAGCCGTCGTCCTCGTACTGCGTAAAGGTGCCGTCGCCCTCGGTGGCGAAGAACTCGACGATACGCTGACTGCGGTCGGTACCCTTGGTGTTGGTGTCGCTCACTGCCTCGGGGTTGTTGTTCTCGGCGTACATCGGCACGATAGCGTTGGCCTTCACAAACAGCGGCAGCTTCCAAAGCGGAGCCTCGTAGTTGTTGAGAACCTGGCCGCCGCGATACTGCTTACCCGAGAAGTAATCGATCCAGATGGTGGGATTCTCGTCGGTGCCGTAGTTGGGGAGGTAAATCCCATTGCGAATGTCGTTGCCGTTCTCGTCTGCCTGGGTATCCTGATACACCGGTGCCACTAGGAAGTTCTCACCGAACATATACTGGTACTGCGTCGAAGTGCTTGCGGCGTACTCGGAGTTGTCGGAAAGCAGCATGGCGCGGATCATGGGCAGGCCGGCATCGCCGTTACCCGTGTCGATGTTGGCCGCCGAGGCCGCGCTCGTGTAGATATAGGGCATGAGCTGCGCCTTGAGCTTGAGGTAGAAGCGCGAGATGCCTGTGTAGGGATCGCCGTGCGTCATGGGCGATTTACGGTAGGTGCCCCAACCGTCCATGTCAAGCATAGAGGGCGTGAACGTCTTCCACTGGTAGTCACGCGCAGAGATGATGGGGTCGCCGCCAAAGATGCCATCCATGTCGGAGCCGATGTTGGGGTTGCCCGAAAGACTCTGACCGATATACGTGGGGATATGGAAGCGAATGTACTCCCAGTTACCGCCATACTGGTCGCCGGTCCAAATGCCACCAAAGCGCTGCGTGCCGGCCCAACCATCGAGCGTGATGATGTTGGGGCGCTTGTTAGCGCCGGTCGTCACCGTGTCATAAGCTGTCTTGATGCCATTAAGACCAAAGGAGTAGCCAGATCCAACCCAGGCAACGTCGGTCTTAAGGGTAGAGATGCCTCCCGTCTTGACCTCGGCGTCGAAGTCGCGAAGCAGGTGCCACGGGGTCTCGGAGTTGCTGTCGGGCTCAAGGTTGGACTGGGTCCACAAGCCCGTGCTCACACCCTTGGAGTTGGCATACTCGGTGAACTTCTTAAGGTTGTCGACATTGGCACGCACAGCGTTAAGACGGTCGGCCGAGCTCGTTCCGTCGGAGTTGACGCCGCCGGTCTTGTAGTAACCGTTCTGGCCATAGCCGGCGCCGTAGCCGTCGTTCGGCAGGAACCAACCGAGCGGCATGTCGTTGTCCTCGTAGTCATCGATAACCTGCCGAGCAGAGAACTGGCGGTCGAAATCGGTCGCTTTCATGTTCTCGGTATCAACCGAAGGGCCCTCACCGTTGAGCGTCTCGGCCGCAAGTGTGCCGTCGAGCTTGTAGCCCGTCGACATGCCAGACTCGTACTTAACGTCGCCCTTCTCGCTCGAGGACTTGCTGCCCTTGGTCTCCCACTTCTTTTGACCCGAGGTCGTTGACCAGCCATCACGGTTATAGGCATTAAGATGACCAAGGTAGAACCCGTACTCGGGCAGCAGTACCGGGTTACCGGTCACCTTGTAGTAGTCCTGCAGCATCTCGGTTGCCACGTTCGAAGCGCCCTCGTTGGTCGCCACGAAGTAGTAGGCATCAAACTCATTCTCGCTGTGCAAAGTCGTGACCGTCGATGAGTCCGTGGAACCGAAGTCGTAGGAACCCTCTGCAAACGTGTTTCGGAGCACGCCGTAGCCGTCACTCGTCCAATAAAACGGGTTGGGCGAGGCAACGCCGCCATCGGTCCAGTTGTTCGTGTTGGAGATGGCGATGGTCTGGTTGGTGTGCAGGAAGCGTCCGTTCTGGGTGCCGCCGCCAAAGAAGTTCTCGGACTTCTCCTTGGCGAGCGTCTGGACGGTACCCTTCTTATCAAGGTCGAGGGACGCGGACTCGGAAACCACGACACGGTCGCCTGACTTGATACTCATCTTGCCAGTCGCCTTGTCCAGGATCACGGTCGCCTTTCCGCCGGTGATCTCGATAGTGTCGCCCTTGTCGGCAACCGTCGCGCTCGGCTTGCTGTAGGTGTCCGAGGTATCGGGCTGAGCCTGGATTTTAGCCGTGTGGGACTTACTGCGCGGTGTGGCGTAATCGGAAAACTCACCCTTGGGGTCGACGTTATAACGGAAAATACCGTCCTCGAGGAACGTAATACGGCCCTTGATGCCGTCAGCGAAATCGATGTCGACGACATTCGAGGCAGACTGGGACACGGTCGCTGAGTCGACGCCCTTGAGTGGCGTGGCAATCGCCTGCTGGGGATTGGCAAACACGAGCGTCGCTGCAGTGGCAACGAGGACCGCGCTTCCCTTCACCCACCGTTTCGTAAAAATGGAATTCCTGCGCACCTGGGCTCCTTTCTTCCGACATGCCGAGGACGCCCCCCCCCGGCAGCATGGGAAAACGTATCAAACGGGGATGTTCGGTACATTCCGCACAATGGGGCCACCCGTTACCAAGGGGCCAACTGGTAGTAACCAGATAGCCACCTACTAGGTCATATCAATATATGGGAGCACTTGCGCAACCAAGTTCGGAAGTCCGCCAACGGCAGTAAAATGAGCGTCAACGGCAAGGTAGGCTTAATAAGCCATACCAATTGGTTCTTCAGTCAAATACCAATCTAGCAAAAATGTACTGTTTATCTGGTATTACACAGACCATACCTTTCCCTCGGGAACTGGGCTTCGCGAAGTTTCCCGAGGGAAAGGCTCAGCCGCCACCCTGCGACCTACCGGGGGTTGCCATGGCGTACGTTGGCTGATTTGGTTTGGATAAAAAGGTTGGCGGAGAGTGATGGGCAGTTAGTTCAGATACGTATAATTTGGCCGTGGCCTTGGGCACGAAACTGCCGCTTGGAAGCCGGCGCGGACCCAGTATTGGGCCGTTCCCAGCTTGACAGAGCGTCTTTATCGATTCAGATTGCCAAAAATAGGCTGAATGAGTCCAAATCGATCTTCTCCTACTCTCTAGAAAACACGAATTTGAACTAACTGTCCAGAGGCGTCCTCGACTAACAGTAAAAAGGCCTCCATACAAAGAGTGGGCCCTGCCGCTCGAACGAACGGCAGGGCCCACACTCACTTTCTTTTTCAGCCCTAGTCATCGCGCAAAGCCCCTTCGGCAGCACACGGTGCAGCCAAGTCACCGCAGGCCGGGGCGGGAGGCGGTCCTTTCTCTCGGAAAACTTCGCGAAGCCCAGTTTCCGAGAGAAAGTGTCCGGCTGCCGCCCCGGCCGGCCAGGTCAACTACACCGTGTGCTGCGGCAGGTCCTGCAGGGCGATGACGTCCATGCCCATGTCATTGGCGCTGCCATGACCCTGCTGATCCTCGCGCACGGCCTCGATGGCACTCACGTACGTGTTGGCGGCAGACATCGCCGTCACGCAGGTCACACCGCGACGCACGGCCTCGGTACGTAGCAGGTAGCCATCGCCACGCGAGCCCGGACCGTACGGCGTATTGATGATCACCGCGATCTTGCCATCGGCGATCAGGTCACCGATGTTGGGACGCTCGCCGTCGTGCGGACCGCTAATCTTCTCCACGACTTCGCACGTCACGTTGCCTCCGCGCAGCACGCGCGCCGTACCCTCGGTAGAGCAAATGTCAAAGCCCAGGTAGCGCAGGATGCGGGCGACCGAAAGGATATGGCGCTTGTCGCGGTCGCACACACTGATGAACACCTTGCCGCTGCTCGGGTCGGGCAGCTTGTAGTCGATCGCCAGCTGCGTCTTGGCGTATGCCTCGGGATAGCTCTTGGCGATACCCATGACCTCGCCCGTCGACTTCATCTCGGGTCCCAGGATAACGTCGGCTCCCGGGAAACGGCCCCAGGGCATAACGGCTTCCTTCATGCAGAACCAGTCCAGCTGACGCTCGTCGCTCGGCAGGCCCAGGCTCGCGATGGAATCGCCCGCCATGATACGCGCCGCGCACTTGGCCAGCGGCACGCCGGTGGCCTTGGAGATAAACGGCACGGTACGGCTGGCACGCGGGTTGGCCTCGATCACGTAGACGGTCTCGCCCTTAATGGCGTACTGCACGTTGACCAGGCCGCGGACTCCCAGCGCCATCGCGATGCGGCGCGTAGTCTCGCGGAGCTTCGCCTGCAGGCTCTCGCTAAAGCTAAACGGCGGAATGCACGTCGCGGAGTCGCCGGAGTGAATACCGGCCTCCTCGATATGCTCCAGGATACCGCCGATGTAGACCTCCTCGCCGTCGCACAGGGCGTCGACATCGGACTCGATCGCACCCTCCAAGAAGCGATCCAGATACACCGGGTAGTCGGGGCTAATGCGTGCAGCCTCGGTCATGTAATCGCGCAGATGCTCGGCATCGTAGGCGATCATCATGCCGCGGCCGCCCAGCACATAGCTCGGACGTACCAGCAGCGGGTAGCCAATGTGTGCGGCAACGGCCTCGGCCTCCTCAAACGAGGTGGCCTGGCCCGCCGGCGGGTACATGATGCCTAACTTGTCGAGCAGAGCGGCGAAGCGCTCGCGGTCCTCGGCAAAGTCGATGGCATCGGGCTTGGTGCCCATGATGTTCACGCCGCTCTCCTCGAGCATGCGCGCCAGCTTAAGCGGAGTCTGGCCGCCGAGCGTCACCACGACGCCGTCGGGGCGCTCAACATCGATAACGTCCATGACGTCCTCGTAGGTGAGCGGCTCAAAGTACAGGCGGTCGGACGTGTCATAGTCGGTCGAGATGGTCTCGGGATTGCAGTTGACCATGATGGTCTCAAAGCCGCGGGCCGCCAGCGCGTAGCTCGCGTGCACGCAACAGTAATCGAACTCGATACCCTGGCCAATGCGGTTGGGACCGGCGCCCAGGATCATCGCCTTGGGCTTGTCCGCCGGCGTGGTCTCGTCGGGAGCCACGCACTTCTTGGCGAGCGGGCTTGTGCGGTAGATGTTCTCGTACGTCTTGTAGTGGTACTCCGTGGCGCTCGAGAACTCCGCAGCGCAGGTATCGACCGTCTTCATGCTGGGAACCACGCCCAGGCCCTTGCGGTAGGCGCGCACAAAGCGCTCGTCCGAGCCGGTCAGCGCGGCGATCTCGGCGTCGCTCGTGCCATACTGCTTGAGCAGGCGCATCGCGTCGGCGTCGATATCCTCCACACGCAGGCCGCGGATGCTCTCCTGGACCTGCACCATATCGTTGATGCGATTGAGATACCACGGATCGATACCGCAAATGGCGTGGATGCGCGCAACATCCCAGCCGCGGCGCAGGGCCTCGACCACAAAGAAGATGCGGTGCTCGGTCGGGGTACCCACGGCCTGAGCAAGCTCGTCGTCGCTCAGCTTATCGGCACCTTCCTTGCCGCCGGCGCAAATGCCCTGGTGGCCGTCCTCCAGCGAGCGCATAGCCTTGCCAAAGGCCTCCTCAAAGGTGCGGCCGATCGCCATGATCTCGCCCACGGCCTTCATGCGCGTGGTGAGCGTGGGGTCGGTACCCTTGAACTTCTCGAAGGCAAAGCGCGGCACCTTGACCACACAGTAGTCGATCGTGGGCTCAAAGCAGGCGGGCGTAGCCTTGGTGATGTCGTTGACGATCTCGTCGAGCGTATAGCCCACGGCCAGACGCGCGGCGGCCTTGGCAATGGGGAAACCCGTGGCCTTGGAGGCCAGCGCGGACGAGCGGCTCACGCGCGGGTTCATCTCGATGACGATCAGGCGGCCGGTGTTGGGGTTCACGGCAAACTGCACGTTGGAGCCACCGGTCTCGACGCCGATCTTCTCAAGAATGGCGAGCGAGGCCACGCGCATGCGCTGATACTCAAGGTCGGAGAGCGTCTGCGCCGGCGCCACGGTGATGGAGTCGCCGGTATGCACGCCCATGGGGTCGAGGTTCTCGATGGAGCACACGATGATGCCGTTGCCGGCGTGGTCACGCATGACCTCCATCTCGTACTCTTTCCAGCCCTCGATGGACTCCTCGACCAGCACCTCGTGGGCGGGCGAGAGCTCCAGGCCCTGGCTCACGATGGAGACGAGCTCCTCGTGGGTGTGAGCGATGCCGCCGCCGGCGCCGCCGAGGGTAAAGCTCGGGCGCAGTACACAGGGATAGCCCACGCGCTCGGCGATAGCCTCGGCGTCGGCCACGCTGTAGGCATAGCCCGAGCGCGCGACCTCCAGGCCAATCTCGGCCATGGCCTCGTTAAAGAGCTTGCGGTCCTCGCCGCGCTCGATAGCGGCAAGGTCGCAGCCGATCATCTCGACGCCGTACTTGTCGAGCGTACCGTCCTTTGCCAGCTCGACGGCGGCGTTCAGACCGGTCTGGCCGCCCAGCGTGGGCAGCAGCGCGTCCGGGCGCTCCTTCTTGATTACGCGCTCGATAAACTCGGCGGTGATGGGCTCGACATAGGTGCGGTCGGCAAGACCCGGGTCGGTCATGATGGTCGCCGGGTTGGAGTTGACCAGGATGACCTCAAAGCCATCCTCCTTGAGCACCTTGCAGGCCTGGGCGCCGGAGTAGTCAAACTCACAGGCCTGGCCAATAACGATGGGGCCCGAACCAATGACGAGGATGCGCTTGATGTCAGTACGTTTCGGCATGTTAGTTCTCCTCGGTCTCGGTCGCGTCGGCAAAGTTCCATCCGGCAAGGCGGTCCTTCGCGGTGTCGATGTCCAGGTAGTTCTCCTCGCCGTCCATGAGTCGCGTAAAGGCGGTAAAGAGATAGTGGGCATCGGTGGGGCCAGGCGAGGCCTCGGGGTGGTACTGGACCGAGAAGCACGGGGCGTCGAGCAGCTGGATGCCCTCGGCGGTGCCGTCGTTGAGGTTCACATGTGTCAGGCGAATGCGGCCGAAGCGCTCGTTCATCACGACTGGCGCGATTCCGCGGCGCACCCAGGCGCGCAGGTCACCGTCGGCCGCATGCTCGGTTTCGCCGCCGGAAAGCTCCGGAATCAGTTTGCCCAGACTGGGGAACAGCAGGCCAAAGCCGTGGTTTTGCGCGGTGATCTCCACGCGACGGCTCACCAGATTCATAACCGGCTGGTTACCGCCACGGTGACCGAATTTAAGCTTTTCCATTTGGGCGCCGCAGGCCAGGCTGATCATCTGGTGACCGAGGCAAATGCCAAAGACCGGCACCTTGCCGATCAGCTGCTGTACCTGCTCATAGGTCTCCACCACGGCATCGGGGTCGCCGGGGCCGTTGGACAAAAAGACGCCATCGGGATTCATGTCGAGCACCTGCTGGGCGGGCGTATCCCACGGCACGACGGTGAGATCGCAGCCGGCACGGACCAGGCCCTCCAGAATACCGCGCTTCACACCGCAGTCGTAGGCGACCACTTTGTGACGGGCAGGAGCGGCAGCCGCAAGCGCAAAGTCATGCGTGGCAGGCAGGTCGGCGGCCACAAACTCGTGAGGCGCGGGGCAACTTACGGTCTTGACCAGGTTCTCGCCTACCAGCGTGGGCGCAGCGGACAAGCGCTCGGCAAGCTCGTCGACGTCGAAGATCTCGGTCGAGATAATGCCCATTTTGGAACCATTGTCGCGCAGATGGCGCACCAGAGCGCGGGTGTCGACACCCTCGATAGCGACGATGCCGTGAGCGCGCAGGTACTCCGGCACGCTGACGGCCGAGCGCCAGTTAGAAGGCGTGGCGCTCATGTCGCGAACGATCATGCCGCGCATAGCCGGAGCGCTCGCAGGGCGCACGGCGTCGCCAGGGAAGGCCGACTGGACATCGGTCTCGTCGATACCGTAATTGCCGATCTGCGGATAGGTCATGGTTACAATTTGGCCGGCATAACTCGGGTCGGTCATGACCTCAAAGTAGCCCTCGAGCGAGGTGTTGAAGCAGACTTCGCCGGTCGCGGTGCCCTCGGCGCCGCATGCACGTCCATAAAAAATGGTCCCATCCTCAAGATACAGGATACAGGGACCGCAGGTGCCCTTGCTGGTTTTTGCCAGCATACGCTGGCACAACTCGCTGGGCGCGATGGTGCGGGCGGCAGCGCCCGCAATATGGTTGTTCGCCATAATTCTCCTTCCCGGTCTCACAGGACCGGCTTAAAGGTTGGTAGTTAGGCCTCGCGGTATTCTAACCGTAAGCATCGCCTATGGCATTAATTACATAGAATTGTTTACAAAATGATAATTATGACTTCCCATGCATAATGTTTTTTCTGGGACGGGGATTAAAAATCGTCCCGCGTGGGCTTGTGACTCACGCGGGACGATTCGTTTTATTTATCCTGCTCCAGCAGATCGGACGGCGTGCGATCGGGCTTGCCGCCGCGGAAAATCTCGCGGCCATGCAGACGATGCTCCAGGTCACGTTCGGCCTTTTCCTCGTCAATCTTGGTCTGGCTCACCACCGGGTCCTCGATCAGCGACGAAACCGAGTTCACCTGTTTTTGAATGCGCTCGGCAATGGTGTCGTCCATGCTTACGATGCGCATCTTCCAGTCGATGCTCGTGGCGTTGGATGAGCTCTTGGTCCACACAAACGTCAAAATGGCGCTCTGATGACCCCGCGCGGGGAACATGCCAAAAAAGGAATCGTGCTGAATGTTGCTATCCTCGTCGATATAGGCGTGAACGTTATACACCACGCGGTCAATCTTGTCGTTGAGCAGGGCGTTGGTCGCAAGCGCCGCGGCCTGGATCTGCCCGTTGGACAGCAGCTCGAGCTCATTGGCAGACGACGTGTCCAACACCGTCACCTCAACCGTGCCCGTACGCTCATCGGCCTCGTCGACAGAAAAATCGAGCGGGAACTGCGTAAAGCCGTTGCCCCATTCGAGTCCACCCTTGAGCGCGGTCGAGACGGTATCCACCGAAACGCTCTCGGACAGGTTGGCGGTATTCAGACGGCGCATCACGCCGTAGCCGATCTGCATGCCCACGATCAGCACCAAAATACCAATGACTACGGCCATCGCGGTCTTCGTAATGGTATGGCTCACCTGCGAGCCCGAAGGATCGTCCTCGGACAGCGGGTCGATATGTTTTGCCTGGCTCGCGCGGTCCTCGCTGCGCAGCTGCGCTAGCGCCGCTTTGTCACCGCGCTTGGCCGCAGCCTCCTTCTCACGCATGCGCTCGGTTCGCTTTTTGGCAAGCGTGGGATCCAAGACGCCGGATGCATCGATTTCGGAGAATAACTCCGTCACTTCTTCCGGAGTCAAAGGGTTCTTGTCAGCCATAAACTTCCTGTCATATCAATCAGTCGAGCTCGTGCGCACGCGCACCTTCGAACTGCATTCGATAGTAACGGGCATAGGTGCCGCCACGGGCGAGAAGCTCCTCGTGCGTGCCACGCTCCACAACGCGACCATGCTCAACGGTCGCAATCTCATCGGCATGCTTAATGGTCGAAAGACGATGGGCGATGATAATCGTGGTGCGGCCGCGTGCCAGCTCTTCGAGTGACTCCTGCACCGCCTCCTCGCTCTCGTTATCCAAAGCACTCGTCGCCTCGTCCAAAATCAGGATCTTGGGGTTCTTGAGAAACACACGCGCAATGGCAACGCGCTGCTTTTGGCCGCCCGAAAGACGGCTGCCGCGCTCGCCCACGACCGTGTCATAGCCCTGTGGAAGCGACTCGATAAAGGCATCGATGTTGGCGCGACGGGCGGCCTCGGCGATCTCTTCTGCCGTAGCGCCCGGCTTGCCGTAGGCGATGTTCTCGCCGATTGTTCCGTCAAACAGGTAGACATCCTGCTGCACCAGGCCGATGGCGCGGCGCAGGCTCTGCTGCGTCACATCGCGCACGTCCTGGCCGTCGATGCTAATGGATCCGGCAGCCACGTCATAAAAGCGCGGCAGCAGCGAACAGGTCGTGGACTTGCCACCGCCCGAAGGACCAACCAAAGCGATGGTCTGCCCGGGCTTGATGGACAGATTCATATGGTCGATAACGGGACGCTCTTCGGCATCGCCCTCGCCCAGCTCAACGTCCTCGTAGTTAAAGCACACGTCGTGATAATCCACGGCGCCGGCGGTCACCTGCAGATCCGTGGCGCCCGGCTTGTCCTGGATATCCGGCGCGGTCGAGAGTACCTCGTCCATGCGCTTAAAGCCGGCGATGGCCTTCTGATACGTTTCGGCCGAATTGACGAGTGTCTCGAGCGGCGTGCAGAACAGCGAAATATAGAGCGCAAAGGTCGCCATATCGACCGCCTGCAGCTGTCCCTGGGCGACCAGCCAGCCGCCCAGCAGTACCACGATCACATAGAGCACACCCGAGAGCAGGCCATACGTCGCAGTATAGACGCCCATGGCGTGATACATGTTCTCCTTGGACGAAAGATAGCGATTGTTGGAGGCGCGGAACTTGAAGCGTTCGGTCTCCTCATTGGCAAAGCTCTTGACCACGCGCATGCCCGCCAGCGAATCCTGCAGCTGCGCATTGATGCCGCTGATCTTTTTGCGGCTGTCGCTAAAGACCTCGCGCATGCGCATGTTCTGCCAAAACATGATGACCGCAAACGCTGCTGTCACCACAGCCATGGCAAGCGCCAGCACCGGGGCGATGGTAAAGAGGATCACAAACGAGCCGATAATCTCGATGCCGCAGATGATGATCCACTCGGGCACGTGATGCGCCGCCTCGCAGATATCGAACAGGTCGTTGACCACGCGGCTCATCATGTCGCCCGAGCTGTTGCGGTCGAAGTACGCAAAGCTGAAGCGCTCATACTGGTCGAACAGGTCCTCGCGCATCTTGGACTCCATGCGCGCGCCCATCACGTGGCCCCAATAGCTCACAAAATAGCGGCAGGCGCAGCGGACGGCATACATCAGCACCAAGCCCACCGCAATCATGCCGAGCGCCTGCATAATGACAGCCTGACCCTGAGTAAAGAGCCCACCGGTCAAATTGCGCAGAATAATAGGAAACGCAAGGTCAATGGCAGCAAGCACCAGAGCGCAAACAGTATCGGCAACAAAAAGCCCCATCTGGGGCTCGTAGTAAGAAAGAAACCTCTTCAGCATGTGATCCTCAAAGAAATATCAGCAACGTAAGGCCCTGGGGCAAAGCAATCAGTAGTACTTGTCCCAGGGCTATCCCCACTCGTTAAAGTTCGGTCCCGCCCAAGCGGTGCGCGATGCTATCGCAGGCCAAGGCGCCCACGACGGTCTTGGCGTCTTCGATCTTGCCGTCGAGCACGGCGTCGATCAGCTCGTGCAGCGGCACCAGGTCAACGTTGACAAACTCGTCATCGTCGGGGTTGGGCGCATCAAACTCCAGCTTGGTAGCCAAGTAGATGTGAATGATCTCGTCGCAAAAACCGCAGGACGTGACAATCGACGTCAAAAAGCGAATGCGACCGGCCCTAAAGCCCGTCTCCTCGTGTAGCTCGCGCTTAGCGCAATCGAGTGGGTCCTCGCCCGGGTCGAGCTTGCCGGCGGGAATCTCGACCGTCACGCGGTCGATGGCGGTGCGGTACTGACGCACCAGTACGATCTTGCCGCTCTCGGTCAGCGCCACAACGGCCGCCGCACCCGGATGGCGAACGATATCGCGGGCACTGCGGCGACCGTTGGGCAGCTCAACCTCAAGACGGTGGACGTCGAGGATCTTGCCCTTCCAGGCGCACTCCTCCGAAAGAATCTTCTCGTGCAGCTCGGCATCGTGCGGGTCATCGTCGCCCAGCACCAGCGCCGGCTCGTCAGCGACCTCGCCACCAGGTTCGCCCTCGGCGTGCCCATACACGCGGCTGTCCTCCTCGACGATCTGCGCATCCACGAGCTCTTCGTTCTTTTCGTCCATCCGTCTCATTCCTCTCGGACTTTAGGCATCCCAGGCGTCGCGGCCGCGCAGCGCGCGCAGGCCGATGTCGTGACGCAGGGTCTTACCCTCAAAATCAATCTTCTCGCAGGCCTCGTAGGCAAGGTTGCGAGCGTTCTCGAACGTGTCGCCCAGAGCGGTCACGGCAAGCACGCGACCACCATTGGTCAAGAGCTGGCCGTTCACCACAGCAGTGCCCGCGTGGTACACAGTCACGTTCTCCATGGCCTCGGCATCCTCAATACCGGTGATGACCTTGCCTTTCTCGTAGCTGCCGGGGTAGCCCGCGCTCGTCAGGACAACGGCCACGGCCCACTCGTCACGCCAGTCGAGCTCAATCTGATCGAGCTCGCAGTTGGCACAAGCCAGCATGACCTCGACCAGGTCATTCTTAAGGCGCGGCAGCACGACCTGCGTCTCGGGGTCGCCAAAGCGGGCGTTGAACTCCAGTACCTTGGGGCCGGCGGGGGTGAGCATAAAGCCGCCATACAGGCAGCCGCGGTAGTCGATGCCCTCGGCAGCAAGCTCGGCAACGGTCTGCTCCATGACCTTCACCATCGTGGCGTGCTCCTCGTCGGTCACGATGGGCACCGGGCTGTAGACGCCCATGCCACCGGTGTTGGGGCCCTTGTCGCCCTCGAGCGCGCGCTTGTGGTCCTGCGAGGTGGCCATGGGGCGCACGGTCTTGCCGTCGGTAAAGGCCAGCAGCGAGCACTCGGGGCCGGTCAGCATCTCCTCGATGACCACGGTGTTGCCGGCGTCGCCAAAGGTGCCGCCAAAGCACTCGCGCACGGCCTCCTCGGCCTGCTCAAGTTCGGTCGCCACGATAACGCCCTTGCCCGCGGCAAGGCCGTCGGCCTTGACGACCAACGGAGCGCCCTGCTCACGCACGTAGGCGAGAGCCGAAGCCTCGTCGGTAAACGAGCCGTAGGCTGCCGTCGGAATGCCCGCGCGCTCCATGAGCTGCTTGGAGAACAGCTTGGAGCCCTCCATCTGGGCGCCCTCGGCACCCGGGCCAAAGCAGGGAATATCCGCCGCACGCACGGCGTCGGCCACGCCCGCCACGAGCGGAGCCTCGGGGCCAATTACCACGAGTCCGCATCCATGGCTCTGCGCAAACGCCGCCACAGCCGCAGGATCGCAGTCGTCGAGAACAACGTTCTCGCCGCAGCTCGCGGTGCCGCCGTTACCCGGCGCAATGTAGAGCTTGCCGGCGCGCGGTGATGCTGCGAGCTTAGCTGCCAAAGCATGCTCACGGCCGCCGCTGCCCAACAACAGGATGTCGATGGTTTGAGTGTCCGCCTTCAAGGGTGCCTCCTCTATGGATTAACGGCCCGCTCCACGCGAGCCCTTTGCAAGCAAATATACCCCTCGGCCGCCCGTCCGGGCTGCAAAGGGGTATATCGCAATAACCAAATAGTCCCGATTACTTCCAGAATCGGTTGATGATCTGCTCGCGACCAGCGCCAACGCCAATAAACGTCACGCGGGTGTGTGCCAGATCCTCGATAAACGCCACATAGTCCTGAGCCTCCTGCGGCAGCTCGTCAAAGCTACGGCAACCGGTGATGTCGCACTTCCAGCCGGGGAGCTCCTCGTAGATGGGCTTGGCATGCTCAAAGCGCACCTGATGCTCGGGCACGCTGGTGTAGCGCTCGCCATCGACGTCGTAGGCCACGCACACCTTGATGGTGTCGAAGGCCGAAAGCACGTCGAGCTTGGTCACGGCAATGTCGGTGAGGCCGTTGACGCGCGAGGCATAGTTGGCGATGGGGCCGTCAAACCAGCCGCAACGACGACGGCGACCGGTGGTCACGCCGTACTCATAGCCCTCCTCGGTCAGCGTGTGGCCGGCCTCGGACTCATAGGAAAGCTCGGTGGGCATGGGGCCCGAACCGACGCGGGTGATATAGGCCTTCATGACGCCCAGCACGCGGTCGACGTTCTTCATGCCCACGCCGGAGCCGGTGATGGCGCCGCCGGCGGTGCAGTTGGAAGACGTCACGTACGGATAGGTGCCGTGGTCGATGTCGAGCAGCGTGGCCTGGGCGCCCTCAAACAGCAGGTTCTTGCCCTCATCGATCATGTTGTTGAGCAGCAGGCTCGTCTCGGTGATGTAGGGACGCAGGCGCTCGGCCATCGGCAGGTACTCGTCGCAAATCTGGTCCACGGTGTAGGTGGGCAGGTTGTAGATGAGCTCGAGCTCGGGGTTCACGCGGGCGAGAGCGGTCTCCAGCTTGTCGCGGAACAGCGTCTCGTCCAGCATGTCCTGCATGCGCAGACCAATGCGGGCCATCTTGTCCTGATAGCACGGACCGATACCGCGCTTGGTGGTACCGATGTTCTTCTTGCCGAGCTTCTGCTCAAAGGCGCCATCCAGATCGATGTGGTACGGCATGATGACATGCGCGTTGCCGCTAATCTTGAGGTTCTTGGTGGTGATGCCGTCGGCCTCGAACATGTCGATCTCCTCAAGGACAACCTTGGGGTTGACGACGCAGCCGTTACCGATCACCGACACGTGGTCGGAATACATGATGCCGGAAGGCACCTGGTGCAGGCCGTACTTCTTGCCGTTGACGACGATGGTGTGGCCGGCGTTGTTGCCGCCCGAGTAGCGCACGACGGCATCGAAGTCGCCGGCGACCAGGTCGCAAATCTTACCCTTGCCCTCATCGCCCCACTGGGCACCGACCAAAACGGTTGACGGCATGTTTACTCCTTACATTCATGGACTGTCTACGCGCCACGCCGGCACGCAGAAGCACAAAACATTCCCAGTATACCCGTGCAACGGGCGCCTGTCCTACTCCTCGGCATGTGCCCCATCAAGCTCATAGAACTTGGTGGATGCCGGCAGGAACATCAGGTCGACGTCGCCGATCGGGCCCGAACGGTTCTTGGCCACGACGATACGCGTAACGCCCTCGTCGGGTCGATCGTCGCGCGAGGCTTCGGCCTCGTCGGCGGAGCGGTCCAAGAACATAACGATATCGGCGTCCTGCTCGATGGAGCCCGATTCACGAAGGTCGGACAGCTGCGGGCGCTTGCCGGTACGGGATTCGACCTGACGCGAGAGCTGCGACAGCGCGATGAGCGGGATCTTAAGCTCCTTGGCCATGATCTTCAGACCACGCGACATCTCCGAAACCTCGACGGTACGGCTCTCGGAGCGGCGTCCCGGCGGAGGACTCACCAGCTGCAGGTAGTCCAGGATGATGATTGCCTTCTCCTTGTTATGGAGCATACGGCGGCTCTTGGCGCGAATCTCGGTCACTGTGGTGCCGGGCGTATCGTCAATCAGAATATCGAGCTTGGACAAGGTCTGCGTGGCCTCGTTGATATTTGCCCACTGCTCGGGGCTAATGCGGCCCATGCGGAAGTCACTGATCGAGATCATGGCGTAGGCGCAAATCAGACGCTGGGCAATTTCCTTGCCCGACATCTCCAGCGAGAAGAAGCCGACGGTATAACCGGCAGCGGCAGCGTTGAGCGCCAGATTCAGGGCGAACGACGTCTTACCCACAGCAGGGCGGGCGCCGATGATGATGAGCTGGCCCTCGCGAAAACCCATGAGCATGCGGTCGAGCGACGGGAAGCCCGTGGGCACGCCCGCAGCCTGGCCACCGGCCTGGCACACTTCCTCGGCCTCGTTATAGGCCTCGACCATAAACTCGGTCAGCGTCTTGTAGCTCGACTTGACCTCGCGCGCCGTGACCTTGAGCAGCTTGCTCTCGGCTAGCTCCACGACCTCTTTGGTATCGGTGGGAGCGTTATAGGCCAGCGCGTTGATCTCGTTGGTCGCGCCGATCAGCTCACGCAGCATCGAATCGCGGCGAACGATGGCGGCATGGTGCTGCCAGTTGACGAGCGACAGGGTCTGACCCATCAACTCCAAAATGTAGGCCTCGCCGCCCACGGCATCGAGCTTGTTGATGCTTCGCAGGTAATCGATCAGCGAGATGGAGTCGATGGGAATGCGGCTGTTGTACATATCGACCATCGCGGTATAGATGGTCTTATGAATGGGCCGGTAGAAGTCATCGGGCTGCAGCTCGACCTGGGCCTCTTCGACCACCTCGGGCGATAGCAGCATAGCGGCCAGTACATTGGCCTCTGCATCTTGGTTTTGGGGAAGACCCAACTTTGAGCCGCGGTCCTCAACCGTCAGCCCGGTCTCCCTATCGTCATATGCCATGAGCATCCTCATTCATATCGCTTGCGAGCATCCATAGTATCAGCCACGGTCCCAAAACGCGCCGCGCGCCGCCAATCATCACCGAACCAAACGGATGAACGGTCCTGTATATAGGACTTCGACGCAACGTTCACCATGACACTCACTCAGCGCAAAAAACAAAAGGGCGCCCTGGTTTCCCAGAGCGCCCTTCTTAGAACAAGATTGTTGCGTTGCAGCAAATGCTACTCGGCAGCAGCCTCAGTCTCGACCTCGGCGGTCTCGGCCTCGGCGACCTCAGCGGCCTCCTCGACCTCAGCCTCGGCAGCGAGCTCCTCGGCGGTAACGCCGACGAGAACGACAACCTCGGCCTTGATCTCGCGGTACAGCGAGATGGCAACGGTGTGGGCACCGGCAACCTTGATGGGCTTACCGAGCTCGACGCGCTTGCGGTCGATGTCCATACCGAGCTGAGCCTTGATGGCGTCAGCGATCATAGCGGCGGTAACGGAGCCAAAGAGGATGCCCTCGTCGCCGACCTTGACGTCAACGGTGACCGTCTTGCCCTCGAAGGCAGCCTTGGTCTCGTTGGCGGTAGCCAGACGGACGGCCTCGCGCTTGGCGATGTTGTTGCGACGCTCGTCAAGCTGCTTGAGGTTGCCCTTGGTGGCGGCAACAGCGAGCTTCTTGGGGAACAGGAAGTTCTCAGCGTAACCCTGAGCGACCTCTACGACGTCACCCTCGCCGCCCTTGCCCTTGATCTCATCGAGAAGAATAACCTTCATGATGCGTCTCCCTTCTTAGCCGCGGTCGCGGTTGCCACGAGAGGAAACCACGGGGACGGTGTACGGCAGGAGAGCCATCTCGCGGGCGCGCTTGATGGCGTTGGCGATGTCATGCTGATGCTGCGTGCAAGCGCCAGTGACGCGACGGGGCTTGATCTTGCCACGGTCGGTCATGTACTTACGGAGAAGCTGAGTGTCCTTATAGTCGATGAACTCAGTGTTCTCCTTGCAGAACTGGCAGTACTTACGACGCGGCTGACGTGCAGAAAAATCATTAGCCATGTCAAAATACCTTTCGTTTGGCAACTTCGGCGAACCGAAGCCGCCTCTCACTCAAAAATAGGTGAACAACCCTTAGAACGGGATGTCCTCATCGTAGACGTCGACCGCGGGCGGCGTAGCCACCGGTGCGGCAGGACGTGCTGCGGGCGCGGGAGCTGCGGGGGCGTAACCGCCCTGATCGTAGCCACCCTGGCCACCACGGGAGCTCATAAACTCGATCTCATCGACGATGACCTCAAGCTTGCTCCGGCGCTGACCGTCGCGCTCCCAAGAGCTGTAGCGCAGCTTGCCCTCGATCGCGACCTTGTTTCCCTTTGCCAGGAAACGGCTCACGGCCTCGGCGCGGGTGCCGAACATAGTGCAGTCGACAAAGTTGGGATAGTCCTCCCACTCGCCAGTCTGCGCGTTGCGGCGACGATCGTTCACGGCGACGCCAAAGGACAGAACCTGGGTTCCGCCGGCGGTGGCGCGCAGCTCGGGATCGCGGGTGAGGTTACCGGTGATGTTCACTCGATTGATGCTCATAACTCACTACTTCCTCTTGGGGCACAAGCCCAGTCCAAAACGACAGTCTTACTCCTGGTCGTCGCGACGGACGATCATGTGGCGAACCACAGCGTCGGTGATGCGCAGGACGCGATCAAGCTCGGCGATCTGGGTAGGATCTGCGTGGAAGTTGATGAGGGTGTAGTCACCATCGGTGAGGTCGTTGATCTCGTAGGCGAGCTTGCGCTTGCCCCACTCGTCAACGGAGTCGACCTTGCCAGCGCCCTCAGCGATCGTGGTATCGATACGCTTCATAACAGCGAGACGAGTCTCGGGGTCGAGCGACGGGTCAACAAAGAACAACAGTTCATAAGCCTTCATATTGTCACCTCCTCTGGGCAAATGTGGCTTCAGGTCGTGAAGGTGCGCCTGAAGCAGGAAAAGACTTGGTAATAATATCTTTCAACCTCCCAGGCCGCAAGAATATGCAGCTACAACCTCATGACCTCCACATATGCCCATACTCACACGACGTTTCATGCGCATTCCAACCAAATGCCGACTAAAAGCTTGACGGATCTGTTGACAAGATGCGGTGCCGTGGGGACAAGCTGAGCCAAGCCGCAGGTCAACGGGCACAAGGCTGTGGTCGCAAAATGCATACCAGTGGCCCACAGCACCACCCAAAGATTTTTAAATTCATTGCCAAGTCGCTTATGAATACCTTTTTTGAACAATTGAGTTGATCAACCACGCTGGTCGGATGCCGTTTTTTGGCACCTCAAACCCCACTGCAACGCCAAGCGCGGCGGCGCGTTTTAAAAAATGCCAACTTTTCTGTTTGCACTTTGCGATTCCTCGTGTATACTGACTTTCGCATTTAACGGAGAGTTGTCCGAGTGGCCGAAGGAGCACGATTGGAAATCGTGTAGGCGTCAAAAGCGTCTCCAGGGTTCAAATCCCTGACTCTCCGCCAGTTAATTCCAAAGCAGGCCTTCGAGCCTGCTTTGTTTTTACCCCACGCGGAGGGGTGGCAGAGTGGTTGAATGCGGCGGTCTCGAAAACCGTTTGGCCTGTATAAGGTCACGAGGGTTCGAATCCCTCCTCCTCCGCCATTTTGGTTGAGAAAGCTCCCGAAAACGGGGGCTTTTTTGTTTAGAGTCCCTTACAAGCAAATACGGCGGAGGAGGAGGGATTCGAACCCGCCAGGGCGCAAAGCGTAAAGAAAACGCGCCAGTGGCGCGTTTTTAGCGCAGCGCGGTCGGCGCAAGCCGACCGAATAAATTTTGAGCTCCGCTCAAAATTTAGACATCCCTCCTCTTCAACCCACACCCCCATCACGTTCAATCCCAACCCAACATCCCAAACATGTACATCACCCTCCAAAGATGTCAAAAAATGTCGTTTTTGGAGGGTGGTGTACACGTTTGTATATGACACACGCCGTGCATGAGTCGGCTTACTCGCATTCGGTATATTTCCCCACCTCAACGGACATAAGAGTTGGGTATCGACTCAGAGCGAGAGGTCCCCAATGGATACCCCTGTTCTCATTTCGCATAAAACTGCATGGCTCGTCCATCACGCGCCGCAAGGCCGGGTTCAAGCGGTCGCGCAACACGACTACCAGATAGGCGCAAGAGGTCTCTCCACCCAGCAACGCATCGCGCGCATACGACAGGCCCTCACCGACTGCGGCATTCCGCTCGATATGTTCAAGACTATCGATATCTCCGTAGTGTTTGCTTTCGAGCGAATTCGCACCAACGGCGTCACTTGCCATGTTCTCGGCCAAAGCCTACCCTATGGCCATATTGACGAGCTTACGCCCGGCATCTTTATCACCGACGAAGCCTTCACCTTCGTGCTCGCCGCCGAGTGGATGGATAGAATCGAATACCTCGAGTATGGCTACGAAGTTTGCGGCGACTATCGCATGGGCCTTAATCCCTCTGACCCTTATACCGAGCAACCAGCAACCACCTCCAAGGACGAAATTGTCGAACTGCTCGATCAACACCCTGGCAAACCCGGTGCCACACGCGCGCGACTCGCGCTCAGACATGTCTACGACCACTCGGTCTCGCCTATGGAGGCTGCATCGGCAATCGCACTTTCACTTCCAACAAGCGAAGGCGGCGTTGGCATTCGAGGCATCGAGCTCAACCGACCGCTCGAGATCCCTCAACGTCTTTGGCATTGCACCAAAGCCCGAACACTCAAAATCGATGCCCTCATTACCTATAAGCGCAGAGAGCTCGGCATCGAATATAAGGGTGGCTTTCACGACGAGACTGGCCGTAAGGGAGCAGATGCGGAACGCGAAGCTGTGCTCGCCCAAATGGGTTATCGCATTGTCACACTCACCTCAGCGCAATTTGCCAGTCAACTCGCTTTTCACCGTGCCATGAACAATATCCGCGAATCACTCGGTATGCCCCGCTGCACGGATGCCGAGTATCAGCGAAAGCAAAACGAACTGCGAAAGGCACTTATCCGCAACTGGAAGGGCACGAAGGACATAGAGACGCCCTCCGAGTAACGTCGCCCGCTCGGCGCGCGCCAAAACATGTACATCATCCGCCAAAAACGACATTTTTCGACATCTTTGGAGGCTGGTATACATGTTTGGAACCTATGACCGCACCCAACCCCTACCGTTTGCCGAGCAATAGGGTCGCAATCGCCGCCAACCATGTACTATGTACGGGCATTGTCCAAACCTGCAACTCAAAGGATTCCATCTTGCCCGTCGTCGCCGCTATGACCGTTACCTCACACGCCACGGATGCCATGGTCGCCATCCCGTTTTGGCTCGAAATGTTCGCCGTCGTCGCGGCTTCAATCTCGGGCGTGTTGGTCGCGCGCGAGCACAAACTCGACCTGGTGGGTGCAGTTGCGCTCGCCGTGGTCTGTGGCTTGGGCGGCGGTCTTTTACGCGACATGACGCTGCAGGTGGGCAACGTCTACATCCTCAACCAGCCAATGGCGCTGCCGCTTTCCATTGCCACGGCAGCCATCATCTATATTTTCCCGGCAATCGTCGACAAGCCCGAAAAACTCATTCCCCTGCTCGACATCATCTCGGTCGGCATCTACGCCGCCACTGGAGCAGACAAGGCGCTGGTCTACGGCTTTGCGCCGGCGGTGTGCATCATGATGGGCTTTTTCACCGCGGTGGGCGGTGGCATGTTGCGCGACGGCTTTATGGGCGTGGTTCCGGGCATTTTCCAACGTACTAACTTTTATGCCATCGCCGCCATCGCCGGATCGACAAGCTATGTGTGTCTCGTTATGAGCGGCATCATGAGCAATGTCGCCGCGCTGGTCGTATGCGTTGTCGTGACCATGGGTCTGCGCTGGCTCTCGCTGCGCTTTGACATCAAAAGCCCCACCGAAGAGGACATCGCGCGCTTTTTGCACCGCAAAAAGTAGATTGCGCGGGCTCATCCTTCGAAATACAACCGAGAGGTTCTTTTAGAGCGCCCACGCGTTGGGTACCCTGTTAGATGCATATCGAGCATCTAACGAAGGATTCACTATGCCCCGCAATCAATTCCCGTCGACCCAGCGCTGTAAAGCGTGGGGCCGCATCACCATCCTATTCGCACTCATCGCGCTGGCGATCACCGCGCTTCCCACGGCGTCGTTCGCCGGCACAGACACCGCAGGCAACGTACTTGCGACCGACAATGACGCCAATTCGTCCGGCGTCGAAGGTGACCTGTACTGGGCAGGTCAGGCCCTCAACTTGGACGATGCGTCCATCGGCCGCGACATAATTGCAGCAGGCGAGAGCCTCTCCATCCGCGACTGCACGGTGGGCGGCGCCGTCCGCTTGGCGGCGCGCACCATCGACATTGCCAAGACTACGGTTGATGGCAGCGTGACCGTTGCCGGCCAGCATGTCGTGCTCAATTCCGACAGCACCGCCAACTGTTTCTATGCGATAGGCGAGACGGTTGCCCTGCGCGGCTCTACCAAGTCGGCAGCGCTTGCGGGCGATACGGTGACTATCGATGGCACCGTCGAGGGCGATGTCGAGGTTTGGGCCGATAAGCTCATCCTAGGCAAGAACGCCCACATCACCGGCACCGTGAACGCGCACGTCTCCGAGGACCCCGAGCGCGCCGCGGGAGCCGAGGTCGGTGCGCTCAAGATCGACCGCACCGAGAACGAAGATACTTCCACCGTTAACGATGTCATCGGCGGTATCGTCGCCGCGGCGCTTTCCACCTGCTTTGTCGCCCTACTGCTCGAACTCGTCTTTCCGCGCGCAACCGCCAGCGCCGCCGGCATGCTCCACCAGCGCCCCATGCCCCTGTGGGTGAGCGGTCTTCTGGGCACGATTGCTATCGTCCCCGCCGTCCTACTGCTAATTATCTCTATCGCTGGTCTGTCGCTTGCCGGAGCCCTCATGTGCGGTGTTATTGGCATCGCGTTGGTGTCGAGCGCCTTTGCGGGGTGCGCGATCGCCCGCATGGTCGGACACAACCAGAACCGCTACGCCATGGCAGCCGCGGGCGGCGTGGCCGCGGGCGCGCTTACGGCAATCCCCCTCGTAGGCGATTTCATCAGCGGCGTGGCCTTTGTCTTCACGCTCGGCTATGTTATCCAGATCATCTGGCGCAACGCTCACCTCAAGTCGCAACAGCCGGCTAATACGCCGGAACTCCCCACCGCCTAGCCGCCAACCACCACAAAGGGGACAGGCACCTTTGTGGTGGTGCAAGCGAACCTGTCCCCCTTGCACCAAAAAGGGCGCCGACCATCGCGGTCGACGCCCTTTCTTATTGGCGGTTATAAGCCCCAGCGCTTATTTGTTGACCTGGCCGGCGCGGACGGCAGCCTTCTTGCGGTCGGTGGCATTGAGCAGACGCTTGCGCAGGCGAATATTCTTGGGAGTGATCTCCACCAGCTCGTCATCGGCGATGTACTCCAGCGCCTCCTCCAGCGAGAAGGTGCGGGGCGGCACCAGCTGCACGGAAATATCGGAGGTCGAGGAACGCTGGTTGCCCAGGTTCTTGGTACGGGCGATGTTGACGACCATGTCGCCGGCCTTGCTGCGCTCGCCCACGATCATGCCCTCGTAGCACTCGGTGCCCGGCTCAACAAACAGCTGGCCGCGCTCCTGCAGCGTGCCCAGGGCATAGGCAACGGCCTTCTCGGTGGTCATGGAGATCATGGCACCGTTCTGACGGTTGCCGATCTCGCCGGCGTAGGGACCGTACTCCAGGAAGGTGTGGTAGAACACGCCCTCGCCGTGGGTGACGTTCATGATGCGGTTCTTAAGGCCCATGATGCCACGCGTCGGGATCTTGAACTCAAGGTGCGTCACGATGCCCGAGGTATCCATGCTCGTCATGATGCCGCCGGAGGTGCCGAAGACCTCAACGACCTTGCCCGAGTACTCGTCCGGGCACTCGACGACGGCCTGCTCTACAGGCTCCAGCTTGTTGCCGTTCTCGTCCTTCTTAAACAGAACGCGGGGACGACCGACCTGGAACTCAAAGCCCTCGCGGCGCATGGACTCCATCAGGACGGACAGGTGCAGAATGCCGCGGCCAGAGACCTCGACGCCACTCTTGTCCTCGAGCTCCTCGATCTTCATGGTCACGTTGTTCTCGGCCTCGTTGAACAGGCGCTCCTTGAGCTGACGGGCACCCACGATGTCGCCATCGCGGCCGACGAGCGGGGAGGTCGAGGCCTCAAAGACGATGGACAGGGTCGGCGGGTCGATCTCAATGGGCTCGAGCTCGACGGGGTTCTCGGGGTCGGTGTAGACATCGCCGATATCGGTGCGGTCAATACCCACGACAGCGGCGATATCGCCAGCGCCGACTTCCTGGCACTCGGTGCGGCCCAGGTAGTCGAAGGTAAAGAGCTGCTTGACGGTAGCGGTGGCGCTGGAGCCGTCGTTCTTGACAACCAGAATCTGGTCGCCCTGGTGGATGGTGCCGGAGTACACGCGACCGATGCCGATGCGGCCGACGAAGTTGGAGTGGTCGATGGTCACGCACTGCATGGCCAGCGGGGCGGTCTCGTCAACCTCGGGCGCAGGCATGTCGTCGATGATCATATCGAGCAGCGGATACATGTCCATGTTGCCGTCGTTGGGGTCAAGGCGGGCAAAGCCATTCATGGCGCTGGCGTAGACCACGTGCTCCATGGCGAACTCGAGCTGGTCGTCGGTAGCGCCCAGGTCGGCCATAAGGTCGAGGCAGTCGTTGTAAGCCTTCTCGGGGTTAGCACCCGGACGGTCGATCTTGTTGATGACGATCATGATCTTAAGGCCGGTGTCGATAGCGTGACGCAGCACGAAGCGGGTCTGGGGCATGGGGCCCTCAAAAGCGTCGACCAGCAGCAGGGCGCCGTCGGCCATACGCAGCACGCGCTCGACCTCGCCGCCAAAGTCGGCGTGGCCCGGGGTGTCGATGACGTTGATCTTGACGTCCTTGTACTCGATAGAGATGTTCTTGGCGAGAATCGTGATGCCGCGCTCGCGCTCCTGGTCGTTAGAGTCCAGGACGCGGTCCTCGACCTGCTGGTTGGCACGGAAGGCATCCGTGGCACGCAGGAGCTTGTCGACCATCGTCGTCTTGCCGTGGTCAACGTGGGCGATGATGGCGATGTTCCTCAGATTGTCTACGCGCATGTAGTTCCCCTATCTTCTATCCATATACAAACGTCACGCGTATGCGGCCCGCCCAGCGATACAACGCTCAGCGGGAATATTGAGCCTTTTACCGAAAACTCGTTTATTTTAGCGATTTTAGATGAGAGGGGTTTCCTCACCTGCAGGTTCAGGGTCGCTCCACATAAAACCATCGCCGGCGCCCATGCCCTCATACAGCACATATGCCGAAAAGCCGCTCTCGAGCGTGGTCTCAAAGAAGCTCACGAGCAGAGCATCGTGATAGCCGCCGTCAATCTCGACGCAGCCGGTATAGCCGATGGCATAGCGGGCGATACGGCCCAGGCCCTCGTCCTTAAGACCCATCTTGTGCTCGGAGATAAAGTTGGTGGCAGCCTCCAGGCATGCCTCCTCGCCATCCTCGTCGAGCGCGGCCAGATAGCGGTTGGAAGCAGCGTCCTCGATCGCCACAACTACGCCCGGATTCTCACCGGCGGCAAGGTCGTCCAAGAACGCACCAATCAGGTCACACACCATGGCGTCGAGCTCGGCGGAGACGTTACCGGCGTCCTGCATATCCTGTGCCATCTCTAGACCTTCCCATCGAATCCGGCGTCGTTACAGTTCTTGTGCCTCGGCAGCGATCTTGGCGGCAGCGTCGCGGGCGCGCACCATATCCATCGCGCGCTTGTCGAGTACCTTGATCTGGTTGGTCAGCATTACTGCATCGACCACACCCCAGATTACCAAGCCTGTTGAAATCGAAAACCCAAGCGCACCAACTGTACCACGAAGACGAGAACAGATTACCGCGACAAGGGCGGAGATGATAACCATCTTGATATAGGAACCGCGGCGCTCGCGAAGCGTGCGGGCCTGCGTCACATAGGCGATGCGAGCCGCCTCGGATGCCTCCGAGCGCATCTGGGCTTCACGCGCGATGGCGGCCGCTTCAGCCGATACGCGGGTGCCCATCAGCGACCTCTCCGCTCGCGTGCCAGACATTTAGAAATCATCGGGGGAGAGCGTATGGACGAACTCGTCGAACTTCTCAAACTCCTGCTCGTCGTCAACTTCCTCGGCATGGGCAGAAACGGTACCCAGGCGATTCATGATGTCGTCCTCCACAAACATGGGGGCGTTACTGCGCACGGCAAGGGCAATGGCGTCGCTGGGGCGGGCGTCAATCTTTCGTTCGTCACCATCGGCCAGCACGACAATCGTCGCATAGAACACCGGCGGCTCGGCACGAACGATCTCGATGCGCTCGAGCTTGGCGCCCAGAGCATCGACGGTGTCAAGCAGCAGGTCATGCGTTATCGGGCGCTCGGCGCGACCGCTATCGATGCCACGGCTAATTGCCGCGGCCTCAAACGAGCCGGTCTGAATGGAAAGCGAACGCAGCGGTGCCGTCGAATCCGACTTGCCGCAGCGCTCGCGAAGCACGATAAGCGATGGCACGGGACCGGCGGCCATGACGATGGTCTCTATGTCGACGCGAACCATGGAACACCTCCGGTACGTAGCGGTTAACACGCGGCAGGGTCGCCGCATTGAATAGCTATACTACCCAATCTTTTGCCCAGCACACAAAATCAAAGTAGTTAATTTGGGACGGGGCTATTTTGACTACTTATGTTGGATAAGAAAAAAGCCCCGAGGCAATGCCCCAGGGCTCTTAACATTTTGATGGTGGACCTGACAAGATTCGAACTTGTGACCTCCCGGTTATCAGCCGGACGCTCTAACCAACTGAGCTACAGGTCCATCATGGTGGAGGTTAGGGGGATCGAACCCCTGACCTCAGGCTTGCAAAGCCCGCGCTCTCCCAGCTGAGCTAAACCCCCACGGAGAAAGTAATAAACACCCCAGCGGCGACTCGGCTCTCGCTGGGGTGTTTATTGCGAAAGAAAGTGGTGGACCTGACAAGATTCGAACTTGTGACCTCCCGGTTATCAGCCGGACGCTCTAACCAACTGAGCTACAGGTCCATCGCGCAAGGGATATATTAGACGAGTCGTTACGCGCGCGTCAACAACTTTTTTGAAAAACTTTGAGGGTCGTCCGTCCCAGCTGCCCGGCGGCATGCGAAGTCGCCTGCTCGGACAGTCCTGCTCGCACGGAGAGCACATTAAGTGCTCTCCGGCTCGTGCGGAACTCGCGATCGACTTCGCATGCCGCCGAGCAGCCGGGGCCGACGTGGGGTTCAAAGATTGTCAAAAAAGCGGTCGGCGCGCGGGTGCGCCGACCGCCGATATATGGGGTCTGATATTTTCTACCAGCTAGTTCCTCTTACTCGTCTAGGAGATCTTCTGGTATGTCGTTGCCGTCGCCTAGGTCGACTGCGGTTTCTTCGGGGGCAGAGCTGTCTTCTGCGGCTTCGCCTTCGGGCTTTTCCTTGGCTGCTGTCATGCGGGCTACGGCACATACGCGGTCGTTATCGTCGACGCTCATCATCTTGACGCCCTGGGTGGCGCGACCGGTTTGGCTGATCTCGTCGGTCTTGACGCGAATGACCGTCGCGCCCTCCGTCACGATGAACAGCTCATGCTGCGGGCCCACCGTCTTCATGGCTGCGAGGTTACCCTTGCGTTCGGTCATCTGGATGGTGTAGACGCCCTGGCCGCCGCGGTTCTGCTCCGGGTAGTCCGCAACCGGCGTGCGCTTGCCGTAGCCGCGCTCGGTGATGACAAACAGGTCACCATTGCCGTTGGTAACCTCCATACCCAAAACGCTCACGCCATCCTTCATGCCGATACCGCGGACGCCGCTGGTATCGCGACCGGTGGCGCGCACCTGGTCCTCGGGGAACATAATCGCCTTGCCCGCGGTGGTTGCCATGATGATCTTGTCACCCTCGCGCACGCGGCGTACAGCGAGCAGTGCGTCGTCGTCCCTCAGGTTGATGGCGATCAGGCCATCGCGGCGGCTACGGTCGTAGGCGCTCATCACGGTCTTCTTGACCATGCCGCTCTTGGTGGCAAACATCAGATACTCGTCGGCGGGGAACTCACGGCAGCTGATGACGCTCGCGATCTTCTCGCCCTCCTCGAAGGGCAGCAGGTTGACGATCGCGGTGCCGCGCGCCTGGCGCGTACCCACCGGCAGCTCGTGCACCTTCAGGCGGTAGACTTTACCCTTGCTCGAGAAGAACAGCACGTACTCGTGCGTGGATGCGATGAACATCTCGTCGATAACGTCGTCCTCTTTGAGGTTGACGCCCGACACGCCCTTGCCGCCGCGCTTTTGGGCGCGGTAGGCGGCCACCGGGATGCGCTTGACGTAGCCGGTATGGGTGATGGTCACGACCATGTCCTCGTCGGCAATCAGATCTTCGACATCCAGGTCCTTCTCGACATGGCTGATCTCGGTGCGGCGCTTGTCGCCGAACTTCTTGGAGATCTCGCGCATCTCTTCCTTGATGACGCCCAGGATCTTCTCCTCGTGCGCCAACAGGTCCTCGTAGTAGGCGATAGCGCGGCGCAGGCCGTCCAGCTCTTCCTGAATCTTGTCGCGCTCCAGGCCGGTCAGGCGGCGCAGCTTCATCTCGAGGATGGCCGTGGTCTGCTCGGGCGTAAAGCCAAAACGCTCGATCAGGCGGCTGCTGGCCTCGGAATCGGTCTGCGAGGAGCGGATGATGCTGATGACCTCGTCGATATGGTCGAGAGCCATCAGGTAGCCCTCGAGGATATGGGCACGCGCCTGGGCCTTCTTGAGGTCAAAGCGGGTGCGGCGGGTGACGACGTCGACCTGGTGGTCGATGTAGTGCTGCAGCATCTCGCGCAGGCTCAGGCATTTGGGAACGCCGTTGACAAGCGCCAGGTTGTTGGCACCAAAGGTCGTCTGCAGCGAGGTGTACTTGTACAGGTTGTTGAGCACGACCTGCGGGATGACGCCCTTCTTGAGTTCGATGACCAGACGGATACCCTTCTGGTTGGACTCATCGCGCATATCCGAGATACCCTCGATGCGCTTATCGTTGACGAGCTGGGCGATCTTCTCCTGCAGAGTGCCTTTGTTGACCATGTAAGGAATCTCGGTAAAGACCAGGCGGCTACGGCCGGTCTTGGTGGACTCCACATGAGCCTTGGCGCGCACGGTGATGGAGCCGCGGCCGGTCTCGTAGCTCTGCTTAATGCCGGCACTGCCCATGATGATGGCACCGGTGGGGAAGTCCGGACCGGGCATGATCTGCATGAGCTCGTCGACGGTGGCGTCGGGGTTGTCGATCAGGTAGCAGGTGGCCTCGATCGCCTCGGTGAGGTTGTGCGGGGCGATGTTGGTGGCCATGCCGACGGCGATGCCCTGGCTGCCGTTGACCAGCAGGTTGGGGAAACGCGCGGGCAGCGCCTGGGGCTCGGCGAGCGACTCGTCGTAGTTGGGCTGCCAGTCGACGGTGTCCTTCTGTAGGTCACGCAGGAGCTCCATGGCGGGCTTTGCCAGGCGGCTCTCGGTGTAACGCATGGCGGCGGCGCCGTCGCCGTCGATGTTGCCGAAGTTGCCGTGACCGTCAATGAGCGGCGTGCGCATGGAGAACCACTGTGCCAGGCGAACCATTGCCTCATAGACCGCGAAGTCGCCGTGCGGATGGTACTTACCGATAACTTCGCCGACCGTCCAGGCCGACTTCTTGTGCGGACGGTTGGGGTAGATGCCGCTCTCGTTCATGGCGTACAGGATGCGGCGGTGCACCGGCTTTAAGCCGTCGCGCACGTCCGGCAGGGCGCGCGCCGTGATGACCGACATCGAATACTCGATAAACGACTGCTTCATCTCGCGGCCGAACTCCGAAATCTGGAGCTGGCCGCCGTTGATATCCTCGCCGGCCGAGGCGCCGCGGTCGACTTCGCCAAAGCTCTCCTCGAGCTCGGCGTCGTCGTCCTCTTCCTCATCATCGGCATCGGGGTTATAGGCATCCGGATCGCCGTCCTCACCCTGCTCAGCGCGGGCAAGCAGGCGCTTCAGATCGTCGGGCATACCGGCGTCGCCGGCCTCGTCCATACCCTCGTTGTTGTTGATATCGTCTGCCACGTTACCTCCTCTTAAGCATCAAGGAATCGTGCATCATGTGCGTGTTTTTCAATGTACTCGCGGCGATAGCCGACCTCGGAACCCATCAGCTCGCGCACGGCGCGGTCCGCCACCACGGCGTCCTCAATCGACACACGCTGCAGGATGCGGGTCTTGGGGTCCATCGTCGTCGAGGCAAGCTGCTTGGGGTCCATCTCGCCCAGACCCTTGTAGCGCTGGACGGTATAGCCCTTGCGCTTTTTGGTGATCTTGCCGTCCTTGGCCTTGCCGTCCTCGTCGTTATCGTCGGGGTTCAGGCCCAGACTCTGGATGGTGTCGCGCAGGATCTCGTCTTCGGGCTGGCGGCCGTTGGGATACACGTAGTGAATCTTGTTGCGCACCTTAATGCCAAAGATGGGCGGGCACGCGACGTACACGTAGCCGGCGTCAATCAGCGGGCGCATGTACTTGTAGAAGAACGTCAGCAGCAGAATGCGGATATGCGCACCGTCGACATCTGCATCGGTCATGATGATGATCTTGTGGTAGCGGGCCTTGGTGATATCAAAGTCGCCGCCGTCGCCGGCGCTCGTCGTGACGCCGCAGCCGATCGCGGTAATCAGCGACTGGATGGTGTCACTCGAGAACGCGCGGTGGTCGCCCACGCGCTCGACGTTCAAAATCTTGCCGCGCAGGGGCAGAATCGCCTGGATGTCTCGGCGACGGCCGTCCTTGGCCGAACCGCCTGCCGAGTCGCCCTCTACGATGAAGAGCTCGGTCAACTCGGCATCACGCACCGAGCAGTCGGCGAGCTTACCGGGCAGGGACGCCGTCTCGAGCAGGCTCTTGCGGCGGGTCGCCTCGCGCGCCTTGCGGGCGGCGTTGCGCGCCTTGCAGGCCTGCTGGGCCTTCTTGACGATCTCGCGAGCGGGCTTGGGATGCTCCTCGAGGTAATCGGCGAGGCCGTCGGTCACGATCTTGAGTGTCAGCGCGCGCATATAGGAGCTGCCGAGCTTGGCCTTGGTCTGGCCCTCAAACTGCGGGTCGGGCAGCTTGACCGAGATAACAGCCGAAAGGCCCTCGCGCACATCGTCGCCGGTCAGATTGGCGTCTTTTTCCTTGAGCAGATTCTGCTTGCGCGCATAGTCGTTGATCACGCGGGTGAGCGCGGTGCGGAAGCCCTCAAGGTGCATGCCGCCCTCGGGAGTGTAGATGTCGTTGGCAAACGACATGACGTTCTCGCCGTAGCCGCTATTCCACTGCAGGGAAACCTCGACCTCGCCCATCTTGGCGACAGGCGCGGCCGGGTCCGATTTGCCCTCGATGTAGATGGGCTCCTTAAAAGCCTCGGGGACGTCCTTGCCCTCGTTGAGGAACTTGACGAAGTCGATGATGCCGCCCTCGTAGCAAAACTCCTCCACATGGGGAGTCGACTCGCGCTCGTCGGTCAGCACGATTTTGAGGTTCTTATTGAGGAACGCCGTCTCCTGCAGGCGGTTGTGCAGCGTATCGAAATCGTAGATGCAGGTCTCGAAGATCTCGTCGTCGGGCCAGAAGGTAACGGTGGTACCCGTCGAATCCGAGGTGCCCACGACCTCCATCTTCTTGACGGTCTTGCCGCGCGAGAACTCCATCTCGTAGGTGTTGCCATCGCGACGAACCTGAACGACCACGCGCTTGGACAGTGCGTTGACGACGGAGATGCCCACGCCGTGCAGGCCGCCCGAGACCTTATAGGCCGAGTTATCGAACTTACCGCCGGCGTGCAAGATCGTCATGACGACCTCGAGCGTCGGGATCTTTTTAACAGGGTGCTCGTCGACGGGGATGCCGCGCCCGTTGTCGACGACCGTGATGGAGTTGTCGGCGTGGACCGTCACCTGAATCTCGGTGCAGAAACCGGCCATGGCCTCGTCGACGGAGTTGTCAACGATCTCCCACACCAGGTGATGCAGACCGCTGGCGCTCGTCGAGCCGATATACATGCCCGGGCGCTTACGAACGGCCTCGAGACCTTCGAGAATCTTAATCTCGCCGCCATCGTAATCGTTTTCGTTTGCCACACGTCCTCCTTCAGTCAAGAAAATGTGTACAGCCTTACTAGTTTATCGTAAAAAAATACCCTCGGGAACGAGGGTATTTGGCTCTACAAGGCCACCAGATGCGATTTAAGGCTCTTTTTTGCTTTGCACGCCCTTGGCCCACTCGGCACTGGCTCTCATGGCATTCTCGAGGGCCTCGCGCAGTTTTTGGTCTTCGATGGGCGCCACTTGGCGCTCGATCTCGGTACGCTCGGCCTCACTTAGGTCGGCGTGCGGGGCCGGCGGTCGCTCGGTCGTCGCCGGGCGCAGGCGCTCCTTGGCGGCGGGCGGCGTGTGACCGGGCGCGGTGGTTTTGAACACCAGGCCGTCCACATGCGCACCGGCGCGCTCCATGCGCGCACGGATGATCTCGCGCAACAGCGTCATTTCCTGCGTCCACGAGGGCGAGTCGAGATACACCAGCAGCTCATTGGACTCGGGCAGGTAGCGCAGCCCCGTCACATGCCGTCCCTCGCGCGTGCCCGAGCACACCGCGTTCCATGCGCGATAGACCGCGCGCGACTCCTCGGCGGCCTCCATCTGCGCACGGCGCTTAGGCGTTGCAGCCGCCAGGATGCGCTGGCGCTCTGCGTTCAAAAATCCACTGAAGGCGACTGTCTCGCTCTCGCGCTCGTAATTAGCACGTCTCACCCATGCTCACCACCTTGGCTCGATCAAGCAGGTCATCGGTAAAGTACCCCAGGTTGGTCGTAGTTATGACCGTCTGGATATCATCGCCGATCAGCCGCAGGAAAGCGCCGCGACGCTCGCCGTCGAGCTCGCTCATCACGTCGTCCAAAAGCAGCAGCGGGGCGGTGCCCAGGACATCGCGAGCCACGGCCACCTCGGCCACCTTCCAGGACAGTACCAGCGTGCGCTGCTGTCCTTGGCTGGCAAATGAACGGGCGGAGCGACCCGCCACGGTGAACTCGATCTCGTCGCGATGCGGTCCCACCAACGTCACGCCGCGGCGAATTTCCTCGTCGGCATGCTCGTCAAGGGCGGCCAGCATGCGCTCGTACGCCCAACCCTTCAGCTCTTCGCGATCCTCGACCTGGGGCAAATCCCCCAGCGTGGACGCATAGGTCACGTTGGCAGCCTCGCCGGACGCCACTTGCCCGTAGGCAGTGTGCACATGGCCCGCCAGCCGGTCGAGTAGGGCCAACCGGTGCACGAGCAGGGCCGAGCCCGCGCGAGCAATCGAATCGTTCCACGCGCCGAGCATCTCGCGACAGCACCAGGTCTCCTTGAGCAGGGCGTTACGCTGGGTCACGCAGCGCCCATAGGTGCTCGCAAGATCGGCATAACGCGCGCTCAGCTGCATGCCAAAGTCATCGAGGGCGGCGCGGCGCACACTGGCGCCTCGCTTAACCATGTCCAGATGGTCGGGGCAAAACAGCACGCTCGGCAGAATTCCGCGCACACCGGCGGCAGAGCATCTCTTGCCGTTGCGACTAAACGAGCGCTTACCGTCCTCCGCGCTCAATCCCATATCAAGCACGCGGCCGTCGCCCTCGAGCCTCAGCTCGATCTTGCACGAGCCCACGCCGTCATGGACGAGCTCGGCTGCGGTCGGATGCCTAAACGAGGCGCCGCTCGTCAGCAGCTGCAGCGCCTCTATGAGATTGGTCTTTCCCGCCGCGTTGGGTCCCGCAAGTATCGTCACGCCCTCGTCCAGGGCAAGGCGATAGCTATCGAAGCTGCGGTAGTGCGCGACGGAAAGATCGCGGGCGAACATGGTCATGGCGCAGCGCTAGATGCGGACCGGCATGACCAGGTACAGGTAGTTGATCTTGTCGTAGGACTTGAAGATGCCCGCCTGCGAGTAGCTCTTGAGCTCCAGCGTGATCTCCTTCTCCTTGGACAGGGCATTGAGGCAGCCGAAGATGTAGTGGTAGTTGAAGGCGATGGTACCCGACTCGCCCTCAGCCTCGACATCGATCGTCTCCTGCGCAAGGTCCTGGTCATTGGAAATGGAGGACAGGCCCATCTGCCCGTTCTCGACATCGATCTCGAACTTGACGGCGGGGTTGGCGCTCGCGATAACGGCCACGCGCTTGAGGGCGGCGTTAAAGGCGGCGACATCGATCTTGACGCTCGTCACGCACGAATCGGGGATGAGCTGCTTGTAGTTGGGGTACACGCCCTCGATGCGACGCGACACGTAGGTGGTGTTGCCGGCCTCGAAGACGACCTGGGTGTCGGTAGCCCCGATCATGATGGTCGCCTGGCTGGCCATGATGTTCAGCGCGTCGTTAAAGGCGTCAGCCGGAACGTTGAGCTCAAAGGAGCCCTCGAGGGTCGAGGTCTCGACCTGCGTATCGCACACGGCCAAGCGGAAGGAATCGGTCGCCACCAGGCGTACGGTGTTGTTCTCGACCTTCATGTGCACGCCGCCCAGGATGGGGCGAGCCTTGTCGGTCGAGGTGACGCGCCACACGCGGCCGACCATTTCGGACAAGACATCGGTCGGCAGCTCCACGGCACTCTCGATGGCATAGGCCGGAAACTCGGGGAAGTCATTGGCATCGAGCGTGTTCAGCCTAAAAGAGCTCTTCTCGCAACCAATCAGCACCTGGCGCTCGGACAGCTCAAAGGTGACCGGGGCATCGGGGAGGGTCTTGGTGATATTGGAGAGCATCTTACAGGGGATAACCATCTCGCCCTCTTCTTCGACATGCGCCGCGATGCGATGACGGATCGAGATGGTGTAGTTAGAGGTCTGGAATTCCAAGATGCCGTCTTGGGCCTTAACGAGCACGCCCGACAGGATGGGGAGGGTGGATGCCGAAGCGACACCCTTCATAACGACGCCGATGGCTTGTGTAAGCGAGCTCTGGCTGACGGTGAACTTCATCTTTTAATACCTTTCTATAGATATAAATATCTTAATAATAGTAATAGCACTGACGAAACTGTTGATTACTCCCAAAGACGCAGGTCAGACCCAGAAAGAGAATCGACAGCAACCTGTGTGCAACAGGGGTGGTTTTCCACGTTCAAAACCTGCGCAAAACTTTTCATCACCGCGGGTTGGGTTTTAGACACCTTATGCCCGTGGTTTCGACAAGTTTTCAACAGCTGTGTCCATTTACCTACGAGCGCAGTGTAATTTTATCGCGCAGCGACTTGAGGTCTTCGGTAACAGTCCGGTCTTCCTGGATCATCTTCTGGACCTTTTTGTAACTCGTGCTGACGGTCGAGTGGTTGCGGTTGCCAAATTCGGCGCCCACCGCCGTGGTCGTCATCTCGCACATCTCGATGGCCAGGTAGATAGCGATATGGCGTGCTTTGGCGATATTGGCGTTGCGACGCGGGCCGATGAGCTCCTCGTGCGTCACGCCGTACTGCTCTTCGATGACGGACTGAACCGTCTGGACGTTGATCTTTTTGGCCGATGTGTCAAAGTACTGGCTGGCGATGGCGTCGATATCGTCAAAGGTGAGCTCCCCGCCCTCGCGCTCGCGGTCGCCCGCCTCGCCGGCGCAGCGCTCGCAAAAGCTCTCGAGTTCGCGGATGTTGGTGCCCGAGACCTCGGCCATGTGTTTAAAGTGCTCGTCGGTTAGGTGCCCGCCGTCGCCCCCATAGGCCGCCAGCAGCGAGTCGTCGCCTGCCTCGGGAGCGGCGACGATGGTGTTCTCGTAATAGCGCTGCAAGATCTTGTATTTCATCTCGTAGCTGGGCTCTGCGACCAGGCAGAGCATGCCGGCGTTGAAGCGGCTGGTCAGACGCTCGTCCATGCTCAGGTCCTTGGGGGCGCGGTCTGCCGCGATGACGACCTTCTTGTTGTTGCGGATGAACTCGTCCATGAGCTGGAAAAAGTAGTCCACGCTCGCGCGCTTGCCGATGATGTTTTGGATGTCGTCGATGATGAGCACGTCCACGCCGTGGTACGCCTGCATGATGGGGGCGTTGCTCTTCTTTTGGCGGTCGAACTCGGTCATCAGGTCGTCCAGATATGCCTGGGAGTTGGCATACTTGACCTTGATCTCGGGCGACTTTTCGGCGAGCTCGTTTTTGATGGCAAGCAGCAGGTGCGTCTTGCCCAGGCCCGATTTGCCGTAGATGAACAGTGATGTGCACGTGCCCCGCTCGTCCGCGAGGGCGGCAAACTTGAGTGCCGAGCGATAGGCATGGCTGTTCTCGGGGCCGTAGACAAAGTTCTCAAAGGTAAATTTTGAGTTCGCGGCGAGCGGGGCTCCATCCGTATTCTGTTCGGCCGGCGCGGTCGGTGCTGGCATGGGTGAAGCGGGGGTCGCAGCTTGCGTGGATTTAGTTGGCGCTCCGCCCTTCATCTGGTTCATCATGCGGCGAAAATCATCGGCCGAGAGCGTGTTCTTGATTGCAATGCCCGAATCCGCGCCCGTCGTTGCGTCGTGAGCGATGGGCATGTGCGTGACGGGTGCGTTCGTTGACGTCGCCGCCGCGGTCGGCAACGGTGCCATGGTTTCACGGGAAACATCGCTGTGCTGGTGCTCGATTGTCGGCACGTCGCCTGCGGAGGCCGGCACCGCCGGGGAAGCAGCGGGAGCCGTGGCAGGCGCCGTCGCGGCAGCGGATTCCGTCGCGGCGCCTTGCGGTGCCACGATGTCGAGCGCGATCGGTGCAAAGGCGATTTCTTCCAGATAGGCCTCAATGGTCGGCTGATGCTTTTTGAGCTGCGCGATGGCAAAGCGCGAGGGGGCCTCGATCGTGAGCGTATCTTCGGTCAGGCTTATGGCGCGCGATTGCCCCAGCATGTTGATGAGGCGTGCATCTCGGCCGTCGCGCTGGCAAAAGGCGATGGCATCCCCCAGGATGATGCTTGCTTCCTCGTCCACTGTCTCTCCCGTTCTTTAGCTCTGAGCTCGCACGCGAGCGGCGCCGAGTTCGGTCAGATGGTATTTCTGGCCATGCTTGATGACCAAGCCGGCCTGCGCCAAGTCATTGAGCGTGCGTGACCAAGTGGGGGCCGAGTTTCCAAACGCCCTCGCCAGATCGGTAGCACCGCACGCTTGATTTTGCGCCAGATAGCCCAGCGCGGCGTTGCCGCGATCGCTTACGAACACGTCCGGTTGTGGCTGCGCATACTGATTTGCTGCATTAGGATACATCATTTGAGCTGCTGGTTGTTGAGAACTCTGCATCGGCGGCATTTGCTGTTGAAAACTTTGAGGCCACTGGTGGTAAGGCTGCGGAGGCATCTGCTGGGCCCAGGGGTTGTACTGCTGCTGCGTCATCTGCTGGTACGGCTGCTGATATCCCTGCTGGTACTGCTGCGGGAACTGCTGGCCATACCCCAGTGGCGGCATCTGCTGATATGGATATCCCTGTTGGTACGGCTGATAGCCCATTTGCTGGCCACCCGGTGCCCCCGTCGCCTGCTGCATTGCTGCTGTATCCTGATCCGCCAGCGGCATGGCCTCTGGCACGTTTGGCGGCATCGACATCGACGCCGCCTGGGGCTCTTGTGTAGGAAGCATTCCGGGCTGCTGCATCTGTCCCACGCGGGGCTGCATCTGTTGCGTTGCCATGGGCTGCTGCGCAAAAGCTCCCGGCAGGGGATATGCGGGCTGCTCCGTCTCGGGCCGCACGGCAGCACCGCGCCCGCCGGCGCGTTCGATTTCCTGCACGCGTTTAGGGTCCAGGCTTACCGTAACCACGGTGCCGTTGCCCATGTTGTCCTCGATGGACACGGCCCCGCCGGCGTTTTCCAAATACTCCTGCACCATGGGAAACCCTGCTCCGGTTCCACGGATATAGCGCTTCATCTTGCTGTTTGCGCTGGTAACGCCAAAGTCGAAAGCGCGCTCCTTGTCGTCGATGCCGGGTCCTTGATCAGCAAAGCGGATGGTGTCTCCGCCGTCCAGAATCGAGATGATGGGCTCGGCAAAGTGTGCGTGGATAAAGTTTTCGACAATCTCGCGGATGACCATGAGCGAGATGTGGCCACCTTGCTCTTTCATACACTGGTAGACGGTGTTGGTCGTCTCTTCCAAATACGTGCGGACATCTTGCGGATCAATGACGATCACACGCGGTGTCGACAGCATGTCGTCATAGACGGCGATGCGCGCGGCGTACATGGCTTTTGGCGCCTGCGTGGTCGTCTGCTCGCCTTCCTTACGCTCTTCGCGCACGCCGGTGATGTGCTCGTTGTCGGGTGCCGGGTCTCCGGAATCGACCATGGTGTAAAAGTCGTCAGACATGCCGCTCGCAATCTTTCAAAAGGTTTCGAACAAATAGTAGCTCACCGTGCAATGTTTCTCATCTTTCGACAACTTTTCAAAACCTGTCGAAAACTTTGGAAAACGGACGAAAAGTTCTCAACATTGCCAACATGACCTGTTGAAAACTCGATGAAATATCGTGAAAAGTTGCCATGCACCGCTAAATCGAGCTCGGCTTATGGGGGAACCGTGTGAACTGCGCAACCTTTTACCTTTGATTTCTTGACATTTGAACATTGATTTCCCTACAATCTTCAAGCTCACGTGTCTATATCTGCGTCCGCGCCCCCGCGGACACTCGAAATGCAGCAGGAGGAACTTAAGATGAAGCGTACGTATCAGCCTAATAAGCGTAAGCGTGCCAAGACCCATGGCTTCCGTGCCCGTATGGCCACCAAGGGTGGTCGTGCCGTGCTCGCCCGTCGTCGCGCCAAGGGCCGCAAGCGTCTCACTGTCTAGCAGCGATACACACATCTCGCATGAAGACTATTAAGTCTCGGCAAGATTTCGAGCATGTGTTCAGTCAGGGGCGTCGTTTCAATCACCCTCTGATTCGAATGACCATATGTGAATCGGTTGGCGAAGGCGACTCCGGAAGGGTCGCCTTCGTTGGTGCTAAACGGCTCGGTTGTGCTGTCGTGCGCAACCGTTCTAAGCGTGTGATGCGCGAGGCCGCCCGCAGCTGTGGATTTCCCGTTGCGGGTTATGACATCATCTTGTTCGCAACTCCCAAGACGAGGGTTTCCTCGCCGCAGGAGATGGACAATGCATTGCGTTCGCTTATGAAACGCGCCGGCGTTGCCGGGGAGGAGCGATGAGCAATCACGTTTTGCGACGTGTTGCCATCGCTCCTATTCGCATATATCAACAGGTTATTTCGCCCTTATTGCCTGACGCCTGCATTTATTACCCAACGTGCTCGCAATACGCCGTCCAGGCGATTGAGAAGTACGGTGTTTTGAGAGGCTGCTGGCTTGCCGTGAGGCGCATCGCTCGCTGCAATCCCCTGCACGTCGGCGGTTATGACCCTGTGCCCTAGCGGGCACTCGCTATCGGAGGAAAACTTACATGTGGGATTGGATCGTTAACATCCTTTTCGAGCTGCTCAAGCTCATCCAGACCTTTGCGGTCGACTGGGGCCTGTCCATTATCATCCTGGTGGTCATCATCCGTCTGCTGCTGACGCCGCTTATGCTCAAGTCGACTAAGTCGACGGCACGCATGCAGGTGCTGCAGCCCAAGATGCTCGAGATCCAGGAGCGCTATGCCGACGATCCCCAGCGTCAGGCCGAGGAAATGCAGAAGTTCTACAGCGAGAACAAGTTCAACCCGATGGCTGGTTGTCTGCCGCTGTTGATTCAGATGCCTGTCCTGTTCGCCCTATTTACGCTGCTGCGTAACCTGCCGGACTACTTTAACGACGGCACGTTCTCGTTCTTTAATATTCTGCCCGACCTGACCACCACGCCGAGTGCCTCCTTTGCCGATGGCTTTATGGTCGCTCTGCCTGCGCTGGTCTGCCTGATCCTGTTCGCTGTCCTGACCCTGATTCCGCAGCTCTATATGTCGCGCAACCAGACCGGCCAGCAGGCTCAGAGCATGCGTATGATGGCCGTTGTCATGACGGTCATGATGCTTTGGATGGGCTGGAGCCTTCCCGTTGGTGTTCTGCTGTACTACGACGTCTCGTCTGCTTGGCAGGTTATCCAGCAGATTTTTGTGACGCAGAAGGTCATCGACAAGGCGAAGGCCGATGAGGAGGAGCGCCTTAAGAACGCGCCGCTGCAGGTTGAGGTCACTCGTCGCGAGAAGAAGCCGCGCCCGCACAAGAAGAAGTAGTGGGATATCAATCTTATTTAGGTACCTAACTTTTGGAGTACGTTATGTCTGAAGAGATCATCGAGGATATGCTTGAGGAGGTTGCCCCGCAGGTCGCGGGCGATTATCCCGAGATTGCACAGCGCTACAAGGCTGGTGAAGAGCTGACCGACGAGGAGCTCGACACCATTGCCGATGTCGCGATTTCCATCCTGCGTTCCATCCTTTCGCACTTCGATGCCGCCAACTCTCCTATCGATGAGTATGAGGGCGACGAGGGTGAGCTGATTCTGGATGTAACGGCTCCCGACCTTGCTGTTCTCATTGGCCGTCATGGTCGCACCCTTGATGCCCTTCAGGTTATGTTCTCATTGCTGGTGAGCCGCAAGCTCGGCTTTAGGTATCCGGTTGTAGTGGACGTCGAGGGATACAAGAGCCGCCGTCAGGACAAGGTTGCCTCCATGGCTCAGTTTGCTGCCGAGCGTGCCATCCGCACTCATAAGAGTGTTTCGCTTCCGCCCATGAATGCCTACGAGCGCCGACTGGTTCACATTGCACTTCGTGGCAATGACGCCGTCTATACTCATTCTGAGGGTTCTGACCCCGATCGCCATGTGGTGATTGTTGCTCGATAATCTACTCGAGCTTATGCTAAGGGGACGTGGTTTCCACGTCCCCTTTTTTTGTCAAAAGTTCTCGATACACTGATTTTTGTCAGAAAGGAGCTTTCGTTGTTAGTACTTACTGATCAGCAGGCTGACGAGATGTTGAGTCGTCTAACTTCCTATTGCAAAGAGTATTCCTTGAGCGTAACTGATACTGAGCTGAGGAAATGTATTCAGCATTTGGATTTGGTTCTGGAAACAAATAAGACAACTAATCTCACCCGTATTCTTAACGTAGAAGATGCTGCGGTACTTCATATCCTCGACTCACTTGTTTTGCTCCCCTATATCAATAAGGCTCCTGAGGGAGCTTTGCTCGATATGGGTACAGGTGCGGGCTTCCCTGGTATTCCGTTAACCATAACCACGCATCGTAAAGCTACTTATATTGACTCTGTTGGTAAGAAGGTTGATGCCGTCAATTCTTTTGTTCATGCTCTTGGGTTGAAACATGCTCATGCGATTCATGATCGCCTTGAAGAATATGCTCGAAGCCATAAGAAGCAGTTTTCTGTCGTAACCGCCCGCGCACTTGCCCCTCTACCGATTCTTGTTGAGTATGCGGCTCCGTTCCTCAAGGATGGAGGTCTATTTGTTATCACCAAGGGTAATCCTTCGGATGAGGAGCTAGTTTCCGGCATGTCGGCAGCTAAGATTTGCGGCTTCACTTTGCTTCTTAATGACGCAATCGATTTGCCTGAGGGCTTGGGCCACAGGGAGTTCATTGTTCTCAAGAAGAGTCATCCAGCATCCGTTTCATTGCCTCGTGCAAATGGCATGGCTAAGAAGAATCCGCTTGCCTAGATGTTTCACGTGAAACATAATGGATACTAACAACTTGCAGTGTTTCACGTGAAACATGGCGGTTGATATCGAATCGGAATGTTTCACGTGAAACATCCTCCGTTTGACAGCTTTAATACACACCAGGAGGGACCGTGGGATTTCGCGACGTTAAGCGTTCTAAGAACGCAAAAGACACGCGTATCATTGCAATCATCAATCAAAAAGGCGGCGTCGGTAAGTCAACGACGGCTGTAAACCTTGCAGCAGCACTGGGTGAGCAGGGTCGTAAGACACTGATTGTCGATTTTGATCCGCAGGGAAACAGTACCAGTGGATTTGGAATTGAAAAAGAAGACCTTGATCACTGCATCTATGATGCATTGTTGAATGATGTGCCGGCAGAATCGCTTGTTCTTGATACAAATTGCAAAAAGGTATTCGTAATTCCAGCTACGATTCAGCTTGCAGGTGCCGAAATTGAGCTCGTAAGCGCAATTGCTCGTGAAACCCGCCTCAAAGATTTGCTTGAGCCGATTCAGGACGAGTTCGATTTTATTTTCATTGACTGTCCTCCTTCGCTCGGCCTGCTTACTATCAATGCCTTGACCGCAGCAGATAGCGTTTTGATTCCAATCCAGTGTGAGTATTACGCACTCGAGGGCGTTACGAAGCTGCTTGAGTCAATGAAGATGGTCAAATCACGTCTGAACAAGGGCTTAGACACCTATGGCGTGCTTATGACCATGTATGACTCACGTACTTCTTTGTCGAATCAGGTTGTTGAGGAAGTTCAATCGTACTTTGGTGATAAGGCGTTTAAGACGCTGATTCCCCGTACGGTTAAAATCTCTGAAGCTCCGTCTTTTGGAGAACCAGTAATTACCTATGCACCTCAAAACAAGGGTGCAAAAGCGTATATGAACCTTGCAAAAGAGGTGATCAAGCGTGCCTAGTGCAAAGAAACGTGGCGGATTGGGGCGTGGACTCAATGCTTTGGTCTCTGAGGCCGAGTATGAGACCGGTGGTTCTGCTGCATCTGCTTCAAATGTCGCATCTGAAACAAAACTACCTATTGAGGATATCGTTCCCAACCCTAATCAACCGCGAATTCACTTTAATGAAACTGAACTTCGCGAGTTGAGCGAGTCAATCCAAGAACATGGCGTTTTGCAGCCGCTCTTGGTTCGCAAGCATGGAAACGGCTATGAGATCATCGCTGGTGAGCGTCGTTACCAGGCGTCAAAGCTTGCTGGTCTTGAGGAACTGCCTGTCATCATTAAAGATGTTAATGATGAAGAGATGCTGGCTCTTGCTCTTATCGAAAACCTTCAGCGTTCTGATCTGAATCCCGTCGAAGAGGCTAAGGGCTATCGCCAGCTCATCGATGCTAGCGGTATGACCCAGGAGGCATTGTCGAAGGCCGTAAGCAAGTCGCGCTCTGCAATTACAAACTCGCTGCGCCTTCTCGATCTCCCCGAATTAGTTCAGCAGATGATTTTTGAGGGTAAACTTACTGCTGGTCACGCACGTGCGATTCTTGCAGTTCCCTATGAGGATGCTCGAATTCGACTTGCAGAGAAGGTTGTTGCGGAGGGCCTTTCCGTAAGAGCGACAGAAAATCTTGCTCCATTGTTTTCTGCCGGAGAGACGCCTAAGACGCCGAGGCCTGCAACGCCTCAGTCTTTTAAAAAGGCTGCGCGTGTACTTCGTCAGGTATTTAATACCAACGTGCGCGTGAAGAGCTCGCGTGGAAAGAATAAGATTGAGATTGAGTTTAAAGACGAGGAAGAGCTCTCTCGTATTCTTGGTGAAATGATTCAGTTTGATCAAGGAGGCCACGATGAGGAATAAGATTATTACTGCGATTGCGTTGGCGACGACTGTCGCGGCTGGTGCCTTTGCTGGCTTTAAGATCGCGACAGACGATGAACTTCGAGGTCGTTTGCTTCGTAGTGCGCATGATATCGTTGATACATCCAAGAAGAAAATGGATGTTATGACAGAAGATGTTGCCATGCGCACTGCTCAGGTAACGAAAAATCCTAAGATTAATCAAGGTTGGGTTAGCAACCAATGGGAAAATGTAGGCTATTAGGTACCTAACAATTACCCTGCATATTTTGAGCGGCCCTTGTCTGATTCATGAGACAAGGGCCGCTTATTTTGTCCGTAAAAAATGGGAAAGCTAGCAACGGTCCAAAATTGAGGTCAATAAATGAAATGGCCCCGGTTGCATATCCTGCAACCGGGGCCATTCGATGTTTCACATGAAACGTTTTGGAGTGCGACTCCCCTATGCGTTCTTATGAACTTTGAAGCGCTGTTTCAGCTGTCCGCAAGCGGCGTCAATATCGTTACCACGGGAGTTACGAATCGTGGTCTCGATGCCACGGGACTCAAGACGACGCTGAAGATCCTCAACCTTATGAATCGGCGACGGCTTGAGCGGGCTGCCCTCGATGTCGTTAAGTTGAATCAGGTTAACGTGGCACAGCGTTCCCTCGCAGAAGTCGCAGAGCGCCTGCATCTCGGGATTCGTATCGTTGACGCCTTCGATCATGGCATACTCATAGGTCGGGCGGCGGCCAGTCTTCTCGGTGTAGAGCTGAAGCGCTTCGTGAAGGCGAAGCAGCGTGTACTTCTTAACACCGGGCATGAGCTTATTGCGCGTCGACTGGATGGCGGAATGCAGGGAAACGGCAAGCGTGAACTGCTCGGGGATATCGGCAAATTTGCGAATACCGGGAATAACGCCGCTGGTAGAGACGGTGAGGTGACGAGCGCCGATGCCGATGCCATCGGGGTCGTTGAGGATACGCAGTGCCTTGAGAACCTCGTCGTAGTTGGCAAACGGCTCGCCCTGGCCCATGAAGACAACGCTTGTGGCACGCTCGCCAAAGTCGTTGGATACATGAAGCACCTGGTCGACGATCTCTTGAGCGGTCAGAGAGCGCTTGAGGCCGTTGAGACCGGTAGCGCAAAAGGCGCAGCCCATGCCGCAGCCTGCCTGGGTGGAAACGCAGACGGAAAGCTTGTTACGACGGGGCATGCCGACGGTCTCGACGGAAATGCCATCGTGGTACTCGAGCAGATACTTGCGCGAGCCATCTTTGGAAACCTGCTTGATGATTTCAGTCGGCGTATCAAAGGCAAAAGCCTCTTTAAGCTGCTCACGGAAAGCCTTGGGAAGGTTGGTCATATCGTCAAACGAACAAACGTTCTTCTCAAAGACCCATTCGATGAGCTGCTTCGCGCGGAAGGCGGGCTGGCCAAGTTCGGCCACGAGCTCGCGAATATCGTTTTGGCTCAAGTCGCGAATGTCCTGAGATTTAGTCCTGGGATTCATGGAAGCCTTTCGATTTTGGGGAAACGTAGAGGGTATCGCTACAATATGGTATCAGCTGCAGAAATTATAGAGGAGGAGTCTGCCCATGCCGGGTAAAAGCCTAGAGAACATGCACGTAGCGGTCTTGGTGGGCGGTCATTCCGCCGAGCGCGAGATTTCGCTCGATTCGGGAAAGAACGTTGTGGTGGCACTGAAGGAAGCCGGCTACACCTCGGTGGAGCTGCTTGACACGGCCGCTGATGACTTTATGGTAACCATGGCGAACGGCGGATTCGATGTGGCATTTATCGCCATGCACGGCGCCGGCGGTGAGGATGGCGCCATGCAGGGTGCCATGGAGACCCTGGGTATCCCCTACACGGCCTCGGGAGTACTTGCCAGCGCCTGCGGTGCCGACAAGGAGGTCTCTAAGCTCCTATACGCCAAGGCGGGCATTCCCATTGCCCCCGGCCTTGCGCTCGAGGTGGGCGATGAAGTCGATATCGATCATATCGTCGAGGTTTGTGGCGAGCGCTGCTTTGTGAAGCCGGCCGTCAACGGTTCCAGCTATGGCATTTCCCTGGTCCATGAGCCCTCCGAGCTGCCCGCGGCAATCGCCAAGGCGTTTGAGTACGGCGACAAAGTGCTGATCGAGAAGTGCATCGAGGGTACCGAGATCACCGTCGGCGTATACGGCGAAGATGACGTGCGCGCCCTGCCGATTGTCGAGATTCGTAAGCCCGAGGACTGCGAGTTCTACAATCTGGACGTGAAGTATGTCGACCCTACGGATATCCATCGCATTCCGGCGCAGATTTCACCCGAGAATTACGCTCGCGCTCAGGAGCTTGCCTGCGCCGCTCACAAGGCCCTCGGTTGCCTGGGTATCTCGCGCAGCGACTTTATTGTGAGCGAGGACGGCCCCGTTATCCTCGAGACCAATACCATTCCCGGCATGACCGATACGTCGCTGTATCCGGATGAGATCCGCCACACCGACGACATGACGTTCCCGCAGGTCTGTGACAGCCTGATCCGTATGGGCCTTCGTCGAGCGGGCATTGCATGCTAATCGAGGACGCGGTTTCGTCAGGAACGCCGCAGTTTGTCATCGACTCCTATGCCATGCTTGCCGACCGCGCCAAAACGCAGTCCTTCGGCCTTATCGAGGAAGATGTGATTGTCCTCGATACCGAGACCACGGGTCTTTCGGTGCAGGACAATGAACTGATCGAGATCTCGGCGGCCCGTCTTTCGGGCCGCGAGGTCATCGACCGCTTCGATACCTTCGTGCATCCCAAGCAGCTGATTCCCGCCGAGATTACCGAGCTCACGAGCATTACAAATGCCGATGTGGCAGATGCCCCGTCGGCGGTTGAGGCCGTCGCCGCTCTCGCCGATTTTGTCGGTGGCTGCCCGGTGATCGCACATAACGCCACGTTCGACCGCTCGTTTATCGAGTCGGTCAAAGGCGGCGTCAACGTGAGCGATATTTGGATCGATTCGCTGGCGCTGTCGCGCATCGCGCTTCCGCGCCTGGCCTCTCACAAGCTGTCTTTTATGGCCGATCTGTTTGGCTGCGACTCGGTATCACACCGTGCCAATGCCGACGTCGACGCCCTGTGTGGCGTATGGCGCGTGTTGCTCGTGGCGCTCACCGACTTGCCCCAGGGCCTTATGGCGCGCCTAGCCGACATGCATCCGGACGTGCCTTGGTCCTATCGTCCTATCTTCTCGTTCTTGGCAGGGCAGAACCCTGGTTCTATCTTCTCTCTCAGCGCCGCTCGTGCTGACGTTCTCAAGGCCGATCGCGCCGACGATCGGGTGGACGCCGATGAACTGCCGGTACTCAAGATGCCGAGTCGTGAGGAGATTGAGGCAGACTATGCGCCAGGTGGCCTGGTCAATCGCATGTATCCCACCTACGAGCCGCGTGATGAGCAGATCGCGATGGCGCTCGAGGTCCGCGATGCGCTGGTCACGGGCACTCATCGTGTAATTGAGGCGGGCACAGGCGTCGGCAAATCGATGGCCTATCTGGTGCCTTTTGCCGAGGCAGCACGCCGTAACAACATCACGGTTGGTATTGCGACCAAATCGAACAATCTTGCCGACCAGCTCATGTACCATGAGCTGCCAAAACTTGCCGAGCAACTGAACGGTGGTCTGTCATTTTGCGCTCTCAAGGGGTATGACCACTATCCGTGCCTGCGCAAGCTCGAGCGCATGAGCCGCGGCCAGGTCGAGATCACCACCAAGCGCGATCCGGCGGACACGCTCACGGCGGTCGCGGTCATTATGGCGTACGTCTGCCAATCAGCCGATGGCGACCTCGACTCGCTCGGCATTCGGTGGCGCAGCGTCAACCGTCCCGACTTTACGACGGCCTCGCGCGAGTGTGCTCGTCGCCTCTGCCCGTTTTTCCCTGATAAATGTTTGGTCCACGGTGCTCGCCGTCGTGCGGCGCATGCCGATGTGGTGGTCACCAACCATTCCCTGCTGTTCCGTAACGTCGCGGCCGAGGGCAGGATTTTGCCTCCGATTCGTCATTGGGTAATCGACGAGGCCCATTCCATCGAGCGCGAGGCGCGCCGTCAGTGGGCGCGCGTGGTGTCGGCGGACGAATCACGCGTCCTGTTCGAGCGCCTGGGTGGCTCGAGCACCGGCGCACTAAGCCAGGTTTCCCGTGATTTGGCAACCTCCGAGGGCTCTACGCTCTATCTGGGCCTTACTGCCAAGGCGACGTCGACGGTTGCCCGCGCGAGCATGGCAATCGCCGACGTGTTCGATGGCGTTCGCGAGCTCGGCCGCCGTGCGCGTGGGGGTTATGACAATGCCAATCTATGGATTGGCCCCGAGCTGCGCGAATCTGACGACTGGCATGATTTCTTACAGTCGGCCTACGCTGCCATCGACGCATTGGAACAAGCTGACAAGAGCGTCGACGCGCTGGTGCAAGCCGTCGCCGTCGACAAGCCCGAGGTTGTTGTCGACCTGGGTGATATCTCGCGCCGCCTGCACGAGCTGGCCGAGAACCTCAAACTCATCATTGATGGCACCGATGAACACTACGTGTATTCGCTGCAGGTCAATCGCAGGCTGCGTGCCGGCGGAGAGTCAATGACCGCGGAGCGCATCGACATTGGCGAGGCCTTGGCAACCGAGTGGCTGCCCGAGGTTCACACGGCTATCTTTGCCTCAGCGACCATGACGGTGTCCAAAAGCTTTGAGCACTTCAACCATGCTGTCGGGCTTGATCGCATCGGTGCTTCAACGTCGTCATCGCTGCACTTGGACTCGAGCTACGACTTCGATTCGAATATGGCCGTGGTTGTGGCTGGGGATATTCCCGATCCACGCGACCGCGAAGGCTATCTTTCGGCGCTCGAGCGTGTGCTGGTCGACGCTCATCTTGCCATGGGCGGCTCGGTGCTCACGCTGTTCACCAACAGGCGTGATATGGAGGAGCTGTACGCTCGCGTCGAGCCCAAGATGGCCCGTGCGGGTCTGGAGCTCAACTGCCAGCAGCGCAACTCATCTCCTCGTCGCCTGCGCGACCGGTTTATCAACGAACCGACCTCGTCGCTTTTTGCGCTCAAGGCCTTCTGGGAGGGGTTTGATGCCAGCGGCGAGACGCTGCGCTGCGTCATCATTCCCAAGTTGCCGTTCTCAAGCCCCACGGACCCGCTCTCGTGCGAGCGCAACCTGCGCGAAGACCGCGCATGGGCGCGCTATTCGCTGCCCGAGGCGGTGCTCGAGGTTAAGCAGGCCGCAGGGCGTTTGATTCGCTCGTCGACCGATAGCGGTGTGCTGATCTTGGCGGATCCTCGCCTGGTGACGAAGGGCTATGGCAAGAAGTTCTTAACGTCGCTGCCCACGAGCTCCTACCAGCGCATCGAATCGGCGCAGATCGGGCACTATCTACAGCTGTGGCGTGCACGCCACGAGCGGCGGCGCTAAAGCGGACAGACGAGGGTTTTTGCCATATCGCACAGACGCTTTGACAGGGCGGGGTCATCCAAGATGCGGATGGCTCCGCCCGCTGCGATTATCTGGCTCAGCAGCCAACGCTCGGAGCCGTAATGTACGGTTACCGTTGCCATGTCTGTCCCGCTGTGCTCGATGAGGGTGATGCCGGCCCAGTCCAGATGCTCCGCCATATCGAATGGCATCAAGAGCTTTGCGCTACGCTGCGTCCGGGCAAGGGAATCGTGGAGGGATGCAACGTCCGGTACGTGAGGCACGACGGAGTCTTCCGTCAAGGCGAGTCCCTCGATTTTATCCATGCGATAGGTGCGCTGCTCATCGACCGCGATGTCCCAGGCAATCAGATATGTTTGGTCGCCGTTTGCTGTAATGCGCAAGGGGTCGACCAGACGCTCGCGTGGCCGCGCATCGTCCATCGAGCGATACGAGATACGACAGCGAACGCCGTCCTGAATGGCGCAGCTCAGCTGCTGCCAGTGCGACCCGTGGTTGACGGTGTCAAAGACGTGCTGGTTATAGCCGAGCTCTTCGGGTAGAAGAGCGTGTCGAATCCGAGCTGCCGTCTGCGGCTCGATCCCCAACGATTCAAGTTCGTGGTTGAGCACAGCGCCCTCGGCGGTACTCAAGCGCAGCGGTAGCACACGTCCGGCGTCACCGGTGAGGATCACACGCTCGCCGTGGCATTCGCAGATGATGCGCGCACCCGATTCTCGGTCCGCGAGCGTCGAGACGATCTCGAGAATCTCGTCGAGCGACACTCCCGTGATGTCAAAGCGACTGCAAATCTCAGTTCGTGTCATGCCGCTCTCGCCGGCGGCGTAGAGGGCCTCCATGATGTCGATGGCGCGCGAGAGCCTCTGCTCGCTGGTGAGTTTACGCACGGGCATGCTCGTGCACCGTCCTTTCAATGAGGTGGTTCCACGCCTGCTTGAGCGATTTGGGGGCCATGGGCCTCATGCCGTCCATGGCGTGGGCCATGCAAAATGAGGCGGCGGCTTCAAGATCGCGCACGACAACGGTCCAAGTCCATCCCGAATCGGTGTGTGCGAGCTCACCTCGCCCGCGCGTGAGGCCGTTGATCATATCGATCTGCGTTTGCGGGGCGAACGAGAACGTAGCCGCAACGGGCGGGCGGTCGGCAAAATCGAATTCAAAGAACAGGTAGTCGCTGAGGTTGAAGTCCGCAGGGATAACGTAGGCCTTCGAGGGGCGCCAAGCGCGAACGATACGGTCGCAGCGGAATGTCCTGATGTCGTCGGTGGCATTGTCGAGGCCGCAGAAGTACGCAACGCCCTCGCGCTCGAACATGCCGTAGACGCAGACGGTACGCTCTTTCTGCTCACCGCGTCCGTTCTGATATAAAAATCGCAGCGCGCATCGCTCGGCAAAGGCGCTCCATACCGCATCGACGGTGGGAGAGCGGCGGATCGGTGCTTCGTCTACCGCCGACATGCCGGTGAGGTAGGCAATCTTGGAACGAATATCGGCAAGCGGCGCGGCAAAGGTGGATGAGCCGGCCGCTATTGTCTGGTCGATAGCGTTGAGCAGGATATCGGCGTCGTCTGCGGTGATGAGGCCGCCTGCCGCAAACGTGTGCTCGCGGTCGATTGTCCATGAGCTTTCCTCGGTCTCCTGCGCGCCGGCGGGGCGAACCTCCTTGATTAAGATGCCGCGTTCGAGCAGTTTGTCACGATCGCGCCGAAACTTGCGCTTATCCGAGTCGATATTGCCCGAGCCATATCCCAGGTCAGAATCCAAGACGATCTGCTCGGTCGTCAGCGGTTCGGGGGAGCTGTTGAGCACAAAGAAAAGATTGAGGATGCGCTGAGCCGTTTTATCGAAACTGGGCTCCGAATTCCCCTTTTTAATTGTCGCGGTCGCGTCGCTTGCCGTCATAGAGTCCTCGCATGAGAAGGTGGTTTGCTGCCATGATTTTAGTCCGATATGGAGATTAGGCTATATCCTTGTCCGCTCGGGGCGTTAAGATGGCCCGAATTCGGTCGTTTGCGCTCGCTCGGGGTATACTTTCGACTATATACGGTTCTAATGTGCATACATTGGGCCTATTTGTCGGATTATGGATGTGGAGCGCACATGGCGAACACCCAGAACTATATTAACCACCTGCTGCAGAACACCGGCATTACGCCGGCATGCAGCGAAGAAGAGCGCTTGGCTGCCGAGGATATCGCTCAGATCTTCCGCAACCACGGCTTTGATCCCGAGGTTCAGGAGTTCAATGCCCCGGCGCCCAGCAGGTTGGCATTTGCCGTTACCGGTATTCTTGCGTTTGCCGGCGCCCTGCTGATGGGCATCGGCGGCGGCATCGGCTTGGTCGGCACCTTGCTGGCCATTGTCGGCGCCGTTCTTTACGTGCTCGAGCGCACGGGCCACCCCGTGGTTTCACGCCTGGGCAAGACGGGCGTGAGCCAAAATGTCATCGCCTACCACAGGGCCTCGGGCCCGCTCGCGTCTCCGCGCAACCGCCCGGTGGTCGTTGTCGCACACTACGACTCTCCCCGTGCTGAGCTGCTCGCCCGCGAGCCCTATGCTTCGTATCGTGCGCTCATCGCCAAGCTGTTGCCTGTTGCCACGGTTGCCCCTGCTGCCGTTGCCATCCTGCGCATCCTGCCGCTCCCCGGCGCGCTCAAGGTTCTGCTGTGGATTGTCGCGATCCTCGCTTCCCTCGTTGCGCTCGCCAACGCGGCAAACATCATCTCTAACCGCTACATTCTTCCCTATGCGTCCGGCGCGGTGTGCAACAAGTCTTCTGTCGCCGCTATGCTCGGTGTTATGGACAACGTTGCTCCTTTCCAGGGCGAAAACGAGTTTCCCAACGATGTTCCGTTCGATACCTATTTTGGGGAGCAGAAGCGTCGTGCCGAGGAAATGGCGCGCGCAGCGGCGGAGTATGCCGCGGCCCAGCAGCAAAACGACTACGGCAACACCATCGAGTATGAAGAGCCTACCTACGCCGAGGACGAGTTCGGTCAGCCGATTGCTCCCGACGCTCAGGCCGAGCCCGAACAGGGTGAGGCTTTCGACGAGCAGATCGAGGGCTTTGAGGGTGCGTCTGCCGACGAGACGCTGATTGGCGCCATTGTGCCCGAGGATCAGAATCAGGCTGTCCAGGCCGAAGAGTTCAATGACGAGGTTCCCGCTGCCGAGCCGGCGGAGGAGCCTGTCGCGGCCGAGCCCGAGCCCAAGCTCTATCGCAATGCCGCCGGCAACATCCGCTTTGGTTCGGATGCCATCCGTGCGCTCGGAATGCTTCCCGAGTCCTGCACGCTCGATTACGAGGAGGGCGAGGAGCCGACGTTTGAGCCCGAGCCTGCCCCCGTCGTGACCGTGGATGATGAGTCTGCCGCGGTTACCGCTGCCGTTGCCGAGTCCGAGGCGGTGTCCGCGATCGATCCCGCGGCAGGACTGGACATTTTGGCTCCCGCCGCGCCGGCGCAAGACGTTGCGGATGAGTCTGACGACGATTACGTTGAACAGCCGAGGCGCGTGTCTTACGAGAGCGATACTGATTTCTCGGCCGAGATTCCCGCGGCAACGCCCCATGCCGATATTGCATCCGCGTTCTCTTCGATTGGCGCCAGCGCTTCCAACTTCTTTAAGGGCGCGCTTGCAAAGGGCAAGAAATTTGTCGACGATTTCGAAGAGAAGCGCGCTGCTGCACGCGAGGCTGCCGAGCAGGAAGCTATCGCTCAGCAGCAGGCAGCTGAGGCGGCACGTGAGCTCGCGGCGCAAGAGTTCGAGCAGAACGAGGCTATGCAGTCCGTGCCCGTCGACGCTGCCGAAGCTACGACGTCCTTTGAGTCCCAGCAACCGGCGTCCGCGGATGTTGTTGAGGCGACGACGTCTTTCGAGGCTCAGCAGCACGTCGATAGCACCATGTCGTTTGATGCCGCGCAGTTCGATTCCACGATAACGTTTGAAAAGCAAGGCACCGCGATTGCCGAGCCCCTTCCTGTTTCCGATGAGCAGGGCGACGCGGCAGACGATGACGAGCCTATTGATGCTGCCGAAATCCAAGATGCCGCCGAGGACGAGCCCGTCGAGGCCAACTGTGACGAAGAGCAATACGCGGCAGCCGAGCAAGATGATTCGACCGAGGTCGAGCAGGAGGAAGTGCCTGCGGTTTCCGAGGCTCCCGAGACAGATGAGTCGAGGCCTTACTCCACGCAGTTTTTCACCATGCCGGCCCCGAGTGGTTCCGGTGCCACGGTTGCCGATGTTGCTCCCACCCAGGACGAAACGATCGATTCCCTTATGGCCCAGATTTCCTCCCAGGCATCACCACGTCCGCAGATGAATGTTCCCGATCCGGCGTCGGCTCCGTCGCCTGCACCTTCCTCGTCTCCGCTAGCTTCGGTCCCCGATCCGTCGCTGCCGTCGATGAAGCAGGCAAACGTTGCGTCTCGCACGTCGCTGTTCGACCTTCCCGACCCCTCCGCACAGGTCAACGACCCCTTTGCTACCGCTCAGGGTCCCGAACCCACATCGGCACCCGTTGCGCCTCCTAGGCCCGTTGCGTCGGGCGCACAGCCGATCGAGACCATTTCGGCTCCCGCCCCGGCGGCACCCAAGTCTCGCAAGCGCGGCCTGGGCGGCCTGTTCGGTCGTAAAAAGAAAAACGAACAGGACAGCATGAGTGACTGGCTGGGCGTCGAAGACGATTACGATGCCAAGAAGTCCGGTCGCGGCATCGGTTCGTGGGATAATTTCGAGGACGATAACGATGGCTGGAAGGGCGGCGCTACGTCTTCCGACGGCGCTTCTTCCGAAGATATGCTCTCGGCTGTTGCCTCTATGGGTGACGATGAGCTGCTCGGTCACGATATCTGGTTTGTGGCAACGGGCGCCTCGGATTGTGATGGCGCCGGTGTGAAGGCCTTCTTGGCTTCGCATCGCGATAAGCTCCGCGGCGTATTCTTCATCAATCTTGAATCCGTCGGCGCCGGTAGGCTTTCGGTGGTGACGGTTGAGGGCGAACAGCAGCTGCTCAAGGGCGATCGCCGCATCATGAACCTGGTCAGCAAGGTGTGCAAGTCGTTCCATGTCGATTGTGGCGCGCTCGAGATGCCCTATGCCAAGACCGATGCCTACGCCGCGCTCGAGGCGAGCCGCCGAGCCCTCACCATCGCCGGCGTGAACGGCACGCGTCTGGCTTGCGCTCGTACCGAGGACGACCTGCCCCACAATGTCAACCCGACGAACATTGCCACGGTATCCGAGGTCGTGACCGAGGTTATCCGCCGTTCGTAGACGGAGCTCTAAGGAGTCAACGTGTTTTCGTATATTAAGCGCCATTGGCCTGTCTACGTGATTTTGACCTTGATTGCCATTGCGTTGGGGTTTGGAGCCGCCTATATCGTGGGCGCGAAGGGCTCGACCCCCGCCTCCGCAATCAGCGAAGAGGTGGAGCAAGAACAGAGCACGGGTGCCGATGGGATTCCTGAGTCCGAGCAGGCAGTCGTTGATGGTGGATCTTCGTCTGCAGAGTAGATACGGCGATTTAAATGATTGAAAGCGGGCGAGCCGGGGGACTGGCTCGCCCGCTTTTTTCATCGTGCTAGCGGTTCTTTGGGATCGACCTAAGGCGAGCGAACCATAGGGCTGCGGCACCCGAGGTTAGAAGCGCGGTGATGCAAGCGGTGATGGGAACTGATCCTGTTGACGGTAGGTCCCGCGGTAGGGTACAGCGTTGAATGACACTGTCCTCGTCATGTGACTCAAGTTTATCGCCGCCGCCGTTGCGGCAAAGATCGACGCGCGCGCTGTTGGTGAGTGCGGTTTGGGGCGTATAAGCCGACGTTGCCTGCATGTGCACGACTGCGCTCCGAGCGTCTGTGCCAAGGATTGCTTTGGCATCGTCAAGGTCGTCGTGCTCATCTTTGAGATCATCGCGGGTCCAGGAATCTGCATCGCTTCGAGTCGTAAAGTCGGCGGCTACTGCACCGTATTCAATGCGAATGCCCGTTACGACGGTATTGGATGCAAGGTCGAGTTCTTTCGCCTCGAGTGTGGTGGATTCCGTGGTCGGGACATCCGCCTTCCAGAGGCGCCAGCCGTCGTAATCGACGAGGCGACAGTCCTCACCAAGGCTCTCTTTTACTTCGTCGGACTCAAGCCAAGGATTTTCGTGCCCATCGTCAAGCGTCGCGTTTGCCGGCTCATCGATGTCTGTCGAGTCCAACGGCGTCGTGCGATACCACACGTTGCACAGACCGTTGAGGTCGCCGATGGCGACGGGGGTTTCGATTGAGACGAATCTCGCCGTGCCGTCTTTGGCGTACTCAAGATCATCGGTAATCGTAAACTCATCAACCCAAGTAGCGGAATCGTTTCGAGCATCGATGGTATAGGAGAAAAGCCCATCCGTATTGGTTTGCATCGCGGCGCGGTTTTTTCCATCGCCGTTAGCCAACAGACCCTTCCCGATAGGTTGGACAAGTTCCTGACGCTTGTCGACCTGTCCTTTGATCTCGATGGGCGCATCCTTCATCGCGACGGATTGGACTTCTCCCGTATCCTTTATTTCAAACGTTATCTCCTCGGCAAGGTCATAGGTCCGCGGAGACATCGTTTCGCGCAACGAGTAGGTACCGGGTGCAAGATGTTCGATGCGGTGCGGCTTGTCGGATGAGGTCCAGGAGTCTATTTCGGTTTTATCGGGACCATATAAGGTGAGCTGTGCGCCTTTCACTTCCTGCTCTCCGCTTGCATCGACCTTGGAGATATCAACCTTGGTGTAATCGTCGGATACGTTAAGCCGTGCTTCCACAACGGGTGTTTTCTGGTCGGCATAGGTAAGGTCGACGATATGATGCGTCCGGTCGAGCAAGAAGCCGGTCGGCGCTTGAGTCTCGACAACCTCGTAGCGTGCGGTGCCAGATCCCAGCGGGAGGTCGTCCGCGCGTGCTTCTCCAGTTTCATCCGTCGTGACGGTAGCGACAGCCTCGCCGTCGAGCGCGGCAATGCTACCGTCGGGGCGCACGATATCACCTGAGGCACGGATCTCAAAGATGGCGCCCGCGAGGCTGCTGCCGTCTACGGCATCGGTTTTAACGATCCTGATGTTTCCGGTCGCGGCGTGGTCATAATACGAGACGATTGCAACGGGCGTTAGGTTTATATCGGCGGGTATGTTTACCTCGATCTCTCCGCCGACAAGATAGGGCTCTTTGGCCGAGGTTTCGCGTACATAATAGGTGCCCGGCACGAGCGATTCGGGCAGTGTGACGGTGCCGGTCGCGTCAGTCGTAAAGGTGTCCATTACGTTATATGCTGGATACCAGCATGTTTGTGAGACAGGTTTGTGATTGCTGTCGAGGAGTTGGAAGGTGAATCCGGCTAGGGGAACAGAGGCGCCTGTTTGGGCATCGCGTTTTACAATCTGGAGATGCGTCGACAGAGCGTGGTTGTCCACGATATATTGAAGCTCGGCGCCGTCGGAAATCTGATTGGCCTCGACGGTCCATTCCCCCGCACGTTTAAAACCCTCGGGGATGGTTTCTGGAACCTCACGAACCGTGTAGCCGGCGCGGTCGTATGGGACGGCTCCGTGGACACCGGCTGGTCGCTTGCCTGTGCCGAACCATGCTTCGGGCTGGTCTTTGGTGGAGGCAAAGCCATAGATGTTTGTAGTCAGTGTGCCAACAACCTGCTGAGAGCTGTTACTGACAACCTCAAAGACAACATCTCCTGCCGGCTGCTCCAGGCCGGATTGATCGCTATTGCCGTAATCCTTGAATTTGGAAATCTCAAGGTTAAACGCAATGGGGATATCGGAAACGCGAGATTCGATCTCGACCACGCCTGAATCGCCGAGCTGGTCGGCTCCAACGGTGTAAGACCAACTGTCACCGGAGGGCAAATAGCCCTCGGGCGCCTTCGATTCATAGATGGTAAAGGTTCCCAGGGGGACATCGGTGAGGGTAGCTCGACCGCTTTCATCGGTCCTGAGAGTTTGTGTCCATCCAGGGGTTGATTGCGATACGCACACGAATTCTGCTCCTGCGAGCGAAGCCCCAACTTGGGGGCCTGCATTCGTTGCGGCGTCGAGCTTTACAATGCGCAAGGTAATGGTGCCGGGTTGTTCATCAATGGTGACGTATCCGCCGTTATCCGTCGTGGTAAAGGCAACGCGATCGGGGCGGGGGACATAGCCGGCCGGCGCCTTCGTTTCAACTAGGTAGTATGCCGTGTTGGGTAGGAGTGTTGCCTGCGCTCGACCGTTGCTGTCCATCTGGACGGTGCCGACACGCGCGCCGCTGGCGCTCTCAAAAACATCGAATGTTGCCCCGTCAAACTGATAAGTATTGTTTCCGCTGGTAATGGCAGCGTTTGCAGACTGCTTTTGGAAGGAAACAGAGACCGCCGGCAGTACATAGAGCATGTCTTGACGTTTGCTGCCGCCCGATACGGTTCCTATATAGCGCCGCGCGCGGTGCGGAGCGGCTTTGATGCTTCCTGATTTTGCGCTGTCGTGGAGCCACCGCGCAGCCGCCACGACTTCATTGTCGGCGGTAAAGTGCCCGCTCTTGGTTTTGCCCTGAGCGGTCGTGTAGGAGTAGGTGCCGTCGACATGGGTAGTGCCGTTGAGCATCCATACGGCAAGCTGGGTGGCAGCGCGGGCGCGATCGGGTGAAAGATGGTAACCGCCAAACGACGTGGCGGTAGGATATCCGTGACAAACGATTGCCGCGAACTCGTCGTCGAGCCACACCCAGCCTTGATCAAAGTTGAGCCATGGGCCGCCCGGCTTGGTGGGGCCGGGGCGCTCCTGGTTCATGCAGTAGGCAATCGAGGCGTCTTGAGCTTCATACTTGCCGATGAAGAAGGGCCCACAATCATCGCTAATAGTGCGGAAGCCGAGCTGGTCGTAGCCATCGACGGCAAATGCGGCTCCCGGTGCCAGACAGCCGAAAAGCAGGAAGAGGAGCAGGAGCAGCGGACCTGTTGCGATTGCGCTGTGGACAGAGTGCGTGGGTGCGTTGGACATGGCTGCTCCTTATCCCTCGTGCGCCGCATGGGGAGGTTACGACGCGTAGGATGAGGCTACCCCCGAGGTTCATGCGGGTAAGTACCGGAGCCTGACCAAAAGCTTGCCCAATTCCTGACAAATTGAGCTCAAATACAACAATCAGGCAAAAGCGCAGGTAGAAGATAAGGAGAACAGGAGGCCAAAGGTCCTCGTCTCCACAATTGATGCGATTTTCAAACGAATCTCCACAGCTAAAACAAGCATCGCCACCCTTGTATCGAACAAGACAACCGCGTTATACTAGCCAACACACAAGCGGGCATCGCCAAGTGGTAAGGCATCAGCTTCCCAAGCTGACACTCGCGGGTTCGAGTCCCGTTGCCCGCTCCATTCGAATTCCAGGCACGGTAACGTTTCGTTACTGTGCCTTTTTCAATAAAGTGCCGGGACTCGAACCCGACAGGGTGCGAGCGTTAAATAAACGCGAAGCGTTTATAGCGAGCAGGCAAGGTCGCCGATAGGCGACCGCAGCCGGTGCGGATTTGCGAAGCAAATACGCGGACGTCCCGTTGCCCGCTCCATCGAGCGCGGGAGACCTTGGGACGGCCAATTCAACAAAGTCTTCCCCATCGTCTCCGTGAATCCGAGGAGATCGACCGCAGCCGGTACGGATTTGCGAAGCAAATACGCGGATGTCCCCATGCCCGCTCCAATTCCAAAATGTTAGGTTAATGCCTGCTGCCCATACTTGCACCTGCGCACGGTACAATGGTTGGGTTACGACCAACGTGCCAATAACCAAAAAGGAGCCGCTATGATCGATCGCTATACCCGCCCGGAGATGGGACACATCTTCTCCCTCGAGAACAAGTACGCCATTTGGCAGGAGATCGAGGTCCTGGCCTGTGAGGCCCAGGCGGAGCTCGGCAAGATCGGCATTTCTAAAGACGAAGCCCAGTGGATTCGCGACCATGCCAACTTTGAGAAGGCAAAGGTCGACGAGATCGAGGAGGTCACGCGCCACGACGTCATCGCCTTCCTGACCAACATGAAGGAGTACATCGACGCCGATGTTCCCGAGGGCGACCCCAAGCCCAGCCGCTGGGTTCACTATGGCATGACCAGCTCCGATCTGGGCGACACGGCTCTGTGCTACCAGCTCACCCAGGCCTGCGACCTGATCATCGAGGACGTCAAGAAGCTCGGCGTGATCTGCAAGCGCCGCGCCTTCGAGGAGCGCAATACGCTCTGCGCCGGACGCACCCATGGCATCCATGCTGAGCCGATGACCTTCGGCATGAAGTTTGGCTCTTGGGCATGGGAACTCAAGCGCGACCTTGATCGTCTTGAGGATGCTCGCAAGAACGTTGCCTTCGGTGCCATCTCCGGTGCCGTCGGCACCTACAGCTCCATCGAGCCGTTCGTCGAGGAGTACGTCTGTGAGCACCTGGGTCTGGTTCACGACCCGCTGTCCACGCAGGTCATCAGCCGCGATCACCACGCCTATCTTGCCGGCGTGCTTGCCACTACAGCGGCTACCTGCGAGCGCATCGCGACCGAGGTCCGCAACCTGCAGAAGACCGATACACTCGAGGCCGAGGAGCCCTTCCGCAAGGGCCAAAAGGGCAGCTCCGCCATGCCGCACAAGCGTAACCCCATCACCATGGAGAAGGTCTGCGGTCTGTCGCGCGTCGTGAAGTCCAACGCCCAGGTCGCCTTCGACAACGTCGCCCTGTGGCACGAGCGCGACATTTCGCACTCTTCCGCCGAGCGTGTCGCCCAGGCCGATAGCTTTATCGCGCTTGACCATATGTTCCAGTGCCTCATTCGCGTTATCGACGGCCTACAGCTGTATCCGGCCCGCATGATGGCCAATCTCAACAAGACCCGCGGCCTCATCTTCTCCTCCAAGGTCCTGCTTGCCCTCGTCGATACGGGTATCACCCGCGAGGATGCGTACGCCATTGTGCAGGAGAACGCCATGGCCACCTGGCACGAGGTGCAGGATTGTGTCTCTGGCCCCACCTTTAAGGAGCGTCTCGAGGCCGATCCGCGCTGCACCGTCAGCCAGGAGAAGCTCGACGAGATTTTTGATCCGTGGGACTTCCTCACCCGCATCGATACGGTCTTCGATCGCCTGGAGCAGCTGAGCTTCGAGTAGGGTTAACCTAATTCGACCGCTTGCGGATGCATTTCAACCTTTGGCGCCTTGCCCGTCTTGGGCGAGGCGCTTTTTTTACTGTCGCATATGCGCCCGGGTAATAAAATGAACTCCGACTGCTGTTTCGATGAAAGGGGGCACGTGCCCAGACGCATCAAGCGGGCCACCATCGTCTCGTTTACGCTCATACTCCTTGTTGCCGTCTGTGCGGGCGCCCTGACGTATACCGTTCGAAGCAGTTCTTCCTCCTCGAATGAAGCCGATAGAGATCTCCCGGTGCTCAAAATCGGCGTTACGGATAACGACCCCTATGTGTATGTCGATACCACGGGCGATTACGCCGGTATCGATATCGACATCGCCCGCGAGGCCTGCAAGCGTGCGGGGCTCAAGCCACAGTTTGTCGATATTGACTGGAACGATCGCGACCGGCTGCTCAAAAACGGTGATATCGATTGCCTGTGGTGTGACTATTCTCCCTGTTATCGCGAGGATAAGTATTACTGGACCGAGCCGTATCTAACCGTGACGGTCTCGGTTGCCGCCAAGAAAACGAGTGGCATCAAGTCCTTGGCACATCTCGATGGAAGTAAGACCATTGCGGTGATTGCGGGTTCGGTGAGTGAACGCCGATTGCTTGCGGGGGATCTGGGGGTCTCGTCGGACGTTCAAATCAAATCATATGGCTCTGCCGAACTCTGCAAAGCCGCTCTAGTCAAAGGGTACGTTGACTGCTGGATGGCGGATGTCCAGTCGCTTGACCGACTCGTTGCTCAGTATCCCGGCGTTTACCGTGTGTTTGCCGACAATGTTATGACGGTTGACCTGGGCGTCGCGTTTGATGACAGCTATGAAGGATCGGTCGTAAAGGATCTCAATACCGCGCTGTTCGACATGGATCGAGATGGCACGATTGACCGTATTGTGGGCAATTACAAGACAGGAGCGACGACGGGCGGGCAAGGAGGAAATTCATGACAACTGATGAGCACCGCTTGAGTCGAAAGACTCTGAACGTCATAGCTGCCAGCGTTATTGTCAGCGCCGTCTTGTTAGGCCTGTTGTATACGGTTGGAACCCATCGCTGCCTCGAAAAAACGCTTGGGTTTGGCCAAGAAACCATGGTGTTTTTGGAGAACGCTTGCGAAAAATATGACCGCTACGAACAGGGGAGAAAAACCGAGGCGACGCACGATTTGCTCGCCGCGGTCGAATCGTTTGTGACGTTCCTGTCCTCTGATCGCGTTGAGGTTAACGACGATCTTATCGAGCAATTTGTCCATGCCGAGAACCTTTCGGGGCTGATGGTCATGGACTCCGATGGCCATATGGCTGCCCACTACGACATCGATGGTCGCGATCCGCTCATGTTGTGGCGAGATGAGTTGGCCTGTTCGCCGGTCGCATCGATGTATCAAGGTTCCAAAGTGACCTACTCAACTGTCGATGAGCGCCGTGGTGTCGTTTTTGCCGTCTGTGCTGTTCCGTATGGCGACGGCGTTGCCTTGGCATACCGCTCACTTGTTTCCGATACGGCGGACGACTATTCATATGCCATAGCCGACGTGCTTTCGAACAGTACCTTCCACCAGGGTCCCACGGTGCTTGTTATGGAGGATGCGGAGATTGTCTCATCCAACAGTGCCGATGCTGACGTGTCGCTCGCCCGACTCCTCACCAGCGTAGGAGTTGAGTGGAAAGACGACGGCCTGACGCGCATCGAATATCGAGGAGACGAATGGTATGCCGTGCGTGCGGCATATAAGGACTACCGCCTGTTTGCGCTATATCCCAAATCTGAGGTCATGTCTGACGGGATTTCATTTGTCGCCGTCGGCGTCTTGGTGTGTCTTGCGTTTTGGGTCGTGGTGCTGTTGGCTCGAAATATCGTTGACCACCGCAATTTGGTCGAAAAGGATAAACAGCTCGGCATTATCAATGCCATAAGCGCCATCTACGATTCGACCTTCCTTTTGCATCTCGACACCCTCGAGATCGAGGGGATCAATATGTCGCCGGCGATAGCGAAAATATTTGCCGAGCACAGCGAGGCATATGACTTTATGGACACGGTCTGCCGGGATATCGTGAGCCCCGAAAGCCGCGAAGCGGTTGTGGGACTCGTAGATATAAGTTCGCTTCGTGAACGTATGGAGGGCGTACCGTACTTGGCTGCCGAGGTGCGAGATTGTCGAGGCGCTTGGTACTCGCTACAGGTTGTCCCCCAGCATCGCGATGAGCAAGGCCGGCTGGAGTCGGTCGTCGTGGCGACGCACAACATATCGATGGTCAAGCATGCCGAGGAGCTGTCATATCAAGACAAACTGACGGGGCTTCGCAACCGCAACTATCTTGAATCGCGCGGAGATAGCCTGGTAAACGAGGACTTGCCCGTGAGCGTGATTATGTTGGACTGCAATTATCTCAAGCGGACCAACGACATCTATGGTCACGAGATGGGGGATGAACTGCTGCGACGGACGGCGTCCGTGCTGCGGCGGGTGGCTGGTGCGGATTATCTGCCGATGCGCCTTGGCGGCGACGAGTTTTTGCTGGTTTGCCCCCATACTGACAACGAGTCTGCGCTCGGGCTGGAACAGGATCTTCGTCTCGGTCTTGCCGCGGTAAGCGATGAGGTCCTGACGGTCAGCGCATCGATTGGCGTGGCGACCGTCGAGACGGCTGGAAATACGCTGGCCGATGTATATCGTGTCGCCGACCACAATATGTATCGGGAGAAGCGCACGGTCCACGCACAGGGTGCGGACTGCTAATCTTGCCCCCGCGAGTCCATGCATCGTAGGATGTTGAATCGGTGCTTGCGATAATAAGTCGGCCCAGGCGGGGATAATAGACGTCTGAAATTTCTTTCTGAGAGGGGATCTCAATGATTAGTTTTGACTACAAGCCGCAGGGTGTATGCTCTCGCAATATTCACCTCAATCTCTCTGACGATGGCAGCAAGGTGCTGGGCGTTGAGTTTACCGGCGGCTGTGACGGCAATCTCAAGGCTATCTCCAAGCTGGTCGAGGGCGCTCCTGCTGATCGCGTAATCGAGGTTCTCGCCGGTAATACCTGCGGTATGAAAAAGACCTCCTGCGCCGACCAGCTTACACGCGCTATCGAGGCCGCTCGCGCCGAGATCGCCTAATGGGTATCGCCGACCACATCAAGAATGGAATATCGCGCCGTGGCTTTGTGCTCGGCGGTGCTGCCGCGGGCGCTGCCACGGTGCTTGCCGGTTGCTCGAAAAAAACGGGCACCAGCGACGGTGCCGCCGGCGAGCCGCAGGTTATCAAGGACGATTCGAAGATTGTCTCGATCACTGATGAGTACGAAGCTGTTGATATCGATCTTGAGCCGGCGGCGTCGTGGACGCTGCCGCTGGGCACGCTGCTGTACTACTGCGATGGCGACTACGCTGCCGCGATGATGGCGCCTGCTTCTGCCCTGCATGCCAATACGCTTGGTGTGCTCAACCTGGGCGATGGCTCGCTTACCACACTTATCGAGGATCCCGTTGAGGGAACTGGTTATGCGTTTTACGACGTTCGCGCGGGTGATGGCGTGTTCGCGTGGGTCGAGATGAACTTTGCCAATGCGTCTTGGAAACTCTATGCGCAAAACCTTGCAGGCTCCTCCCTTACCGGCAACGCTGTCGAGCTCGATCGCGGTGGCGAAAATTACGATCCGCCGCTCTTCACAGCGTATGGGTCGTCGGTCATCTGGTATAAGATGCCCTCGTCCGGCGGCAGCAAGACGAGTAACGATTCGTACTGCTACCGTCAGTCGCCCAGCGAGTCCAAGCCTGAGACTATTTGGAAGTCGACGGGCCGCTTCGCATCCGCCCCGCGTGTGAGCGACGGCATCCTGACCATCTCGCCCCGCGTGCACAATGATGAGGGCGTCTATTACGGTATGACGGCGATCGACCTGACTGACGGCAACAATACGAAGCGAGCTCAGCTGGTGCTTCCTTCGTCGGTTTCGCCTTTCGAGGCCGTGTATATGGGCGACACCTTCGTGTTCTCCATTGAGGCGACGTATAACGGTGTGGGTAGCCTGGGCAATATGGGCACCTATATCGGTAACGAGGGCGGGCCATACCTCTTCCTTTCGCGTGAGCCGCTCGCGTGCGTTGCGGGAAGGAAAAATAAATACCTGGTTAAAGTCCAGGCGTCGCATTTTTTGATTGACACTTCGGCTAAGACCTACGGCTCGCTTCTGTCGCCCGACCGAGCCCTGGAGTATGGCGATTATCCAGCTACGGCGGGAAAATCGGACTCATTCCTTACGTACGCCACGGTGCGCAACAGCCAGGGTATACCAGAGACGGTCACCGCACGCCTATTCTCTCTTTAAGCTTAGAGGGGTTAAAAAGGCGCCAACAGGGGAATAAGCGCGTTGTAATTGTGAGTACCGCCCGCCGAGCTGCCGCGTCATAGTGGCATCCGGCGGGTTCAGGTGCGTTAAAATGGGCTTGTTCTTAGCTAATTGAGACAGGGGGGGCCGTGTTATGGCTTCAGATGCAAAAAAGATTCTGCTGGTCGAGGATGAGAAGGCAATCCGTGACGCCGTCGCTGCCTATCTCGAGCGCGAAGGCTACTGGGTTGTGGGCGTCGGCGACGGCCAGTCCGCGATCGAGGAGTTCGAGAAGCATCAGTTTGACCTGGTCGTGCTCGACCTTATGCTCCCCAAGATCCCCGGCGAGCGCGTTTGCCGCACCATTCGCGATACCTCGGATGTCCCCATCATCATGCTGACGGCTAAGGGCGAGATCGAGGACCGTATTATCGGTCTTGAGCTCGGCGCCGACGACTATCTGATTAAGCCGTTCTCGCCGCGCGAGCTTGTCGCGCGCGTACGCGCCTTGTTCCGCCGTGCCCATCAGGCCGACGAGCCAGCCGTCGAGGTACTCGACTTCGGCGATCTGGTCATCGATATCTCGGGCCACAAGATTTTGGTCGAGGGCAAGGAAGTCGACCTGACGGCTTCCGAGTTTAAGCTGCTCACCACGCTTGCCCGTCACCCCGGTCGCGTCTACAACCGCATGGAGCTGGTCGAGAAGGTGCTCGGCTACGACTTTGAGGGCTATGAGCGCACCATCGATAGCCACGTGAAGAACCTTCGCGCCAAGCTGGGCGATGATCCCAAGAAGCCCAAGTGGCTCTACACCGTCCACGGTGTCGGCTATCGCTTCGAGGCTCCGGTCAAGACCGATAAGTCGGACGAGAAATAGGGAAATCACATATGACACCTGCGCGCTTTGAAATCGGACAAAAGCACAAGCAGGAGAGCGAGGCGGGTTCCAAGGCTAGTTGGAACACGCCTCGTTCCGATTCACGGCCAACGATGAGCTATCCCTCGCGCATGGCACTTGCTTTTGCTCTGACATCGCTCATGACGGTATTGGTGCTGGTGGGCGTGGTCTCTGTTGTGTGGGGCACGGTCTTTTCGGATTACACGCGCTCTAATATCGTCGAAATCGCAAATTCCGCTGCCGAAAAGCTTGCGACGTCGTATGAGGAAAACGGCAATTGGACTGCGGGCGAGCTACGTACGGTCGCGACATCGAGTTTGGTGTCCGACGATTTGGGTATGCAGGTCGTCAACAAGAAAGGCGTTGTCGTTTATGACGACTCATGGCCTTCGGCAAGCGCGACCGCCGATGTGCGCGAGAACGAATCGCCGTCGAGCAGCTCGAGCGGGAAAAAAGCATCGCATAGTCCGGTCTCGTCGGCTCCCACCGGCTCCGATAGCGTTGCAAACGTCGAAATCATAACGTCTTCCGGCGAGCATGTCGGACAAGTAAAGCTGTGGGCCATCGGCTCCGATGCCTTGCTCACCAAGGCAGATTCTGCGTTTAGGGAGAAGACCTTTAACGCCATGGCCCTTGCTGCGGTTGTTGCAGTTTGCATTTCGGTCGTTATCGGATCACTCGTGTCGCGCATGCTCACCAAGCCGATTCACCGTATTACCAGCACGGCCAAGCAAATTCGCGATGGCGATCTGTCTGCTCGTACGGGCTTGCGCGGCGATGACGAGATTGATCAGCTGGGTGAGACCTTCGATGAGATGGCCACTTCGCTCGAGAAGGATATGAAACACGAGAAACGTTTGACCTCGGACGTGGCTCACGAACTTCGTACTCCGCTTATGGCCATGCTCGCAACGGTCGAGGCCATGCAGGATGGCGTATATCCTACCGACGATGAGCACTTGGAGACTGTTGCTTCCGAGACGCGTCGCCTGGCTCGTCTGGTGCAGCAGATGCTCGACCTGTCGCGCATGGAAAACAGCACGGCTCCGCTCAACCTTGAGCCGGTGGACATGGTTCCTTTCGTGCGTTCCATCGTCAATGCCCAGGAGCGCCTGTTTGTCGACCGCGATCTGCGCTTGCGCTTTGCTGACGAGACCCAAGGTCACGACGATGTCGTCGAAGCCGATCCCGACATGATCACACAATGCGTCATCAATCTCATGAGCAACGCCATGCGCTACACCCCCGAGGGCGGTTGGGTCGTGGTGTCGGTGCTCAGTGACCGCAAACACGTCAGCGTCGCCGTTTCTGATACCGGCATCGGTATTGCCAAGGATGACTTGTCGCGCATCTTCGGCCGTTTTTGGCGCGCCGATGCCAGCCGTGCCCGTGAGGCGGGCGGTCTGGGCGTGGGCCTCGCCGTGACTAAACAGATCGTCGAGCGACATCATGGCTACATTTCCGTGGAGTCGGAGCTTGGAAAGGGTACGACTTTTACGATTCATCTGCCTCGCGAGCACACGGCGGACGCGGCATCTACTACAATGGAGCACTAGCTTTTCGCTATTCGGTGAAGGAGGGGTTTCATCCCTGCCGCTCCGAGTTTGCGAAAACGTGCGGGAAAGAACCCGCATTACTGTCGTATTTTGGTAAGGAGTGACTCACGTGACAACGATGGAGCGTCGTCCGGATTCCCGTGGCAAGGTTCGTGATATCTACGATGCCGGTGAAAACCTGCTGATGGTCGCCACCGACCGCATTTCTGCGTTCGACTTCATTCTTCCCGACGAGATTCCGTTTAAGGGAGAGGTGCTCAACCGCATCTCGGCATTCTGGTTTGATAAGTTTGCCGACATCGTCCCCAACCATCTCGTTTCCATCGACCCGGCGGATTTCCCCGAGGAGTTTGCTGAGTATCGTGACTACCTCGCTGGCCGCGCCATGCTGGTTAAAAAGGCCCAAACGATTCCTATCGAGTGCATCGTCCGCGGCTATCTGACCGGTTCGGGCAAGAAGACCTACGACGAGAACGGCACCGTCTGCGGCATCCAGCTGCCTGAGGGCCTGACCGAGGCTTCCAAGCTTCCCGAGCCGCTGTTCACGCCGTCCACGAAGGCCGAGATTGGTGACCACGACGAGAACATCTCGTTCGAGCGTTGCTGCGAGATCGTGGGCGAGGATATCGCCACGCAGATTCGTGACCTTTCCCTCAAGATCTACAAGGCCGCTGCCGAGTACGCCGCGACCCGTGGCATCATCATTGCCGACACCAAGTTCGAGTTTGGTGTCATCGATGGCAAGGTCACGCTGATCGACGAGTGCCTCACGCCCGATTCCAGCCGTTTCTGGCCTGCTGCCAGCTACGAGGAGGGCAAGATCCAGCCCAGCTACGACAAACAATTCGTCCGCAATTGGCTCAAGGCCAACTGGGATATGACGGGGGAGACCCCGCACCTGCCCGCCGAGGTCATCGATGGCACGTCCGAGCGCTATCGCGAGGCCTTCCAGATCATCACGGGCTCCCAGTTCACAAGCATGAAGGAGAACGCATAAGTGAGTACCCGTAGCGCCACGAACAAGCGCACGCAATCCCACGAGGTTACCGGGGTTGCGCGCAAGTCCGCCGCATCTGCTAAGCCTGCCCGTCAGGCAGCGAGCTCTGTCCGCGTCGTGCCGGCTTCGTCTAAGGCACGCCGCAAAGAGCTCGAGAAGGGCGAGAACCTCGAGGGCCTCTCTAAAGAGGAGAAGCGCGCCCGCAAGGCTAAGCAGCGCGCCAAGGAGGACCGCATCTACACGGTGTCGAATATCCTTCTCAAGCAGGATGAGGACTACACCAAGCGCCGTCGTATCTGGTGGGCCGTGCTTACTATCGGCATGGTACTCGTCGTGGCAATTTTGGCTTCGCTCTACTTCGCTCCCGCTGGCATGGTGTCCAGCCCTGTCCAGATGGTCGGCATCGTTTTGTCCTACGTCGTCATTTTGGGTGACTTTATCTACGACTTCGTTCGTATTCGTCCCCTGCGCAACATGTACCGCACGCAGGCCGAGGGCATGTCCGAGAACAAGCTCAACGCTCTTATTGAGCGCGCGGCTGCCGAGGAGGACAAAAAGGACTCCAAGAAGAAATAGCGTTTGCATGCATACTTATCGCTAAGATATAAGGCGCGTCGTTTTTGCGGCGCGCTTTTTACTGTTCTATAGATAGATGGAGTGGCACATGATTCGAGCTGCCCTGACGGTCGAAGAAGCTCTGGAGGGCATGAAGGCCCTGGAGCCCAAGATTAAAAACTATGCGCGTCTGGTTGTCCGCAAGGGCGTAAACGTCAAGCCCGGCCAGGAGGTTGTCGTTCAGTCTCCGGTCGAGTGCGCGCCTTTTGCCCGCGTGGTGGTCGCGGAGGCTTATGCCGCCGGCGCTGGCCACGTGACGGTCATTTGGGCCGATGATGCCGTGACGAGGCTCACGTACGAGCATGTCGATAAAAGCTATTTTGAGCAGACGCCCGAGTGGAAGCGCATGCAGCTGGATTCCCTGGCCCAGGATGGTGCCTGCTTTGTCTTTATCGAGGGGGCGGATCCTGCGGCCCTCAAGGGCATCGATCCAGCCAAGCCGGCCGCGGCATCCAAGGCGAGGAATACGCAATGCAAAGTTTTCCGCCGTGGACTGGATTACAACATCAATCCGTGGTGCATCGCCGGCGCTCCGGTCGTGGCTTGGGCGCACGAGGTGTTCCCGGGAGACGCCGATGAGGTTGCAATCTATAAGCTGTGGAATGCGATTCTGCACACCGCGCGCGCCGATGGCCAGGACCCAGAGAGCGACTGGGAACTCCATGACGCCGCATTCGAAAAGAACCTGCGTTTCCTAAACGATAATCAATTTGATTGCCTGCACTACACCGCTTCGAACGGAACCGATCTGACGATTGGCATGACGAAAGGTCACGAGTGGGCCGGCGGCAAGGGCAAGACGCCCGATGGCCACCCCTTCTTCCCCAACATCCCCACCGAGGAGGTTTTTACCTCGCCTGATCGCATGCGCGCTGACGGAATCGTCTACTCGGCCATGCCGCTCATCCACCATGGCAATAAGGTCGACGATTTTTGGATTAAGTTCGAGGGCGGCCGCGTAGTGGACTACGATGCCCGTGTGGGCAAGGCAACGCTCGCAAGCATCATCGATACTGACGAGGGCGCTGCTCACCTGGGAGAGGTCGCGCTCATCTCCAAGAACACGCCGATCCGCGAAAGTGGCGTACTGTTCTACGATACGCTCTATGACGAGAACGCTAGCTGCCATCTCGCGCTAGGTGTCGGTTTCCCCGAATGCATCGAGGGTGGGTATGACATGTCCAAGGAAGAGCTCCTGGAGCATGGCGTTAACGTCTCGAGCACGCACGTCGATTTTATGATTGGCACGGACGACATCGATATTACGGGCATTACGCCTGATGGACGTGAAGTTGTGATTTTCCAGAACGGCCAATGGAGTTGGGAATAGTCTCAGACCGTGGTACAATGCCACCCGCGGGCCGTTAGCTCAGCTGGCAGAGCAGGGGACTTTTAATCCCAAGGTCCAGGGTTCGAACCCCTGACGGCCCACCATAGAATGGAAAAGCGACTGGCGGATGCCGGCCGCTTTTTTGTTGCCGCGACGCGGGTTCGAACCCGAAAGGGCGCGGAGCTGAGTAAACGCGTGAGCGTTTGCCAGCGCAGCGCGCAAGGCGCGAAGCGCCGCAGCGGCCGCCTGCGGAGCAGGCTGAACCCCTGACGGCCCACCCAAAGTAAGGAATACGAAATGAAAACAAATAGATACGGAATTAGCGGCAGCACATTAAAGATAATAGCAGCCATTTCGATGGTTCTCGATCATGTAAGCAGGATCGTCCTGACCAATGGAATCATGACTCACGCATCGTACAGTCAGATATCAGACGAACAGTGGGCGATTCTAAGCGAGGCTTCGGATATGCTTCATGTTCTTGGCAGAATTGCATTTCCCTTATTTTGCTTTTTGATAGTTGAGGGATTTTTGCATACTCATGACTTAAAGAAGTACCTGCGAAATATGCTTGTCTTCGCAATCATTGCGGAGCCCATATACGATTTCGTCCAAACCGGGCAACTATTTGACCTTCGGCAACAAAATGTTATGTGTGAGCTCCTGCTTTCCTTGGTCTTTTTGATTGTTCTGGAAAAGATACAAAGTCTTTCAAAACGGAAAAGATACATCGCAGAAACTGCTCTGATTGTTTTGACAGCACTGGCAGCTGAATACACTAAACTAGATGGCGGTGTGTATGGCATTATGCTTGTGGCTGCATTCTATTTATTCCACGACAGCAAGGCCAAGATGTTCTTTGCTGCAGTATGTGCAGTGCTCCTTTCGTCATGCCATATAGTTGGCGGCGGATTCGAGCTTGCTGCAGCTAATGTACTTAATCCTGATGTTGCTGCCGCGGTCGTTTCGTTGCTGCTTATCAATCTTTATAATGGTAAGCGAGGGCTGAAGCTCAAATATTTCTTCTACATTTTCTATCCGGCACATCTTGCTCTGCTTTATGGTGTCTCACTTATTGTTTTGAACTGTCTTTAAAAACTCTCAAACAAGTCTCTGAAAACGGAAACAAATTGACCCTAAGACTGATTGTGAATTTCCGGAAGACCTGAGAGATGCGAGGATAGGCAACGAGGGCTGCAGAGAGATGCTTCTCAGTTCTCTGGCGGATCGCACGTATCTGTATGAGGATCACTTCCACACACTCATTAATAACAGTGATAAACACGGCAGATCCTCAAAACATGAGGCTGTGGAGGTCGAACGATGCTTCGAAAGCATGAATGGCAGCGAGAAAATGAGTTCGGAAGCGCCCTCTGGATGATCCAGCATAGAATAGAAAGCGATCGGCTCCGGCTGGTCGCTTTTTTGTTGCCGCGCCACGGGTTCGAACCCGAACTTCTCTATATATAAGAACGCTTGGCGAACAAAACCTGCCTTTTACCGACGGGAAACAAATAGCTGATGCTTTTGGAGTAAAGTGGCGCTCCAGAGATGACCGATGCCTTAACACCTATAAACCAGCTGGTCATCGCCAATATCAGAAGCCAATGCTTCAGTTTTAACCTCAGTGATGCGACTGAGGGACCTATTCATTTGTGAACAAAATATGGAGTGCGCGATTCCCGCCCCCGGCGCCCCTCCGGTCTGGCAATATATCTCCTTGCCGCGCGGCCCGGTCGGACCGGACCAGCCGCCAGGCGTGCACCTTGAGAACCG
>CABRBD010000011.1:0-20236 GCA_902469185.1 uncultured Collinsella sp. | reverse complement strand
CGGTTCTCAAGGTGCACGCCTGGCGGCTGGTCCGGTCCGACCGGGCCGCGCGGCAAGGAGATATATTGCCAGACCGGAGGGGCGCCGGGGGCGGGAATCTGGGCGTACACATTTCCTACACAATTTGGGATCCGACTAACGTTTGCCAGCCGTTAACTACCGCTCACCGAGCATCTCTTTATATAAGGCAGTCTCATGGTTAAAGCGGATACGTTCCCCTAGCTAAAGCACAGCCAGCATCGAGCAACTCATCACGTTCTTCCACCGAGAACCCCTCGGCGTAGACGCGCACCACTGGTTCGGTCCCGCTAGGACGGACCAGCAGCCACGTGTCATCCTCGAATGCTAAACGCAAGCCATCCATATGACTAACGTTTTGCGGCACCTTGCCACAAATCGACTTGGGGTTTACGCCCGGCAGCAGGGTTCGTAACGTTTCGGCATCTTCGGCCTCAAGGCGCAAATCGCGTCGACCGTAACTCGTCTTACCAAAACTGTCCTCGAGTTGGTCGACCAGAACGCCCAAAGGCGCGTCCGTCTTTGCCATAAGCTCACACAGAATCAGACAGGCGAGGATTCCATCGCGCTCGGGCATATGCGCGGCGATGCCGATACCACCGGCTTCCTCGCCGCCTATGAGGACGCCACCCTTCTTCATCTCTGCCGCTATATATTTGAAACCGACTGGTTTGACGGTCACGCGGCAGCCAAGCGCCTCGGCAATGCGACGCACGAGCGTCGAGCACGAAAGATTGACGACGACGCGTCCCTCCAAATTACGAAATTGAACCAAGTCGCCCAAAACGAGCGCCATGATCTGATGCGGATGTATATATCTGCCGCGCTCGTCAACCGCGCCGATACGGTCGGCGTCGCCGTCGGTCACCAGGCCAGCGCAAGCTCCGTCCTCGATAACCGTATGCTCGCAAGCGTCCACCCACGGCTCAACGGGGTCGGGGCAGATATCTTCTTGGTCAGGCGCCTGCCCGGCGTGAATCTCGTGCACCTCAACGCCAAGCTCGCGCAGCAAGTCGGCTAGATAGCCCTGGGCTGCGCCGCCCATGGGGTCAACAACCACGCGCAGGTGCGCGGCGCGGATGGCTTCGGCATCGACAAACGATGCCACCGCTTGCATATAGTCAGGAATGATATCCGCGGTGCGATATTGCCCCTCGATCCCCATTGGCTCGGGAGCCATGGTCTCTTCGAGCTCTTCGATGACATCCTGGTTGGCGGTCGAGCCGTCACCCATGCGAATCTTGAGACACAGATAACCCTGCGGATGATGGGACCCCGTCACCATGAGCGCGCCGCACGCCTCACCGTCATAAGCCGCCGCCCACGTAAGGGCAGGGGTCGGAACAGGTCGCGAAGCGAGCACGGCGTCTAGCCCGTGCGCTGCTAGCACACCCGCCGCAAGCTCAGCGAACTCGCGCGCCAGGGGCCGAGTGTCGAACCCTATATATACCGTTTTGCCCGGATTGGTCTTTTGCCACAACTCGCCGACGGCATCGGCGATACGGGCAACGTTATCGGCAGTGAAGTCCTCATCGACGCGAGCGCGCCAACCGTCAGTTCCAAAATGAATTATCGCGCACACGCGCAGACACCTCACAGTGTTTGGATCATGGTACGCATGAGGTATACCCGCGATACACGCTCGGCAACCTGCCGGCACCAGCATTCACCATTTGGGCAAATGCTGCCGAGGACATGCAGGCAATAAAAAAACCGCCCCGTATGGAGCGGTTTTGCCCTTTATATATCGAGCGCCTCGGCCATCGCTGCCGTAGTGATTGCCGTGGTTCCACAGCAACTGCCCACCATTGCGGCACCGGCATGTCTCCATTCGATGCATGCGCGCGCGAAAGCTTCGGGGTTCTCGTGCCATACGGGGCCATCCTGAGTCTGGACCGGATCGCCCACGTTGGGACGCACCGTGACGGGAGTAGTCGCCGATGCAACCATCCTGGGCACCGCCGCGTTCGCGGCCGCAAGCGAACAGCAATTAACACCAACCGAGTTTGCGCCGTGTTTTTCGGCGTACAAAACGGCTGCCTCGATGTTGAGGCCATCGCCCAACAGGTCGCCCTTATCGTCAACGACAAAACTCACCAGAACAGGCATGCCGTCGGCGGCATCTCGGGCGCCGGCAAGCATGGGCTGCAAATTACGGATAGACGTCACCGTCTCGATCAGCAGACCGTCAACACCAGCATTGAGCAAGGCGTGCGCCTGTTCGCGCGCAATGCCTCGGATCTCACGAAACTCGGCCGAGTCCTCGGCAAACCACTCAATACCGATCGGACCCATCGAGCCCAGCAGCAGCTGAGGGTGCGCCTGGCGGGCATCGTCGACGGCCCCGCGATTGACCTCCGCCACGGACGGCGCAATCTGGTCGTGCTTGAGGGCATAGCTTGATGCCTGAAAGGTGTTGGTAATGAGCACCTGCGCGCCGGCGGCGACATACAAGCGATGGATACGAGAAACGGTCTGCGGCTCTGCCAGATTCCAAAACGCCGGTGGAATGTCGGCGGCATCGTACTCACTCAACAAAACACTGCCCATGGGACCCTGCGCCAACAAGGTCTCGCTCGACAAGCGGCGCGTAAGTTCCTCGGCACCAAAGCGGTTGTAATAACTCGTATCCATATATATCCCGCTATTCCTCGACGCTGATTCCCTGCTTTTCGAGATAGGCGAGCCAGCGGCTCATCGTGTCCTCGGATAGCGCATGCTCCATCATGCAGGCCTCGGAATCGGCTCGCTCAAATTCGACACCGAGCTCCTGAACCAAAAACGTGCGGATGAGGCGATGACGGTACCAGATAGCCGTGCCAACCTCGCGGCCGCGATCGGTCAGGATTACCTTGCCGTAATGCGATTGCTCGACAAGCTCGGATGCCTTGAGCGCCGAAACCGCTTTATTGACCGATGCCTTGGAGACGCCAAGGCGCTGCGCGATGTCGACCGATCGCACGCCGTTGGTTTCCCCCTCTTCGCTTTCAATGCGAACCATGCACTCCAAGTAGTCTTCGTTCGCCACCGTCAGATGTAGTTCGCGCGAGCTATTTGTCGTATCCATGATCTTCCGTCCCTTCTGCATTCAATGGCTGATTCTACCCCATCCAAGCGTCGTGGTATGCCGTGGCATACCGTGCTAGAGTTCTTGTTGCACACGACGACCAAGATTGGAGCGGTCTTTATGGAAAACACCACCACGAGCCCCGATGTCCTCGAGCGCTTTTTGCGCTACGTCCAGATCAACACGCAGTCCGAGGATGCAAACTGCGACCAGGTACCCTCGAGCCCCGTTCAGTTTGACCTTGCCAACGTGCTGGCTGAAGAGCTGCGCGAGCTTGGTGCGGAAGATGCCCACGTGACCGAGCACGCCTATGTCTGCGCGCATATCCCCGCAAGTGCGGGCGCTGAGGACAAGCCCGCCCTGGGCCTGATCGCCCATCTCGACACCACCGAAGTTGCACCGGGTGCCGGCGTGAAACCGCACATCGTACACTACGAAGGCGGCGACCTGGTCTGCGGCACGGTTGACGGTAAGCCCGTTGCCATGAGTACCGCCAAGCTTCCCGCCCTGAATGACCTCGTGGGTGAGGACCTGGTCTGCAGCGATGGCACCACGCTGCTGGGCGCGGACGACAAGGCAGGCGTCGCCGAGATCATGTCACTTGTCGCGCGTATCGCTCAGGACCCCTCTCTGCCCCATCCCGCACTCGGCATTTGCTTCTGCCCTGACGAGGAGATCGGCCACGGAGCCGAGCTGTTGGATATCGATACCTTTGGCTGCAAGTACGCCTACACGGTCGACGGCGGCCCCATCGGCGAGCTGGAGTGGGAGTGCTTTAACGCCGCCGAGGCGACCGTCCGCTTTGAGGGCCAGTCCATCCACCCGGGCGACGCCAAGGGCCGTATGATCAACGCAGGCAATCTGTTCTGCGACTTCAACGCGTTGCTCCCCTACGTGCAGCGCCCGGAGTATACGGAAGGCTACGAGGGCTTTTATCACCTTGAGGGTGTATCTGCGACCGTCGATCACGCCACAGCGCGCTATATCGTCCGCGACCATGACGCCGCCAAGTTCCAGCAGAAACTCGACCTTATTGATGCCGCCGCCTCGATGCTCAACCAGCGTCTGGGTGAGGAGCGCGTGACGGTCGAGATTAAGCAGCAGTATCGAAATATGGCCGAAATCGTTCGTGACTATCCCGAGCTTATTGATGTTGCCAAGGAAGCCTACCTTGCCTGCGGCGTTGAACCCCAAGTGCTGCCGATTCGCGGCGGCACCGACGGTGCACAGTTGTCGTTCCGCGGTCTGCCCTGCCCCAACCTTTCCACCGGCGGCTATTGCTACCACGGCGTCAACGAGTTCGTCCCGGTCAGTTCGCTCGTCAAGATGACCGACGTGCTCCAGGAGCTCGTCGCCCGCTTTGCATAAGGAACTCGAACAATCTAGGTAAGCAAAACCGCCCCGTCCTCAAAACTGAGAACGGGGCGGTTTTTGGTGCAAGGGGAGTAGTCAGCACCGCATGTTGAGCCAACGTCAGCGAGCGACGTCCAAGGCGAACAAGTTGGCATGAAAAAGGCAGGGCATTGACCTTCTGGTCATGCCCTGCCTTTTGAATGACAAATTGTCGCCTTGGGCGGCGCGCAGCGTCGAGCCGTTACGGCGTTTGGTAAAACGCCGTAACTTAGTAGTTAGCTTCGTAGCCGTTGCCGTCGCCGGTGGGCTCTTCGTAGTAGTCCGAATCGCTCGAATCGCTTGAGTCATCGGAATCGTCAGAGCTGACCGATGAGGTTGCGGTACCGTTTGCGTAGTCGTCAGACGTGTTGTTGTTCAGGTCGCCAATCGTAGAGCTGGAACCGTCGGAAAGACCCATGGTGTTGGGACCCTTGGGATCCTTGCCGGCATCGACGCGCTCCATCATTTCCTTGAGCTCGTCCTCGTAGACAAAGACGTAGCTCACACCGTCGATCATGGTGCTGTCGTCGGCGTACGAGGGCAGGTTGGCCGAGTAGATACCGTCGACATCCATACCGCGCATGGCGTTGACCGTAGCCACGATATCCTGAACGCTCATATCGGTTACGAGCATATCGGACAGCGAATTAACCAGGCCAAAAATCTTCGTGGCATCGAAGTTATTGAGAATCTGGTTGGCAAGGGCGCCAAGCACCTGACGCTGGTGGCGCATGCGCGTGTAATCGCCGTCGGCATAGGTGTAGCGGCAGCGGGCATAGGTAAGGGCGGTGGCACCGTCCATATGCTGCTGGCCAGCGGTAATCTTAATATCCAGGTGCTCGGGGTCGTCAACATCATCGGTTGCGTTAATGTCGATACCGCCAACCGAATCAATCAGCGCCTGCATACCGTCGAAGCTGACCTCGGCATAGTGGGAAATCTGAACACCGCATAGCTCGTTGACCGCCTCGACCATGGCCTCGGCGCCGCCAACGGTATGGCAGGCGTTGATCTTCATGGTCTCGCCCTTGTACTCGACCTTGGTGTCGCGCGGAACGGAAATGAGCGTCGCCTGCTTTTGCGTGGGGTCGATGCGTGCCAGGATAATCGAGTCGGCACGATACGTATCCTCGCCCGGACGGCCGTCGGTGCCAAGAAGCAGCACGTAGAACGGATCCTTTGCCTCATCGGTGTCAACCAGAACCCGACGTAGATTGTCGGTAATGACATTAGAATCGCCGAGCTTGCCCATAATGGTGGCAAACCACAAGCCGGCAGCGGTAGTGGCACTCAGCAGCACGCCAAGCACGACAATGAGCGCGACGTGACGAATCGTGTGGCTACGACGACGTTGACGAGCGCGCTCGGAATAGCGAGCCACGTTATCGCGACTGTAGATCTTGGCCTGCGCACCAGTTGAGGGTCTTCGGGTGCTAGTATCCGCGAGGGGCTTTTTATTAAACATAGGCAACCTGTATTAGTAGATGACGGGATCGGGGACGGTAGCATGCTCGACATGCGCGCCGAGCGCCTGCAGCTTTTCGACAAACTGCTCGTAGCCGCGCTTGATGTGATGGATGGCTGAAACCTCGGTCGTCCCGTCGGCGATCAAGCCCGCTACGACGAGGGCCGCTCCGCCACGCAGATCGGGCGAGGTAACCTGTGCACCCGAGAAGCCCTTGACGCCATGAATCATGGCATGATGGCTCTCGATACGAATGTCGGCGCCCATGCGCACCAGCTCAGAGGCAAACATAAAGCGATTCTCGAAGATGTTCTCGGTAATAACGGAACTGCCGTCGGCAAGGGCGGAGAGCACCATAATCTGCGCCTGCATGTCCGTCGGGAAGCCGGGGAACGGAAGCGTCTGGATGTCGACCGGCTTGATACGCTCGGCACGGTTTACATGGACGCCATCCTCGACGCGCTCGCAGTCGATACCCATGAGCTCCATCTTCTTGAGCACCATGCCCAAGTGAATGGGGCAAAAGCCCGTGACATCGACACCGCGATCGTCGGCCATCAACGCACCGGCAACGATAAAGGTACCGGCCTCGATGCGGTCGCCTACTACGCGATGGGTAACAGGATGGAGCTCTTCCACGCCTTCGATAGTCACGACGGGCGTGCCGGCGCCAACAATCTTGGCGCCCATCTCGTTGAGCATGTTGGCGAGATCGACGATCTCGGGCTCGCGGGCGGCATTGTCGATAACCGTGGTGCCCTGCGCGCGCACGGATGCCATAATGAGGTTCTCGGTCGCACCGACACTGGCGAACTCGAGCGTGACGGTGGTACCGCGCAGACCTTGGGGCGCATTAGCGTTGATGTAACCGTGGGCGGTATCGAACTCAACGCCCAGGGCCTCAAGACCAAGAATGTGCATATCGATCTTGCGAGCACCCAGGTTGCAGCCGCCCGGCATGGCGATCTTGGCGCGATGGAAGCGACCCAGCAGGGGTCCCATCACGGCGGTGGAAGCACGCATCTTGGCAACGAGCTCGTAGGGGGCCTCCCAAGAATCGACCTGAGAGGTATCAATCTCGAGCGTGTGCTCGTCGAGAACATCGATCGTAGCGCCCATGCCCTTGAGCACCTTGCCCATCACGTGGACATCGGAAATATCGGGCACGTTCTGCAGCGTCGTCTTGCCCGGCGCCAGAAGCGTTGCCGCCATGAGTTTGAGTGCGGAGTTCTTGGCACCCGAGACGGGCACGGAGCCTCCGATGGCGTGGCCACCCTCAACGCGGATAATATCCAAGGTCTACCCTTTCAAAAAGCATGCCCGGGATGGCTGGGCCATCCCGGGCATGATGTGTTCGCAAATGGTCGAACGCTAAATCGTTTGACTATTGGGCAAGCTTGAGCTTACACCATGCGATTTCATTATAGAGGTAGGCGCGGCGTGCATCATCCTCCGACAAATTACCCAGCTTCTCTTCAAAACCTTGAATATCAGCTTTAAGCTTGTCGGCATCGACGGTCGCCAAATCGCAAGCGCGCTCGGCGAGAACGGTCACGACATCGTCCGCAACCTGGGCATAGCCGCCGGCCACGGCAAACGTGTGGTCGACAGTGCCCATGGCCTTATCGGAAACGCGAACGTAACCGCGGTCGATCGTGCAGATCTCGCTGGAGTGAGCAGGCAGAACGCCAAACTCGCCATCCGTGGACGGAATCGACACAAACGCAGCGTCGCCCTCATAGGCGCAGCTCACGGGGCACACGATGCGGATACGCATAACCTACTTCTCCCCCATCTTGCGGGCGCGCTCGCGCACGTCCTCAATCGTGGAAGCATAGCGGAAAGCCTGCTCGGGCAGGTCATCGGCCTTGCCGTCGACAATCTCGGCGAAAGAGCGGACGGTATCCTCGACGCGGACGTAGACACCGGGGTTGCCGGTGAACTTCTCGGCGACGTGGAAGGACTGCGAGAGGAACTGCTGAATCTTACGGGCACGGTTGACCGTAAGGCGCTGCTCCTCGGACAGCTCGTCCATACCCAGAATGGCGATGATGTCCTGAAGGTCGGAGTACTCCTGCAGGAGCTCCTGGACCTTGACGGCGACACGGTAGTGCTCCTCGCCGACGATCGAGGGATCGAGAGCGTCGGAGGAAGATGCGAGCGGGTCGATAGCCGGGAACAGGCCGAGCGACGAAATGCTACGCGAAAGAACCGTGGTGGCGTCGAGGTGCGTAAACGTCGTGGCAGGCGCCGGGTCGGTCAGGTCGTCTGCGGGGACGTAGACAGCCTGGACGGAGGTAATGGAACCCGTCTTGGTCGAGGTAATGCGCTCCTGGAGGTCGCCCATCTCGGTTGCCAGCGTGGGCTGGTAACCAACGGCGGACGGCATACGGCCCAGCAGTGCGGAAACCTCGGAACCTGCCTGGGAGAAGCGGAAGATGTTGTCGATGAACAGCAGAACGTCCTGGCCGCGATCGCGGAAGTACTCAGCGGTGGTAAGGCCGGCCAGACCGATGCGCAGACGCGCTCCGGGCGGCTCGTTCATCTGACCATAGACCAAGCAGGTCTTGTCGATAACGCCAGACTCGCTCATCTCGAGGAACAGGTCGGTGCCCTCGCGGGTACGCTCGCCGACGCCGGTGAACACCGAGGTGCCGCCGTGCTCCTGGGCGAGGTTGTTGATGAGCTCCTGAATCAGGACGGTCTTGCCAACGCCGGCGCCGCCGAACAGGCCTGTCTTGCCGCCACGGATGTAGGGCTCGAGCAGGTCGACGGCCTTGATGCCGGTCTCGAAGATCTCGGTCTTGGTGGTGAGCTCGTCGAAACGGGGCGCTGCATGGTGGATGGGGTAGAACTCCTCCACCTCGGGCATGGGCTTGCCGTCGACGGGCTTGCCCATGACGTTCCAAATACGGCCGAGCGTCTTGGGGCCAACGGGCATCTTCATGGGCTCACCGGTATCGGTGGCGATGAGGCCGCGCTGCAGGCCGTCGGTCGAGGACATGGCGACCGTGCGGACGACGCCGCCCGGAAGCTGGCTCTCGACCTCGAGGATCGTGCTCAGATGACCGATCGGGGTCTCGGCCTCGACCGTGAGCGCGTTGTAGATCGGGGGCACCGCACCGTCAAACTTGACGTCGACGACAGGGCCGATGATTCGCACGATGCGACCATCACCGGCAGTCGTCTTCTTGGTGGCTTCCTCGACCGCAAGCTTTACGGTGTTATTAGCCATTACTGTTCCTCCAATGCTGAGGCTCCGCCGACGATCTCGTTAATCTCGGTCGTGATCGAAGCCTGGCGCACGCGACTATACGTGCGGGTAAGGGTCGAGATGATCGCGGTGGCGTTTTCCGTCGCGGAGTGCATGGCCTTGCGGCGTGCACCCTGCTCGGCAGCCGCCGAATCGATCAGGGCCTGGTAGATGACCGTCAGGATATAAGACGGCACAAGCTTGCCGAGAACATGCTCGGGAGAGGGCACGAACTCGAACGTGGACGAGATGCGCTTAGGGGCGTCGGTCTCGTTCTTACGCGGACCGTGGGCCATAGCGATCATCTCGGGGTCGAGCGGCAACAGATGCTCGACGCGAAGCTCCTGATCCACGCGATTCTTGGCGTGGTGGTAGACAAGCTCGACACGGTCAAGCTCACCGGCACGATACGCATCGCAGATATGAGAGGAGATCATGCGGGCCTGATTGAAATCGGGCTCAGAGGAGTTGCCCTCAAAGTGCATGACGACGTTTGCGCGGTCACGGAAATACGTGGCCGGCTTACGCCCGCACGCGATGATCTCGCACTCGATGCCGTCGTTCGCCCAAGAAGCGGCGAGCTTTTCGGCCGTGCGCTCCACCGTCGTATTGAAACCGCCGGCAAGGCCGCGGTCCGAGGCAATAACGACAATCAGGCCATGCTTGACGCTCTCATGCTTCTGCAGCATGGGATCGGTGCCCGAACAGGAGGCGTCGCCGGCGACCGTCAACATGACGTCGGTCAGCGCCTCCTTATAGGGCTCGGCCTGCTTGGAGCGATCGAGGGCACGACGGATCTTGGCCGTAGAGACCATCTCCATCGTGCGCGTGATCTGCTTGGTCGTGGTAACCGAGGAGATTCGCTTCTTAATGTCGCGAAGGTTGGCCATGGGGCTTAGTTCTCCTCTGATCCAGAAACATCCGAATGGTGCTTGGCCATGAACTGCTGCTTGAAGTCGCCGATGACGCGCAAGAGCTCAGCCTTGGTGTCATCATCGATCTTCTTGGCGCGAACCTTGTCGAGCAGCGAGCCAAAGCCATTGTCCATGTACTCGATGAGCTCGGCACGGAAAGGCAGCACGTCGGCAATCTCCAGGTCATCCAGGAAGCCCTCGTTGCCAGCGAACAGCGTAACGATCTGCTCGCCAACCTCAAACGGCTTGTAGCGCGGCTGCTTCAGGAGCTCGGTCATGCGGGCACCATGGGTCAGCTGCTTCTGAGTAGCCTCGTCGAGGTCGGAGCCGAACTGCGTGAAGCCGGCGAGCTCCTGGTACGAAGCAAGGTCCAGACGGAGGTTGCCGGCGACCTGCTTCATGGCCTTGGTCTGTGCGTCGCCACCGACGCGGGACACGGAAATGCCCACGTCGACTGCCGGGCGCTGGCCCTGGAAGAAGAGCTCGGACTGCAGGTAGATCTGACCATCGGTAATGGAAATGACGTTGGTCGGAATGTAGGCCGAGACGTCGCCGTCCTGGGTCTCGATGATCGGAAGAGCCGTCATGGAGCCATAACCGTTCTTCTTGGACATCTTGACGGCACGCTCGAGCAGACGAGAGTGCAGGTAGAAGATGTCGCCAGGATAGGCCTCGCGTCCGGGCGGACGATGCAGCGTCAGCGACATCTGACGGTAGGCCACGGCCTGCTTGGACAGGTCGTCGTAGATGACGAGCACGTGGCCGCCGGGGTTGGTCTCGCTGGCGGGCTTGCCGTCCTCGCCGTTGTACATGAAGAACTCGCCGATAGCGGCACCGGCCATAGGCGCGATGTACTGCATAGGGGCGGAATCGGCAGCGGTGGCCGAAACGATGATGGTGTAATCGAGCGCACCGTGCTGAGCGAGGGTCTCGCGGATGTTGGCAACCGTGGAGGCCTTCTGGCCGATGGCGACATAGATGCAGACCATGCCCTTGCCGCGCTGGTTGAGGATAGCGTCGATGGCGATGGCGGTCTTACCGGTCTTACGGTCGCCGATGATGAGCTCACGCTGACCGCGGCCAATAGGCACCATGGAGTCGATAGCGAGCAGACCGGTCTGAACCGGCTCACACACCGGGGTACGGTCGATGACGCCGGGGGCCTTGAACTCGATGGGGCGACGGTGCGTGGCGACGATATCGCCCAGGCCGTCGATGGGCTGGCCGAGCGGATTGACGACGCGGCCGAGCATGGCGCGGCTCACAGGGATATCCATAATGCGGCCAGTGGTGCGGCACTCGTCGCCTTCCTTGATGGAGTCGACGGCACCAAACAGAACGGCGCCGACCTCGTCACGGTCAAGGTTCTGGGCAAGGCCGAAAACGGTCTCACCGGTATCGGAGCTCTTGAACTCCAGAAGCTCGCCTGCCATGGCGCTCTTAAGGCCGGAGACGCGCGCGATGCCGTCGCCTACCTCGTCGACCGTTGAAACCTCATGCGTATCGACCGTCGCGGAGAGGCTCGTGAGCTGCTCCTGCAGTTTCTTGGCGATATCCTGGGCATTGAGGGTTTCGGACATTAGGCTTCACCTCCGTACGAATTAGCAGAGTTTGCGAGGGTCTCCTGCGCGATGCGCAGCTGCGTCTTGACGGAAATGTCACGACGCTCGCCGCGGGCCTCGAGCACCAGGCCGCCCACGATAGACGGGTCGACCTGCTCGATAAGGAATACCTTGCGGCCGAAGTCCTGCTCGCATTTCTTAGTGATGGTTTGACGCAGCTCGTCGTCGAGCGGGATCGCCGTGGTGACGGTCACGCCCACTACATCCTCGTCTTCCTCGGCAACATACTTAAAGGCAGCTGCCACCTTGGGAAGAAGGTCGAGCTGGTCGCGCTTGGACATGGTGTCGAGCACGGCGATGATCTCGGGGCTGGCAGAAGCCAGACGCTCGATCATCTCGAGGTCCTCGAACACATGGTTCTCGGCCTTAGCGGCTTCCAGAAGGGAGCGCGCGTAGGTCTCGAGCACCTTGTCCTGATAGCGGCTAGTCGGCATTCAGGCTACCTGCTTCCTGGATGTAGCGCTCGATGAGCTTCTTCTGCTCGGCATCGTCCTCGAGTGCCTCGCCCACGATCTTGGTGGCGACGGCAACGGACAGGTCGGCGATGGAGCTCGCGGCACCGGCGTAGATGGACTTGCGCTCGTCCTCGACGGTCGTATGAGCCTTGGCGATGATCTCCTCGGCCTCCTTGTGAGCAGCCTCGATAATGCGGGCGCGCTCGGACTCGGCGTCCTTACGGGCCTCGAGAACAATGTCGGCAGCCTGACGACGGGCGTCGGTGACGATCGAGTCGGACTCAGCGCGCTTGGCGATAGCCTCCTGCTTGGTCTTCTCGGCCTCGTCGAGGCTCTCCTCGATCTTCTTGCCGCGCTCCTCCATGGTTTTCATGATGCCCGGCAGGGCGACCTTGGCCAGCACGATCCAGATAATCAGGAAGGCGATAAGCGCCGGGATGAACTCCGCCATCTTAGGGATGAGGATGTCCGCACCGGCAGCGCCGTCCTCAGCGAACGCGGAAACCGGCATGAGCAGCGCGGCCGCGGACGCGGAGAGTGCGATCGCGCTCTTCTGGGATGAAAGATTCATACTTGACGCTCCGTGCTATTTAACGATCAGCGCGACAACGAAGCCGATCAGAGCCAGAGCCTCGCCGAAGGCGGAGCCCATGATGAAGACGGTGAACACGCGGCCCTGGACCTCAGGCTGACGGGCCATAGCACCCGTAGCACCCAGAGCAGACAGGCCGATAGCAAGACCAGCGCCGATAACACCGAGACCGTAACCGATAACTCCCACGATTCCTCCTTTGTCGTGCGTGTCTTATTTCACGCAGGATAACCTTTTTATAACTGCCGGGCTCCATGGGTACGGGCACCGGCGGTTTAACGAATTACCTTACCTTTAAGGCGCGAACGGAAGACTACTCCTCCTCCGCGACCTCCTCTGCCTCGGAGACATACACGGCGGTAAGGACCGTGAAGACGTAAGCCTGGATGGCGCCGACCACAAGTTCGATCGCATAGATCAGGATGAGGATGGCAAGCCAGGCCAGCGAAGGCAGGGCGCCGACGGCGTGGGCCGCGGAAACCTGCTGAAGCAGCGGCTGCATGAACATGCTCGCCATGATGGCGAACGAGCCCATGACCACGTGTCCTGCGAACATGTTGCAGAACAGACGGACGGCGAGCGTGATGAGGCGCAGGAAGGTCGAGAAAAGCTCGACGACCCACACGAGCACGTTCATCGGGAAGCTCACGCCCTGCGGGGCGAGGCTCTTGATGTAGCCGATCACGCCGTGAGCCTTGCATCCGTAGTAGATGAAGTACACGAAAGCGAAGATGGCGAGCGCGGCGGTGGAGCCGATTGCGCCGGTGCCGGGCTTCATTCCCGGGATCAGGCCGATCATGTTGTTGATCAGGATGAACAGGAAAAGCGAGCACAGGAACGGGAAGTGCTTCTTCCAGTTCTCACCCACGACGCCCTTGCCGATATCGTTCTCGACGTACTCGATGATGTACTCGAAACCGTTGACGAAGAAGCCCTTGGGAACCAGGGTCTGCTTCTTCTTGAACACGGCCAGGACGATCAGGAGCACGATCGTGGAGACGATCAGCCAAAACGAGTACTGCGTGATGCCGCAGCTCAGATCGCCCACGACAGGGGTGGAGCTGAACTCGCTGACCAGATGATTAATCTCATCAGGCAGCTTTTCAAAAATTTCCACGACTTACCTTTCGACCTCATGAGGATCTCGCAGCGCCTTGGCGACGCGAACCGTGCAGGCGGCCATAAAGGCCACGAAGCCGATCGCCTCGCCCAGGAGGAACATGCGAAATGCCTCTCCGAACAACACAAACACAACCAAGGTAAAGACAAGCAACGCGATCGCCGAGACCGCGAGACTCACCATGCCCCTGAGCATGTCCGCATTCTGTTTATCGTCAAGAACCGGCTTGAGCGTAAAAACAAAGGGAAGGAAGGCAATTGCGCCCGCGATGGCGCCTGCAACGATAGCGAGCAGATCGGCTATCTGAAACACTGGCTTCCTCGCTTTCCTTTTTAACGCCTCACAGCACAGTCCCAGCCAAACATTGGTGACTATTGTACGAGCCAATCGCTAAAGTACAACCGTAAAACAAACGGTTAATACGCACCTGTACGTTTTCTTAAGGCCTTCTTTATGCCGCAGGTACGGTAATACGTTTTTTCGAACCCCTCAGCGCAAAACGTCCGTTAACAGAAGTGCGCGTGGACGACTTTTGCTCGCCCGCGCGCACCATTTCTTCGTATTTGTGACCGTAGCCGACAAGGCCCAACGACTAGAGCGTACCGTAGATGCGGTCGCCGGCGTCGCCCAGGCCGGGAACGATGTAGGCGGCCTCGTTGAGATGGTCATCGATGGCGCACGTATAAATATGTACGTCGGGGTCCTTTTCGGTCAGTGACTTGAGACCCTCGGGCGCGGCGACGATGCACAGCATGCGGATGTCCTTGACGCCACGCTCGCGCAGATAGCTGATAGCCATCTCGGCCGAGCCGCCCGTGGCGAGCATGGGGTCGACGACCAGGCAGATGCGCTGGTCGATATCCTTGGGCATCTTGCAGTAATACTCATGCGGCTCGTGGGTGACCTCGTCGCGCTCCATGCCGATGTGGCCCACGCGAGCAGAGGGCACCAGGTCGAGGATACCGTCGACCATGCCAAGGCCCGCACGCAGGATAGGCACGATGGCGAGTTTCTTGCCGGCGAGCTGTTTGAACGTGGCGGCAGTGATGGGGGTCTCGACCTCGACGTCTTCCATGGGCAGGTCGCGCATGGCCTCGTAGCCGTCAAAAAGCGCAAGCTCGCGCACGAGCTGGCGGAACTGATTGGTGCCGGTGCTCTTGTCGCGCAAGATCGACAGCTTGTGCTGGACGAGTGGGTGATCGACAAGGGTCACACGGGACGTATCGTAGGTGACGGTCATGGGTTGAAGCCCCTTTCGTTGCGGCCGGAAGATGGCCTTGCTGACAAGGCGCACGGCGACGTTGTTGCCGCGCGCCGTGCATAAGTTTAACGGTTTGTTGTATCGAGCGCCCCGTCGCAACCCTACTGAACGGTGCTGAGCGAACGCTTGACGGCATCACGCCAACCAGCGAGGTTGCTCTCACGGCGCTCGGCGGACATATGAGGATGGAAGATTTTGACGATCTGAGCGTTTTGCTCCAGCTCCTCCAAATCCTCCCAGTAGCCGACGGCAAGGCCCGCCAAGTACGCGGCGCCGATCGCCGTGGTCTCCACCGTCTCGCACTGCAGCACGGGGATATCCAGCAGATCGGCCTGGAATTGCATGATGAACTCGTTGCGCGAGGCACCGCCATCGACGGACAGACGCTCAATCGAAAGTCCCACGTCCTGCTCCATGGCGCGCAGCACGTCATAACTCTGATAGGCCATGGACTCGCAGGCCGCACGCACAATGGTCGCGCGACTCGAGGCACCGGTCAGGCCGCACACGATACCGCGAGCATGCGGGTCCCACCAGGGAGCGCCCAGGCCTGCGAAGGCGGGGACGAAGTAGCAGCCCTCGTTGTCGTTGATCGAAGCGGCGAGTTGCGCGGACTCGCTCACGCTCGAGATGATGCCCATGTTGTTGCGCAGCCAGTTCATGGTGGAGCCTGCGGCAAAGATAGAGCCCTCGAGCGCATAGCTGATCTTGCCGTCAGCGGCGATACCGATCGTGGAGACCAGACCGTTCTTGGATTCGACGATCTCGTCGCCGGTGTTCATGAGCATAAAGCAACCCGTGCCATAGGTGTTTTTGGTCTGGCCGGGATGGAAGCAGCAGTGGCCGAATAGCGACGCCTGCTGGTCGCCCGCCACGCCCATGATGGGTGGCATGTTGGTCATGATGTCGCTCGCGACGCGGCCGTAATCGCCCGAGCTCCAACGAACCTCGGGCATCATGGAACGCGGGACGTCGAAAAGCGCCAGCAGATCGTCGTCCCAATCGAGCGCATGGATATTAAAGAGCGCGGTGCGGCTGGCATTGGTGTAGTCGGTAGCAAAGACCTGACCGCCGGTGAGATTGTAGATGAGCCACGTGTCGATGGTGCCGAACATAAGGTCGCCCGCCGCGGCGCTCTCGCGCGCGCCGTCGACGTTATCGAGAATCCACTGCACCTTGGAGGCCGAGAAATACGGGTCGAGCGTAAGCCCCGTGCGGGAGCGCACCAGCTCTTCTGCGCCCTGCTCGACCAGCTCGTCGATCAGAGGTGCGGTGCGACGGCATTGCCACACGATGGCGTTATAGATGGGTTGGCCGCTTATGCGGTCCCACACCACCGTGGTCTCGCGCTGGTTGGAGATACCGATGGCGGCAATGCGGTCAGAATGGATGCCGCTCTTAAACTGGACCTCCATCATGACCGCGATCTGGCTGGCAAGCACCGCCATGGGGTCTTGCTCCACCCAGCCAGGGCGCGGGAAGCTGGTTTTGACGCTGCGACGTGCCTGCGCGACGATGCATCCGTACTCGTCGACGATGGTCGCAAGTACCGAGGTGGTGCCGCAGTCGAGCGCCATGATGTAGGAACCGCCAAAGTTAAACGAGGCATCTTCCATGCCCAGGCTGCCCAGATTCAACGACATCGCTTACACCTTTCTATTGCATCGGGCCAGACAGGACCCGCTCGATCTCTGATGCGGGAAGTGCGCCTTGGCGCAGGATCTGGAGCCCGCCGTGCTGGAACGACACGATGGTCGAAGCGTCGCGACACGGGGTCTCACCGGCGTCGACGGCAACATCGACTCCCTCCAGGATGCGCTCCTCCACCGTGGCAAAACTTGCCGGCGCGGGCGCGCCATGCGTGTTGGCGCTGGTGCAGGCAAGAGGGCTGCCGCAGGCGCGGATGAGCGCTTGCACCACGGGCGAGGCCGAAGCGCGAAGCGCCACCGTGTCGTCGGCGGCGCGCATAAAGGTCGGCACGCAGGGGGCCGCCTTGACCACGATAGTCAGGGCGCCCGGCCAGCATCGTCGGGCGAGCACGCGGGCCTCGTTAGGAATATCCACGCCATAGCGATCGAGCGCCTCGGCATCATCGACCAGCCAGGCAACCGTTTGGGTGAGCTCGCGCTGCTTGAGGGTAAAGATACGACGATAGCCGGTACCGAGCGCGGGGACCGCGGCGCCGTTGACGGTGGCCTGCGGATCGCGCGGCCACGATGGGAATTCGCTTGTATCTTGAGGCACGGCGTCCGAAAAGGCGTTAACTGCCACAGCGGCACCATAGACGGTCTCGGTCGGAATCAGGGCCAGACCGCCACAGCCGAGCACCTCGGCCGTACGCTCGACGGCAAGCCGATGCGGCTCCCGCGCTCCCTCGTATACCCGATAGACCGTCTGCATGTGTATGCCAGCCCCTTACGCTCTGGTGCAAGTTTGTTTACTGTGGGGCATTCTCGCACGAAACGTTCAATCTATTTGCCCAGAGCGCATGTTGGTTTGGTGAGCGGCTCTAGTAGTCGGTGAAAGTGAGGGGGTTATTGGACTGCGACGAACTTCTTTGGCCTGCCGGCGTGGCGTTCTTGGGCGGCGTAGCGCTCGATGCTGTCTATCGTTATCATCCGACGGCCGTCGACGAGTTCAACATCGAGCTTTCCGGCTTTGACCAGCGCGGTGATCCGCGGAGCGGAGACTTTGAGGTCCAGCGCTGCGTCTTTAAATGTTCGGCACGCCGCTGCCCGAGCGTCCTCGTGGTCGATTTCGACTGAAAGGGCCACGACCTCGGCCGAGCGTTCGTACCCTGCCGGAGTCAAACCGTTGTTGAGGTCGTCGGCCAAAAACGCTATCAGCGCCTCGGTGGCATGGGCAATCGCTTCTTCGCGCGTATCGCCATCGGCAAAGGCGCCGGGAATCTGCGGGAAGCTGGCACAGTAACCGTCGTCTTCTTTTATGAGAACGCAATCATAGGTATATCGCTGTTTCATCATGACCCCCTCGGCTACCATCCAGCTTGGCGACGAACACTTGCCCACGTGCCCTTCTTTGGTCGATCACCACCAGAGCCGTTCACGGTGACAACGCGGTCACCAGAAACATACTTAGCATGACTCGACTTGCGCGACCTTCACGAATCCATCGTGCTTGAGTAGGGCAATGATTTCCCGAAAGGTAGGAGGTTGCATGGGCCGACCTCTTTCAGTCGTCCTAATTATAAACTACTTTATAATTATTGCTAACCAGTTAATAAATATTACTGGCGTTGCTTGGGCTCGGTGACGATGGCTCGAACGATGCGGGGACGATCGGTGAGGTCGTGGACGATACGCACGTCCGAAAGGCCTGCTTGACGACAGAGCTCGGCCGCGGCGTCGAGCGCGCCCTCGTAGAGCTCGCAGGCAAACAGGCCGCCGGCACGCAGCATGTAGGGCGCCGCGTTGAGCAGGCGGCGGAAGATATCGAGACCGTCGGCACCGCCCTCGAGCGCCAGATCGGGCTCAAAGTCCTTGACCTCATGCGGCAGCGAGCGCATGACGGCGGTCGGGATGTAAGGCGGGTTGGAGACGAGTACGTCAAAGGTGCCCCACTCTTCACGGGGAATGGAACTCACCAGGTTCGTGAGGCTGAAGGCGACCTCATCGGACGTGAGGCCAAGCGCATCGCGGTTTTTGGTAGCAAGGTCGATGGCGCGCGGCTCGATATCGGTAGCAGTGCAGGTGACGTGGCCGCGACGCTCCCAGGCGATCGAGAGCGAAATGCAGCCCGTGCCGCAGCCGACCTCGAGAACGCGGGCAGTGCGGGGCTCGGCTGGGGCAGATACGTTGGCCTCGGCGGCATCTTGCGCGGGAGTCGCCTGTTGGTCGTTGTCCTCAATGGCGATGCCGTATTCGTCGAGCTCGGGCTCGGGGGTTTCCATGGCCTCTGCTTCTGCCGCTTCGGCTTCTGCCGCCTGCGCGGCGGCTTCCTCGGCCTCGCGATCGGCCAGTTCCTCGGCATAGGCACGGCTGCCCAGCACATCGCCGCCTAGCGCCGCCTCGTCGGCAGCTGTGAGGTTGGCGGCACGGCGCTCGGCCGTCGCTCGCTCGTCGGCCAATGCGGCCTCGGCCTTGCGTGCCTGCTCGACCTCATCGTTCCAAGGCAGCTCAACACGCTGACGGGCAGCGGCCTCGGGGCTCAGTACCTCGGCATCCAGATAATTGAGGACTTCCTCGACGAGCATCTCGGTCTCGGGGCGCGGAATGAGCACACCGGGGGCGCACGCGACGTCGATCATGCGAAACTGCGTGCTGCCCGTGATGTATTGCAGCGGCTCGCCCTTAGCGCGGCGGACAACGGCCGCATGCATGGTCTCGAGCTGGGCCGCGTTAAGCGTCTCGTCCATACGCATATATAGGTCAATGCGCGCCAGGCCCGTGGCGGCGCACAGCAGCCACTCGGCAGAAAGACGGGGGTGCTCCTCGCCGCGCTCGGCCAGGTACTCCTTGGTCCACTCGAGACAACGCTTGATGGTCCAAATCTCGTTTGCCATGGGGCCCTCCCCTCTTAAGCGCCGGACGGCGCGCGAATGTCGGAGCAGATTGTAAGCGAGGTCAGCGCTTGGCAAGGGGCGATTGAAGGCGATTATCGAGAATCAGCCCAGAATTTTGCACCGAGCTCGCTCAAAGTGTTCATTCGCTGACGTCTAAATTTGCATTCGTCAAGCTTTTGGCAAGGTTGCCCCAAAACTGACCAATATCTAACCAAGAACTTGCCACATCGCTTGACGCACGACCCATCAAAAATCGCCCCGCGATTTCTTGGACGTTTTTTCGAGCAATATTTTCAATTGCAGATGCATGCCGTTAATTGCTTTAAGCAGGTAAGCAGCTCAAAGGCCATCAAAACCGATTGAATAACATCTCAAAGCAATGTCACCAATGACTCCCTACGGATCATTTGACAACCAAGGAAACGCCGATGTTTTGGCAATGTCAGCGAGCGACGTCCAGAGCGAACAAGTTGGCATGAAAAAGGCAAGGCATAGACCTTCTGGTCATGCCTTGCCTTTTGAATGACAAATTGTCGCTCTGGGCGGCGCGCAGCG
>CABRBD010000010.1:0-45308 GCA_902469185.1 uncultured Collinsella sp. | reverse complement strand
GGTGCGGCGTATAGGATTCGAACCTATGACGTTCTGATTCGTAGTCAGACCCTCTATCCAGCTGAGGTAACGCCGCAACGCACGGATTATTATGCACGCGAGCCCCCGATGGGTCAAGCGACAATTAGAAAAAATTTTACGGAGTGATAATTAAGTTGTTCGTGCCTCGACCGAGGTTCGAATCCCTGTCTGGTCTCCAAAAAAGAAAAGCCCCCGTTGCCGGAGGCTTCAAGTTCAATTGGTGCGGCGTATAGGATTCGAACCTATGACGTTCTGATTCGTAGTCAGACCCTCTATCCAGCTGAGGTAACGCCGCAGCGCAAAACATATAAAACCACTTTAGCTTATTGGAGTCAAGCACAATCTCAAACTTTTTTTGGAACGCAGTTTTGTCATGCTGCTCCGCATATACCGTCGTTCCCCGTACGATCGATTGGCTTTTCGATCACGTCAAACTTAGCATCAAGTTCCCTCAGGAGCGATCTCACCCGCTGGGCACAATCATAATCGGCAAACGAGATACTCAACATGCGAGCAACCTGGTTAGATGTCCGGACCCCATAGAAATGCTCCAGGGCCACAAGCCCCTCGTGCGCCACAAACGTCTCAACCACATGAGGCGACTCCTCGTAGCACCATTGCGTCAACGGCCCCTCGCTCGTCTGTCGAACCACCAGGCCACCCATGCCAGACGGCTCACACGTCACAAGCAGGTACTCCCCGCCCTCGTCGCTCTCAAACAAAACCACCCGATCATCAAACAGCTCCATCGCGTCCCCTTTCTCTCGCTCTTATTTAGCAAAAGCATAGCAGGTAGATGGCTGTATACAGAACAGTTGTTCGTGTGTTTTCTATTGAGCTGTCCGCACAGCATGGTATGGCCGTACACAAAAAGGGCACCCCAAAAAGGAGTGCCCTAGCAAATCGCTTATGCAGCCAATCTACGCGACCGGCTCGATCTTCTCGAGGCCGCCCATGTAGGGACGCAGAACCTCGGGGATCGTGATGGTGCCGTCAGCGTTCTGGTAGTTCTCCAGAATGGCTGCCATGGTACGGCCAGCCGGCAGACCGGAACCGTTGAGGGTGTGCAGATAGCGCGAACCCTTGAAGTTCTCGGGGTCGCGATACTTGATGTTGGCGCGACGGGCCTGGAAGTCACCGCAGTTGGAGCAGGAGCTGATCTCCTTGTAGGCGTTGTAGCTCGGCAGCCAGACCTCAACGTCGTAGGTCTGACGGGCAGAGAAGCCCAAGTCGCCGGTGCACAGGCTAATCACGCGATACGGAAGGCCCAGCTGCTGCAGCAGGTACTCGGCCTCGGCGGTCATGCTCTCGAGCTCCTCGTCGGACTCCTCCGGCTTGGCAAACTTTACCATCTCGACCTTGTCGAACTCGTGCTGGCGAATGATGCCGCGGGTATCGCGACCAGCGGAGCCGGCCTCCTCGCGGAAGCAGGGGGTGAAGGCGGTGTAGCGGCGCGGCAGGGTATCGGCGTCGAGGACCTCACCGGCGTGCAGGTTGGTGAGCACGACCTCGGCGGTGGGGATCAGGAAGTTGTCGCCCGAGACGTGATAGGCGTCGTCCTCGAACTTGGGCAGCTGGCCCGTGCCGAACATGGTCTGACGCTTGACGACGATGGGCGGCCACCACTCCTTAAAACCACGGCTGGTGTGCGTATCGAGGAAGAAGTTGATGAGGGCGCGCTCAAGACGGGCGCCGGCGCCACCGAGAACGGTGAAGCGGCTGCCGGAGAGCTTGTTGCCGCGCTCGAAGTCAAGGATGTCGAGGTCGGTGCCCAGATCCCAGTGCGGCTTAAAGTCGAAGTCGAACTCGCGCGGGGTGCCCCAACGACGGCGCTCGATGTTCTCGTCCTCGTCCTTGCCGTACGGCGTGGCCTCGCAAGGAATGTTGGGCAGGTGAGCCATGAAGTCGTACTGCTCCTGCTCGAGGGCGGTGCGGCGCTCGGCCAGACCGTCAATCTTCTCGTTGACGGCGCGCACGGCCTCCTTGGCGGCCTCGGCCTCGTCCTTCTTGCCCTCCTTCATCAGGGCGCCGATCTTCTTGGACTCGGCGTTGCGCGTAGCTTGAAGTTCCTCGACCTCGGTGATGACGGCACGACGCTCGTCGTCGAGCTCAAAGAACTTCTCGCGATCCCAAGACGTCTGGCGGTTAGCCATGGCGACATCGATGGCATCGGGGTTCTCGCGAACAAACTTGATATCAAGCATTAGATCCTCCGGCGATATACATTCCATTTAGGTTGCAACCTTGTACATGTATGGGCAAGTATATACTTATGAGCGTTTACGACCCAACTCAACTACGCAAGAAGGCACCCAATGGACGCAGTTTTTTCCTTTTTGTTTGGCACCCGCACCGGTTTTGCCATCCTTTTCGCCGGCGGCATCCTGCTGTTTGCGATTATTGCCTTTGTAATGGAGAAGCGCACCCATAAGATGTATGTCGACCGCGGCCCCAAGTCCGAGGACGAAGAAGACAGCTTCTGGGACTAACCTGCCAAAAAGGGACAGGTTTATTTTGGTCGGTTTTATCTGGGCAAACGCAAGTGCCCCGCAACTGGAATTGAGCCAGTTGCGGGGCACTTTTCGCTAAAAGGACAAAACCGCAGGAAAAACCTGCCAAAATAAACTGTCCCTTTTTTGGTCGGTTTTACTGGAGGGTTGCGTCGATTGCCTTGACCAGGGCGCTGCGCATGCCGGCGTCCTCGAGCGCAACGACGCCCTTGATGGTGGCACCGCCGGGCGAGCACACGGCATCCTTCATCGCTGCGGGATGCTGACCGGTTGCGAGCTGCAGCTTTGCCGTACCCAGCACCATCTGGCTCACAATGCGATAGGCATCAGCACGCGGGATACCGTGCTTGACCGCTGCATCGCCCAGGGCCTCGATTGCCATAGCGACAAATGCCGGAGCGCAACCACCCACCGTGCCGCCCACGAACAGCAGGCTCGTATCGAGCTCGACCACCGCACCGAGCTTGCCAAGCAAATCAAGCACCACTGCGCTCTGCTCATCACTAAGCGTGGAAGCCTTCTCGCAAGCGATGACGCCCTCGCCCACCGAAACCGGCGTGTTGGGCACCGTCGAGATATGCGCGACGCCCGGCAGGACCTGCTCCCACTTGGCACTGTCCCAGGTCCAGGCAACCGACAGAACGACCTTTTTGGCAAGAGCATCCTTGAGCGGGGCGAATACCTTCTCGATCATGTACGGTTTGACCGCAGCAACCACGATATCGGATGCGGCGACAACCTCGGCGGCATCGTGGCAAGCGACCGTCCCGCGCGCCTCACAGCGCTCAACCAGTGCGTCGTAGCGACCCGCACAGGCGCACATGTCGCTCGCAGCTACACCGGCAGCGATCCAGCCATCGGCCATAGCGCTCGCCATATTGCCAAAACCGACAAATCCAATCTTCATATCACATAGTCCTTTCAGACACATTCCTCAAAACGAAAGGTATTGTCCCACGCCATTGTTTCGTATTGCCGACCTATTTGTGATACGGCTCGCCACGGCTAATCTTGCAGGCACGGTAAATCTGCTCTAGCAGCACCACGCGCGCCAGGTTATGCGGCAGGGTAATGCGTCCAAAACTGAGCATCTCGTCGGCGCGTGCGCGCACGTCATCGCTCACGCCGTCCGAACCGCCGATTACAAAGGCAATGTCGCTGCTGCCTCGCAGCATAAGATCGTCGAGCCTCGCCGAAAACTCCTCGCTCGAGCGCTCCTTGCCCTCGATAGCCAGCAGGATCACATGCGCTCGAGATGGCAAGGCGGCAAGAATCGCCGCCCCCTCCTTGTCGCGCGCGGCATCCACGCCGCCCGCCTTAGCCGGGTCGATATCGGCCACCTCGCGGATATCCACCTTGGCATAGGCACCTAGGCGCTTGGTGTACTCAGCGCACGCGTCCTTCCAAAAGCGCTCCTTGAGCTTACCGACGCAAACGACGGTGTATTTCACGCGCGTCTACCCCTTCGAATCGTTTTGAACTTTGCCGGCGGCCAGCATCTGCTCGAACATCGAGGCCGACTGCGAAAAGTCGCTCGGCAGCACGACCGTCGAGGTTTTACCCGTGCGAGCGAACTCCGTCATCATCTCGGACCACTGCGTAAACATGAACAGTTGGTTGGCCTCGTCATTGCCGACACCCGTCTCCTGGATGATCTCGAGCGAATCTTTGATACCCAGCGCGATGGCCTTGCGCTGGTTGGCGATGCCCTCGCCCGCCTTTTCCATAGCCTCGGCCTCGGCGGTCGCCTCGGTGACGCGCTTGATGCGGTCGGCCTCGGCGAGCTCCTGCGCGGCAGCGCGCTTGCGCTGGGCAGCGTTGATGTCGTTCATGGAGTTCTCAACCTCGGTCGGCAGTGCGATTTTGGTGATGAGCGTCGACACGAGGGTGAAGCCGTAGGCGGCCATCTGCTCGGAAACGGTAGCGTTGACATCCTTGGCGATGTCATCCTTCTTGGCAAAGACCTCATCGAGTGTGTAGACGGGGATGGAGGAGCGCAGGGCGTCGGTGATGAAGTCGCGCATCTGGTCGACGGGCTCCTGCAGCATGTAGTAGCTCTTGTAGATGCCCGAATCTGCCGGGCCGGCGCCCATGTCGTAGCTCACGTGGTACTGAGCGGAGACCTCAAGACCGATGGTCACGTTGTCCTGGGTCTTAACGTCGATGCCAAAACCATTTTTCATGGTGCGCAGACTCACCGTGGCGGCCTTGCGGTCAATCACGGGCACCTTCACGTGGAAGCCCGCGTTGACGATACGATTGAACTTACCCAAGCGCTCGATGATCACAGCGTGCTGCTGCTCAACGACGTAGCAGGCGTTGGGGAGCAGCAACAACAGGATGATGATGGGAATCAAAAGGCTGGTAAGGGCGGCGATGATACCGGAAAACAGCATGGTCTCTCCTCTGATAGGCACACGTTGGCATTAGGATACCCGTCCAAGGAGATCGTGCATAACAAAAAAGCTCCCATTGCTGGGAGCTCTTTCAATCCATGGTGCTGGCGAAAGGACGTCCGCGTATCCGCTTCGCGGATCCGCACCGGCATCGGCCGCCTGCCGGCGTCCTCGCCAGCTCGCTAAAAACGCTCCGCGTTTTCTTTACGCTCGCTCCTTCACAGGTTCAAGTCCCTGCGACGGGCCCATAACAAAAAAGCTCCCATTGCTGGGAGCTCTTTCAATCAATGGTGCGGGCGAAAGGACTTGAACCTTCATGGGGTTGCCCCCATACGGACCTGAACCGTACGCGTCTGCCAATTCCGCCACGCCCGCGTGCAGGAATTAGAATAACGGAGCGCCACCGCGAACGCAAGAACTATTTTTGAAAAAGTTTGCAGGCATTTTCCCAAGCGGCATGCGCGATTGTTTCGGCGTCCTCACCAGTGCGATCGACACGGTCGTTAACCAGCGCGTTTGCCGTAATGGAGATCATTGCTGGCTCGCATTCAAGACCGCGAATGGGCTCCGGCGCCATATACGGGCAATCCGTCTCGAACAAAATGCGGTCGAGCGGGGTCGCCGCAAATGCCTCGCGCACGTCGTCGTTGCGCTTAAAGGTGGCCGCACCACCATAGGCGATATAGCAGCCCAGCTCCACAAAGCGCTCCATCGTGGCGCGGTCCTCGCCAAAGCAGTGCAGCACGCAACCGGCCTGAGGCACACCCACCTCGCGCAGCACGTTGTACGCATCCATATGCGAGGTGCGCTCCCCATCCGAGTCCTCGTGCCGCAGGTGCAGCTCCACCGGCACATTGCGGCGCACGGCAACTTCGAGCTGACGCGCCATGCAATCAATCTGCACACTGTGGGGCGCCGGCGCGATGTCGTCGTCGTAATCCATGTGGTAGTCCAGACCGATCTCGCCGATACCGGCGCACAAAGGGTCATCGAGCGCAGCAACAACCTGCGCGTGAATGTCATCGGTATAATCCGGCGCGCCATAGGGGTGAACGCCAGCGAGATACTTGATCTGCGGAATATCCCGCATCGGCAGAATTTCGCGCACGAGCCAGTCGCTATAGTCCGTCACGCTGCGCTTGTCGGCGATGGGGTCGAGCATCGTCACCAACAGGTCGACGCCCGCGGCTTTGGCGCGCACGAGCGTCTCGGGCACTTCTTTCCCCCAAAACGAAAGCAGATGCGCATGCGTGTCAGCAAGCGGTGCCAAGGGCACGGGACAAGCAACCGTCTTCTTTTTCTTGGTAAACGTCACGCGTTCGGCATTAGGCATCATGGATGAGCTCCTGAGCCAGGCGGATAAAGTCGGCAACATCAAGCGTTTCTGCGCGCGTGGTGGGTGCGATACCGCAAGCCTCAAAGGCGGCGTCGAGCACGTCCTTGGCAAAGCCGTTGGCGCTCATGGAGTTGCGAATCGTCTTGCGGCGCTGAGCAAACGCGGCGTCGATCACACGAGTCACAAACTCGCGGTCGAGGCCCTCGGGTACCACGCCGTCAACGCGATCGATACGCACGACGGCCGAGTCCACGTGCGGTGCCGGCATAAAGCAACGTGGCGGCACCTCAAAGCGACCCGTAACCTGCGCATACAGGCCGAGCTTTGCCGTGTAGCCGCCATAGGTCTTGTTACCCGGCACCGCGGCAATGCGATCGGCAACCTCCTTTTGAACCATGACCACAGCACGCTTGAGCGCGGGCATCGTCTGGAAGAACTGCAGGATGATCGTCGCCGCCACGTTATAGGGCAAGTTCGCGACAAATACCGTCGGCTCACCGCCCGCAGCCTGCTCAATCTGCTCCGGGCCCACCTTAAGCGCGTCGCCCATGATAAAGCGGAAGTTGGCATAGTCGGCGGCGTGGGCATCGAGCACCGGCTCAAGCTCGGGATCGGCCTCAATGGACGTAACGCACGCCGCTTCCTGCAGCAACGCAAGTGTCAACGTACCGCAACCTGGACCCACCTCGAGTACGCGCTCGTCACCTGCAAGCTCGGCAAGCTCGCAGATACGTTCGATCACATGATTGTCGATTAGAAAGTTCTGGCCCAGGCGATGCTTGGTCGCAAGGCCAAACTCCTCCAGCAGCTCCCTTGTTGCCGTGGGGTTTGCCAAAGGCGAAGTTGTCATAGTTGCCTCCTTAGCATGATGGCGGCGTCTTGAAACGAAAGGGCATGGACCGTTGCGGCCATGCCCTTACATCTAAACAGCAAATTGCCGATATGGCGCTCGTGCGGTCTCTACGCCAGACGCGGGAACAGCGGATCGCCCTTCTCGACGGGCTGACCACCAGCAAGCAGGCCCCAAGCGCAAATGCCCTTGAGGTCGTCGGTCGCGGCCTCGTTCTCGCAGGACAGGCGGCGCAGGGCCTCGGCAGAGGTCTGAGGCATGAGCGGCATCAGCAGGTGAGCGGCAATGCGGATGGCCTCGAGCAGGTTGTAGATCACAAACGCCAGCTCGTCAGCCTTGGCCTCGTCCTTGGCAAGTGCCCAGGGCTCGGAGTCCTCGATGTAGTGGTTGGCGGCGTGGATGAGCTCCATGACCTCATCCTTGGCTCCGCCGTAATCGAGCACGTCCATCTTGGCCATGTAGCGGTCGACCAGGCCATCGGCGATCTTTGCCAGCGGGTTGTCGAACGCATCGAACGATGCGGGCTTGGCGGGCGCGCAACCGTCAAAGTACTTGCCGCTCATGTTGAGCGAACGCGAGATAAGGTTGCCCCAGCTGTTGGCCAGGTCGGCGTTGTAGACCTGCTCCATGCGATCGAAGCTGATGGCGCCGTCGGTACCGGGAACGACATCGGTCATAAAGTAGTAGCGATAGCCCTCGACGCCCAGCATGTCGATAACGTCCTGCGGAGCGATGGCGTTACCGCGGCTCTTGGACATCTTCTCGGCCTTGCCGGTCTCGGCATTGCGCACGGTCAGGAAGCCGTGGGCAAAGACGTGCTCGGGCAGGGCCTCGCCGATGGCCATGAGCATGGCGGGCCAAATGACGCAGTGGAAGCGGATGATGTCCTTACCCACGATGTGGAACTGCGCGGGCCAGCGATAGGCCAGCTCGGCACGCGCCTCGTCGGTGTCGACACCGTAGCCGACGGCCGTCATATAGTTGAGCAGCGCGTCAAACCATACATAGGTCACATGGCCCTCGTCAAACGGAACCTGGATGCCCCAGTCAAAGCTCGTGCGACTCACAGAAAGGTCGTTGAGGCCGCCCTCGACAAAGCTGCGAACCTCGTTCATGCGGAACGCAGGCTCGACAAAGTCGGGGTGCTCGTCATAGAGCTTGAGAAGCTTGTCCTGGAAGGCGGAAAGCTTAAAGAAGTAGGACTCCTCCTGGACGCGCTCAAGCGGACGGTGGCAGTCGGGGCATAGATGCTGGCCGACGCTGCCGTACTCCTCGTCGCCCTTCTGGACCTGCGTATCGGTGAAGTAGGTCTCGTCAGGCACGCAATACCAACCGTCGTAGCTGCCCTTATACAGATAGCCGGACTCCTTCATGCGCTCCCACAGGTACTGCACGGCATGATGCTGGCGCGGCTCGGTGGTGCGGATGAAGTCGTCGTTGGAGATCTCGAGCTTGCTCCAAAGCTCCTTGAAGTGCGGAGCCTGGCTGTCGGTCCACTCCTGCGGCGTCATGCCATGCTTGGCTGCGGCCTCGGCGACCTTCTCGCCATGCTCGTCCATGCCGGTCAGGAACTTGACGTTATAGCCGGCGGAGCGGCGATAGCGAGCCTGAACGTCGGCGATGATGGTGGAATAAGCCGTGCCCAGGTGCGGATCGGCGTTGACGTAGTAGATGGGCGTCGTGATAAAGAACGAAGGCTTGCTTTGATCCATGGGGTTTGTCCTCCAGAAAAACGTTGCATACAGGGGATGATTCTAGCGCAAGGGCTGGATATCCTCCATCTATTGCATATCGAGCACCATGGCATAGACATCGCGCTTGCGGCGCGAATACTTCTGAGACAGGCGCTTGGCCACCGCAGAGGCGGGCTCCCCCTCCTCGAGCGCGGTGCGGATATCCTCGCGCAGGGCATCGTCGGGATCCGCTACCGCAGCGCCAACCGGCGCGATGCCGGCCTCCTCGTCCTCGCTCGGCGGCGCGATGACCAGCGCAATCTCGCCCTTTACCTCGCCGCGAGCACGCAGCTCCTCGGCAAGCTGGTCAGCGGGCCCGCGCAAGACCTCCTCGTGCAGCTTGGTGAGTTCGCGGCAGACGGCAAGCTCACGCTGGGGAAAGACCTCCGCCACGGCCTCGAGCGTCGCCACGATGCGATGTGGAGACTCGTAGAAGATGAGTGCGCCGGGCACCACGGCAAGGCGCTGCAAACGGCGCACACGGTCGCCGTGCTTTCGGCCCAAAAAGCCCTCGAAGAAAAAATGCTCGCAGGGAATGCCGGACGAAACGAGTGCCGTGACGCAAGCAGAGGGTCCGGGAATAACTTCGACAGGCACATCGGCCTCACGCGCCGCCTCGACCAGCGCCTGGCCGGGATCGGACACGCTCGGCATGCCGGCGTCCGAGGCAAAGGCGAGGGTCTCCCCCGCCAGCAGACGGTCGACCAGGCCGGCAGCGCGGCTAGCGATCACATTCTCGTCGCAACGGACAAGCGGCTTGGAAATACCCAGGTGCATCAGTAGCTTTGACGTCACACGCGTGTCTTCGCAGCAAATGGCATCGGCGGCGGCAAAAGCCTCGCCAACGCGCGGGGACAGGTCGCCTAGGTTGCCGATGGGCGTGCCGACCACATAGAGTTTGCCCGTATGGGCGCTGTTTTGCGTCATATCAACCTATTCAATCATGCCGCGCTCGAGCGTACCGAGCGCCGCGCGGGCGTCCCATGCTGCAATGCGCTTCTCGGTCTTCCACGTTTGGAAGAACCAACCGGCAGCCGGCGCAAACGAAGCCAGCTGGTTGGCGATAAACACGCGCTCGTAGGCATTGCGGCCCTCGGGCGTAACCGACGAGTTGGCAAAGATCGCCGCGCCCGACCATTCGCCCACCAGCACGGGGAACCCAGTCGAAATCGCCTCTTTAAGCTCGCGCTTGTTACGCAAAATCGCCGTCGTCAGCCCGCGGGGGCTCGTGATGTCGAGCGCATACTCGTCGCGGTAATGGTACAGGTGAAGGTCCATGTAGACGTTCTTGTACTTGGCGCCGCGCATAAAATGCTTCCACTCGCTGGGATGCCCCGACGACGAGAAGACGACGATCTTATCCTCGGGCATATACGAACGGACGAGCTCGTAGGCATCGCGATAGAAATTGCGCAGGTAGTGAGCGGGAATGCCATCCGTCATGGTGAAGAGGCTCTTGCGAACGCTCATCTGCGGCGTGTCCAGCAGCTCAATGCCCAGCAGGCTCTCGGCCTCGCCATAGCGATCGGCCAAGCGCTCGAGCACGTCGAGTGCGACATGACGGCCGTTGGTGGACGAATGCCACTCGGCAACAGCCTCCGGCGTGGTGGGCGAATCGTTGGAATCGCCCTGGCCACCGGGCACGGTTGCCAGATCGAGCAGCACGCGGATGTCGTACTTGGCAGCCCACTCAATTGCGCGGTCGATGTAATCGACAACCGATATGTAGGAGGCATCGGACTCCTGTGAGCCAAAGGCATACCAGGGCACCGGCAGACGCACGGCATTGAGACCGATCTGCGCCATGCGACGAAAATCGTCCTCGCTCACAAACGTCTCGTAATGGCGGCGCATGCGCTCGTTATAGGCGGCGGTACCCATGGCCTCCTGTAGCTCGGCCGCGTTGGATGCACCGGTCGCCGCGTACAGCGACGGGGTCACCCAAGGCTCGGGAATAAACCAGCCAGAGAGATTAACGCCGAGTATCCTCTCCATCACTGCCCCCTTCGGATCATGCAGGTCGAACCCGCATCGTATTGCATAGGATAAGTATCGTTTTGAGTATACCCGCGTGTGCGGACAGGCGACCGAACGGTCTGCAAAGTGACGCGAAAGTGGGAGGAATGTCTGGGGCGGGCGGGCTCGGAATGGTGCGATGAGGTGTGTACGCGCGCCGGAGGCAGGCACCGGAAAGTGTGTCCCGTTCTGAGCCCTTATTCTGGGACGCAGTTTCCGCAGAACCCTACATAAAAGAAAAGGACCCCTTTGCAGAGGTCCTAGTCAATTCAAGGTGGCGGGGAAGGGAATCGCGTCCGCGCGCTGCGCGGACGGACCGCTGCGGCGCTTACGCGCCTTGCGAGCTGCGCTGGCAAACGCTTACGCGTTTACTCAGCTCCGCGCCCTCACGGGGTTCGATTCCATGTGGGGCTGCATAAAAGAAAAGGACCCCTTTGCAGAGGTCCTAGTCAATTCAAGGTGGCGGGGAAGGGAATCGAACCCCTGACACGAGGATTTTCAGTCCTCTGCTCTACCAACTGAGCTACCCAGCCATTTGAGGTGTGCCTTGTTTCAAGGCTTGATTAGTATAACCAAGGACGCGTTCCGGTCAACCGAGAATTTTAAAAAAGTTTTTGAGCACAGCCTCGGTTCTATAAATCGGCACGTCAGAGACATCAGCCGGCAGCAAGAAGTTTTTCGCTCAGAGCCGCACGGGCAAACTCACTTGGCGTCATCCCCTCGGCAGCCGCCCGTCGACGAATGGCCTCCTTCATTCCCAGAGGAATCTTGACCGACAGCGTTGCCGTCCCCTCACCTGAGAGTGGGGGCCGTCCATGCACGATCCCACCAACGGTGTGTTCGCCATCCGGAAACTCTCCGCGCTCGTACGACTCGCACCACGCGTCAATCATTTCATCCGTTACAACCTGACCATTAGCGGCCGTATACGTCTTGCCCATCATCGACCCCTTTGCCGAGCCCGTTCAATCTCCTGCCAAAAATTCTTCTGGACTGGAGACAAGGCATGAATGATAAGCCACCCACGGACAAGCTCGACCGCGACAAGCTCCACGCTTCGTCCGTCTGGGAGCCATCCAATCGCAAGCCATCTCGGCGGCTCGTCCTTCGACTCGCGACGAATGCACTCAGTAACCGCAAGCCAAGCGCCAAGCACCTGCTTTTCTGTCAGGTGCTTTTTAGCGTTGGGATGGATCTCAACATCCATGCATCTTCTCCTCCATCTTACCCAATTTCGTATGACGAAAGTCCGCTGTCGCCAATTCTTAAGCCGGCACGCGTTGGAGAGCAGGGGTCGAAACAATGATTGAAGGGCGCTCTAGTGCGGCCCAGGCGCCGGGGCAGGAGCACATACGCCAGGGACGTACGTTTTCGTAGCGCGCGAGGATATTGCCGTCGCGATCGATGAAGGCGATGTCGATGGGATAGGCCATAAAACACGTATGGACCGAAGAGCAGCGTGGAAATGCCATGACGAGCGGCAGACCGTTGGCGGCAACCGGACACCGTCCCAGCATGCCGCGCAGGCGCACGGCAAACGACTCCGCCACCGCAAACTCGGCCGGCGTCCAGCCCAGCCTATTGAGTGCCCGCGCGTAGGCGATGTAGGACGAGACCGCGGTCACATGACCACCCCCGGACGCCATGGATCGACCGTCACCGCGCGCTCGTGTGACAACTTTGCCGGTGCCCCCAGCGAAACGCCGGCGATGCTGAACGAGCTCGGCCACGGCTCATAGCGCATGGTGCAGGTATAGGTCCTAAACGTACCGGATAGGGAGAGCAGAGCACCATCCGTTGCCTCCGCGCCTTGCTCGCTCGACACTTCGATCTGCAAGTCATAGCCTTCCATGGCATTCAGAATTTGAGTCTGGACCGTCGCCGAGGCATCGACAGAGCTTTCGTCGCTCTCCCCCTCCGATGCCACGGCGTGCGCCAACACGATGTCGGGCACCACGCGGTCGAAGCGCGCGACAGCGCTGGCATAGATCATGACGTTGTACACGATGAGTGCCAGCACCAGCAAAACGGGCGCAACCACTGCCATCTCCACCGTCGCTTGGGCGCGCTCCTCGCGCAGACGCATGCGGATACTCATTACGACCCACCGCCCAGAGCGCCAACCAGCGTGGCGACATCGACGGTGAGTGGGATGGAGCTGCCGCCGGGCAGAGGAATCTCCGCAAGCGTGAACACCGCACCGCTGATGGTGCGTTCGACTTGATATTCCAACGCCTCGCAAAGCGCCTTGGGATCGGTCACGCCCAACGGAATACTTCGCAGCCTGTCTTGCGCTTGAGAGAGACCAGCAATGTCAGACCCCGGGCTCTTAATGACGTTGGCGGAATCGGTCAGCACCGGCTTTCGCAGGCGCAAGTCGCACGGTTCCAAACCCAGCGCCGCCACGGACGCCGAAACGGTATCGCCGAGCCACGATGCAATGGAGCCCAACGCGCCGCTGCCCCCTCCTAGGCCTTTAATCATCTCGTCCATAAGTTCGTCGGCCGAACCTTGGATGTCTCCGTATCCCACAAGCAGCCGTCCCCAGACATCCATGACGCCATCGAGTACGCCGGCAACGCCACCCGAGCGTTCCTTCAATGTCGAGAAAAATCGCGAAAGCACGTTGTTTTGCGCCGTCGCCTCATCGGGCGCCAGCACCGCGGCAGAGATGGCACCGCGATCGCCAAGCCTGACTGCCGTGTTAAACGAAGAGTTGAGTTCATCGGGGCTCGAGATGGCACCCGAAACCGCAAAGGCAACCACGCCGTTGCGACCGGGCGGAGCGATACGCGGACGCTCGCCCGAAAGCGCTTTAATGGCCTGGTCAAACGCATTGCCCGCACGGTCGGCTTCGTCCTCGGTCTGACGCTCGAGCTCGAGCTCCTTGTTGCGACAGTCGACGTAGTCCTCCAGGGCGTCTTTAAACTTGTCAAAGTGATACTCGAAGCCGTTTTCGATAGAGGTTGAAGGCGCCGCAACGGCACCAAGCGACAAAACGCCAAAATGGCATTTGCTGCATTTATCCTGTCCATCGTAATCGGCAACCGAAGCAAATCCGCTCGGCGTCCCTTTCTTATAGTTAGGGCAGGTCGTCCCGTAATGCAGATACGCCTTGTCATCGTTCACGCTAGTCGGCCACACCGCATCGGTATAGAGTTCCGTCGCCCGAACCTCATCAGAGTTGCGCGGCAGCAGCGGAATATAGGAGGAGACCCTGTCTCCGTTCTCGGTTATATGTGCCCGATCGACCTCCGCGCTCGCATAGGTATAAAACGCCTTACGCGCCGCAGACTCTGCCTTCATCTCGACACTCGAGCCGTGGGGCTTCTCATTTGTCAGACGCCAATGGTAGTAGTCCTTCGCGCGATCAAGGGCAACTTGGGGCTCCCACGTAACGCTCGATGAGTAATGCGGATTTTGAACACCGGAGAGATCCGTTAGGCTTTTCGCACGCTCCCACATGCAAGAACAGCTGCCGACCGAGCCCTTGTCAGACCCACCACAATCCACCAGCCAAGCACGCTCTTTAGCCTTCGCCGTGTCCTCAGAAGCCTTCCGCAGCTCCTCGGCCGCACCCTCTAAATCATCTGATGTGTCTTTAATGGTATCGGTCGAGATCTCTGATCCTTTGAGCGCAGCGAAGTCAGACTCGGATGTCCTGGGCACGGCAAGCGCCGTACCGGTATAGGTCACACTATCGGTATCCTGCGCCGACACCGCCTGCGTGGCACGCGCGGCGATCAGATACGGCAGGGCCGTCTCGATTTTCTGTAAGCCTTCCGATGCGCTTTTGGCAAACTTGTTGCGCGTTTTAATGATCTCAATCCCGGTGTCGACCATATTGCCGGCAACCGGCTCGGCACCCGGGATGAGGATGGCGACCAGGCCCGTCCCGATCGTGGCAAACCCCGCCAGCCCCAGACTCAAGATGCTCGCATCAACCACCGTGGCAGCCGTGTGATAGGACGACACTACGTTGGCACCCGCCAGCGCGCCGCTATCAGCCGCCACCTGGGTATCCCCGGCACGCGACATGCTCCATATCGCCGCGGTCGACGAAAACAACAATGTGAGCACCACTAGGATGACCACCGCAGAGGAGAGCGTGGTGTAGGCACCGTCTTCGATAAACAGGTCGATACCGGCTCGACCCATAAAGCCGCCTCGTTTGCGGAGAGCGCCTGGTCGACGGCGGGCCGCAAACCCTTGCGTCACCCGCAACAGGCAGCGCCTAATCCCATGCAGCAATCCACGAATCATAATCTCCCTCCAGCCATTCGGGACGCGATTGATACGAGACATCGACCTTGAGCTCAACGTAGCCGCCCTCGGCGGTACCACCCATAGCCTGCGCAAACGCACCGATCACAGGCAACGGCTTGACCTCGCCGGAAACGGACACGGACGAGACGCCACCCGCACCGGCCCGGCCAAGCTCGATATCCCACGACAACGGCCCGCCGGCATGAAAGATCGAAACGTTGGGCACTGCGGCAAGTCGGCGGCGGGTGAACTCCTTAAGATCGTCGTCCTCCGCCGTCGTCGTGGTCATGAGCCGCGCGGTCTCGGCGGCGGCAGACTCCATGACCGCGCGCGTATAGAGCAGGCACACCGGTTGCAGCGCGAGAAGGATGAGTGTCAGAAACGTCGGCAGCAAAAAAGCGGCCTCGACCGTAGACTGCGCCCGGTCCTCGCGCGCGGCATCAATACAACGCGATGTCCTTAGCGGCCGCAGCGGCGTCGATAACCGACGTCGAGGCAACGCCATGGGATGCCGCCCGCTCAACCAGCGCCGCCAAGCGCCCATCGGTGCCGGCACGCCAAAGTCCCGCGATCGCCAGCACGATCGATAACAGCGCCACCGTGACGATGGCGTATTCGACCGTCGCCTGGGCAGATTCCTCACGCAGGACATCATGCATTTCACGATCCCTCCTTTGAGTCCGTTGCCTGCGGGCTCAGGCGCACGGCGCGCAGACGACACGAAGCATCGCCAGCATCCGCGGCAATTGTCACCATATCGACCCAGCCGCGTTCGTCGCGCACGATGGCGCCCCACACGTTTCCCTTGATGTCGAGATAGCCGCTCAGAGCAAGTTGCGCCGTGGGTACCTCGCGATAGGCACGCAGCATATCCGCCGCCGCTTCGGTCATCGGTCGGTCCTCGGACCATGCAAGCCGGACCGCAATCGCGTTGCCCTCAGGCGAATCCGTCGCAGTGCCAGACCGCTTGTCGAGCGTCCGCAGAAAGGTTTGCGCCGTGACAGCGACATCCGAATCGTCCGCATCTCGCATCTCATCTTTTTGAGACGCCACCGCCGAATCTGAGCCCAAATCGGAGGCGGTCCCAGGACGCTGCTGCCGCGCGGCGTTAAGCCCCCAAAGCACCGCCGCTATCGCCACGGTCAGGCAAGCAAACACCAGCAGCACCCCGATGGGGCGCTCGCCCTCTACAGGCTGTTGATGCCCTCGCTGATAGCGTTCCATAGATCTTGGACCTTGCCCTTAAATGCGACGATGGCGATAATCGCGATCACCACGAGCACGCCGACCAAGATGGCATACTCGGTGGTACCCTGTGCACTCTCCTCCTGCAATAGTTCCTTGGCGCGCTGACGAACATGTGCCGCCCGGCAAAACGCCCAGCCCTGGACCTTGCCAGCAGCGTCAGTCATCGTGTTCATGTATTCCTCCCTACATCATCCCGCCTGCTCCCAGCAGCGGGCCCAATATGGACAGAAGCAACGCCGGCAAGATGAGCGTGCCGGTGGGAATCAGCAGCTTGACGGGTGCACGCTCGATCTCGCGCTCGACCGCGGCGCGATGAGCCGCACGGATCTCGCGACTTTGAGCGGCCAGCGTCTCGGCAAGTGGGGCACCCAGGGCGAGCGCCTGCCCCACCGTGATGGCAAAGGTCTCGAGCGCTCGCACGTCCAGGTCGCGCGCGGCGGCCAACAACTCGTCCTCACGCGTGCCCACGCCCACCTGCCACGCCATGCAGGCGCGCTCAAGGCGAAGAGCCAGCACTGACCGGCGGTTGGCGCAGAAAATCTCAAGCGCCGCATCAAACGAAAGACCGGCCGAAAGACCCAAGCGCACAACATCGATCATCTCGGACACTTCGCCGAGCGACACTCGCGCCGGGCCGCCCGCTCCAACCGCGCCCTTCACTCGCGCGGTCAGAGCATCGACCACCGAGCGACCCGCGGCAGCGACCAGCACCGCCTCGCGCTTGCAGGCCCCTGCGATCTTGCGTGCATCCGCCCGATCCAAACCCGTCGCGACAAATACACTCAGGGCGCACAGGCAAGCCGCAACTGCAACCGGGGCGCTCATAGCTCCACCCGCATAATGCGCCGGATAACCACCAGGGCAACGGCGTTGAGGGCAAGACCCAGCACCACAGCGCCCGCGCCGGCAGGCGTCGCAAGACCGCGACGAAAATCTGCCGAAAGCAGCACCAACACCGCGCACATGCCCGCCGGCATCGCCGCGACCATATGCGCAGACATGCGAGCCTGCGACGTCTTAACATCCAGGCGGCGCTTGAGCTCAATGCGCTCCCCCACCATGCTCGACGCCTCGGACAGTAAGTCGGCAAGCGGAGCGCCGGTGCGCTGAGACACCTTAAGCGCCAAGGTCACAAGCGAAAGACCGGGGGCGTCGATACGCACGAGCAAGTCATCGAGCGCGTCGGTCGCCGAGATGCCGCAATCGATCGCCGCCGCCACCCGCAAAAACTCGGTATGCACTGGCTTTTGCGCATGAGCGCCCACAAAGCGCATGCCCTGAGCCAGCGAATGTCCCGAGGCAAGCGACATGGAAAGTGCGGTAAACGCCTCGGGCATTGCCTCTTCTGCATCGTGTTGCTCGCGCCGGCTCTCAAAGCCATCCCGAGCGGCACCAACGGCAAACGGAGCAACAAGTCCCAAGGCAAATCCGATGGGCGATAACGACACCATCGTTAGTAAAACGCAGCAGACACCGCTCGATAGCAGCAGAAACGCCAAACGTCCCGAAGCATCTTCGATCACGAGGCCAAGGCGATGCGCCGGAGCCAGCGATGCCCACGAACGGGCGATCTTTTTCAGCAGATCGTTTTCCACCAGCTCACGCGGCAGCTTCTCTGCCACCGTCTCGAGCGCCTGACGTGCCAGCTCCGCCGGCGGTACCTGCGGCACACGAGGTTCCGCCCCGCACGCCGTCGCGACAGAAAGCCCTGCCAAGCCCCCTACGACGAGGGGCACAGTGATCTCCATTCGTCCACCTCCTCTTGTGTGAGCGTCCCCGACCGCAGGCCTTCTGCGATAAACGGCGGCTCGCGGTCAAGCGTCCAGGTGCGCTCGGCGGCATCGAACGTCACATAGCGCTCGAGCTCTACGCCGCCCGATGCGGCGCGTCGCACCCCCGAATACGAGGAGACGAAGCGCCTGCCATCGGCGTGGCGCTCGGACATCACGATACCGTCGAGTGCCATGGCAATCTGCTCCTCGATGAGCTCGCTCGGCAGATCGATGCCATAACGTGCAAGCAACGTCAGACGCACCACGGTCTCCTGTTCTGAACCCGCATGAAGCGTGGTGAGCGACCCGTCGTGGCCCGTGTTCATGGCCTGCAACATGTCGCAGCACTCGGCACCGCGCACCTCGCCCACCACGATGCGGTCGGGGCGCATGCGCAGGGCATTAGTCACCAGGTCGCGGATCGTCACCGCGCCCTCGCCCTCAATTGAAGCCTCGCGCGCCTCTAGGCGCACCACGTGCGGATGATGCGCAAACTTGAGCTCGGCAGAGTCCTCGATCGTCACGATGCGCTCGCCGGTGGAAATCTCACATGACAACGCGTTGAGCAGGGTGGTCTTACCAGACCCCGTGCCTCCCGCAACCGCCAGGTCCTGTCGCAGCGACACCGCACACGACAGCAGCTGCGCATACCAAAGCGGCAGCGATCCCAACCCCACGAGCTCGTCCAGCGAGCAGATACGGTCCGAGAACTTTCGGATGGTGAGAATCGGTCCGTCAATCGCCACAGGCGGAATCACCGCGTTGACGCGATAGCCCGTTTTGAGGCGGGCGTTGACGATGGGGCTGCGCTCGTCGATACGGCGGCCAAGTGGCGAGATAATGCGGTCGATAAGCACACGGATCTGCTCATCATCCTCAAACGCATGCTCGATGGGGTACAAGACGCCGCCGCGTTCAAAGAAAGCCGAGCGGCAGCCGTTGATCATGATCTCGGTAACGGTGTCGTCCTCGATGAGCGGCTGCAACGGCCCCAAGCCCACCACGTCATCCAAAATCTCGTCGATGATGGTCTCGCGCTCGGGCGTCGCGAGATCGGTCGGCTCCTCAACATTGAGCGCCGCCTCCACCGCAGGACGCAATTCCGAGCGGGCAAGTGCCGGGTCGATATAGGCGCTGATACGCGCCACTTCGTCGTAACCCATGCGGTCCATCACGGCGCGCTTGGTGCGTCGTTTCACGGCGCGGCGACGCCCCGCATCTACAGGCGCTGCCGCCGCCGCAGCGCCGGCAGCCTTAATCCTCGTTTGCAGGCTCATCGCTGATCACCCTCGCGCGACCAGGGAAGGCGGATACGCGGGCGTTCGGCGCGCGTTGCACGGTCGGCGACCATATCGCTCCAAGGGCCGACGGCGCACCCCAGTTCCACGAGCATCTCGCGCGTGGCCTCGCGCACGCTAGTCGCAAAAGCGCTGGTCTGCCCCACTGCCTCGTCAGCGCGCCCAAACGCCATGAGCGCGGCGAGATCCTGCCCGCCATCGGCGATACGAATCTTGGAGCTTAACGCACAGGCAATCTCAAAGCGCATGGCGACGTCCTCGTCTGCCCCGCGCGCACCGAACCGGTTGAACACGGCGCTCATGCGCGTGCGCGGCACACCTACTCGACCTGCCAGTTCAATGACGCGCGATGCCGATGCCGCGGACGACACCGCCGCATCGCCAACGACCAGGCAACGGTCGCTCGCCGCCACCGCAGCCGCCACGGCGTCGCCCCAAAAGACCGAGGTATCGATAAAGACCACGTCGGATTCGCGACGCAGAACATCAAGCAGTAGCTCCACCGGACGTGCCATGAGCTCGGCTTGCTCGGGCGCCGCGACGGGACCCCAGAGCGTAACGCCCGGCGCCACGCGCATCGAAGCGGCTACGATATCCGGCTCGGTGAGCGCGCCCGCCGCCGACGGCTCGATAAGTGCCGCCATATCGCGCGGAGCATCGACGCCTAACAAGTCGTAAAGGTTTCCAAACATCAGGTCCAGGTCGAGCACGGCGGCACGCAAGCCCAACAGCGACGATGTGTGTGCCATGGTGGCAACGATCGTCGACTTGCCGCAACCGCCCGAACCCGAAATAGCGCAGATGACCGGAGCTCGATGCGGCGGAGCGGCAGCGTCTGCCGGCGGCATCGGAGGCGGCGGGGCGGGCGTCGGTGGCAGCGCACCCGTCTCCCCCGCCGCAACCACACGCTGCGTCCAAGCCGGCATGGCAGCTTGTTCGGTCTGCGAGGCAGGCTCGTTCTGTACAATCTGCTCATGCTGCATCAGCGACAACTCGCCGCACCCGGCAAAGCCCTCAACTTCGTCGAGTTCATCCGCCAGATTCACGCCGTGCACGTATCCCATATCTACAGCCGGGGAGTCGCCAGCATGCTGCGCCGGCCCTCCAGCGTCATCGTCTACAAGGGGGTTCCGGGGGCGCCGACCATGCTCGGCTTCCGCTTTTCCATAATCATCAACACGCGGGCCTCTTGTAGCGCGAGGCGCCCCGGGTTCCCTATCAACAAAAGCATCGGGCTCAATCGTCATGCGCCGATCGGAATCAACCGCTCCCTCGCCCGCACGCCCGTTGCCGCATATACTGTGTGCAGCGATGACCTCGGTCGCCCCCGCGCGAAACAGCCCCTCGATATCCGACGGATCGAGCGCTTCTATCAACACGACCACGCGACTCACGCGGCCTTCGGCCGTCAGGCGCGCAACAGTCTTGCGCACATCTTCAGTATCAAACAGAGACGCCGCGATGATGGCAGCCCCGCGGCGCGACGGAAACGCCCGCGCCATGGAAACCAGCCCGTCCAGGTCACCCACGCGAAGCACCTGTGCACCCACATCACGGCCCTCGACTTCCCGCTGCAACAGCCCGTAATCGCCGCACGCGCAGCACGCAAGCCAGATCGCCTTCATCACTCGTCGCCTCCGCTCTTTTTACCGCGCGCCGTGGCGGGAATCGTCAAGCTGACCGTTCCCTTGCCCGAGGCACCCAACAGTTCCTTGACGTCTTCGGGGTCAGCCGCCAGCGTCACCCATTCGATCTTGCCCTCGCGCGTGGCACCGGAATCCTCACTGGTATCAATCACGTGCGCGCCGCACAGTCGATCGGTCACGCCGTCTTTTTGCACATACACATCCACGTAGCTGCCCACGCCCGTAGCACCGCCGACCGAGTGCTCGGCATCGACCGCCACCGAAACGGCAACCTTGCCCTTAGGCACCTCGAGCTTGTGATTCTCGGCCTTGGTGTAGACATTGCAGATCACGGCGTTTTTGGGAATACGCGAAGTCGTCACGTCGCCGCGCACCTGGCGCAGCTCGGTCGCCGCGTCACGCGGCAGCAGACTCGTCAGCCATTCCTGGGTTATGACATTGGTCTCATCGAGGGTCTCGCCCACATCGATATCGCGCGCCGCGACGCATACCTCGACGCGATCGCCACCGTACTTGGCCAAGGTCTCAGCCTGGACCTGTTCGGCTTGCGAGCGGATCGACGAGCCGTAAACCATGCAAAGCAGAGCAGCGAGCACGCCCGCGACCAGACTGATGGCGATGCGCTTGCTCTTGTTCACGGCCGCTCCTCTCATGGCAGTGCCGGGCGAATGCCCGTACCACCATTGTCTGGGCGGTCAGAGTGCAAAGCGGCGCAATCGCGATCTTGGTTTTCGATGTCAAACCAATCGCTGACCAAAAACTGACCAGCCCGTCAAGCTCGTGGCAAGGTTTTGGTCAGCACGTCAGCAAACTGCATGTTTCGAGGCTTTTCCACAGCAAAAAAGCCGTCTCCCGAACAGTTGGGAGACGGCAGTCATAGGAAAAATCAATTACAGATGGACATCGGGATCGAGCATTTGAGCACTCACGCGCATGGATGACGCCAGGTTTTGGAACGTTTCCAAACGCAGGCCGTCGATCTGCCCGGCGTCCTCGGCCTCGCGAACGGCGCAACCCGGCTCATGGGTATGCGTGCAATCGCCAAACCGGCACGCGCGCGATGCCTCGACAATCTCGGGGAAGGCGCGGGCCAGACCCCGCTCGTGACCCACGAGCGGTAAGCTGCGCAGGCCCGGGGCATCGGCGATCACGCCGGCGTCGCCCGGCAGCGCCACCATCACGCGCGCGACGGTAGTGTGACGGCCCTGGTCGTCGCGTTCGCGCACACCGCCGGTCGCCAACGTATCGTGGCCCAGCAGTGCATTGAGCAGCGTCGACTTGCCGGCACCCGACTCGCCCAGAATCATGGCGCAGCTCCCGGCAGGCACGCAGGCACGGACCTCGTCCAGACCGCGGCCCTCGGCAGAAGACGTCACGATCACGCGCACGTCCGGACCCACCAGACGGCGCACGCGGTCCAGATCGCGCTCGAGCTCCCCGGCATCGCAGCGGTCAGCCTTGGTGAGCACCACCACCGGCTCGGCATCGCAGTCGAGCGCCAACACCAGCGAGCGCGCCACACGGTCGAGCAGCACCTCGCCGGCACCGAGCGCCTGCACGATTAGCACGCTATCCACGTTGGAGCAGAGCACCTGGCGCTCTCCGCGGGCACGGCCGCGCCAACGCTCAAAGCTCGTACGGCGCGGCAGTACGCATTCAATCACGCCCATATCGTGCCCGGGAGCGCGGCGCACCGCCACACGATCGCCCACGGCAGGCAGCAGGACCTCGTCCCCACCGCGCGACTTGGCAAATCCCACGGCATGCTCGGCGCGGAAGGTATCGTCGGCAGTCGCCACCAGCGGAAACCCACGATCCAAGCGCACCACGGCGCCAAGCTGCATCTGCTCGGGCTCCTCGGCATGTGCGCAGAAATCATCAAAGGCAGCCTGCTGAGCTTCATCGACCGGCAGGTCATCGAACGCCGGAACGTCCTGCAGCGCGTCGAGTCCCGGCACGCTCGCCAGCAGCTCCTCGGCAGACGCGGGAGCCTCGGTCGCGAGCTTCCGACGACGATCGCGCTTAGCCCGCGCCCCCGTCGTCTTTTTCTTCGCCTTAGCCCTAGCCTTGCCCACAAGCGCCTCCCAGCACCATAAATCACAACTGAGCAGGTATTTTAAATCAAAAAGAGCTGGCCGGGCAAAGCCCGACCAGCTCACAAACTTTCCCTCAGCCAATGGTCCCGAGAGGTTATCCGAAGGCCCGCCCGCCGGGAGGGGTTTCTTCCGAGCGATCCCGCAGCGCGAAGCGCGAGGACCAGCGAGGAAGAAACCCCGCAGGCGGTCGGGCCGGTGGGAAGGATGGCCTTTCGACTTACTCCTTCTCGACCGCGCGCATGATCGCCTTGTAGATCTCCATCAGCGGGATGATCAGGAAGGCCAGGCCCAGGGCAGCGACAACGCCCTTGAGCTCAAGCGTCACGGGGCCAAAGAACATCTCGGCAAGCGTCGGCTGCACGGTCACGATCACCGTCAGCACCAGTGCCAGCGCGGCGGAAGCCCACAGCCACTTGTTCTGCTTCTTCATGGTGAACAGCGACGCACGACGGCTGCGCATATTGAAGCAGTGGAAAATCTCGACCATGTTGAGCGTGATGAACGCCATCATCACGCCTTCCTCGTCGGCATTGCCGGCGATCATATCGGCGATGTGGATGTAGCCCATGTCAAAGTACACGCCCACAAAGAAGCTCGCCAGCACCAGCGCGGTGATGATTAGGCCCTGGACCACGCAGTCCAGACCCATATGTCCGGCAAAGACACCGTCCTTGGCGTTGCGCGGCTTGCGCTTCATGATGTCGCCCTCGGCATCCTCCATGCCCAGCGCAAGCGCGGGGAAGCAGTCGGTGACCAGGTTCACCCACAGCAGCTGCACCGGCTGGAAGATGGTAAAGCCGATGAGCGTGGCGATAAACACCGAGAACACCTCGGCAAGGTTGGCCGAAAGCAGGAACTGGATGACCTTGCGGATGTTGTCGTAGATGCGACGACCCTCTTCGCAGGCGCCGATGATGGTAGCGAAGTTGTCATCGGCAAGTACCATGTCGGCGACGTTCTTGGTGACGTCGGTACCGGTGATGCCCATACCAACGCCAATGTCGGCGCGCTTGATGGACGGGGCGTCGTTGACGCCATCGCCCGTCATGGCCACGATCTGGTCGCGCGACTTCCAAGCCTCGACGATGCGTGTCTTGTGCTCGGGCTGGACGCGGGCGTACACGCCGTAGTCCTCGATGTGCGCGTCGAGTTCCTCGTCGCTCATGCGATCGAGGTCGGCACCGGTGATGGCCTGGCTGCGATCGGCGACGATGCCCAGCTGCTTGGCGATGGCCACGGCGGTGTCGATGTGGTCGCCCGTGATCATGACGGTGCGGATACCGGCGTCGTGCGCCTCGTGGATAGCGTCGGCCACCTCGGGACGGACCGGGTCGATCATGCCGGACAGGCCACAGAAGACCAGGTCATGCTCGAGCGCAGCGGGGCTGCAGTCGTCGGGAACCTCGGTGTAGGTGCGGCTTGCCAGCGCCAGTACGCGCAGGGCCTCGTCGGCCATGGCCTTGTTGGCCGCCACGAGCTCGGCGCGGCGCTCCTCGGTCAGGGGGACGACCTTATCGCCCTCGTAGATATGGGTGCACAGGCCGATCACCACGTCGGGCGCACCCTTGGTGTACTGCTCGTACTCGCCATCCAGGGTCTCGACGACCACGGACATCATCTTGCGGCCCGAGTCAAACGGGGCCTCGCCCACGCGCGGATGCTCGGCAGTCAGGCCAGTGAGGCCCGCCTTGCCGGCGTCGTTGACGAGCGCGCACTCAGTCGGCTCGCCCACGGCCTCGCCCAGCTCCTCGTCCCACTGAGCATCGGAGCACAGCGCCATGCCGGCCAGGAACTTCTCCTTGGGCGCAGCGAGCTCGTGCTTGACGACGGTCATCTTGTTCTGGGTAAGGGTACCGGTCTTGTCGGAGCAGATGGTCTGCGTGCAGCCAAGGGTCTCGACGGCAGAGAGCTTGCGGATAATCGCCTGGCGCTTGGCCATCTTGGTCACGCCGAGCGAAAGGACGATGGTCACGACGGCGACCAGGCCCTCGGGAATGGCGGCGACGGCAAGCGAGACGGCGACCATAAAGGTGTCGAGCAGGGCAGTCGGGTCGGTGAGGACATTGCCCACGCCGTGGCGGAGGATGTCAACGCCAAAGATCACGACGCAGATGACGATCACCATAATGGTAAGGATGCGGCTGAGCTCGGCGAGCTTCACCTGCAACGGCGTGAGCTCCTCCTTGGCCTCGGCCAGGGCGCCGGCGATCTTACCCATCTCGGTGTTCATGCCGGTGCCGACCACGACGGCGCGGCCACGGCCGTATACCACGGTGGAACCCATGTAGCACATGTTCTTGCGGTCGCCGAGCGGCACGTCATCGGTGCCCGCGGCAAGCTCGATCACGTTGGCGTGCTTCTCTACGGGCACGGACTCGCCGGTGAGCGCGGCCTCTTCGATCTTCATCGTGGCGCTCTCGAGCACGCGGCAGTCGGCCGGGACGGAGTCGCCCGCCTCGAGCATGATCACGTCGCCGGGCACGAGCTCGGCGCTCGGCAGGTGCACGAGCTTGCCGTCGCGCAGCACCTTGGACTGCGCCGCACTCATCTCCTGCAGGGCCTCGAGGGCCTCCTCGCTCTTGGCTTCCTGGACCACGCCCAGCACCGAGTTGACGATAACGACGAACATGATGATGGCAACATCGGCAAAGTCGGGCTCGCCCTTGACCATGCCCGTGAGCGCACTGATGACGGCGGCAACGATCAGCATGATGACCATGGGGTCGGCCATCTGCTCAAAGAAACGCTTCCACAGCGGCGTCTTCTCGGCTTCCTCGAGCTTGTTAGGGCCTGTCTTGGCAAGGCGCGAAGACGCCTCGTCGTTGCTCAGGCCGAGGTTCTCATCGACACCTTGGTCGCTGAGCACCTCCGCCGCGGCGGACAGGTATTCCTTTTGCATATAGAGTCCCCTCCTGGGATTCGGGCCACTCAGCAGATTGATGCCCGATCATAATTCCCAGGAGAAGGGCAAGGGCTCATCAAGGCTGCCGTGCTGAGCGGCAGTTGATAGTGGAGCTATGGTACCCCAAAGCGACGCGTCTAGCCAAAACAATCGGTTTGGAAATATGGTCCGCACGCAACGGTGCAGACCGTGTGATGCTCAACATTGGTAAAACGTTTTTTCTTCGGCACATCGCCAAACTGACATATCGCCCAGATAGCAGCGGTTGGAGTGGTTGGTAAAGATTTTCCATATACCGTTTTTCCCGCAAAAAATGAACTTCCATTTCGGCATACGGTCGATTTTTTGGGGTATTCGGTCGGCATTTCGTTATAATCATCTCGGTTTTATTTCTTATGGTTTATCTATCAGCGCAAGACGATGTCAGATGGAGGTCTGAATGTACAAGCGCACTAAGATTGTATGCACCATGGGTCCCGCCTGCGATAGCGACGAGACCATCCGCGAGATGATCAAGGCGGGCATGAACGTCGCCCGTTTTAACTTCTCGCACGGCTCCTACGACGAGCACCACGGTCGCATCGAGCGCGTCCGCCGTATTTCCAAGGAGCTCGGTCTGCCTGTCGGCATCCTGCTCGACACCAAGGGCCCCGAGGTCCGCACCGGCCTTCTGGTCGACGGCAAGAAGGTTGCCGTCAAGACCGGCGATAAGATCGTCGTCACCGCTCAGCCCACGTCCGAGGATTTCCACGGCACCGCTGAGCACATCTCCCTCGACTACCTGGCTCTGCCCTCCGAGGTCGAGAAGGGCTCCCTCATCCTGATCGATGACGGCCTGGTTGCCCTCGAGGTCGAGTCCGTCAGTGGCCAGGACATGACCTGCGTCGTTAAGAACGACGGCCTGATCGGCGAGCGCAAGGGCGTCAACATGCCCAACGTCAACATCTCGCTGCCCGCCATCACCGAGCGCGATCGTCAGGACATCCTCTTTGGCCTGACCGAGAACATCGACTACATCGCCGCTTCCTTCATCCGTGACGGCGAGTCCGTCCGCGGCATCCGCGAGCTTTGCCGCGAGAACGGCGGCGAGCACGTGACGATCTTCCCGAAGATCGAGTGCGCCTTGGGCGTCGAGAACTTCGACGAGATTCTCGAGGCTTCTGACGGCATCATGGTCGCCCGTGGCGACCTGGGCATCGAGATCAAGCCCGAGCTCGTTCCGCACATCCAGAAGGAGATCATCGCCAAGTGCAACGCGGCCTACAAGCCCGTCATCACCGCTACGCAGATGCTCGACTCCATGCAGCAGAACCCGCGCCCGACGCGCGCCGAGGTTGCCGACGTTGCTAACGCCATTTATGACGGCACCGACGCCGTCATGCTGTCCGGCGAGTCCGCTGCCGGTAAGTACCCGGTCGAGGCCGTTAAGATGCAGGCCAGCATTGCTCTCGAGACCGAGAAGTACCTCCCGGCCCACGCTCCGCTCGAGGTTCCGGCCGATGCTCACGGCACCCGCGTTGTCAACAACGTTGTGGGTATGTCCGCTGTGAACATGGCTACCACCGTTGGCGCCAAGTGCATCACCGTGCCGACGACCACCGGTCGTACCGCTCGCCTGATCTCGCACTTCCGTCCCAACATGCCGATCTGCGCGTTCTCCCGCCACGAGTGGGCCGTCCAGCAGATGATCATGTACTGGGGCGTTATCCCGCACCAGGCCGAGATTACCCAGGGCACCGTCAACGGCACGATCGTCAAGGCGATCGAGACCGCTAAGGAGCTCGGCTACGTCGAGGCTGGCGATTTGACCGTCGCTACCGCCGGCGATCCCCGCATGAGCGTCCAGCTCGAGGACAAGGTCTCCTCGACCAACGTCGCTTACGTCGCTCAGGTGCGTTAAGTCGTACTTGCAAGCATGTTTGCATTGCAAAGGGCCCGGAAGGCTTCGCCTTTCGGGCCCTTTTTCTGTGTCAATGCCGGCACACGGCAAAACACGCACCCATTTCTTTACCAAAAGCGCGAAATCCACCTTTCGAGGCCCAAAAATAAAGTCCCAAGCGCTAAAAGTGTTCGCCCGATGGCGAAACCACACCTTACCCGACGCTGCTAAATCGTTTTAGCAAGAGCCAGATCGACCGCGTTTTCGGAAGTATGCGGCAAATTCTGAGACCTCCGAGCACACCCCGTTTTTTCGCAACAAAATGCCTGATAAACTGGCCTCAAAAGCCAGGTCTGCTCACAGGGTTCAGATTTTGCCGCATACTTCCGAATTGACGCTGGCATCGCACGGTCCAAAAGCACATTTCGACCAGGAGGATATCATGGACCTGACGCTATGCGGTCAATCCGCTTTTTACTATCACTGTATCCCGCCGCAGGTATTAGGGCTTTACCCCGCCATTAGCCTTGGCAATATGGATCGCAGATGTTGCGGCCTCGGAAGTCATGCAGTTGTAAAAGACCTACTTCACGCACCGCTTCACAGGTTTGTATTCACTCGAGCACAATCCGGGTCGCGAAGCCTGTTTAAATCGCACCTCCTGACCCAAGAGCCGCCTCCCGGGTCGTTTAGGCAAACTGAACATGGATTTGATGTCACGTCGCCCGAGTTTACGCTGCTCAGCCTTGCTACGCAGGTCTCACGCAACCAGCTACTCATGGCTTGCTACGAGATGTGCGGCTCCTTTGCAGTGTTTAAGCCCTGCGAGCGAACGCAACAACATCTTGATGAAGCTATTTCGCTTAAGCTCATTCCACCCAACTGCTGCTGGGAGCGTGTTGTCGACACCAAGGGCAATGACACCAATTTGTGGAAGCGCCCGCCGCTCCTCAGCGCGGCGGATATCGCCGCGTTCGCCAAGCAGGCTGCAGGCCTGCGCGGCGTTAAACAACTGCGCTGGGCGGCCGAGCACATGACGGGGCAGACCGCCTCGCCCTTCGAAGTACAGGCCTCTATGCTTGTCTCGCTCCCCCGCAACGAGGGCGGCATGGGCATCAACATCGCAAACAACGTGCGCATCCCACTCAGCGACGCCGCGCGCTCACTGTATGACAAAACCTGCTGCTACGCCGATATCCTCATAGAGAGCAACACCGACAGCATGGGCGTCATCTTGGAATGCCAAGGCCGCTCCGCCCACGATGGCGAAGCCGCAAGTCTCTCCGATGCCGAGCGCACCACCGCCCTCACAAGCATGGGCTATGACGTTATCCAGATAACCTATGAGCAAATCAAAGACACGAAGAGCTTTAACAACATCGCCGAACTCATCCATAAAAAGGCAGGGCTCCCCTACATCCCAAAGACCGATCAGAAACGCACCACCGAAGATGCCCTGCGGCGGGAGCTATTGGTCGATTGGGATGAGCTGTTCGCCGTCAAGCCGGCCGGCTAGCAGCTAGCGATCAGGGGGACTGCGGGAACGTCAGAAGCAGCAACGCGAGCCGCAAATCCCGCCTCGGTCAGCTCGATGACCTCGGTAAACGTTGCATCGAAAAACTCCTCGGTTAGCAGGCGATACGGCGGATGATCGGGCTCGCCGGGGTTTTCGCGTACAATCTCGTGCATGACGCCGATAGTCTTGAGCACATATTCTTTATGGATGGGATACTGCCCAAAACGCGTCGCAGCGGTATAGAGGCGATCGGTCGCACGCGGAATGGAAACGATGCCCAGCGTCTTGCCAAACCAGTCAAAATCGCCCTGCTTTTTAATGCGGAATTCCTCGCACGGCTTGCCGCCGTGTGCTTCCAGATACTGGTTCACACGCGTGTTCCATACCGTGTCGGCCACCAGATGCGACCAGACGCCCAGCGTTAAATCGAGCAGCGACTGCGCCACATCTTCGGACGCAAGCGAGAACTCACAGGCGCCGGGACCGACAACCGGCTCGGCATCCCTGTAGCGCTGAGGATAGTGCACGCGGTTCAGTCGCTCGCGCTCCTCGACAATCGAGGTAGCCTCAGCAGGTTCGCCCGCGGGTGCGCCTTTAAGCAGCGGCGTCACATAGGTATCCCAGAACTCGTGCTCGCGTGGTTTGGGGATAGGCTCGGGCTTAGCAAAGTGCGTGATGCGGTACGGGATGGGATCGGCAATGCCGGGAACCATGTAGCCCACAAAGATGTCCGGAACCACGCAGCCAAACAAAAAGGCATTGCGGTCGCGCACGCTATCGGCAAGCACGCTAGCACGTGTCAGCAAGCGCTCCGTTTGAGCGATATGAATGTTCCAGCTTGGCATAGCAACCCCCATAAAAAACCTGGATAACTATACCATCACGGCAAAGCCGCGCGGGCGGCTACGCATCCTCTACGCAGCAACTATTCCGCAGCACCGCTCTCGGTTCCATACGACGGCGAAGGCGCCTCGACCACATGGTGATATCGATCGATATAGATGGCGCGGGCACCCAGGCGCCGCACCAAATCTTGATGATGCGTGCTCATCAAGACCGTCTTGCCGGCAGCAACATAGGCCAGTAGAAAGTTGACCACGATGTCGCATGAATCCTCGTCGAGCCCATTGGTAGGCTCGTCGAGGACCAAGATATCCGGGTTCATCGACACGACGGCAGCCAGCGCCACGCGCTTCTTTTGACCGCCCGAGAGCTGATAGGGCGAGGCATCGACCAGGTCGGCAACTTGAAACAGTTCCATGGCATCGCATACGCGGCGCTCGAGCTCGTCTGCCGGCAGCCCCATTTGAGCCGGTCCAAAAGCGACCTCCTCACCAACCGTGGCGCAGAACAGCTGGGCATCGGCGTTTTGAAATACGAAGCCTACACGCTGGTGGAACTTCTGGGCGGCAGTAGAATCCTTCAGATACGCCGCATCGACCACGCGTCCGTCAAACAGGTATGCGCCGGCATCCGCGAGCTCAAGGCCGTTGATAAGGCGCATGATCGTCGTCTTGCCGCAGCCGTTGGGCCCGAGTAGAGCAACGAGCTCGCCGCGATCGACCTGCAGTGACACGCTGTCGACAACTGTATGCCCCGCATAGGAAAACGCCACGTCGCGAAACTCGATGAGCGGCGTGACCTCAGCGCCGACAACACCGCTCGCACCCATCGCGCCATTTGTATCGTTTGCCAAAACGTCGCCCTTCCCTACTCACATCGACGGCTAGACCACCCGCGCTACAGTACCGCACACAACACAGCGAACAACGCCACAACGGCCGTATAAGCGGCATCGCGCCAGCCAAACCCGGCGCGCGCGGGCGCCGGATACGCACCGGCAAAGCCGCGGCAAAGCATAGCCTCGTCCATCGCGCGGCTGCATTCCATCGCCTTGATAAACGTCATGCCCATGATACCCGAGACCGAGTCGGTGCGCGAAAACCCCTCAGGCGCGGAACCGACGCTGCGCAGCATGACCGATTCGCACAGATCGTGCGCCGTGCGTCCCAGCACCTCGATGTGTTTGAGCGCCATATCAAACGTAAAGATAACTTCGTCGGGTAGATGCAGCATCTTGAGCGCCGCCGACATGCGGCTCCAGGTGAGCGTCCATGAAACGCCCAGCACCAGCGACACGTTTATGAACGTCTTGAGCGCGATCTTGAGCATGGCGCCCGTGGCAGACGCGCCCAGCAGCAGGGCGGGCAGTGCCAGAACCACGGCAAGCCCCGCGGCTGCAAGTGCCGGCACAAAGGTCGCACGCAGTCCGCGCGCGGGGCGCACCGCGACCAGTACCAACGAAATCGCCGCCATCAGCATCAGGTACAGTGGGCTTTGCGTCAGGCACACGCACAGAACGCAGACGAACATCCCCACCAGGCGCACCGGAGCCGAAACGCAAGAAAGGGCGCGGTCGACCATCGACCCGCCCTCGTGCGCGCCTCCACCCAGGCGAACCCGCTCAAGCAGGCTCGCCAGGTGCAGGACATTCTTTTGCATCACGCGATGCCGAGCCCCCGCAGGCTCGTAACGCTGCTCGACCGCAAGCCAGCTAGGCAGCTCGGCTATTGCCATGAGCACCGCTTTCCTTGACCGTCAGCGAGACCAGGCGGAATGCGATGGTGAGCACCGCCACGCCAATCACGCCCGAAAGAATATACATCGCGGCCTGGCCGGCAAAGCCAAGGCCCTGCTCCTCGGAATAGGCCTGCAGATAATCGCCTGTGGGCAGGGCATCGGCAAAGGTCGGGGTATCGAGGCCGACCGAAGCCTGCAGGCTGTCGTCGCCAGCCTCCTGAACGGCGGTCGCGGCGCCCTCGGCGTCCCACTCGCCCCAGGCGTCACCCGTGGCCAGCAGACCCAGCGGCGTGGCTACAACAAGCACGGCGACCAGGATGAGCGTGGGAATCAGGGAAGTCTTCTTGGCAGCAGCGCCCTCGGCAGCAAGCTGGCCATCGACGGCCTCGGGCCCGACGATAATGCTCGGCGCCGTCTTCTTAATGAAACCGTAGATGGCGGCCGTCGCCACGCCCTCGATCACGCCGGCAACCAGCATATGCGGGATCAACATGGCCGGAATAGCCACGGACAGCGGGAAGGGGCAGTACAGCGGAGCGCCCGAAGCGTTGGTAAAGAGCATCGGCTGAATACCAAACTCGATTGCCGCGCACAGGGCCGCCAGGCACAGGCCGACCCAACCGCTCACGATGGCAGAAACCGAGGTGCCCCAGCTCTTGTCGTGCAGACGGCTGTTGAGCGCACGGAACACGATAGCAGCGACAAACGGCAGCACAAAGGCCATGTTAAAGCAGTTGGCGCCAAACGACAGAACGCCGCCGTCGCCAAACAGCAGCGCCTGCAGCGCCAGCGCGACCGAAACCGCGATAGCCGCGGCCTCGGGACCCAGCAGCAGTGCGATGAGTGCGCCGCCGACGGCGTGGCCTGTGGTGCCGCCGGGCAGCGGAACGTTGAACATCATGAGCAAGAAGGAGAACGCAGCGCAGATACCCAGAAAGGCCATATGCTCGCGATCGAGCGTGGCGCGCACCTTTTTGATGCAGTGAACCCATACGGGCACCATCGCAACCGCCATGACGGCATCGGTCTGCGGGGACAGATAATTATCTGGAATGTGCATATACGCCTCCCGGTTGTCGGCGCACAGAATTGCAACGCCGCTTGAACCATTTCATCAGTGTTACGAGCTAGATGATTCGTAACACGCCGCAGGCTATGATAGCAAAACGGCGCGCCGCCACAAAAGCAGCACGCCGTTATGTAATGCGCGTGTCATATATGCAGGCTCAGCGATGCGTTATACCGAGCATAGCAGTCACGCAGGATCGGCAGCAGCCACCGCTGACCTATACCCATCGCAAGCCCTAGCCGCGGACCTCGCCGTTTACGCTCTTGCACACCTTGGTGACGATCTTCTGGTGCGCCTTCTCGACCTCTTCGCTGGTGAGCGTGTGGTCGTCGGAGCGATACGTAAGCGCGAAGGCCATGGACTTCTTGCCCGCACCGATGCGGATGGGATCGCGGTAGACGTCGAACAGGCGCACGCCCTCGAGCAGCTTGCCTCCGGCACTCGTAATACGACGCTCAAGATCCTCGCAGGTCACAGTGTTGTCGACCACGATAGCGAGGTCGTGCTCAACGGCCGGGTACTGCGAGAACTCACGGTAGTTCTCCTGGTTGCGGGCGCCCTTGATCAGTTTGTCCAGGTCGAGCTCAAAGGCGACGACGACCTCGTCAATGCCCATAGCCTCGCGCGCCTCGGGGTGGATCTCGCCAACCCAGCCCAGCACGGTACCGCCCGAGAGCACCTCGGCAGCACGACCCGGCTGCAGGAAGGCATAGCTCTCGCCCTCGACGGGACGGAAGCGAACCTTCTCGATGCGCAGCTGGGCGAGCAGCTCCTCGACAATACCCTTGCCAAAGAAGAAGCGCAGCTTGCGGTACTTCATGTTCCAGGACTGCTCGCTCCACTGGCCCGAGAGCACACCCGCCACGGACTTGGTCTCCTTGGGCAGGCTGGCGTTCTCGCGACCGTGGAACAGGCTGCCGACCTCGTACAGGTGCACGTTGGGCGTGCCGTGGGCCTCGTTATAGGCCACGGATTGCAGCAGGCCCGGCAGCAGCGAACGACGCATCTCGGTCTGCTCGGCTACCAGCGGATTCATGAGCACCACGGGGCAACCGCGGCCCTCGGTGGACATGCCGATCTTCTCCAGGTCGCCCGGGGCGGCAAAGCCAAAGGTCGTGGTCTCGTTGAGGCCGCAAGCGCGCAGGATCTCGCCGACCTTGCGGGTGAGCTTCTGCTCGCGGGTCAGACCGCCGATGTGGTTCTTGGCAGCCGGGATGGTCGCCGTCACACGGCCCATGCCCCACAGGCGCAGGACCTCCTCGATCAGGTCAATCTCGCGCGGCAGGTCGGGACGGAAGCTCGGCGGGGTGACCATAAAGTCCTCGCCCTCGCGCTCGACGGTGCAGCCCAGACGGGTGAGCGAACGCTCGATAAAGTCGGGCTCGATGTCGGCACCGCAGATGGCGTGCACGCGGGCTAGGCGCAGCTTAATGCTGTCGATGGTCTTGGGCGCGGGGAACACGTCCACATAGCCGGGAGCAACCTCGCCGCCGGCAATCTCCTCGATGAGCGCGCAGGCCACGTTGGCCACATCCACGCAGCCGGTCTCGTCGACCTGACGCTCAAAGCGGATGGAGGCGTCGGAGATCAGCGACAGATCGCGGCTGGTGTGCGAGGTGCGACCGGCGTTGAAGCAGGCGCTCTCGACCATCACGTCGACGGTGTCGTCCTCGATCTCGGAATCCATGCCGCCCATAACGCCGGCCAACGCCACGGGGCGCTCGCCGTCGGTGATGAGGCCCATGCCGGCGTCGAGCGTGCGCTCCTCGCCGTCGAGGGTCGTAAACTTCTCGTCCTGCTGGGCAGCGCGAACCACCACGCGACGCCTGCCCTCGCGCTCGGCAAAGGTTGACAGATCAAAGGCGTGCAGCGGCTGACCGGTGAGCATCATCACATAGTTGGTGATGTCGACGATGTTGTTGTGCGGGCGCACGCCCAGGGCGTTGAGGCGCTTGACCATCCAGTCGGGCGACGGGCCGACCTTCACGTTGCGCACGATGCGAGCGACATAGCGGTCGCACAGGCCCTCGTCGGCAATCTCAACGGAAAGCTCGTCATCGGTCGCGCGGCCGGTCTCGGCCTTGATGGCAGGCAGCTCAACGTGGAAATCGCGGTCGAAGATGGCACCGGTCTCGCGGGCCATGCCGATCATGGACAGGCAATCGGGACGGTTGGGCGTGATCTCGCAGTCGAGCACGGTGTCGCTCGAGCCCACGTACTCGGCAAACGGCATGCCGCAGGGCGTATCCTCGGGCAGGATCATGATGCCGGAGTGGTCGCCGCCCAGGCCAAGCTCGCGCGCGGAGCAGTTCATGCCCATGGACACGACGCCGCGAAGCTTGCTCTTCTTGATCTTGACGTCGCCGGGCAGAACTGCGCCGATCATGGCCGTGACGATGTGGTCGCCGGCCTCGAAGTTCTGCGCGCCGCAGACGATCTGCAGCGGGGCGGGGTTGCCGTCGGCGTCGAGGTTCTTGTCGCCCACGTCGACCGAGCACACATACATGTGGTCGCTATCGGGGTGCGGGGTCTTGGTGAGTACCTTGGCGGTCACCACGTGGTCAAAAGACTCGCCCACGGTGTCGATCGCCTCGACCTCGGTGCCGGTACGGATATATTCGTCCGAAAGGGTCTTGGGATCCTCCGGAATATCGATCATGGTCTTGAGCCAGTCGTAAGAAACGCGCATCTAACTGGTCTCCTTTCATAAATGCGGCTTTGAGCCGGAAAACTGCAACGGAGACGGGTTTTCCAAGTGCCGCAGATTGCCTTGAAAGAGGAGGGCCGCGTACTTAGGTACGCAACCGACGATTGAAAGGCAAGGTGCGGTGCTTGGGAAAGCCGCCGGGCCTAGAACTGATTCAAAAAGCGCATATCGCCAGTCATGAGCGTTCTGAGGTCGGGCAGGTCGTAGCGCAGGGCCGCGACGCGCTCGGCGCCAATACCAAAGGCGAAGCCGGTGTACTTCTCGGGGTCGATGCCGCAGTTGATCAGCACGTTGGGGTCGACCATGCCGCAGCCCAGGATCTCGATCCAGCCGCTGTGCTTGCAGAAGTTGCAGCCCTTGCCGCCGCAGACGTGGCAGCTCACGTCCACCTCGCAGCTGGGCTCGGTGAAGGGGAAGAAGTGCGGGCGGTAGCGCGTCTTGCGGTCCTCGCCAAACATGCACTTAACAAAGTAGTCGAGCGTACCCTTAAGATCGCCAAAGGTGATGCCCTCGTCGACGACCAGGCCCTCGATCTGGTTGAACTGCGGCAGGTGGCAGGCGTCGGCCGTATCGGGACGGTAGACGGTGCCCGGGCAGATCATGTAGATGGGCGGCTTTTGCGACTCCATGGTGTGGATCTGCACGCCCGAGGTCTGAGTGCGCAGCAGCACGTCGGACTCGCCGTGGGCGTGAGCCTCGGGGTGCGCGACGCTGCCGGGATTGTTGTCGACCACGTAGAACGTGTCGCGGGCCGAGCGGCTCGGGTGATCCATGGGGGCGTTGAGTGCGGTGAAGTTGTAGTAGGAGGTGTCGACCATGGGGCCGGACTCGACGGTGTAGCCGATACCACAGAAGATGTCCTCGGCCTCCTCGATGATCTGCTTGATCAGGTGCTGATGGCCGATCTGCGGACGGATGCCTGGCAGCGTGATGTCGACGGCATCGTGCTCGAGTGCGTGCTTGAGGGCGGCAGCCTTCATCTCGGTGGTGCGCTCGTCGAGCATGCCCTCGATCAGCTGACGCATCTCATTGGCGCGCTTGCCCATGACGGGGCGATCCTCGGGGGCGAGCTTGCCCATCATGCGCATCAGGCCGGTGATGCGGCCCCTGCGGCCGAGCAGCGCGACGCGCGCGGCCTCGAGCTTCTCGGCGTCGTCGGCGCCTGCGACGAGCTCCTTGGCCTCTTCCTCGAGTTTGACCAGATCATCAATCAGACTCATGTCTTCCCTTTCGTCTCTCGCGCATCCGCTTGCCGAGGCAGCTGGCGCTACCCGACGCTTACGGATGCGCGGCCCGGTTCGGTAACAAAAAACCGTCCTCGGGCATGTGCATTGCCCAAGGACGGTTGAATTCCGCGGTACCACCTTGTTTGACCCGGCGGATGTCTGGCCCGCCGCGCCCACTCTTTGCCCCTTTTCGCGAGGCTCACGGCTTCCCTACTGGGGCTTCGCCGCCGCTGGCCGCGCCCGTTGAGGTTGCTGCTCGGGAGTGAACGCTTGGCCCTTGTCACCGCAGGAAGGCTTGCAGCCCATGACCTTCCCTCTCTTGCCGGCGACGCGGCGGGCAAAACCCTCTCCGTCAACGCATTGGGCTATAGGATAACACATTCTGCGTGTGCATCGCCGCGTTCCGTTTTGTTCGCGCTGGGTACAAAGCAGGTAGCTGTGCAAACTGACCGCACGCCCACCCGTGGCGTCCGGTCTGCGAGATTAAGGATATGGTATGGGAAAGAAACTCGATAAGAAGGCCAAGGCCGCGGAGGGCAAGGCACCCAAGGGCATGAAGGTCGATAAGGCCGTCAAGAAGTTCCGCAAGCTCGAGGGCAAGCTGTGGACCCGCGAGTACCTGCTCAAGATTGCCGAGTTTGACGGCGCGACCATTGCTCCCGCCAACGGCGCCGCGGCGCGCGCCGACGCCATGGGTACCCTCGCCGGCGAGCATCATAAGCTCCTGACCAGCGAAAAGTCTATCGAGCTCGTGCGTTCGCTGGCGCGCGAGACCGTCGCCGGCGGCAAGATCGACGACCCGCAGCTGCTCGACGAGATCCGCGTGCTCGGCCGCGACCAGCGCGAGGCGAGCGTTATCCCCACCGAGGAGGCCGAGGCCTGGACCAGGCTCACCTGCGAGGCCGACGCCGTGTGGCACAAGGCCAAGGCGGCCAACGACTGGGCGAGCTTTGAGCCCTATGTGGATAGAATCGTCGCCCAACTTAAGCATCAGGCCGAGCTCATGGACCCCAAGCGCGACCCCTACGATGTGTGGCTCGACCAGTACGAGCGCGGCCTTTCCGCCCAGAGCTTCGACGCGTTTTGTGACGAGGTCAAGGCCACGGTCGTGCCGCTTGTGCATGCCATTGGCGAGCGCGGCCAGCAGCCCGCTGCCGACTTCTTGCACGCCCGTGTGCCCGAGGCCGCCCAGCGCGCCATGAGCTTCGACCTCATGAAACTCGTCGGCCTGAACCTGGACGACACCACGCTTGCCTTTACCGAGCACCCGTTTAGCGAGGGCTTCTCGGTAGGCGACGCGCGCATCGCCACGCACATCTACGAGGACGACTGCATCTCCAACGTCTACAGCATCATCCACGAGGCGGGACACGCCATGTACGAGCTGGGCGTCAATCCTGCCTATGCGCGCACCTGTCTTGAGGGTGGCACCTCCATGGGCATCCACGAGAGCCAGAGCCGCTTCTTCGAGAACACCGTGGGTCGCAGCCGCGCTTTTATGGGCCCGTTGCTCGAGGTGCTGCGCCGCCACGCACCCGAGGTCTACGGCGACGTCGACGAGGACACACTCTACCGCGCCGTGAACATCGCGCAGCCGTCGTTGATCCGTACCGAGGCCGACGAGCTCACCTATCCGCTGCACGTTATGGTGCGCTACGAGATCGAGCGCATGCTGTTTGCCGGCGAGGCCACGGCCAAGGACATCCCCGCGCTTTGGAATCGCTTTATGAACGAGTACCTGGGCATTCCCGTTCCCGACGACACGCGCGGCTGCCTGCAGGATACGCACTGGAGCGGCGGCTCGTTTGGCTACTTCCCCACGTATGCGCTGGGTAGCGCCTACGACGCCATGTTTGTGCCGGCCATGTGCCGCGACGGTGTCGACCTCAATGGCGCCTGTGCGAGCGGCGATCTGGCACCCGTCCGCGCGTGGCTGGGCGAGCACATTTGGCAGTGGGGCCGCGCCAAGGACGCACCGGAGCTCATCAAGGGCGCTTGCGGCATGGCCTTTGATTCCCGCTACTACTGCAGCTACCTGCAGGACAAGTTCACCACGCTGTACGAGCTTTAAAGCTTAGACAACACACAACGCAAAGGGGCGCCGCAGGATCTATCCCGCGGCGCCCCCCTAGTCATTGGGGACGTTCTTTAATGACTAGTCGTTTAAGAACGTCCCCCATGACTACTTGAAATTGAACGTCAGATTGCCGCTTAGGGTCGTTTGCAGCGTCGAGCGGTTACGCGGTTTGGTAAAACCGCGTAACTACAGAGCTTCCAGGGCGTTGGCGATGCGCTTCATGGCGGCGTCGGCGGCTGCCTGGTCGGGGGCTTCGGCGAGCACGCGAATCACCGACTCGGTTCCGCTCTTGCGTACGAGCACGCGGCCCTCGCCTGCCAGCGCAGCCTCGGCCTCGGCGATGGCGTTCTGCACGCCCATGTTCTCGAGCGCGGCGTCCTTGTCCGCCACGCGCACGGCAACCTGCGCCTGCGGCAGCAGCTTGCACGGGGCCGTGAGCTGCGAGAGCGTCTCGCGCTCGGCACGAATCACTTCCATCACGCGCAGCGAGGTCATAATGCCGTCGCCCGTGCGCTCGATATCGCCAAAGATCGTATGGCCCGTCTGCTCGCCACCCAGGCTGTAGCCGCCCTCGCGCATCTTGGCATACACGTGACGGTCGCCCACGCCGCTGGTCACGGCACTCAGGCCGGCAAGCTCCAGCGACTTGATCAGGCCAAAGTTGCTGGCGATCGTCGGCACCACGGTACCGCCCGAAAGGCGACCGTGCTTGTTCAGGTACACGCCGCACACGTACAGGATCTGGTCGCCGTCGACCACGCGACCGCGCTCGTCCACGGCTAGGCAGCGGTCGGCATCGCCGTCATAGGCAAAGCCCACGTCCAGGCCCTGCTCCACCACATGGCGCTGCAGGCGCTCCATATGCGTGGAGCCGCAGTCCACATTGATGTTAAAGCCATCGGGCGCGGCATTGATCACGCGCACGTCGGCACCGAGCGCGTCAAACACCGGCTTGGCCACCGAGGAAGCCGAGCCGTTGGCGCAGTCGAGACCGATCTTGACGCCCTGCAGCGAAAAGTTCGCACTTGCAATGAGCGAAGCAATGTAGCGGTTGCGGCCCTGCATGTAGTCCACCGTGGCACCGATGTGGTTGCCCGTGGCCAGCGGAACTTCGCTCTTGCCATCGATGTAGTCCTCGATGAGCTCCAGCACGTCCTCGTCCATCTTAAAACCGTCGCTGTTGACGAGCTTAATGCCGTTATCGCAAAACGGGTTGTGGCTCGCGCTGATCATGATGCCGCAATCGAAACAGCCTTCCACGGTCTGATGCGCTACACCCGGCGTGGGGATCACGTGCAGCATATAGGCGTCCGCACCGCTCGCGACCAGGCCACTCACCAGCGCCGCCTCGAACATATAACTCGAGCGACGCGTGTCCTTACCCACGATGACGCGCGCCTTGCGCTCGCGGTTGGCGCCGTAATACCAGCCCACAAAACGGCCAATCTTATAAGCGTGCTCTACCGTCAGCCCAACGTTAGCCTCACCGCGAAAGCCGTCGGTGCCAAAGTACTTCATGCGCTCTCCTTACAAAATAGGGGCGAACAGATTGCCTGTCCGCCCCAAAATGGTACTCGATTATCTGCGCAACCAGAAAAACCCTACGCCGACGCGCTGTCGCGAGCCGCCTGGCATGTAGGAGTCTGACGCAGCGTAAGCGGCTTGTCCCCCGCCTCGGCCGACGTGGTCAGCGTATACGTGATCGTCGTCGTCTCGCCAGCATGCAGGTCAACGGTGCCCGAATAGAAGGGGATTCCATGCCACGCAGCGGCGCCAAGACCAAACCGGGTGCCCTCGACGGTCAGATCAGTAATGTTGCCGCCCGTCGGGGCAAACAACGAGACATTCAGACGCTCGTCGTCACGCGCGGCATCGGGTGCGCTCGCCGCGACGTAGTCGGGCAGCTTGCCTGCCTCCTCCTGCGTCATGATGTTCGTCAGGGTAACGGTGATGCGATACGAGCACGTGCCGTCACCGTTCTTGACGCCCTGGCCAATCTGCGTATCGGCGTTCAGGTACCAGTCGAGCTTGGAGAAGCTCAGGTTGTTAAAGTAAACGCCGGCAACAGGATCGGCACTCGGATCATCTGGATCGGGCAGCGAAGCGTCAATGCCCGTCTCTTTGATGGCATTCTGCTCATCATCGTTTTTCATCCACGCGATCAGGCGTCCCTCTTCGGCACCGCGCTCAACGGCGCTGACAAGCTTCGTAACATCGACATCGCCGATACCGCCAAGGACCTTGTCGAAGGCAGCGCTGGCGACGGATGCAAAGATGCCGTCCGACTCCTCGACCGGATAGTTCCAGTACACATCGTGCATGAGGACCTTTGCGGCGTTGGTGCCGTCGACAACCGTTCCGTCGGGCAGCGACACATTACCGACCAGGCCCAGCAGATACTGCAGGAACACCGGGTCGATACCCACGACGCCGTCAACGTCCTGGCCATATTGAGATTTCCACAGGGCTGCGACACGCTGCGAGTTGCGGGGCCAATCGGGCGAATACGCGTTACCAGAGTTGTACAGGTTACTGTGGTCACCAAACAGTGTCTCGTCCTCTTCGTCGACGCTCTCAACCGCCTCGTCTTTGCCAAGCGCAATACATGGGACAAAGTCACCGATCGACATCTGGCCATCGGTAACTGAAATCAGGCCCTGCGAACCGCCAAAGCCGCCGCAGGCACGAATCTCGACGTTGTTCATGGCGTACACAAGGTAGTTGCGCGTCTGGCCGTTGGCGCCGAGCATCTGGGGAAGGACGGGGGCGACCTTCTCCGCCGCGTCAACCGCGCCATTGAGGGTGGCAAAGCCGTCCTTGGCCTTATCGACCAGCTCGGTCACCTGGGAAATATGAGTATCGCCAATGCCCTGGATCTTCTCGTTGGCGCTCTTGAACACCTTCGAGCTATCGGAGAGCGAATCGGCGACCGCCTGCAACGCAGACACGTTGATGGTCCCATCCTGGAACAGCTTGCCGGGCGTGGCCTGCGAAAGGTTATCGGCCATGGGAACCAGCGCGTTGCTCGAGACATCGGACAGGGCGTCGATCATGGTGCGGGCCGCATTGATGTCGCTGCCATACACCGGGATAAACGAAGCCGCCGTCCACAGCGGGCTCGAGGTCTCCGCCTTCATGCTGTCGCAGAGCTCATCGATCTTCTTCGCGTCGTCAGGCAGCGTCGAAAAATCGCCCGACGTGACCTTGTCCTTAAGGCCACCGACGATCTCGACAGCCTCCTTCGCTTCGCTCTTTACGGTCTTTGCCGAGTTAAGCAGCATAAAGCCGCTTGCGCCAAGCACAACGAGAAGCACCGCGACTACAGCGGCAATAATGGCGCCAGTGTGACGCTTTTTGCGCTCGCCCTTGCGATGGCGATGACGGACCAGACCGTCAGAGGTCGAACTCGACGAAGCGTCGCTACCGTAGTTCAAGCCAAAATCGTAATAATCTTCCTTGGAACCCGAGCCCGCAAACTGGGCACCGCTATCATCCAGGCGGGCGAACGTGCCGGTCTCGGAGGCGCCGGTGTAAATCGTGCCAAGGTTACCCGTAAGCCCCGCGCCACCGGCAGAGGGGGTATTGTTGGCTGCCTTGCCGGCATTAACGTTGCCGGCGGCATTCGCGGCGTTGGCGGCACTTGCGTTGTTCGCAGGTACCGAAGGAGCCCCGCTCGGCTGCGACGTGGAGGTCGCACCGCCCGCAAAGACATTCCCTCTTGCACGGCCGGTCTTTTTTGCCTTTTGAGACTGCTCGTACAGAGCGGTAAACATCGCCGTCTCGCCCGGGGACACGCGCTTACCGGAACCGCCCTGCCCAGCGCCGCCCGGCGTGCCGGCCTTACCAGCCCCGTTCGGACGCGGCGGAACTGCAGGACGGCCGCTATCGCTGCCCTTAAAGTGATTACCAGCCATAAAGAAATCCTCGCAATTGAGTCGCAATGAAAAAGTCCATAACGTTACTAGTTTATGGCATTTTGAGCATCGACAGCTAAACTCCAGACACGGACATCAATTGGCGAAAATGTGGCACAGCACCTTTTCCGTCTTGGCGCCAGCTACACCGTGAGGAACACCATCGCGATAATCATGGCAAAGCCCGCCAGGTCGGTGGGCAAAAACACCGTTCCCAGCATAAGGGCGCTGGTGATGGTGGCCGAAACCGGCTCCATGGTTCCAAGGAGGCTCGCGCGCACCGAGCCAATCTCCTTAACGCCCTGCATGTAGAACATATAGGCGAAGAACGACCCCACCACAATAAATATCGCGAGTGCACCGACACCCGAGGGCCCGAGCGCCGGCATATGCGCCCACGGCTGGGTAAAGATACTCATCACGATTCCCGCCGAAAGCATGGCCGAGCCCGTGACGACCGGGCTTCCGTATTTGTTGAGGATTCCGGCAGGGATGATTGCTATGCAGGCACCGCCCACGGCGCACAAAAGGCCCGCAAGCAGACCCATCGGCGAGATGCTGAGCGTACTGGGGTCGCCGCCCGTGGCGATCAAAAACGTTCCGCCCAAAGCGAGCAAAATGCCAAGCGCCTCGCGCGTGCGCGGCAGTCGATGCGCGGTGACGCAGGCATACCCCATGACGACCACCAGCTGCAGGCACTGGAAGACGGTCGCGGTGCCCGCGTTGGTCAGGCGCACGGCTGACAGATAGCAAAGCTGGTTGAACAGCAGACCAAAAATCGTAAACAGAATGAGCTGCTTGCGATCGGCGGGGGTAGTCCACAGCTCGATCAAGCGGTCGCGGTCTTTTCTGAGCACAACGAACATAAAGAGCAGGCCAGCGATAACTTGGCGCACGCTCATCAGCCAAAACGTCTCGATATGGCACACGTCAAAGAGGTAGCTGGCGCTGGTGCCGGAAAAACCCCAAAACGTACCGCCGACAAACGCGGCGAGCGTACCCAGGGCCATCTTGCGCGCCTGGGCGTCGTTGAGGCGGTCGCGCCATGCGCGGCGGGTGCTGCGGCTCAGCTCGTCAGTTCCCTCGGGCACGACAAAATCGGCCGCCGCCGTCATCGGTACCGAAGCCTTTTCGCGTGCGTGCTGCGCCGTGCGCTCCTGCTCCATTCCACTCCCCCGAAATCAATTGGCAACAAAGCGCTCAAACTGTAGCACGAATATTGATATGGAAATGCGGACGATTCAGAACATATACGAGCGTCCAAACTGTAGGGACGAAAGGCGCGGATAAGCTATGCCGAGTGGTTGGAATCGTCTAGGGCGCCGGAGGCGGCTTCCGCACTTCCCTCAGCATGCTCGCCATCGTCCCGGTCCTTGTCGCTGTCCCGGCCCTCCTGCTCGCGACGGCGCTTTTCGCGAATCTGCTCAACGGCGGCTCGCAAGGCGGCCTCGTCCTCGGCGCGTGCCACCTCTTGCGTTGTCTTGACCATATGGCGAATCTCGAGCACCAGCAGCACGATCAGCGGCACCACGATAAGCGGAAAGAACAGCAGCGGATTGGTGAGCAACGAGACCACCACGCCCAGCCCCGCCGAGACAAAGACCACGCGCCCCACCACGTCGGCGGCGGGCACGGGCGCAGCATCCTCGACCGGATTGGCATCGCCCTTGGTGCGGTAAACCGGCGTGCCGTCGGCCGCATCCTCCACGGCAACGATGCGATGCGTGTTGAGCGAACCCTCCAGCGCGTCATCGGACGAATGGAAGGTGATGATGTCGCCGACCTGGTAGGCCTGGCTGTTGTCGGTATCGACGACGATAAACGAATGCACGGGAATCGCCGGCTCCATCGAGCCGGTCAGCGTGCGCATAAAGCCATAGCCCATGATGGTGGGGATCTCGCCGGCGGGCGTGAACACCGTGCGCAGCAGCACCACAAAGGCGACCAGGATCACCACGGTCGCCAGCACGTTGATCACGCGGAGCACGTGCTTCATCACTTGTCGGCGTCCTTTGCGGAAGGCTCGACGTCAGTGGCGTCAGATGCCGAAACGTCGGTCTCATCTCCCTCAACGGTCGTGGCGACATCGCCCTCGGCGGCCTCTCCGCGCAAGCGAGCCAGCAGATAGCGCGACAGGCTGTTGCCCTCGGCACGGCGCTCGGCGCGGGCGCGATCGCGCTCGGCCTGTTCCAGCTCGTGCGCCAACGAGGCCAAGCGCTGCTGCATCTCCGCGCGGGCGGCCTCGAGCTC
>CABRBD010000009.1:0-51909 GCA_902469185.1 uncultured Collinsella sp. | reverse complement strand
TGGTCATGGGAACGTCGCCGCGGATGAAGAGCTCGTCGGGAATGCCCGAGGAAGCGTACGGCCAGCGGGAGCTCGCGGCGCGGAATGCGCCCGCAGAGTCCGCCGCGGAAGAAGCCTCCGCGGGCGCAGACGCGCCGGCCGGCGCCTCGGAGGCTGCGCTAGAGCCCGCAGGCGACCCGGCGCAGCCTGCGAACTCGATAAGCATCACGTTCAAGTCGTCGAACGTCTGACCTGCGATTTCACTCGCGGTCGCGCAGGTGATGCGCTCGTCGGGGTACGAAAGGCGCTCGGCCACCGTCACGTGCGCGTCCCCGAAGCCCGCCTTCACAAGCTCGCCCGAAAGTCGCGAGGGGTCTTCCCCGCCCGACGTGGCGAGGAAGAGCTCACCTGCGCGCTCGGCCTCAGCCACGATGTCGCACGCCACGCCGTGAGCGCTCACGAAGCGCCAATCCTGCCATGGACGCGCGAGGCGCGCGGCGAGATACGACGCTGAGCTTATGCCGGGAATGACGCGCACGTCCACCTGCGCGTCGCCGGAGAGCGCCTCCACCAGGCGGCGCGCGCCGCTGAACAGCCCCACATCGCCCGTCATCACGACCACGGCGCGCTGCCACGACGCCGCATCGGTGAGCGCGGCAACGATGTCCGCCGTCTTAACGAGCTCGCATCTCACCACGTCGGGCGGCACGTCGATGCCGACGAGCGCGCGATGAGCGCCGATGACCACGTCGGCGATTTCGATCGCGTCGAGCGCCGCGCGCGAGAGCAAGTCGGGGTTTCCGGGCCCCGCCCCGATGATCGTTACCTTTCGCATGGAATCTCCCGATACCCGCGCGGCGTGACCATACGGCCGCCTACGCGCTTCGTGTCCGCGTTGCCGACGAACACGGTGGTGAACATGTCGGCATCGAACTCCCCCAGCTCGGAGAGACTGCACATACCCGACTGCTGCCCCTCGCGCCCGATGTTGCGCACCCAGCCGCAGAGCGTGTCGGGGGCCTTCCATTCGAGCATAATCTTCGCCGCGCGCGAGAGCCTGTCGGCGCGCTTTCTGCTGCGCGGGTTGTACAAACAGATGCAGAAGTCGGCGCTCGCCACGGCGGCGAGCCTGCGCTCGATGACCTCCCACGGCGTGAGCAGGTCAGAGAGCGACACGACCGCGAAATCGTGGGCAAGCGGGGCGCCGAGCACCGCCGACCCGCTCTGAGCCGCGGTGGCCCCGGCGATAACTTCCACGTCTACATCGGGGTAGTCCTCCGCAAGCTCCAGCACGGGGCTCGCCATGCCGTACACGCCCGCGTCACCGCTGCACACGAGCGCCACGGTTTCTCCGCTCTGCGCGCGCGAAAGCGCCACACGGCACCGTTCGACCTCGTGCATCATCGGCGTCGCGAGATGCGCCGCGTCGGGCACGGCGGCGAGCGCGAGCTCCACGTATTTCGTGTACCCCACAACGATGTCGACCGCCTCGAGCGCGCGCCGAGCCGCAATCGTCATGCCGTCGGGGCCGCCCGGGCCGATCCCCACCACGAAGAGCTTTCCCATCACCGCTCCTTAAACGAAAGTTCGATAGTTACCTTGGAAAACGCGACGGTCACGCCGCCGTGAGCGAGCTTCGGGAAGATAAGTTTGCCCCCGCCCGCGAGCGCCGCGCGCTCGCACACGTTGTCGACCCCCACCGTCGCGCGCACGAAATCAGATGACGAAACGCTGCCTTCGACCTGCGACAACTCCTCTGCGGAATACGTCGCAAGCGGTATATTGCGCGCGCGGCAGAAGGCGAGCAAACCCTCCTCGTGCGCCTTCACGTCGATCGTCGCCGCCTCGCGCACGGCCGAAGGCAAGATGCCCGCCTGCCCGCACGCGAGAAGAAACGCCTCCCCGATCGCTTCGGCGCACGCACCGCGACGGCACCCTATGCCCGCAACGATGCAGCGCACGACAAGGCGAAGCGGCTCGGGCACAGGCGCCTGCGCCCGCACGCCCGCCGGCTTCCCCGTCTCGCCGGCGGGCACGACCTCGCCCGTTGTCTCCGCCGCGCGAACGGACGCACCTGCATTCGCGCCAGCGAACGGCGACACGACGATATCGGCCCGAGCGCGGTCGGACGCAATGTCAACCCCCTCAGGCGGCTGTCCCGAAATCGGCATGTCGGAATAGAGCGCCACGCGCCCGCCCGAGAGCAGCCGCGCCGACACTCGCTTGATAGCCTCGGGATTCGAAACGGCGAGCCCCGCACAGCGCGCCCACGTATCCACCGCCCACACGCCGCGGACGTCGGTCGCCGTGGTGATGACGGGGATGGCCCCTGCCGCGCGTGCCACAGATTGCGCAAGCTCGTTCGCACCGCCCAAATGCCCCGACAAAAGCGGGACGGCAAAGCGCCCCGCCTCGTCGATCACCACAACCGCGGAATCGGTTGCCTTCGAGGCGACATGCGGCGCGATCGCCCGCACGGCGATGCCCGCCGCGCCCACGAACAGAAGCGCGTCCGACGCTTCCCACGCGAGCGCCGTCCATGCGCGCAGGTCGGCCTTCCCCTCGCCGAACCCGCGCGAAACGGAAACGTCCCAGCCAGGGTCATCTTCACCTGTCTGCGCGCAATGGGAAAGCGCGCGTGCGGTGCGCTCCGCCAACGCATACCCCCTCTCAGTGAACGCTATGCAGGAAACCCTCATCTAGCGCACCACCATCGTCGAGAAGTAGCCGCCCCGATCGGGAACATCGTCGAGCGAGCGATACACGCACTCGCCCGGAAGCCCACAGTCCTCTACGAGCTCGGCACCATCGAAGGTGCCCTCCTCGCGAAGGATGCGCTTCGTGTCCGCAAACGAGCGGCGCACCTTCATGACCACCTTCGTCCCCGGCCAGCCGATTGCGCGGCGCACGTCGTCGTAGCCGCCGGGCACGATGTGCAGAGGCGACGACATCTCGGGCGTGAGGTCGCGCTCGAGCGCCGCGGCGACCGCGCAGAAGCTCGGCACGCCGGGAATAGCGCGCGCCTCGAACCCGCGGGCGCGCACGTCGGGCGCTATGCGCTGGAAGGTGGCGTAGATGCTCGGGTCCCCCAGGTTCAACAGCGCGACGTCGCGGACCGCATCCAGGTGCGCGACAAGCTCGCGAACAAGCGAGGCATGCTCGGCCGCGCGGCGCTCGACGTCGCGCGTCATCGAGAATCGCACGGGGATCACCGTCTTGCCTGTAAGGTCGACGGCGCCGCGCACGATGTCGAGCGCGACCATGGCCCCGTCCGCCGTCTGCGGTGCGGCGATGACCGGACACGATTCGATTGTGCGGACGGCCTTGATCGTGAGCAGCTCGGGGTCGCCAGGCCCCGTGCCCACCCCGTACAGCACGCCTTTACTCATACGTCGCCCCCAATTCCCCGATAACTGCATCGGCGCCCGAGGTGCGGAAAAGTTCGCAGCGCTCGGCGTCGAACACGACCGCGGCGATATCGCATGCGCCCGCCGCGCGGCGGCGCAACCTGTCCTCGATTGCCGCAGCGAGCGAGGCGCGCGCAGCGTCCCCCACGCCGGCGGCCTCGATTACCTCGAGCGCCGCCGTGGTCGTGACCGACGACATGATCTCGCGCACGGTCTTCGCGCCCGCGCCAGCCAAGGCCGCGTGGGCGGCCAGAATCTCCGCGCGGCAGTCGGCGGTACGCGAATGGGTGTCCATGATGCCGCCCGCGACCTTCACCAGCTTGCCGATGTGTCCCACAAGAAGGACATTGGTAAATCCCTCGCGAACGCAGCAATCAATCGCATCGCCCACAAAGTTGGAGATGAAGACCACCGGCGCACCGTTTAGGTGGAAATGCCCCGAGATGAACTGCGCGCCGTAGTTGCCGGGCGTGAGCACGACTCCGCGCCGCCCCATAGCCGCATGCTGCCGAATCTCGAGCTCGATGCTGTCGCGCAAGGCAGCAAGGCTGCGCGGCTCGACGATGCCCGTCGTGCCCAGGATGGAGATGCCGTCCTCTATCCCCAGGTGCGGGTTGAAGGTCTTTTCGGCAAGGGCAACACCCTCGGGTACCGAAATCGTCACAGTAATATTTCCAGAAAAGCCGTGCGCGGCGCACACCTCGCACACCGCCGAAGTGATCATCGCGCGCGGCGTCGCGTTGATGGCGGCCGCCCCCACCGGCTGCTCGAGCCCGGGCAATGTCACGCGCCCCACGCCCACGCCGCCATCGACGGAAACTTCCGATTCGCGCGCGGGCACGCCCTTGCTGCCCGCAGGACCCGTGCCCGGCCCCGCATGTTCCACGAGCGCGTACACGAGCACGCCGTCGGTCACATCGGCATCGTCGCCTGCGTCCTTTCGCACGGCGCACTGGGCGCACCCCTCGCCGATACATGCGTCAACCACGTTCGCCTCGACGGGCAGCCCGCCGGGGGTGACGATCGACACGCGGCCGACGGGCTTTCGCGACAAGAGCATCTCGCAGGCCGCCTTCGCCGCGAGCGCGGCGCAGCTCCCTGTGGTGTAGCCGCAGCGCAGACGGGTCGTCCCGGTGTATATGTAGTGCTCGAAGGCCACGCTAGCTGCTCGCCTTCCGATACCCCGTGGCAAACGAAGGGTCGTAAAGCTTGCTGCGCTCGTACGACTCCGCTTGCGCGCCGATGTGCGCAAGCCCACCGCGAGCTCCGAGCACGCGGCCCACCACCACGAGCGCCGTGCGGTCGATGCCCTCTCGCGCGCCCGCATCGGCGAGTGTGCCCACTGTGCATCGCACCACGCGCTCCTCAGGCCAGGTCGCCTTGTACACGAGCGCCGCCGGCTCGTCGGAGCTGCGGCCCGCGGCCAAAAGCTCGGCGGAAAGCTCGGCGAGCATACCCGAGCTCAGGAAGATGACCATAGTCGAGCCGCTTTCCGCCATGGTGCGCATGCCCTCGCCCGCGGGCATGGGGGTACGTCCGGAAAGCCGCGTGATCACGACCGACTGGCTGATTCCCGGCAGCGTGTATTCCTGGCGAAGCGCCGCCGCGGCACCGCAAAAGCTCGACACGCCGGGCACCACCTCGTAGTCCACGCCGCGCGCGTCGAGCGCGTCCATCTGCTCCTGGATGGCGCCGTACAGGCACGGGTCGCCCGTGTGCAGGCGCACCACTTCCTCGCCTCGCGCATCTGCCGCGCACATCACGTCGAGCACTTCCTCCAAGGTCATGTGCGCGCTGTCGTAGACGATGCAGGATTCCTTGCACTCAGCGAGCAACTCGGGGTTCACAAGGCTTCCCGCCCAAACGACCACGTCGGCCGCGCGCAGAAGGCGCGCCCCGCGCAGCGTGATAAGGTCGGCGGCGCCGGAGCCTGCGCCAACGATATGAATCATCCGAGCCTTCCCTTCCCGTTTCTCATCGCAACCGTTTACGCCGCCATTCGCGCAGCGGGCAAAACACGGCGCCTGCGGCGGCAATCGGCGCAAATACGCAGGCAGGAGGCGCAATGCCGCCCGCCCTGGCTTTGACACGTTCACAAGTGCCCACTATCATAGTAAAAGTTTCGGCAACGAGCATATGACAATCGGATAAAAGGAAATGACCGGCGCGGCGCCCGCACAGCCCGCGCTGGCTTGCGGAGGGAACCAGGTGGGAATCCTGGGCAAGGGACATTACTGTATAGGACGCGCGGGCGAACCCCCTCGCGCCCCAAGCCAGACTGCTTCGCCTTTTCCTCACGGCATCGCCGTGGCGTTAGCTCCTTGTGAACCCCGAGGGGTGCGCTTTTCTTTCGCTTGTGCCGACAAGCAGCTGTCGCCGGGGGACCGGCAAACCGAGGAAAGGAAAAACCATGTCCGACCAGATGTCACGCCGCGGCTTCATGGGCGCCGCAGCAACCGGAGCCGTCGCGCTCGCCGGAGTCGCGCTCGCGGGCTGCTCCAACACCTCCGCGAGTTCCGAGAAATCGAGTGAAAAGGAGAAGGCCGCGAAGCCGGTCATCCTCGTCACGAGCTTCGGCACGAGCTACAACGACTCGCGCCACATCACCATCGGCGCCATCGAAGACGCTATCCGCGAGAAGTACTGGCAGGACTATGACATCCGCCGCGCCTTCACCGCGCAGATCATCATCGACAAGCTGAAGAAGCGCGACGGCATCACGATCGACAACATGACCGAGGCGCTCGACCGCTGCGTGGAAGACGGCGTGAAGGAAATCGTCGTGCAGCCGACGCATCTCATGGCTGGCCTGGAATACTCCGACGTGAAAGACGAGCTCGACAAGTACGCCGACAAGTTCGACAAGATCTCGCTCGGCGACCCGCTGCTCACCTCCGACGACGACTACAAGAAGGTGGCCGCAGCCATTAAGGAGAACATGGCGTCCTTCGACGACGGCGAGACGGCGCTGTGCCTCATGGGCCACGGCACCGAAGCCGATTCCAACGCCGACTATGCCAAGATGCAGGAAGTGTTCAAGAACGAGGGCTTGACGCAGTTCTTCGTCGGCACCGTCGAGGCTGAACCGACCTGCGAGGATGTTATCGCCGCCGCGAGCGCCGCAGGGTACAAGAAGGCCGTGCTCGCGCCGTTCATGGTGGTCGCGGGCGACCACGCGAACAACGACATGGCAGACGAGACCGACCCCGACAGCTGGGCTGCGAAGTTCGTGGCCGCCGGCTTCGAAGTGACGTGCCTGCTCCAGGGCCTGGGACAGAACGCCGCGGTTGACGACATCTACGTCTCGCACGTGGACGACGCCATCGCCAAGCTGTAAACTCGCCGCGCACGGGGGCGCCGGTTGCGTCCCCGTGAAACGGGCATGCGCCTTCCCGGACCGACGGCGCATGCCCGTTTCATTCGCATCCCGCCCGCCCACCGCACGGCGCGGGAGGTCAAACCGATTGAAAGGAACCCCCCCTTGTTGAAGAAAACCCTCGTCTTCGCCCTGTCGGCGGTGCTTTGCGCGTTCTCGCTCGCCGGCTGCGCCGGAAATTCGAGCGACAGCGCAAAGGCAAGCGATGCCGATTCCCAGGAAAAGACCGAACAGGCGGCCGATGCGCCCGAGGGCGCAAGCGCTGCCCCCATCACCGCCGACAAGGTGGCCGACGGCACCTATCCGATCACCGTAGATTCCAGCTCGAACATGTTCAGGATTGTGGACGCCCAGCTCATCGTGGAAAACGGCTCCATGCACTGCGTGATGACGCTTTCCGGCACGGGCTACGGCAAACTCTTCATGGGCACGGGCGACGAGGCTGCCGCCGCGAGCGAGGCCGACTTCATCCCCTATGTGGAAAACGCGGAAGGCAAGTACACCTACGACGTGCCCGTTGATGCGCTCGACGAGGACACCGCCTGTGCCGCGTGGAGTATTAGAAAAGAGCAGTGGTACGACCGCACGCTTGTGTTCGAATCCGCCGGCGTCGATCTGCGCGCCGACGCACTGAAGTAACGCCATGCGGTCGATTCTTCCCAAGGGGGAAAACAGGAAGCGCCACAGCATCGCGGCGCGCGCGATCGCCTGCGTTCTCGTCGCCTTGCTCGCGCTTCCCTTCGCGGGGTGCAGTGCGAGCCCGAGCCCGAACGCGACCGGTGGCACGGCGGGCTCTCAGGAATACACTGTGAGTGTCTCGCTTTCCGGCGGGTCAGGGCGCGCAAGCATCGCCTCACCCACCACAATTGTGAAGGATGGCGACACCTACACCGCGACCATCACCTGGTCGAGTTCGAACTACGACAAGATGACCGTCGACGGCGTGGACTACGCGCCCGTAAACGACGGCGGCAACTCCACGTTCGAGATACCCGTCACGCTCGACGAGGACATCGCCGTGTCGGCCGAGACCGACGCCATGTCGACGCCGCACACCATCGACTACACGCTCCACTTCGACTCATCCACCATGAAGGAGAAATCGGGCAACGATGCAAGCGGCGGCTCCCCTGCGGGAACGGCTTCAAGCACCGCGGCCGACTTCCACAACGCCGATCTGGGCTGCGGCTGGGAGCCGACGGGGGCGCTTCAGCTTGAATACGCCGAGCACTTCACTGTCGACGAGTTCGAAGGCGGCCTGCGGCTTATCTGCGTTTCGAACGGGGAGCGCTTCCTCGTGGTGCCGCAAGATGCGAAGGTGCCTGATGGGTTGAGCTCCGACATCGCGGTCATAAGGCGCCCCGCCGACAAGGTGTACCTCGTGTCGTCGGCGACGATGTGCCTGGTCGACGCGCTCGATGCGAACGACAATATCTTTATGTCGGGCACGAAGGCCGACGATTGCTCGGTGGCGGGCTTCAAAAGCGCGCTCGAAAGTGGGGCGATCGCCTACGGCGGCAAGTACAGCGCGCCCGACTACGAGCGAATATCGGCCTCGGGCTGCACGCTCGCCATCGAGAACACCATGATCAACCACACGCCCGATGTGAAGGAAAAGCTGCAGAAGCTCGGGCTCGTCGTGCTCACCGAACAGTCGTCGAGCGAGCCCAAAGCACTCGGGCGCGTCGAGTGGATTAAGCTTTTCGGCGTCCTGTTCGACAAGGAAGACGAGGCCGCGCACCTGTTCAACGAGCAGAAGGCCCGCGTCGAGCAAACGTCGGGGCTCGCGTCGTCAGGTAAAACCGTGGCGTATTTCTACATTAACTCGAACGGGGCCGCCGTCACGCGGCGGGCGGGCGACTACGTGGCGCAGATGATCGAGCTTGCAGGCGGCAGCTACGCGCTCGATGACGCGCAGACGGCGTCGGCGTCAGGTTCGTCAGTAACGCTCGAAATGGAGCGCTTCTACGCGACGGCGAAGGATGCCGACATCATCGTCTACAACGGCACCATCGACGAATCGGTTGCCACCTTGAACGACTTCGTAGGCAAAAACGCGCTATTGTCGCAGTTCAAAGCCGTGAAGAACGGCAACGTCTGGGTCACAAGCGCCGACATGTACCAGCAGATGACTTCTACCGCCGACATTATCGACGAGCTGCACGGAGCGTTCACCGGCGATGACGCGAGCGACTTCCATTATCTGAGGAAGCTCGGCTAGCACCATGAGAAGCCGACTTTCCATGACATACGACGAATCGGGGCGCACCGCGCGGTGTCGCGTCGTGACGGCGCTGCTCGCTGTTGCCCTCATCGTGCTCGTCGGGGCCAACCTGTGCATCGGGAGCGCGCTCGTACCCGCAGACCACATCCCCGGCATCCTTTCGGGCGGCGCGGCCAATTCCATGGAAAGCCAGGTCATCTGGGAGATTCGCCTGCCGCGCGTGCTTTCAGCCGTGCTTCTCGGCGGGGCACTTTCACTCTCCGGGTTCCTGCTGCAGACGTTTTTCAACAACCCCATCGCCGACCCGTTCATTTTGGGCGTCTCCTCGGGCGCAAAGTTCGTCGTCGCGCTTACGATGATCGTACTTCTGGGCGCAAACCAGGCCATGCCCTCGCCGGCCATGGTGGCCGCAGCGTTTCTGGGCTCGCTTATCACCATCGGCTTCGTGCTCCTCATTGCACGGCGCATAAGTTCCATGGCCATGCTCATCGTGGCGGGCGTCATGGTGGGATACATCTGCTCGGCGGCGACGAACTTCCTCATCGCCTTCGCCGACGACCAGTCCATCGTGAACCTGCACAACTGGTCTTTGGGTAGCTTCTCGGGTTCGAGCTGGGACGACGTGGCGGTCATCGCGGTCGTGGTGATCACCGTGAGCGCATGCGTATTCGCGATATCGAAGCCCCTTTCCGCCTTCCAGCTGGGAGAAGCCTACGCGAAAAGCGTCGGCGTGAACGTCGCACGCTTCCGCGTGGTGCTCGTCCTTCTAGCGAGCATGCTCTCCGCCTGCGTGACCGCGTTCGCTGGTCCGGTGTCGTTCGTAGGCATCGCGGTTCCGCATCTCGTGAAGTCGGCGCTAAAGTCGTCGAAGCCCATCCGTGTGATTCCCGCGTGCTTCTTGGGAGGCGCCATCTTCTGCGCGGGCTGCGATTTGATCGCGCGCACACTGTTCTCTCCCGTCGAGCTTTCCATCAGCGCCGTCACCGCCATCTTCGGCGCGCCGGTGGTTATCGCGCTCATGTTGAAGAAGCGGGTGAGGTAGATGGGGGAATTCGTGCCGCGGCCCAAAACGCTCGGAGGGGACATTCCATGCTTAGACAGTCCTGAGCTCGCACGAAAGCGCCAGAAGGCACTTTCGGCTCGTGCGGAACTGCGAGCGGAACGTCTCCTCCGAGCGGAGTCGAACCTCGAAGCCCCGGTCGAAACGCAGGCTGACGGAGCGCCGCTTTTCCGCATAAGCGACCTGTCGGCGGGCTACGACAAGAAGGTCGTAGTCGAAGGCGTCGATCTGGAGGTTCGCGCGGGCGACGTCGTGGCGCTCATCGGGCCGAACGGCTCGGGCAAGTCGACCATCTTGAAAACCATCACACGCCATCTGGCACCGCTTGGCGGCGCGGTCGAGCTCGACGGGCGAGAGATTTCCCGATGGAAGACGGCGGAGTTCGCAAGGAACCTTGCCGTTATGCTGACAGATCGCCCCCGGACCGAGCTGCTCACCTGCCGCGATATCGTAGAGGCGGGAAGACATCCCTACACCGGGCGAATGGGCACACTCTCGCCTAACGACCATAGTCGGGTCGACGAGGCCATGAAAACCGCACATGTGGAAGAGCTCGCCGAGTGCGACTTCATGCAGATAAGCGACGGGCAACGCCAGCGCGTCATGCTCGCACGCGCCATCGCGCAGGATCCGCGTGTGCTCGTGCTCGACGAGCCCACGTCGTATCTCGATATCCGCTACCAGATCGACCTGCTGCGAATACTTCGCCACCTTGCGAAATCGCGGAATGTGGCTGTCATCATGTCCATCCACGAACTCGAGCTCGCGCAGAAAAGCGCCGACAAGGTGATTTGCGTGAAGGACGGCCGGGTCTTCCGCGCTGGCGCACCCGAGGACATATTCACGCGCGAGACAATTGGCGAGCTCTACGGTCTTCAACATGGCACCTTCAACGAGCGCTTCGGCAGCGTGGAAATTGGGCGCCCGCACGGCGATGCGCACACATTCGTCATCGCCGGCGCAGGTACAGGGTCGGCTGTGTTTCGCCAGCTCATTCGGCAGGGCAAGGCGTTCTACGCGGGCGTTCTGCACGAAGGGGACATCGACTGCGAGCTCGCGCGCGACCTTGCGACGGAATGCGTGGCCGAGCGCGCCTTCGAGCCGATCGGGGATAAAACCATAGCCCGCGCCAAAGAGCTCCTCGTCCACTGCGCGCGCCTTATCGTGTGCCCCGCCGCCTTCGGCACCATAAACGCCCGCAACGCAGAGCTCGTCGAGTTCGCGCGCTCGCATGGTATCGAGGTCATGCGAGCGTGCGAAGGCGCATCGGAGGATTCCCAATTGGGGTGGAAAGGATAAACTGGACTTTCTTTTAAGGATCCTCAGGCTACAGCTCCTACGCCGGCGAGGTCTACAAGGCGCCGGAGAACCTCGTAAACAGGAATTTCCACGCCGACGAGCCCAACCTGCTGTGGCTCACCGACATCACCGAGTTCAGGCTCCCGGGCGGCGAGAAGGTCTACCTGAGCCCGGTCATCGACTGCTTCGGCGGGATGCTCGTCGCCTGGTCGATCGGGCTGCACCCCGACAAGCGCCTCGCGAACTCAAGCCTGCGCCTAATCCAAGCGAGATTCCAGACTCGACAGGCCATTGAGAGTCAGGTCGTTGGCGACCTCCGAGACGCGCTCGATAGGAACCGAGCCGTCAGACAGCGCCCATGTGCGATAGATTCCGATAATACCCGACAGCAAAAACGCCAGATAGTAGTCGAACATCTCGTCCTTGAGACCTTGGGGCAGCAGATCGCGCTCGGCAATCTCGTGCTCGAGCGGCGCACGAAGACGAGCCATAAAATCATCGAGCGGAATGTTCTCGATCAGCTGACGATTGAGCACCAGGTTGTTGCACAGCGCCTCGTTAACGGTTTTAAAGAAGGTCGCCGCCGCGCCCAGGGCGCGCTCGTTGGTGTCACCGTCCATGGAAGCAAGCGTTTTCTCGACCGAGTCGACAATCATCTCCACCACATCGACGGCAATGGCATCGAGCAAGCCATCAACCGTACCAAAGTGCACGTAGAAGGTCTTGCGGTCGACATTGGCCTCGCGCGCGATGGCACTCACCGTAATGTCTGCCAGCGGCTTTTCCATGAGCAGGCGCTCGAAAGCGGAAAGGATGGCATTGCGGCTGCGAACGATGCGGCGATCAAGACGCGGTTTGCTGGTGTCCATGGACGTGTCCCTTCGATATGCGGGCATTCATCAACAGATGAGAGATAATCTACGTAAGAGGATTATCCCCCATACAGCACAAATATGCCCCGCATCATGAAGAACGCACGACTGCCCTACTGCGACTTAGGGTGCTTCTTCTTATTGAGTGCCGACGGAGACACGCGGATACCGTCGCCTGTCTGTCGCACATAGGCTTTATGAGCCGGCTTAGCGGTCCCAGAAGCCTTCTGAGCGTGCTTCTTGGGATCAACGGTAACAGCATTCATGGGGTGCGGCTTAGTGGGCGCAGAGGGCGTCTGAGGCGTACGGCCGAGCTTGCGCATCACACGATCCCAGCGCGCATGGATGCTCTCGTTGTGGGCGCTCTTAAGGCCCAGCAGGGGCGCAGCCAATATGGTCGGCGCGATAAACGTAATGAGGCGCCACAGCAGATAGCCGGCGGTCGATGCCGACCCAAAGAAATGACCCAAGAACAATGCAAAGCCGCCCTCGGCGCCACCAGTTCCACCGGGCAAGGGGACCGCAGAGCTCAGCAGCTGGACAAAGGCGCTCGCGGCCATGACCGAGAAAAAGTCGACCTCGTGGTGGCCAAAGGCAAGCATCAGGAAATACGGCACGAGGTAGAAAAACGCGAGCTGCAACATGGTGATGACCACCGTGAGCAGCATGGACGAAAAGTGGCCGGCTGAAAGCTTGAACTTCTCGGAGAAGGAGTAGATCTCGCCATCGACAAACGTGCGCCATCCCTCGATCTTAGTGGCCGAGACACCAATGCGCTCAAGCCAATTGATGATGCAATGGGCGACGCGCGTGACGGTCTTAGGCATGAGCGCGACGGCGAAGATGCCAAGCAAGATGCAGCAGTGCCCACCAAAGCTAAAGACACACAGCAGCGTCATGTCGCCATAGCGCTCGGCAAAAAACGGCATGCGAGCAAGCAGTAGGATAGCGCCCCAGGCAACGAGGCCAAACTGATACACGATAAAGCGCGTGAATTGCGTGGCTCCGGCCTCGCCGACATTTTGGCCCGCTTTGGTCAAGCGGTAGATCTGGGCAGGCGTAGAGCCCATCATCATGGGCGTCAGGTTGCCAAAGAAAATGCCACTCGCCTCGACCGAGATCAGATCGCGAATGCCGACGGGTGAATTGGGGTCGAGCCAGACGGCGATCGCATAGGCCACAATGCCAAAGAACAGATACATGAACATGCAAAGACACGCGACAACGAGCCAGGGCGCCTGGACGCTCGACATAGCAGCCCAGAACTGCCCCATCTGCCCGGTTACCACCAGATAGACGATATAACCCACCAGCACAACGCCGATAAAGATTGCGCCGCGGCGTGCGCTCTTATTGTCATCGCCGCCCGAGGCCTCAACCTCGACCTGGGGCTTGGACGTATGCTGAGAGGACTCCGTCATGAGACTCCTTCTAACAGTCAAAATATCTTGATTATTGTACCCGTAAGGGCCATAAGCAGAACGCAAAGCTCTTATTCAAACGGGAATGACAGACAGTTGTTTGATAATAAAAAACCCGGCCTTCCGTGGAAAGACCGGGTATCAAATGCGTGGTAGCCCGTACCAGATTCGAACTGGTGATCTCCGCCTTGAGAGGGCGGCGTCCTAAACCGCTAGACGAACGGGCCATAGGCCTCGGCAGAAAAGAAGTGGTAGCCCGTACCAGATTCGAACTGGTGATCTCCGCCTTGAGAGGGCGGCGTCCTAAACCGCTAGACGAACGGGCCACATGACATCTGCACTGCCGTGCTGCGAGGAAATATATTACGGGACAAAAAACATCAGCGCAAGAAGAAATTCCAAATTGCCGAAAAATTGTCGACAGGTTATGGAACGCGCAGGTCAACTAATTAGCTAATTCAAGTTGAGATGAACCAAAAGGGTTTCGCGATCGTTGGGGATGTTGTCCTCGATAACGGCTTCGAGGGCGGCGTTGAGTAGCTGGCCTAGCTCGGGCCCCGGCTTCACACCGGCACGAATCAAGTCGCCGCCGTTGATAGCAAGCATCTTGAGCGAATAGGGCTCCCCCGCCTCCAACAAATCATGGGCGAGTGAGCGCATCTCTTCGATCGTCTCGACGTAATAGAAGCACGACGGCGCCTTGCCCAGCGTGTCGGCACGCTTAAGGTCCATGAGCTCGTCCATCAGACGCGGCGTATCGACACCCTCACCCGAAAGCGCGCGCATCATATTGAGTAGGCAGGAGCGCTCGGGGCGCAGCGGCTTGTCATGGTATTTGATCAGCAGGCACACATCGCGCACCAAATCGTGCGAGAGCGCCAGGCGATCCATGATGACACGCGCCTTCTTGGCGCCGAGCTCGGGATGACCGTAGAAGTGGCCGCTGCCGTCGTGATCGACCGTAAAGCACTCGGGTTTGGAAACGTCGTGCAAAAACGCCGCCCACATAAGGCTCGACGAGGGCGCGACGCCGTCGCACAGCGCCAGCTCCCCTGCCACCGTCAGCACGCGGGCGATATGCTCGTAGACGTTAAACGCATGATAGACGCTGCGTTGATCAAACCCGCGAGCGGACGCGAGCTCGGGCACGGCGGCGCAAACAAGCTCGGGGTAGCGCAGCATCGCGTCTCCCCCATGGCCGGTCGAAAGGATACCCTCGAGCTCAATGCCCACGCGCTCGCGCGCCACAGCATCGAGCAGCGGCGCGCACTCGGCAAGCGCCTGTTTAGTCTTAGGCTCGATCATAAAATCCAGACGGCAGGCAAAACGCACCGCGCGCAGCATGCGAAGCGCGTCCTCGTTAAAACGACGCTTGGGATCTCCAACGGCGCGGATGAGCTTGCGCTTCAGGTCGCCCTGACCATCGTAGCGGTCGACAAGACCACGCTCGGGATGCCAGGCCATAGCGTTAACGGTAAAGTCACGACGCGCCAGATCGTCCTCAAGCGACGCTGCACGCTCCACACTCTGGGGATGGCGGCCGTCGGTGTAAAAGCCGTCTAGGCGATAGGTGGTGACCTCAATGCGCTCATCATCGCAAATAGCCGTGATGCCGCCAAATTTTATGCCCGACTCAACCACGGCAATATCAGCCGCTTCGAGCGCCTCTTTGGACTCCTGCCACAGGCCGCTGCAGCACATGTCAACATCGTGGCTGGGGCATCCCATCAGGGCATCACGTACCCAACCGCCCACGTACCAAGCCTCAAGACCTGCTGCCTCAAGCGCACGCAGGACACGGATAGAGGCATCGGTCGGCTGCGTACCGTTGAGCGAAACATTGCACATGCCTATGGCCTCCTGCGACTATCAAATTGGCTATCGATTGCGTCTGCAAGAAGTCTAGCAAGAAACAGCCTCCACTGCACACGCAAGTCCGATAAACAAAAACGCATCCGTCCTGGTCTAAGACGGATGCGAAATAATTGAACTATTCAGGCAAGGTGCCGGAACTAGCAAACCTGACGGATTGCAATACCCTTCTGATACTCATCGACCTTGGCAAAATCGCCCAGACCCGGGCACTCGACCACGTTGGCGCCGGTGGCCATCGAGAGGCGCAGGGCATCCTCGACGCGCTCCGGGGCGTCGTGCCACACGGACAGGAAGGCGGCCAGCGAGGAGTCGCCCGCGCAGACGGTCGACAGCAGCTTGACGTCGAAGGTGCGGTTGGCAAACCAGATGTGCTCGCCGTTGGAGAAGTACGCGCCGTCGCCGCCGAGCGTCAGCAGTACATTCTTAGCGCCCTTGGCGTGCAGCTCGGCCATGGCGCCCTTGACGGACTCGTCGTCGCCACCGCTCACCTTAATGCCAAAGATGTCGAGCAGCTCGTCGTCGTTGGGCTTAATGAGCAACGGCTCCATAGCAATGAGGTCGGCCAGCTGATGGCTCGAGATATCGAGCACGAACTCGGCGCCCTTCGCCTTCACGCGACGCAGGACCTCTGCCAGGAAGCCCTCGGAGGTGTTGGGGGGCAGCGAGCCGCTGATAACCAGGCAGGTCATGTCATCGAGCGAATCGATAAGCTCAAACATCTCCTGCTCGTTGGCAGCGTTGATGGCGGCACCGGCATTGACCATGTTGTACTCGGTGTCGGGACCGGCGTTGAGGAACACGTTGACGCGCGTGATGCCGTCAGTCCACACGGGCTTGACGGGCACGCCCAGGGCCTCGGCGCCCTTAACGATATACTCACCCGAGAAGCCGGCGAAGAAGCCCAGGATCGTGGTGTCGACGCCGTAGTGGTCGAGCGTAAACGAAACGTTGAGACCCTTGCCGTTGGGGGTGTAGACAGCGTTACGGGTGCGGGTAACGGTGTTGGCGGTCAGGCCATCGCAGGAGATGTTGTAGTCAATAGCGGGATTTGCAGTAAGCGTGTAAATCATGAATGTTCCTTTCACGAAGCAACGTGTTAATGAAAGTATATTCCACGCATCGGTAAAAGGCTAGGACAACTCGGTGAACGGTGTGGAAGCGATGAAGTACGGCGGGACACCTCTCCCCCGTCGCGGAACAAAAAGGCGCCCCAGCCGAAACCGGGGCGCCACATGCGCACGAATATGTCGCGTTTCGATTACTGACGATCGAGCTTGCGGACAGCAACGCGCTTGCTGTACTCGTCGACGTGACCGAAGTCGCCGATGCCGACGGACTCGGCAACGTTGGCGCCGGTGGCCATAGCGAGCTTCATGGCCTCCTCGACGTTGTCGCGATCCCTGTACCACTTGTGCAGGAACGCAGCGAGGGTGCAGTCGCCGGCGCAGACGGAAGAGACAAGCTTGATGTTGAACTCACGCTTGGCATACCAGATGTCCTCGCCGTTGGAGAAGTAAGCGTCACCGCGGCTACCACGGGTGAGCAGCACGTTCTGGACGCCGGCCTCGTGAGCCAGCTTCATGGCAACGCGGACCTCGTCGTCGGTGTCGACCGGCACGCCAAAGATAGCCTTCATCTCGTGATGGTTCGGCTTAATGAGCAGCGGCTTCTTGTGAGCGAGCTCCTTGAGCTTGTCGGAGGACAGGTCCAGGACGACGTCGGCGCCACGGGCCTGAGCGTGCTCCATGACCTGAGCCAGGAAGTCGGGCGTAGCTTTGGGAGGCACGGAGCCGGAGACGATCAGGCACTCAAGGTCGCCCGCGGTGTCCAGGATGTTGTAGAGCTCCTCCTGGTGCTGCGGCGTGATCGGAGCACCAGGGTTCAGGATGCCGTACTCGTGCTGGCCATCGTTGACGTAGGTGTTGATGCGCGTGATACCGTCGGTCCAGACCGGGCGGCAGAGGCAACCCAGGTTCATGACCTCCTCGACGATGAACTTGCCCGTGAAGCCGGCGAAGAAACCGAGCGCGACGGTGTCGACGCCCATCTTCTTAAAGGCGAAGGACACGTCGAGGCCCTTGCCGTTAGCCGTGTAGCTGGCCGAGCCGGTGCGGACGTTCTCGTCGGGCTCGAGCGGAGAGCTCGAAACCGTCATGTCGACAGCCGGGTTAGCGGTTAGCGTGTAGAACATTTACAGTACCCCCTGTATATGTGAGGGCCGCGTGATTGGCCCATTCCAACCACGCGGTTACCTCTGATACCAAATTAGCGAGCAGCAGACTCGAGCAGCGCCTTGACCTCGGCGGCAGTGTTGCAGGCGAGTGCCTTCTCGGCGAGCTCGTCACACTCGGCCTTGGTCCACTGGCTGATGGTCTTGCGGGCGCGCAGGATGGACGGAGCGCTCATCGAGAACTCCTCCAGGCCCCAGCTGATCAGCAGCGGCTCAAGCAGCGGATCGGCAGCGGCCTCGCCGCACATGCCGACCATGATACCGGCCTTCACGCCGCTCTCGATGATGTTCTTGAGCGAGCGGAGCACGGCGGGATAGTACACCTGGTACAGGTTGGAGATGGTGTCGTTGCCACGGTCGGCGCACATGGTGTAGCCGATGAGGTCGTTGGTGCCGATAGAGAAGAAGTCGGCGACCTCGGCCAGACGGTCAGCGAGCAGCGAGGCGGCAGGCGTCTCGACCATAATGCCGACCTCGATGTTCTCGTTGAACTTGCGACCCTCTTCGGTCAGCTCGGCCTTGCACTGCTCGACGAGCTCCTTGACGGCCACGACCTCCTCGACGCAGGTGACGAGCGGGATCATGATCTTGACGTCACCAAAGGCGCTGGCGCGCAGCAGGGCGCGGAGCTGAACCTTGTACTGGTCGGGATTGGCCAGGCAGTAACGCACGGCGCGGAAGCCCATGAAGGGGTTCTCTTCCTTGACCATGTGCAGATACGGAATCTCCTTGTCGCCGCCCACATCGAGCGTGCGGATGATGACCGGAGCACCCTTGAGCGCGCTGGCGACCTTACGATAGGCGTTGAACTGCTCCTCCTCGGAAGGAAGCTCAGCAGAGTCCATGAACAGGAACTCGGAGCGGAACAGACCGATAGCCTCGGCGTCGTGATCGAGCGCGTTGGGCACGTCATCGGGGTTACCGATGTTGCAGGCGATGATCTTCTTGATGCCATCGGCAGTCACGGACGGCTTGCCACGGAAGGCCTCGAGGGCTGCCTTCTCGGCAGCGAAGGCCTCGGCCTTGGCGGTGTAGGCAGCGAGCGTCTCCTCGTCGGGATCGGCCTCGACGATACCCTTGCCACCGTCGACGACAACGGTCATACCGTTGCGCAACGCGGTGCAGCTGTTGGAAACCGAAAGGACAGCCGGGATCTCGAGGGCGCGCGCAATGATCGCGGAGTGCGACGTGCGGCCACCGGTCTCGGTGACGATACCGGCAACGTGGGCCTTATCGATCGTGGCGGTCATGGACGGCGTGAGGTCGTGCACGACAACGACGGTATTCTCGGGCAGGACGGAGAGGTCGACGGCCTCCTTGCCCAGCAGCTCGGCCAGAATACCGGTGCGGATGTCGGCGATGTCGGCCGCGCGCAGACGGAACATCTCGTCGTCCATGGACAGGAACATGTTCTCGAACATGGTCGAGGTGTCCATGAGCGCCTGCTCGGCGCAGGTGCCGCCGTCAATGGCGGCGTTGATGGCGTCGGTCATGCCCGGGTCCTGAGCCAGGACAATGTGTCCGCTCATGATCTCGGCCTCGGCCTCGCCCACCGTCTCCTTCATGTGGTCGGCCTGAGCCTGGGTCTTCTCGCAGAAGACCGAAAGAGCGGACTGATAGCGCTCCTTCTCTGCTGCCGAATCAGCAACCTCGTGCGGCTCAAACGTCAAGTCGGGATCGACGGCGACCATGACGGTGCCGATACCGATGCCCTCGGAAGCGTTGACTCCCTGATACATTCCCATTCCTCTCTCCGTGTCATGTGATAAAGCGTTTTGCCATATCCATGACAAAAGAGCGCAGCTACCTTACAACAGGTCACTGCGCCCCCAAATATGAACTTAGTTGTTCAACATGCGACCCGTTTGAGTTCTACTCGCCAAGACCGCTCTTGATGAGCTCGATGGCAGCAGCCAGAGCCTCGGCCTCGTCGGCGCCGTCGCACTTGACCTCGACCTCGGTACCGCAGGGGATACCAGCAGCCATGAGGGCCATCGGGGACTTGCCGTTGACCTCCTTCTCGGGGGTGACGACCGTCACGTCACAGGCGTACTTGCCCATGGTGGAGGCGAACAGACCAGCCGGACGCATGTGCAGACCCTGAGGATTAACGAGGGTAGCCTTCTCAGAAACCATAGTTGACTCCTTTTTTGTGTTTAACCCCTGTCATGCATGTGGCAGGAGTCAGATTCACGACGTTGTTTATATTAACTCACATCAAACGGTTTTTCATTGTGTTTCGGACGAATTATTGGACGGATGTCGTTCCTGGGCGTTTGCTCGCCCACAGAGGGCCGGGCGCGGCCTGTGAGATTTCCTGCTCTACAGTCCTGCTCGCCCGAAGAGCACATTAAGTGCTCTTCGGCTCGTGCGGAACTCGCGATAAATCTCACAGGCCGCGCCCGGCCCTCTGTGGGCGAGCAAACTGCGGAAACTCAGTCGGTCCAGAGTAATATCGTACGAACGGAATTCTGGCTGAATATTTGTTTGTATGGGAGATCTGGTTGATGCGGTTATCTATACCCTTCTGCGGACTGAGGAATGTCCCTGGTTGCCGGCAGGAAAGGAACGTCCCTAAGTGCCAAGTTGGGTTGAAAAAGGCGGAGGCCCTGGAGAGGGTCTCCGCCTTTGTTACAAGGGGCGATGTTATTCGCGTACTGCGGAATTAGACCAGGCGGGCGTTGATCGTCTTGGCGATCTCGGCGGCGTCGGTGGAACCCTTGACGGTGGCACGGAAGTCCTCGTCCATGAGCGCCTCGGCGACCTTGGACAGGATCTTGAGGTGCGTGGTGCCAGCCTGTGCACCAGGGATGAGCAGGGCGATGCCCACGTTGACGGGAGCGCCGTCCATGGTGTCCCAACCGGTCACGCCGGACTCGTCCTTGACGACGATGACGGCAGCCTCGGTAATGGCGTCGGACTTGGCATGCGGAATGGCGAAGCCCTCCATCATGCCCGTGGTGCCCTCGGCCTCGCGGGCCAGGAAGGCGTTCATGACGGCGTCGGCGTCGCTGGCGATACCGGCCTTGACGGCCTGGTTGGAAACGAAGCTCAAAGCCTCGTCACGAGAAGCGAAGTCCTCGGCGACAAAGACATTCTCGACCTTCACGAAGTCGGCAGCCTCGGCCTTGGGGGCCTCGACGGCAGCGGCCTTGGGAGCCTCAACCGGCTTGGCTGCAGGAGCGGCCTTCTGGTTCTTCTCGAAGTCGTACTTCTTGAAGGCCACGAACAGGATGCCACCGACCACAGCGCCGATAAGGATCGCGAGGACCCACAGCGGACCGTTCTCGACAACGGGCAGGACCAGGAAGCCACCGTGAGGCGCCGGGTCGTGAACGTTGAACATAATGGTCAGGATCGAAGCGATAGAGGAACCGAGCATCATGATGGGCATGACGGGCCAGATGTTCTTGGTCATGAACGGAATGGCGCCCTCGGTGATGTGGGTGCAACCAAGGATGAGGTTGACGATACCGGCGTCGTGATCCTCCTGGCTGAAGTACTTCTTGCCGACAACGACGGCGAAGGTGGTGATCAGCGGCGGAACGATGCAAGCGGCGGAGACGGCAGCCATGAAGTTGGTGCCGAAGTTGTAGGTATCGGTGCCAACGCCAGCAGCCAGTGCCTCGGTGAGCATAGCGGTACCGGTGACGTAAGCAGCCTTGTTGACCGGGCCACCCATGTCAAAGGCGCACATGCAGCCGATGGCAAGACCCAGGACAACGGCGCCAGAGGCGGACAGGCCCTTGAGGAAGTCCATCATGGCGGTGTTGATGGCAGCCATGGGGCCGGAAATACCGAGCATGACCAGGCCGACGATAGCCGTCGAGAACAGCGGGTACAGGAAGATGGCCTTGAGGCCGTCCAGGTTCTTGGGCAGACCGGCAAAGACCTTCTCGAGCAGCAGGATGACATAGCCGGCGAGGAAGCCGCCGACGATGCCGCCCAGGAAGCCGAAACCCACGCCGGCGCCACCGGCGTCGATCATACCGGTCTCGGCGTTAACAGGCAGGCCCTGGATGGCGATCATACCGGCAACAAAACCGGGGACGAGCGCAGGACGCTTGCCGATGGATTCGGCGATGTAGGCGGAAAGCACCGGAACCATGAGGTTCATGGCGATGCCGCCGATGATCTTGAGCATCGCAGCAAAGCTGTTGTAGTCAGACGCAGTCGAATCGAAAGACGTAATGCCCCACAGGAACGAGACGGCGGTCAGAACACCACCGGCAACGACGAAGACCAGCATATGGCTGACGCCGTTCATAAGGTGCTTATAGATGACGTGGCCGATAGACTCCTTCTCCTCGACCTCGTCCTCGACATCGGCAGCGGCTGCAACCGTGCCGTCGCTCTTGGCGGCGAGCGCGCGGTCAATCAGCTTACCGGCGGCCTCAACAGACAGGGCCTTGGAAACACCAACGGAAACCATGGGCTTGCCGGCGAAACGCTCAGCCTGGACATCCTTATCGGCTGCGACGACAACGGCCTTGGCGCCAGCGATCTCGCTCTTGGTGAGCTCGTTCTCGACACCGACCTGGCCATGGGTCTCGACCTTAATGGTCAGACCGCGCTCGGCAGCTGCCTTCTCTAGCGCCTCCTTCGCCATGAAGGTGTGCGCGATACCGGTCGGGCAACCGGTGGCGGCGATGATGTCAAACTTAGCCATGTGTCCCTCCTTCTTGAGTACTGCGCCCGCAGGCGCTCCCCTACACGCGCGTCCTTGCGCGCTTTTCCACAACTGAAAGATACCAACCTACCGTCCGCGTGAGAAGAGACAAGGCGCAATTCTCCGGTGAAAGGTTCTTTCATAACCGTAAACGGTAAATGAAAGTTTACCATCAACACTTGAAACGGCAAGGTGTATCTTGTAATTGAAAATCCCCCTATACTATGACATTACAAACGAGTCCATTTTTCATGCCAACCAGGAGCCATCCATGACCGATAGTAGCAAGAGCGCACTTTCCCTCATTAGTACCCACCAGGGATACAGCGAGTCCGAGCAGCGCATTGTCGACTATATATTGGAGCACCAGTCCGAGGCGCCGCGCCTGACGGCCGCCCAGCTCTCACGAGCCGCCGCCACGTCCGAGGCGACGGTTTCGCGCTTCTGCCGCAAGCTGGGCTTTGGCAGCTTCCGCAGCTTTCAGTTTTCGTTGGCGCGCGACTTGGAGAGTCAGCGCAACGAGGGCCTGACTGACGAAGTCTCGCTCGACAACATGGAGCAGAGCCTTAAGAACATCCTGGCTGCAAAGGTGAGCGAGCTTAATGCGACCATCGACGGGATCGACCACGATACGCTGGCGGCTGTTGTACATGCCCTTAAGTATGCAGGGGTTATTGAGTTTGCGGCTGTGGGCAATACGAACGCAGTCGCGCTCGATGCGACGTTTAAGTTTTCGCAGCTGGGCCTGCGCTGCATGGCGAGCACCATTAGCGAGACATCAATCGGCTTTGCACTCACGTTGCGCCCCGGTGACGTCATCGTGCTCATCTCAAACTCCGGCAAATCGCGCCGACTGAATCGCATGGCAAAAGCAGCTCGCGACTGCGGTGCCACCGTAGTCGTCATCAGCAGCGACAGCAAGTCTCCACTCGCGCGCCTGGCAGACTACACTTTTAATACCGTCAACCACGAGGCGCTGCTGACGACGGGTGACTTTGCGTTCTCCAAGATCAGCGCCACGATGATCATCGAAGTTATCTACAACTTCCTGCTGCCCGAGATTGAAGACGCTCGCGAACATATCAGCTACTACGAGGAGCTCATCCAGCCGGACAAGGTCGTTGAGTAAAACGCGTAGTGGGACAAAAAATTTCAGTCTATTTTGTCCCACCAACACCGCTGATACGACCTAGCCTCGAACTTCTTCGAGCATCTGCTTTGCGTGGGCCAAGCTTGCCTCGGACTGATCGCCGCTCAACATGCGGGCAATCTCGGCGGTACGCGCTTCGCCGGTTACCTCGTCCAAATGCGTCTGGGGAACATCGCCCGGCTCCTTGCTGACAACATAATGCTTGTCGGCCATGACGGCGACTTGCGCCAAGTGGGTTACGACAATCACTTGATGCGTAGCGGCAAGATCGGCCAGCACACCAGCAAGAGCACGAGCCGTGGAGCCGCCGACACCGGCATCGACCTCGTCAAATACCAGTGTGTCGACGCCGTCAGCATTACCCAAGACCACCTTGCTCGCCAGCATGACGCGGCTGAGCTCGCCGCCCGAGGCAATGCGGCGCAGGGGACGCGGCGTCAAGCCGACACCGCTGCGATACAAAAGCTCGTAGCTTGAAGGACCCGCCGGCGTCCACTCGGCGCGTGGAAGATCACGCGACTCCCAAACGAGCTCGGCGCCGCCCATCTCCAGGCGCGCCATTTGGCGGCCAACCTCGTGACAAAAACGCGGAGCAGCGGTATTACGCGCACGCTTGAGTGCCTTGGCGGCAGCGAACAGCTCGCGCTCGGCGCTCCCGAGTGCCTCACGCGCCTTTTTGATCTGTTCATCGCCATCATCGACCAGGGACAGCAGCTCTTGCGAGCGATCGCGCATGGCAAAAACATCGTCCATGGTGGGACCCCACTGACGCAACAGGCCCTTGAGGTCGGAATACCGCTCACGCATGCGAGCGAGCTCGCGCGGGTCGAAGGCGACGCCATCGCGATAGGCACGAAGCTCGTTCGCGCTATCCTCAAGGGAGATGCAGGCATCCGAAAGCGCATCGGCAATGTCGCCCAGTTTGCGATCGACGGTAGCCATGCGCGACAGTTCTGCCACGGCGCCGTTCACGGCATCGAGCGCTCCCCCTTCGGAAGTAAGCGATGCATGGGCATCGTTGGCCGTCGCCACCAGCACCTCGGCATGCTCGGAGCGCGGCAGCAGCTCCTCGAGCTCCTCATACTCACCCGGCTTGGGGTCAACCTCGGCGATACGCTCCAGGGCGAAGCGCGCCTCCTCGACGCGACTCCCCTGCGCTCGCGACGCCTCCTCTACGCGACGGACCTCCTTGGCAGCCGCACGCGACGCCTTAAAGCAGACACGGTACTTTTCCAGCGCCTCGAGCGCAGAGCGACCAGCCCAGGCATCGACCATGGCAACATGATGTGCCGGATCGAGCAGGCGCTGATGTTCATGCTGGCCGCACAGATCCATCATCACGCCGACGCGCTCGGAAAGCTCGCGCACGCTGGCAATGCGACCGTCAATCTTCACGCGGCTGCGGCCCTCGGCAGAAAGGCTACGCTGTACGGTGAACCCCTCCGTGTCGTGCGGACCGTCGAACAGGCGCGCCTCGACGCTCGCCAGCGCCTCGCCCTCGCGCACCGTCGACGAATCCGCGCGCTCGCCCAAAATAAGCTTGAGGGCCGAGAGCAGCGCGGTCTTGCCGGCGCCGGTCTCGCCGGTCAAAACCGTTAGGCCCGCACTCGGAACCAACGTCGCCTCGCGAATGAGTGCAATGTTGGAAACCTGCAGCTCATCGATCATGACGCACTCCGTAGAACACGCGGCTCACGGAGTTATAGAAGCTCTCGGGACCGTAATCGAGAAGCAGCACATCTCCGGGACCGCGACGCACCGCCACGCTCTCAACGGTGCCATCGCAGGTAATAAACTGTCCATCGATAGCGATCGCCGGAACACTCGGACGGTCATCAGACATAAAGATCTCGATGACATCACTCGGCGAGGTCAAAAAAGCGCGAGCCTGAATGGTATGCGGGGCGATGGGCACACAGACCATACCCGTGTAATCGGGGCTGACAATGGGACCGCCGGCGGAAAGCGCATAGCCGGTGGAGCCGGTCGCCGTCGAAACGACGACACCGTCGCCGCGCAGGCGATCGATATGATGGCCGGACACCGTGATGTCAAACTCAACCATATCGGACAGGGGGCCGCGCGTAAGTGCCATATCGTTGAGGGCAAACGTGCGCACGACATCCTTCGTGCCATCGTCGCGCACGGACACGATATCCGCGGCGATGGTAGCGCGGCGGCTCACGTGCAGCTCACCGGACAGAGCATCGCTCACGACCTGCAGAATGTCGCGCTCCTCGGGGCTCGCAGCAGTTAAAAAGCCCAGGTGACCATAGGAAAGACCAAGGATAGGAATCTCGCGATGGTTGAGGATGCGGGCAGCGCGCAGCAACGTACCGTCGCCGCCGAGCGTAATGACCAGATCTGAGCCATCAATATCAGGCGTGCTTTGAATCTTCGATCGCTGGTCGGCAGCCCATGCGACCTCGTAGCCCTGGCGCGAAAGCCAAAGCTCGAGCATCAGGCCGCTCTCGACCGCCTCTTGCTTGTAGTAATTGGGAACCAGAAAGACCTTCATAGCGTTGCAGCTTTCTCGCTCAAAGCCGATACCTGGGATTGCAGCTCATCGTCGGTGCGTTCACCAGGGGCAAACCTTGTGCCGTACAGGAAAAACTCAACGTTGCCCTTAGCGCCATGGATGGGCGACACGCACACGTCAAGCGGGAACAGGCCCTTGGCGGCAAAAAGCTCAATCGCCGCCACGAGCGTATCGCGGCGGACGGCGGGGTCGGTCACGATACCGCGCTCGCCCACCAGCGCAGCCGGCGCCTCAAACTGGGGCTTTACGAGCGTGCAGAACGAACCCGAAGGCTTCAGGCACGCCAGCACGGCGTCGATGATATTCGCGATGCCGGTAAACGAGACATCACATACAGCCAGGTCGATGGCACCGGCATAGCCAAGCTCAGGCAGCTGCGTCACGTTTGTGCGCTCATGCAGCGTCACGCGATCATCCTGACGCAACGACCAATCGAACTGGGCGCGACCCACGTCCACCGAGACAACGGTCGCAGCTCCGCGCTTGAGCAGGCAATCGGTAAAGCCGCCGGTAGAGCAGCCCACATCCAGACAGCTAAGGCCCGTCGGATTGATGCCAAACGCATCAAGCGCGCCTTCGAGCTTAAGACCGCCGCGGCCAACATAGGGAATGCGCCCCTTCACGTGCAGTGGCAGACCCGGAATCACCTTAAGGCCCGGCGAAGTCAAGCGCTCGCCGCCACTCGAGACCAATCCGGCCATAAGAGTGCGAAGGGCATCCGCGCGATCGGCGCAGATGCCCTGTGAAATCAGTTCGTCATCAAGACGCACGCGTTTCATGAATGCCATCAACCATTCGTATCCGGAGATGCGGCCTAGCTATCCTGGGATTCGTTTGCCGCATCCTCATCGTATTCCTGCTCGAGCTTATCGGCCTCACGCGGCGTCAGCTCAAACTTGTCGACCATATCGACCGCGCGGGAGCCCAGCTCAATCGCTTCGTCAAACAGATCGAGTGAACGCTCCAAGGACGTATCCTTGGAGCGAACGGTAGCGATGATCTGGTCCAGACGGTCCGAAATCTCGTCAAAGTTGCGGACAGAACCCTCTGGCATGGCTACTCCTCGACGGAGTCGGCCTCGACGGCCTCAGCAGCGTCCACATCCTCGGCAAGTACACCGGCGGTAGCCTGAGCGGCAGCGACCTTGGCGGCAGCCTCAGCAGCCTGGGCCTCCTCGCGAGCGCGATCCTCGGCCAGCAGTTCCTGGTACAGGTCCTCGCCCGGCAACTCCTCGCTGCGCGCGATCTTGCCCAGCACGCCGTTGACGAACGACGCGGACTGGTCGGTGCCATAGGCCTTGGCAAGTTCGACGGCCTCGTTGATCACGATAGCGTCCGAGACCTCTTCGTCGGTGAGGAAGCGCATCTCGTAGACGGCGATACGCAGCAGATTGCGGTCGGCGCCGGGCATGCGCATAAGATCCCAGTTCTTGGCGACGGCGCGCAGGGCACAGTCGATGCGATCGATATGCTCGTAGGCACCGCGGCACAGCTCCAGCGCATAGGGGTCGAGGGGGCCCTTCGAGATCAGGAAATCGCCCTCGAGGACGCGCTCGAGCGGGCTGTCCGTGGCCTCGGCCTGGAACAGCAGCTGCAGCGCCTGACTGCGGGCAAGCGTACGCCCGCGATAAACCTTAAGGCTCAAAGGTTACTCCTTGGGGAAAACGAGGCCGTCGATGCAAACGTCAACGCGCTCGACCTCAACGCCCACCTGGGCATCGATGGCAGCGACCACGGCAGCGCGAACGGCCTCGGCGAGTTTCTTGAACGGATAGCCAAAGAACACCACAACGCGCACGGTGAGTGCGAGCTTGTCGCCGACGACCTCGGTCTCGACCGCCGGCTCGGAAGCCGGGGCCTTGGACGAGAGCATCATGGAGACAAGGTTGGTGGCAAGGTCCTTGACGCCAACGGAGGCGATGCCCTCGACATCGGACACGGCGCGCGAGACGATGGCGGTCAGAACATCGGGCGAAATGCCGATGCCGTCAATCTTGATTTCCTGGGGCATGAGTCCTCCTAGAAGAGTTGGTTGCTAGACGCGGGAGACGAACTTGCCGTCGCGGGTGTCAACCTTGATGACCTCGCCCTCGTTGAGGTACATGGGGACCTGGATGACAGCGCCGGTGTCGATCGTGGCCGGCTTGGTGGAACCCTGGACGGTGTCGCCCCTAAAGCCCGGGTCGGTCTGGACGATGGTGGTCTCGATGAACATCGGCGGAGTCACGCCCATGAGCTCATCGTCGGCGAAGAGCAGCTGGCAGATGTCGTTCTCGCGCAGCCACTTGGAGTTCTCGCCCACCATGTCCTCGGGAACGGGAACCTGCTCATAGGATTCGTTGTCCATGAAGATGTAGTCGGTGCCATCGTTGTAGAGGTACTGGAACTCACGGGTGGTGAGCATGACGCTCTCGAACTTGGTGCCGGCGTTGCAGGTGTTCTCGACGACGCGGCCGCTCTTGATGTCGCGGGTCTTGTAGCGCACAAACGCGCCGCCCTTGCCCGGCTTGACATGCTGGAACTCGACGATGGTGTAGACCTTGTCCTTAATGCGGAGACCGAGGCCGTTCTTGAAGTCGGCGGTAGAAATGGTAGGCATAGCGACCTTTCTTGTTATGGGCAGAACGCACAAGCGTCCAAATTACATACGAGCGAAATTATACACTTGCAGACGGCGCCTGCAGCGAGCGCATAAAAAGAGAACGCGGGGCGTCCGAATTGCTCCGGAGGCCCCGCCCCAAAAATCTATCGAAATGGGCTAGCAATCGATGACGTGAAGGTCATGCGGCGTCTTGGTGAAGGGCTCGTAGCCGTTCTCGGTGACCACGCCGTAGTCCTCCAGGCGCACGCCGCCCACGCCGGGCAGGTAGACGCCGGGCTCCATGGTGATAACCGAGCCGACCTCGATGATATTCTTGCTGCGGTTGAAGTTGGGCAGCTCGTGGATGTCAATGCCCACGCCGTGGCCCAGACCATGGTTGTAGTAATCGCCATAGCCGGCATCGCCAATGATCTTCTTGGAAAGCTTGAAAATGTCGTTGCCCTCGACGCCCGGATGGATGGCGGCGACGCACTCCTCGTGCGCACGGCGCACGAGCGCGTACAAGTCGAGCTGCTCCTGCGTGGGCTCGCCCATCACGACGGTACGAGTCATGTCGGAGCGGTAGTCGCAATAGCCCGCGCCATAATCCATGAGAACGAAGTCGCCCTTCTCGATCACGCGGTCGCTCGGGACGGCATGCGGGTTGGCGGTGTTGGGGCCGCTCGCCACGATGGAGCCGAAGGCCAGGCTGTCGGCGCCGTTGGCGAACATAAAGTTCTCGAGCTCGTTGCGAACCTGCTTCTCGGTCATACCGGGCTTAATATAGCCGAGCATGTGCTGGAAGGCGGCGTCGGTAATCGACTGCGCATGGCGCATGAGCTCGATCTCCTCGGCGTCCTTGATGGCGCGCATCTTGCGAATGTCGTCATGCATCAGCGGCAGCATGCAGGCGACGGAACGATCCTCAAGGCCACGCTGGATACCCTGGTAGAAGTTGATCTGCATGTCGTCCTCGATAGCGCAGACACGGCACTTGTTAGCCGCGATCTTGCCGGCGACCCAACCGGGGATGGTGCCCTCGTCCATGTCGTAGACCCAGGGGCTGCCGGCGGACGTGTTCTCCTCAAAGCTGTTGAGATAGCGTGAGTCGGTATGGAACAGGCACTGGTCGGCCGTAATAAATGCAGCGTGCGGGAACTCGAAGGTGTAGTCGAAGACGCCCTTCACGCCCGTGAGCCAACGAAGGTTGGCCTCGTCGCGCACGACGATAGCGTCGTAGCCGCGCTCAGCCATCAGGGCACGGACACGCTCGATACGACCGGCAGGACCGGCAGCAAACTCAGACATGCAGATTCCTTTCTTATTGTCCTCATAAAAGCGGGACGGGCCTCGATCGAAAGATGGAATCGCGCGCGATTCGCAACCGATTGGAAACCCGCCCCTCAACATGATACGAAAGACGATGTATGTCAATAAATCCTAGAGAAGTTCTTTACGAGAAGCCAAGTATGCGTGAGCATGGCGGTCGAGAACCTCGTCCTCAACGCTCGTTAGACGAATGGCGCCGAGCGCCGCGGGCAGCGGCAACATGCTGCGGTTCGAGCGAACAAACTGCTGCCTGCGGAACTCCTCGATATATGCGGCAGGCTCCAGATCGAAGGCAAGCTCCTCGATACCAAAGTCCTCCAGGCAGTCATCGACCTCAAAGACGTAATCGATATCAAAGTCGCAGGCATCATGTGCTAGGCGCGCCTCAAAGCGCATGCCCTCGGACAGCAGCTGGTAGGCAGGAACCTGCGCCGCGGCTTTGCCCAGGCAGACGCGCAGAGTACGCTCCCCTGTCTTGCCAAAATCGAGCGCATGGCGGGCGCTCGGGTTCGTGGCCATCAGTACGTCCTTACGGGCAGTCTGAGACCACTGAACGGCATTGACGAGCGCGACCTCCTCGCCCGCGAGAATCTCGGGGACGGTCTCAGCAAACTGATTCCAGCGGGACTTGCTGCTCGAAAGCATGGTGCCAACAAGTACCGCATAGCCGAGCTTGAGGTCCTCGGGGTCCGCCTCGCGAACAAGGTCGAGGTCGCACACGACCAAGCCCGGCTCGGGACGGAACGCGATAGCGGGAAGCGCATTCGTAGACGAGGCGACAAGCGGCTTCATGGTCGTCGCAACCGTGAGCATGGCGTCGAACGTCGTCGGCAGCAAGGCGCACTCGGTGCGACCGCACCACTGATTGGCACACCAACAAACGACCGAGCAGGTCGCCGTGTCACCGACAGCGACAACGAGATCGTCGCAGGTAATGCCGTTAGCCGACAGGGCGCCAAAGACGGTATCGGCATCGGCCAGCGTAGCACCGGCAGGAGAAACCTCGAGGACGAGCAGCGACACGGCAAAACCGGCGTCGACCAGCGCATGCTCGACGACCTCGCCAAAACGCTCGGATGTAGCGTCGTTCCAAACCACCATCGCGCGCTTAGGCTTGCCCACGGCCGAGGCAAACATGCGCGACAGCTCCTCGAACGCGCCCAATCCAACGCGGACATCGACACTGCGGTTTTGGAAATTGATAAGTTGACGGCGAATCATAGCAGTCCACGCTCCAAAAGCATCTCGGCACAAAGGTAGGAAACGTCCTCGAAGGACTTGTTGCGAATATCAAGGGTAATATCGGCGGCCTGGCGATACAGCGGACGGCGATGCTCAAACAGGCGCGCAGCGTGCTCGGGCGAGCGGAAATCGGGCCGGGTATCGGAGCGGCGAATCTGGCGCAACGAGTCCTCAAAGTCGCCTTCGAGGTACACGCATATACCCATCTCATGCATCAGCTCAATGTTCACCGGCGTCTCGACGATGCCACCCCCGCACGACACCAGCAGGCTGCGCTCGCTTTGAAGCGAACGGAGTGCCGAGGTCTCAAGCTCGCGAAAACGATCCTCGCCCTCGGTCTCAAATATCTCGGTCACCGACTTGCCACATCGACGCACAACCAAACGATCGGTATCGATAAAACGCCGCTTGAACATAGTGCCCACATTGCGCGCAAGCGTCGATTTGCCCACGCCCAAAAAGCCGATAAAGAAGATATGGTCGCAGCCGTGTTTGATGTGCTGAGACATGGCGAAACCTATTCCTCGCAGGGAAGGTCGCGCAGGGCCCGGCGCTCAAAGATACGGAAGATCTGCGTGTACCACAGGTCCTGGGTTGCCTGCGGCTTGACCAGAATAGTGTCAACGCCGGCAAAGTTACCGCTCCACACGTCCGTGTACAGCTGATCGCCGATCAGCACCGCCTCGTCTGCCGTGGCGCCAAGGCGCTTAAGACCCGCCTTCAAGGCAAACGGGGCGGGCTTCATGGCGCGGCTGATGGCCTCGAGTCCCAGCTCGCGTGCAGAGCTCATGACCTGATCGCGATGCCAGTTGTTGGACACCATGCACAGCTTAAAGCCTTTGGCGCGGGCGGTATCGAGCCAAGCGGAAACCGCGGCGGGAACCTGCTCGGTGTCGCGCGGAACCAGAGTGTTATCGCGATCGAGCAGAATGGCGCGTTTGCCGTCGGCCCACAGGGTATCAAGGTCGATGCGATCGACCGAGGCAACGTATCGTTTGGGGCTAAAAATCCTCATGCTAATTCCAAGACTGTTGATGCTCTTCGTAGGTTTGCGAGAAGTACTCCTCGTCCTGCGTAATGTAGAAATACAGGTCATCGGAGTCGGTCGGCTCAAGCGTGGCCTTGAGTGCCTCGAGCGACGGAGAGCAGATGGGCGTGGGTGGCAGGCCCTCGTGCTTATAGGTGTTATACGGGCTATCGCTCTGCAGGTCATCGGCGGTAACCTCGCCACCGGTGACATACATCATGGTCGCATCGCTGTTGAGATAGCGCAGACCGTCGAGCTTGCCGGCAAGGCGGTTGTAGAAGACCGAGGCCACGTGCGCACGTTGATCGGCGTTGAGGCCCTCGCGCTCAACGATAGAGGCCAAGTTGACGATGTCGTAGTCGGACATCTCCACACCGTAGCGTTCCTTGATCTTGGCTTCGCAGCTCGCAAAGTCAAGCGACTTGTACTCGGTCTTAAACTGATCGAGCATGGCGCGAATCACGTCATCAGCCGTCGGCGAATCGCCTAACGAATAGGTCTTGGGGAATAAGAAACCCTCGAGCGAATCGTTGGCGGCGCCCTTAAGGAAGCTATAGTCGTCCACGTAGTTAGAGGCCTTGGCCTGATTGAGGAAGTCTTCCTTAGAGATGCTGTCGTAGGCCTGGGCCACACGGTCCGCGACTTGATCGACTGTCAGGCCCTCAGGGATAGTCAGCGCATTGGAGCCCGCGTTGGGGCCTTCCATGAGCTGCTGGACGACCTTGGTCGCATCCATGAGCGTGGAGAACGAGTAGGTGCCAGGCTTAAGCGACATATCGGCGTTGAGCTTTTTCACCGCCGCGTAGTAATCCTTAGGATTTTCGACGATATGGTTCTCGGAGAGAATCGAGGCGATCGTATCGCCCGAAGCACCGTCGGGAATGGTCACCGTAACCTGCTGACCAGCCGTGACCTTCGTATCCTCACCGGTAAAGAAGCCCTTGACGGCAGGCACGACAAAGAAAGCGATAGCAGCAAGCGCGATTACGGCCACCACGACGCCGACAATCATAGGCACCAGGGAGCTTTTCTTTTGGGCACCGCGACGAGCATGCGTGTTGTAGCTCGAGCGGGTCGCCGGAGCAACGCCATGCGAGCCGCGAGCGTGATGCGAATGCGATTGGAGGGCCTGCGTTCTCTGGGTAGGTGCCTGCTGCTTAAAGCGAATACCGCCTGCGGGCTGAGCCGAACGAGCAGTGGGCTGCTGAGCCGCGTGAGAAGCCGGATGCTGAACCGAACGAGCAGAAGGCTGCTGACCCGTCCGTTGAACAGGTTGGGCCGAACGAGAGGAGGACTGCACCGGACGCGCGGCAGACTGAGCTGCGCGCTGGGTCGGCTGTGCCGGACGCTGGCCAGGCTGGGCAGGGCGCGGCGTAGGCTGCCCATAGCGATTCTGCTGGCGCGGATCGGAAGCGCTAGGCATGCGAAACCTCCTCGTTTTTACGATCGAGCCATGTCTGCAAGAACAGGCTGGCGGCGATCATGTCAATCTTGCCCCTCATCTGCTTTTCGTTGAGCCCCTGCTCGCGCAGGATTCTCTTGGCCTCCTGCGAGGACAGACGCTCGTCCTCAAACTCCAGCGGAAGCTCGAGCTCGTCGGCAATCTTTTGGGCCACGGCGGCGACGCGCTCGGCCTGGGGACCGGGCTCACCGGCCATGGTCAAGGGACGTCCGCTTACCAGGATATCGGGTTCATAGTCCTCAACCAGGTAACTGAACGTCTTGGCCATGCCAGTGACCTCGGCAGCCGGAAGCACCTTGACAGGCATTGCCATCTTGCCATCACGGCTCGAGACGGCAATGCCAATCCTGGTCTCCCCTATGTCCAGTGCGAGCGCGACCACAGCGACTACTTATGTTCTTAGGCGCCAAGCGCGGTCTTGGCGGCCGCGAGGGCATCGGCGATACCGGCGGCGTTCTTGCCACCGGCCTGGGCCATGTTGGGACGACCGCCACCGCGACCATCGACCAGGCCCGCGATCTGCTTGATCACGTTACCGGCGTGGAAACCGGCCTTCACGGCGTCATCGGAGCCGGCGGCGAGCAGAGCCGGGGTGCCCTTCTCGGTCACGCTGGCAACGACGCAGGCGACGGGGCCGGCAACCTTCTGGTGCACGGTATCCCAGACGTTTCGCAGGTCAGCAGCCTCAAGGCCCTGGAGCTCAGCGACGACGAGCTTGTAGCCGTCGAGCTCGACGGCGCCCTCGATGGCGCTGGAGATAGCATCGGAGGAGCCACCGGTCAGCGCCTTCTTAAGCTTATTGGACGTCTCGCGCAGCTCAGCCTGCAGGTTTTCCACGCGGGCGGGAACCTCATCCACACGGCACTTGAGCGCAGCAGCGGCGGCGTCGACGAGCGCCAGACGGTCGGCCATGTAGTCGAGAGCACCCTTGGAGGTCACGGCCTCGATACGGCGGACGTTCGAGCCCGTGGAGGACTCGGAGATGATCTTGAACAGGCCGATCTCGGCGGTGTTGGCGGCATGGGTGCCACCGCAAAGCTCACGGGAGAACGGCTGGTCCTCGGCGCCCACGGAGACAACGCGGACGACGTCGCCATACTTCTCGCCAAACAGGGCGACAGCACCGGCGGCCTTGGCCTCGTCGATGCCCATGACGCGGGTCACGACCGGCTTGGAGGCGAAGATCTGCTGGTTGACCAGGTCCTCGACAGCCTTGAGCTGCTCGGAGGACAGGGCCTCGAAGTGCGTGAAGTCAAAGCGCAGGTGCTCGGGCGTCACCAGCGAGCCAGCCTGGGAGACATGCTCGCCCAGGACCTGCTTAAGCGCGGCGTCGAGCAGGTGCGTGGCGGTGTGGTTGCGACGCAGGAAGCCACGGCGCTCGGCGTCGAGCGCGGCGGTCACGGTAGTACCGACGGTCAGCGTACCCTCGGTGACGTGGGCGACGTGAGCATACAGGCCGTTGTGGTTCTTGGTATCGGAAACGGTCAGCGCAACGCCCTCGGCGGAAAGCTCACCGGCGTCACCCTGCTGGCCGCCCATCTCGGCATAGAACGGAGTGTGGTCGAGCACGACCTCGACATCCTCGCCCGCGGCAGCGGACTCAACGGACTCACCGTTGCGAACGATAGCGACAACCTTGGCGCCCTCGATGACGTCGTTGTCATAGCCGTCGAACTCGGTCGCAGCGACCTTGTCCGAAAGCTCGACCCACACGTCATTGAAGCTGCCCCAGGCATCGACCTTGGCGTTGGCGCGGGCGCGGGCCTTCTGGTCCTCCATGCAAGCGGTGAAGCCATCCATATCGACGTCGTGCCCAGCGGTACCAGCAATCTCGGCGGTCAGGTCGATGGGGAAACCAAAGGTGTCGTGAAGCTTAAAGGCAACATCGCCCGGAAGGACAGCGCCGTCGGCGAGCGCGGCCAGGGCCTCGTCCAGGTAAACGCGGCCGTTGTCGAGCGTCGTTGAGAAACGCTCCTCCTCGGAGGCGACGATGCCCTTAACGAGCGCGACGTTCTTGAGCAGCTCGGGATAGGCCTCGCCCATCTGGGCGTTGACCTCGTCGATAAACTTGGTCAGGAAGGCGCCCTCGATGCCCAGCAGGCGACCGTGGAACACGGCACGGCGGAGCAGGCGGCGAAGGACGTACTCGCGACCCTCGTTACCGGGCAGGATGCCGTCGGAGATCATAAAGTCGACGGCACGGGAGTGGTCGGCGATGATGCGCAGGGAGCGGCTAGCACCGGAGTAATCGTCGGCGTCATAGGTCTTGCCGCTGATCTTCTCGCCCAGCTTGATGAGGTGCTGCATCAGATCGCCGTCGTAGTTAGCGGTCTTGTGCTGCATGATGGCGGCCATGCGCTCCAGACCCATGCCCGTATCGAGGTTGCGGTGCGGCAGCTCCGGCATGGAGCCGTCCTCCTGGCGGTCGTACTGGGTAAAGACGAGATTCCAGAACTCCAGGAAGCGGTCGCAGTCGCAGCCGGGCTTGCAGTCGGGGCTGCCGCAGCCGACCTCCTCGCCCATGTCAAAGTAGATCTCGGAGCACGGACCGCAGGGGCCGGTGGGGCCAGCGGCCCAGAAGTTGTCGTCCTCGCCCAGGCGGGAGATGTGATCCTCGGCAACGCCCAGGGAGCGCCACACGTCATGGGTCTCGTCGTCTTCGGTAAAGACGGTGAAGTACAGGCGGTCGAGCGGCAGCTTGAACTCCTTGGTGATGAGCTCAAAGGCCCAAGCGCAGGCCTGCTGCTTGGAGACGCCGCCAAAGGAGAAGTCGCCGAGCATCTCAAAGAAGGACAGGTGACGGCCGTCCTCGCCGATGCAGTCGATGTCGTTGGTGCGGACGCACTTCTGGCAGGAGATCGCGCCGATCTCCTTCATGGTCTTCTTGCCCTGGTAGTACTCCTTAAACTGGTTCATGCCGGCGTTGGCAAGCAGCAGCGAAGGATCGTCAGGGACGAGGGACGAAGAAGGATAGAGCTTAAGACCGCGCTCCTCAAAGAAGTTGAGGAACTTGGAGCGAATCTCGGCCGTAGTCATTGACGGGTAGTCAGCACTCATAGAGGGAATCTCCTCGGTTTCACATCGAAACAGTTCAAACGTAACGATATTACCATCCCACCGCGCCTGTGCAAAAAAGAGGGCCGCCAAACAGCGACCCTCCAGCGAAAGTGCACGTTATTTAGGTCTGTCAAATACTTTGAAAAAAATGATTTCGGTATAATTGCATATAAGAATCGTCCGGAAGGAGCGATCGATGAATAGCAAACGGTTTGTCGTGAATGCACTAACCTCGGTAGCCCTTTTAGCAATCTTCGCTTACTCGAGCTGGTATGTGAACCAGCCGAGATTTGGCTACGCATTGTACGCAGTAACATCTGGCGATAAAGCGTATTACACCCTAAGCGCAATTGACGCCATCTTTTTCTATGTGGCTGGCCCCTTATCAATCGCTTTGATCGCGTTTATTGTTATTTACAACATCAAGAAACGCTAACAGGGCCTATTTGGAATCCGAATCGTCCATGGAGCCGTCGATGCCGGTTTTGGTGTCGTCGTCAGAGCTTGTGTCGTCGTCCTTGGCAAAGGGGTTCTTAAAGAAACCCGTCGCGTCGGGCTGCAGGCCTGAGAGCTTAATCCAGGGATTATCGAGCTCGGGCTTGGGCATGGCCTGGGCCTCGGGCGCGGTCTCGTTGCCGATGAGCTCGGACTCATAGATGAACGTATCGTCGCCAAGCGCGTCGTAGGCGGCAACTGGGTTACCCTCGGTATCGCGATACGGAGTGCCCTTAAACACGGCACCATCGTATGCCACGAGCTGACGCCCGGTCTCGTTCTCAAAGTAGTAGACGAAAATGCCCTTGAGGGCCGTGCACAGCGGAATGGCGATAACCATGCCGATGGGACCCATGAGTGCCGAACCGATAACGAGAGCCGTCAGGCTCATAACGGGATGCACCTGCACCGAGCTCTGCATGACCTTAGGCGAAATGACATTATCGGTGACGTTTTGAGCCACCATGGTCACGACAAGCGTCCACAACGCCAGCATGGGGCTGAACATAAAGCCGAGCACCGTGGCGATCGCCGCACTCACCCAGGGACCGACAACCGGAACCAGGTGCATAATGCCGGTAAAGATAGCCATGAGTGCTGCATACGGATGGCCGATGATCGTAAAACCAATAAAGGCAAGAAAACCGCCACAGATCGATGTGATGACCATGCCACGCATGTAGCCGCCGACCGAACGCGAAAGGATGGCCACCATAAAGCGGTACGAGGTCTCCTTTTCCTGCCCGATGATGGTGCAGACCTCGTGGTGCATGCGGGGATAATCGCAGGCAAGCCAGTAGGCAAGCACCAGACCCAGGAAGATGACGAACAGCTGCGAGGCCGTGTTGGTAATGAGCGGAAACACACCGCGGCCGAGCTCAGCAGCGATTTGCGAGACGTACTTAGACGCTACGGTAACCAACGAAGAAAGATTGTCGTCCAGATACTCCTTGAGCGGCGTGTTGTTGAGCGTCTTAGCGTGCGAGAGCATCTCGTTGAGATCGCCACCCGCAACACGAAGCTGCTCGGGCAGGCGGCTCAGGACTTCCATGATTTGACCGAGCAAAATAGGCGATAGGATGCAGACGACGCCAACGAGCACGGCAACAACCACAATGAGTGCGATGAGCGAACCGAGGCCACGTCCGACACCGTGATGCTCGAGCCAGTTGGTGATCGGAGACATCACAAAAGCGATGATGGAACCGACAGCGAGAAACTCGATGACCGGTGCCAGGATGCCCATAAGGTTAAAGATGACGGCAGCGATGACAATGCAGCCGACGACGCCCCAAATGCGCAGCGTCAGAATGCGGGTATCGCGAAGCGTGCGGTCGATTTGTTGGGGGTGCTCACTCATGAACGAACCATCACTCCGTCGGGATCAATCTTATCTTGAATCTTCTTAAGCGTGCGGCGCAGCAGGCGCGAGACCTGCACCTGCGAGATGCCAAGCTTCTTGGCAATCTCGATCTGGGTCATGCCCTTAACGAAGCGCAGCTCGATAACCTCGCGCTCGCGCGGCGAGAAATCGCGGATAGCTTCCTCGATTACCAGGCGGTCATCGGTAAAGTCGAGCTCGTTGTCGTCGTCGGCATAGCGATCGAGAATCGAAGGCGCATCATCGGAATCGGACGCACCGGGAGCCTCGATGGGCACCGAGGTGTAGGCCGAGGACGATTCCATGGCTTCGAGCACCTCGTCGACGGTTACGCCAAGGTAATCGGCGATTTCCTCAACCTTGGGCGAACGCTGAAGCTCGTTGGTGAGCTTGTCGGTGGCCTGGTTAACCTTGGCAGAGAGCTCCTGCAGACGACGCGGCACGCGCACACTCCAGCCCTTGTCGCGGAAGTGGCGCTTAATCTCGCCCAAGATGGTGGGCGTGGCAAACGTCGTGAACTCGAGTCCGCGCTCGGGATCAAAGCGGTCGATTGCCTTGAGCAAGCCCAAGTACCCGACCTGCAAAAGGTCATCGAGCGGCTCACCGCGATTCTTAAATTTGTTGGCAAGAAACCTTACCAGGTTCATATGGGACATGACGAGCTGCTCACGAGCATCCGGATCACCGGTCTCTTTGTAGCGACGAAACAGCTCGCGGGTTTTCTCCTTGTCCCAAGCGGTCTTACCGCTCCGGGAACGTTCGGTCATATTAGATATCCGCCTTGAGGTCGAGGGAAAGCGTCAGGGGCGCCGAAGTCTTTTCGTAGGAATCGCACACGCTCGCCAAAATGAGCTCGGCATACACGGCAGCCTGGTCATCCTCGTCGACAGTGGCCTGATCACCAAAGGTAAAGGTCATGCCAACGTGAGACTCGTCGACATCGAACCTGATCGTAATGTCATCGGAATCAACCGCCGTGCAGCCAAAGATAAAAGCTTCCTCGGCAGCCATACGGATGTCCTCGATGCGATCGACGGACATAGAGCACAGCGCACCAACGTTAGCGGCCGTCATACGCACCAGGCGCGCCAGACGCGGGTCGCCGGCAACAGTCAGCGTGATGGGGCAAGTTGCTTCGCTACTCATCGCAGGACTCCTCGGAGGTCTGGGCGGGTGTGTAGGTGTAATACTGAGTCGGCTTGCCAACAGGCTTCTGACCATCATCGTCGCCTTCGGCGGCCTCGTCCCCGGCTTCGCCAATCAGGACGCGCTCGGTCGGCTGCCCGGCTTCCTCGGCGGCAGCGGAAAGCTTGCGCTCGGCGTCGGCCGCGGGAGCCTTCACCTTTTTAAAGAGTTTCTGCACGGCACCGGCTGCGGAGTCGGTCACACTCGACACGGCACTGCTGGCCTCAGCCATGGTGCCGGTGACCTCGGAAATATCGCGGACAACCGCCTCAACCTCGACGAGGTTGGAGGTAAGGGCATCAACTGCCGTCTTGCTCGACTTAAGCAGCGGCTCCATCTGGGCAAGTGCCGGCGTAAGCTCGTCGACAGCGCCGTCGAGTTTTGCCACCACCGGCTGCGCCTCGGCAATGGTGTTGTTGAGGTCGTTCACGGTCTTATCGAGCGAATCGACAACGTTGCGGGTCTTGCGCAGGGTAAGCGCGAGCTCAACGATGGCCCACACGCCGGCAATGGCAAGCACCAGCAGGGCGATTTGAATGGGACTCATACAAGCCTCCCGGAAAAATCGAAATACAGACGCTGTTCATGGTACCCCAAAGAAGGGGAAAGATACCCAAAGGGAATGTGCATGGTGCCAATGACCTACTTGGGCGCGTTACCGCTACGGTCGCGTTCGCTTTGCTCCACACGCCACTCTTCCCAGCCGCGGCCCGCAGGCTGCCAGAACGCGCCGCGCTCCAACCCCTCGGGCAAATAGCGCTGGTCGACCCAACCTTCGGGATAATCGTGCGGGTACTTGTATACACCGTACTCGTCGCTGCCGGGACGGTGACGGTCGCGAAGATAGCTGGGCACCTCGCGCAATCCGCTGCTATGTATATCGGCCAAAGCCGCATCGATCGAAGCCTCGCATGCGTTGGACTTAGGCGCCAGGCACACATAGAGTGCAGCCTGAGCCAGGTTAATGCGGCACTCGGGATAGCCAATGACCTCGGCAGACTTAAACGCGGCATGCGCCACCAAAAGCGCCTGCGGGTCGGCGTTGCCAACGTCCTCAGAAGCCTGAATCATAATGCGACGAGCGATAAACTTGGGATCCTCCCCCGCGTCGATCATGCGCGCGAGCCAATAGATCGTGGCATCGGGGTCGCTGCCGCGCATAGACTTAATAAACGCACTGATGATGTCGTAGTGCATATCGCCGTTTTTGTCATACGAAAAGCCGCGACGCGGGTTGGCGATCTTTACGTCATCCACGGTGATGGGATAGCGCTCCCCTGCCGCCGGCGCTGGCGTTCCCTCGGTATCGGGACGCGTGACGGCGATCTCGCTCGCCAGCTCAAGCGTCGTGAGTGCCGAACGAGCATCGCCCGCGGCCAGCGTGCAGATGGTCTTAACCGTATCCTCATCGGCCGAGAACTTGCCGTTCAAACCCTGCGGCGCCTCGAGCGCACGCTCAATCAGCGTGGCGATATCCTCATCCTTCAGATGCTCAAGCTCCACCACGCGACCGCGCGAGAGCAGCGCCGAGTTGACCTCGAAGTACGGATTCTCCGTCGTGGCGCCAATCATAATAACGGTACGGTTCTCAACTGCATGCAGCAGGGCATCCTGCTGCGACTTAGAGAAACGGTGAATCTCGTCGATGAAAAGAATGGTACGACGGTCGTAGGTATTCAGGCGCGTCTTGGCCTCGTCAATCACGCGGCGCAAGTCCTTTACGGTGCCCGTCACGGCGCTGACCTCGACAAACTCGCTCTTGGTATGGTTGGCAATAATGTGGGCCAGCGTCGTCTTGCCCGTACCGGCCGGCCCGTACAGAATCACGCTCGACAACACGTCGTGCTCAATCGCGGCACGCAGCCATGAGCCCTTACCGACGGCCTTTTGCTGGCCCACGTACTCGTCGAGCGAATTGGGGCGCATGCGCACCGCAAGCGGCGCATTCATAAAAGAACGCTCGCGCGTCGAAGCAGAAAAAAGGTCGTCCATAGCCATCCCGTGCATCAATCAAAAACGTTTTCCACGAACAGTATACCGAAAATATGCGAACTACCGTTCGTTAATATAGGTACGGTGCGGAAACTTCAGACCAGGGAACAGCTTGCTTGTGAGCTCGCAGAAATAGCCATCCGTCATGCTCGCAATGTAATCCACTACGGTCTGATCCTTATCGTCTTGCCAAGCATAGGTGCGATCATAGTAGGAAAGCTGCTGCTCAATACGCGAAATATGGTGTTTAAAAATATAGGAGGACTCGTCGCCCTCGTTGATATCCTGCAGGCAACGGTCATAGAGCTTTTCAAAGGCCTCGCACAGCTCCGCCTCGGAGTCGCCTTCGATACCGCCCTTGCTATAGATCTTTTCGTAGTTCTCGCGCTTGGCTCGACGAATCTCCTCAAAAAGGTCCTCACTCATCTCGATACGAGACTTGCCATAGCTGTGCTCAACGATATCAATCGAGGCATGCGTAAGGATCCAGCTGTTGTAGAAACCGCCCAGGCCATCGTCAAAGGCGTCGGGTTCCAACAGGCCCGCCGCAATGGCATCCTGGCGGTCGCGCCCAACATAGGCAAGGATATCCGAGATGCGAACCACACAGCCCTCGAGCGTCATGGGGCGCAGGTGCTCGATCGCGCCATAGCCCGTGGCAATGCAGTCCTCGACGGTACGGTCGAACTGGCCAAACGACGCCATGTCCGAGAGTTCAAAGACACGCTGCTCGTACTCGCCGTTATGGCACAGCACGCCGTCGAGCGTCTGGAGCGACACGTTGCGGCCATACAGCGCGTCGAGCACGCGGACCGACTGCACGTTATGGAAAAAGTAGCGGCCGGTACGCTCGTGATAGATATCGTTGAGAAAGCGCTCGCCCGCATGGCCAAAAGGCGTGTGGCCCAAATCGTGGCCCAGACCAACCGCCTCGATCAAATCGCAGTTGAGGCCCAGGGCACGGCCGATATCGCGGGCAATGCGCGAGACGAGCTGCACATGAAGGCCGCGCCGCGACAGGTCGTCGTTGCTGCGAAAGCTAAAGACCTGCGTTTTGCCTGCATAACGCGTGTACGCAGGAAGATGAAGAATCTTTTCGGTATCGCGCATAAACGCCGGACGCATAAGCGTGCCTTTGTCGGCAGCGCGATCTATACGACGAATGACCTGGTCGTCGCAGCATCGATAAGGATTAACGACACCCGAGGCGCGGTCGGCGGCGATACGCTCGACCAGCTCGGGCGACAACGCCGCGGGAATGCGGTCCATGCGCGCCTTAATGACGGCCGTTTCTTGATTAGTTGCCATGGCATGCTCCTTAAAAAGGATGCGCAATCGGTTACAATGTCCAGCCCACGACCTCGATTATGGCAAATATCGGCACCAAAAACGGGAGCAATGGCAGGGAGCGCGATTTTGTGAAGAGGCAGGAGAGGGCCAGGACCAGGAGCGCAACGGCAAATGCCACGATGCCGCCCAGAGGGTCGAGCGTGCAAAGCGCGAAAAGCGCCTTGGCATCCCCCATGCCGATGCCGGGGGCCTGGCGGAAACGCCGCCAAAGCGACTCGGTCAGCACAAGGGAAAGGTACACGATAACGGCAGGACCGGCGTGGTCAAGCGCCGTGTTCAAGCCCCTGTCCAGCCAAACGCCTGCAAACGCCGCCACGGCGCATGCGGCGGCAAGCACGTTGGGAAACCGCCGTTCACGGACATCAATCACCGCACCGGCAAAGGCGCAGATCCAAAAGGGAATATAGACCATTGAACACCTCCCGGGGCAGTCACTCAAAAGCAAAAACCACCACAAAGGTGCCTGTCCCCTTTGTGGTGGTTTTGGTGGTGGTTATTTGGCGCCTTGCATGACCTCGTCGAGAGTAACGTTGACGGCGTGCTGCGTCGGGACCCAGTCGACCTTTAGGAACAGTGCAGCCACCGTGATGGGGATATAGCTGAACATAAAGATCGGGAAGGTAAACAGGTTGGTCACCAGACGCCACTTTTGCGCACAATGAATGTGCTTGAACTCGAAGATGGTCGTGAGTAGCGCCAGGATAAAGAAGGTCTGATACATCATCGCGAAGGTCATAATGAGCGAGGCGGCACAAGCCTGCATCTCAACCTCGGTGGCCAAGAAGCCGTGCGAAAGCCCGCCCACAATGAGGAAGGTCGCGTTGGCGAGCATGGAGATCAGGGACAGCAGCATACCCGGAGCAATCGTCATAAACATGTCGTAGGCGGCAAAGCGGTGATAACGGAAGGTCGACTTGACCAGATGCTTACCGTAGGTAAAGAACACCTGGTAGAAGCCCTTGGTCCAGCGCATACGCTGCTTCCAGGACGCCTTAAACGTCACGGGTTGCTCGTCAAAAAACTCCGCCGGCGCATAGCCAATACGAATGCCGTGAATAGCGCAGAACGTGGTGAACTGAATATCCTCGGTCAGCGTATGGAACTGCCAACCGTGCATGCCCTCGATCACGCTCGCCGAGATTAGGTAACCCGAACCCGAGACAGCGCAGGACGTCTTGCAGATATTACGCGCGTTGTTAAGGAAGCGGGCCTCACGCAGATACCAGGTGGCGTTGGCAGACGAAATCCACGAGCTGCCGAAGTTCTTGGAGTTACGATAGCTCGTGACCACATGGAAGCCCTGGTCAAAGGCATCATTCATCTTGGAGACGTAATCGCGGGAGATAACGTTGTCGGCATCGAAGATAAAATAGCCCTCAAACGTGTCGGGATACTCGTTGAGAATGCGATCGAAACCAAAGTCCATGACCCAGCTCTTGCCCTTGCGTGCCAGGTCGTTGCGCTCGTAAACAATGGCACCGGCCTCGCGCGCGAGCTGGGCGGTGTTGTCGGTGCAGGCGTCGGCAACGACAAAGACCTCGATGAGCTCGGACGGATAGTCCTGGTCCTTAATGGAGCGTACGAGATTGGCAATTACGGCTTCCTCGTTATGCGCCGCAATAAAGAAGGCATAGCGGTGGAGTTTTTTGGCCTTGGGAGGCGCGACCTCGCCACGGAGAGCGCCGATGACAAAGAAGACCACCTGGTACAGAAAGCAGACCGTGAGCAGCGTGACGACAATCTGGTTGAAGATCACGATGGGTGTGTTGGTTTGTAAAAAGGCGAGCATGCAGGCTCCCAGGAACGCGTTACGTAAACAACCGTATATCTTACCGTAGGGTGACCGAGTTCAAGAAACTACCTAATACTGGCTAGGCTTCGAGCAGGCCGAGCTGCGGAACGATTTCGTCGCCGGCAGCGGTGCGGCCAAGCGAGCGCGGGGCCAGGTCGTCAAGAACCGCAGCGAGATCCCACGGCAGCTCGTCGCGGCACTCAATGCGCTCCCCCGTCACGGGATGATCGAACGCCACGCGCCAGGAATGGAGGAATTGCCTGGTCAGACCCTGATCGGCACGCGCATCACACTTACCGTAGAGCGGATCGCCCACGCAGGCGTGGTTGATATGGCGCATGTGCACGCGAATCTGATGCGTGCGGCCGGTAAACAGGTGACACTCAACGAGTGTGTAGCCGTCGTCGAAACGCGTGGAATCAAAGCGCTCAAGGACCTTGAAGGTCGTGATGGCTTGGCGCGCAAAGGAATCGTCCGAAACCGCCATCTTGACACGGTCACGCGTAGAACGGGCAATACCGGTGTTAATGGTGCCCTCATCCATGGCGATATGACCGTGAACGAGCGTAATGTAGCGGCGGTCGAGCGTGCGCGTACGGATAAGATTTTGGAGCGCGCGCTGGGTGTCGTCGTCCTTTGCCGCAAGCATGAGACCCGAGGTGTCGCGATCCAGACGATGCACGATGCCGGGGCGATCCTCGCCCTGCACGGTGCCCAGATGGTCGATACCGCAGTGATAGACCAGGGCATTCGCGAGCGTACCGCTCTCATGACCATGCGCAGGATGGCACACCAGGCCGCGCTGCTTGGAGAGCACAATGAGATAGTCATCCTCATAGCGAATGTCGAGCGGGATGGCCTCGGGAATCACGTCGGTGGGATCGTGCGGTTCGGGCAAATCAACCGAAATACGGTCACCGGCTCGCACGGCGTACTTTTTGGACAGGCAGGTCTCGCCATTGACCACTACGACCCCACCCTCAATCAGATGTGCGCAGGCAGAGCGCGTAGGGCAGCCGTCATTGGCGCCCAGATAGGCGTCAAGACGCTGACCAGCGGCATCGTCGGCAACAAGGATATGGATGTCGGCCATTAGCGCTCAGTCCTTTCGCGAATCTTGCGGGCACGCTCCCCACGTTGTTTAGCCTTGCGCTTGGCGCGGGCCTCGTCACGGGCGTTAAGCTCGGCGGTCGCATCGACCTCACGAGCCGCGGGGCTCAAGAACATGTAACCGAAGAGCGCCAGCACCACACCGACCGTAATGCCGATATCGGCCACATTGAAGACGGGGAAGTCGATGAAGGTGGTGGCAATAAAATCGGTCACGAAGCCAAAGGCCAAACGATCGATAGCGTTGCCGATAGCACCACCCGCAACAATCGCCATGCCCACAACCTCAAGATGGGCGAGCTGAGGTGCACGAACGAGGTACACGGCAATAGCGATAATGACCGCCAACGCCAGCACGGCAAACGCGATGCCATGCCCCTCGCCCATGCTAAAGGCAGCACCGATATTGCGGACAAACATAAAGTCGAAAACACCGGGGATGACGGTCACATGCAAGGCGTCGCCCACGGCACGAACCGCAAGCTTGGTCAGCTGGTCAACAAGCAGCACAACCAACGCCACCCCACCAGCAACACCCAACCGCCAACGCAAAGGCGGCGTCATATCCGCACCACGACCCAAAGAAATCCCCTACCCTCAGATAATCAAATTCCGTTTAACGCAAATAACCATCTTATATTGCCACACGCAGAGCGCACGACACATTCGCTAACGTCAGATAAATAACCAGCATAAAAGAAAGCGGCATTCCGGATAACGGAATGTCGCTTTTCTTCAGCGGAGCAAATGGACCGAAGGCGCCTAAATTCTCCCTATAAATAAAATGCCGAGTTACCGTGCCTTAAAGGGCATTCGCGCAGCGCTTGCAAATGTGAGCGTGGCCGTTGTGCTCGCCGACGGTGGTGCGGTAGTTCCAGCAACGGTCGCAGCACTCGCCCTCGGCAGCATCGATGGCAACAGAAAGCTCCTCGCCCTGGGTAAGCTCAACATCGGAGACGATGTAGAACTCGGCCAGGTCGACGGCCTTGTCGCCGGTCAGCAGCGCATACATTTCGGCGGGAACGACCGCCTTGACGCGGACCTGCTGGCTCTTGGTGAAGGTGCCGGCGGAGCGGGCATCCTCAAGGGCCTTGGTCACGACGCTACGGAGCTCGAGTGAAGCCTCGAGCACGCCCTCAAACTCGTTGGCCTCGTCGACCGTGATGGGCGACTTGTACCAATCGAGCAGCGCGGCGTACTTCTGGTGATCGACGCAGCCGGCGGGCGCATAGGCCATGGCCTCGTCGACCGTATAGGACAAGATCGGCTGCAGGTCGCGCATGAGCATCGAGAAGAGCTCGGCGAGCACGGTCTGGGCGCTGCGACGCTCGAGCGAGCCGGGCTTCTCACAGTACAGACGGTCCTTCAGGGCGTCGAGGTACACGTTGGAAAGCTCGGTAACCACGAAGTCGTAAAGCGCACGGTAGGCGCGCGGGAACTCGTAGCAAGAGTAAGCATCGTCGACCTCGGCCTGGACCTGGGTCAGACGGGCAACCATGAGCTTGTCGAGCGGCAGCAGGTCGGCAAAAGCGACGCCGTCGGTCTCGGGCTCAAACTGGCCCTCAAGCTCGGAGAGCAGGAAGCGCAGCGTGTTGCGGAAACGACGGTAGGCATCGGACGTACGAGCGAGAATCTCGTGGTCGATGGAAACGTCGGAGCTGGTGTCGACCGAGGCGACCCACAGGCGGATGATGTCGGCGCCCATCTCGTCACAGACCTTATTGGGGTCGATGACGTTGCCAAGCGACTTGGACATCTTACGGCCCTGGCCGTCGAGGGTGAAGCCCTGCGAGACGACCGCCTTGTACGGAGCGTGGCCGTTGGCGCCCACCGAGGTAAGCAGCGAGCTCTGGAACCAACCGCGGTGCTGGTCGGAGCCCTCGAGGTACACATCCGCCGGATACTCCAGCTCGGGACGGTACTCGCAGACGGCCTTCCAGGAAACGCCGGAATCCCACCACACGTCGAGGATGTCCTTATCGGCCTTGAGGTGATGGCCGCCGCACTTGGGGCAGACGCAGGCCTCGCCCAGGTAGCTCTCGGGAGCGTCGGTGAACCAGGCGTCGGAGCCCTTATCGTGGAAGAGCTTGATGACGGCGTCGAGCGTGGCGTCGTTCATGACCTTCTCGCCGCAGTCGGCGCAGGTGTAGCTGGGGATAGGCACGCCCCAGTTGCGCTGACGGCTGATGCACCAGTCGGGACGCTGCTCGACCATGGCGCCAATGCGGTTGGCGGCATGCGCCGGATACCATTTAACGTTCTCGCGGACCTCCTTGCCAGCCTGCTCGCGCAAGCCAGTCTTGTCCATCGAGACAAACCACTGGTCGGTAGCACGGAAGAGCACCGGGTGCTTGCAGCGCCAGCAGTGCGGATAGCTGTGCGTGATCTTCTTCTCGAGGACCAGGGTGCCGCGCTCACGCAGGAACTCGATAATGTGAGGGTTGGCCTCGTCGGTATCCATACCGCTGAAGGGGCCACCGGTGCCAAACTCCTCACCGGTGTAGAACTTGCCGTCGTCGTCGACCGGCATGCAGATGTCGGTGATGCCCTCCTTGAGGCAGGCAAAGTAGTCGTCGACGCCGTGGCCGGGCGAGTTGTGGACGATACCGGTACCGTCATCGACACCGACGTAATCGGCCAGCAGCGCCACGCCCTCAACGCCGTCAAAGATCGGCTGCTTGTAGTGGATGTGGTGGAAGGTCTCGGCGGGAACCACATAGGGCTTGCCGTCGACCATAACCGGGGTGTACTCCCAGCCAAACTCCTCGCAGCACTTGGGAGCCAGGTCCTCGAGCATGACCTCGGCACGGCCCTCGTGCTCAACGGCGACATAGGCGGCGCCGGGCTTGAGGGAAACGGCCTGGTCGGAGGGGATGGTCCACGGCGTGGTCGTCCAGATGATAAAGTCGACCGGGCCGTCGAAGTCCTCGAGGCCGGCGGGCTTGGAAGTCATCTCAAAGCGCACGAAGATGGACGGGCTCGTCTCGTCGGAGTACTCAATCTCGGCCTCGGCCAGCGCGGTATGGCAGTGCTTGCACCAGTGAACCGGCTTGTGGCCGCGATAGATCATACCCTTATCGAACATGGCCTTAAAGACCTCGATGTCGGCGGCATCGTGCTGGTGATAGAGCGTCAGGTAGGGATTGTCCCAGTCGCCGAGCACACCCAGACGACGGAAGCCGGCCTTCTGCAGCTCGATGTTCTCGACAGCGAACTTGTTGCAGAGCTCACGGATCTTAGCCGTGGAGGTCTGGTTGAACTTCTCGGTGCCGAGCTTCTCCTCGACCTTGTGCTCAATCGGCTGGCCGTGGCAGTCCCAACCGGGGACATAGGGAACCTCATAGCCCTGCATCATCCAGTAACGGTTGATCATGTCCTTGGAGATCTTGTTCATGGCATGGCCGATGTGGATCGGGCCGTTGGCGTACGGAGGACCGTCGTGCAGCACGAACTTCTTGTGACCCTCGTTCTTCTTCAGAACCTGCTCGTAGACCTTGTTGTCCTGCCAGTCCTTGAGCCGCTTGGGCTCGGACTTGGAAAGACCGGCACGCATGGGAAAACCGGTCTTGGGCAGATTCATCGTCTGCTTGTACTCGTTTGCCACGGTACCCCTTTCTTGTCATGGGCGCGCACGCCCTCTGGGCACCAAAAAAGCGCCCGTCCCTACAAGCTGGGACGAAGCGCCACAAACGGGCTGCACGCCCGCAAAAGCTCTTCGTTTAACCACCCAGCTTAGATGCCCTCGCCCGCGTATTCGCGCGCTCGCATCCGTTACTCGGCTGGTCTGTATCGACGACCATCTCGGCGATGTCTACTAAGACGTGCCTGTGCGGCGCGCCCGTTGGGACCGCAGCTCCGGGGTGATTTTCATCGGTCGCATGCACGGGTTCTCAGCGCTCCCCGCTCTCTGTAGCATGCGGACGGCCGACTACTCGTCCCCATCAACGCTTATGCGCTATATGGTAACACGGTCAACGCCGGCGAAAAACCCTCAACATCGGTTTCATACTTTAGAAACTTCTCGCGATCGCAAGCACTCACTTGGAGCAAAATACCTGAAAGCACTTTATCTAACGAAAGAAGGCTGCTATGCGCACGATTGGAATGAGCGACTACACCGTCGGCGAGGACTGCTTTGACGAGCTGCCCGGCGCACTGGACGAGTACGGAGCGACCAAGGTCGCGATTATCGGTGGTAAACGAGCACTGGCAGCGGCGCTTCCCGGTATCGAAGCGGCGCTGGAGGGCACCGACGTCGAGATTCTGGAGACGCGCGTCTACGGCACCAACAGTACGCGCGCCAATATCGCCAAGGTTGTGAACTCCCCTGTCTGCCAAGAAGCCGATGTTCTTATCGCATGCGGCGGCGGCAAGGCGCTCGACACCGTCAAGACAGCGGCCATCGAGCTCAAGAAGATCGTCTTTACGGTACCGACGATCTGCTCCAACTGCTCGGCCGCGACCGCCATTGCCGTTGTCTACAACGACGACGGCTCGCTCGAGGGCTATTCGTACCCAAACCGCCCCGCGCACATCTTCATCAACCCCAAGATCATCGCCGAGGCTCCGGCGGAGTACTTCTGGGCGGGCGTGGGCGATGCCCTGTCCAAGCAGCCCGAGGTCGAGTACGCCACGAGCGCCGGCAACCTGGAGCACACCGCCGGACTTGGCCTGGCACTCGCCCACACCTGCTCCGAGCCGCTGTTTACCTATGGCGTGCAGGGTCTAGAGGACGTGCGCCAGGACCTGTCGAGCGAGGCCGTCAAGCAGATCGCGCTCGACATCGTGGTCAACACGGGCTATGTCTCGAACCTGACCAACCAAAACGATTACTACTACAACTCGAGCGTGGCGCATGCGTTCTACAACGCCACGTGCAGCATCCCGCGCGAGGGCTCCTACCTGCACGGCGAGGTCGTGAGCCTGGGCGTGCTCGTGCTGTTTGCCTATACGGGCGATACCAAGAACCTTGAGCGCTACGCCGCCTTTAACAAGCAGATGGGGCTGCCCGTGACGCTTGAGCAGGTCGGCCTTTCCGAGGCCGACATCCCTGCCCTGTGCGAGTTCGCGCACGCCACCAACGAGTGGAAGCAGGGCAACCCCGAGCCCTTCACCGACGAAAAGTTCGCCGCCGCCATCAAGGCTGCCGACGCTTACGGCCACACGCTCTAGGGCTGGCCCAAAACCACCACAAAGGGGACAGGCACCTTTCTGGTGGTTTTTTATTGCTCCAGCATTCAGTTCGTACTCGAACCCGATTCTTTACGAGAAAGGGTTCGGGTACGTTTTTTGTTTATCGGAAATTCTGCGGAAGGACTACTCGGAACGGTAAACAGGAACGAACAGAGGCAGGGCATCATCGTGGTGATGGTATCCTGCCTTTTGTTTTGCGGGATCAAGGTCGCTTTATGCGAACTTGATCGCCACTTATATGGGGCATTGATGGCAATTGCTTCGTACGTGCATACCGAGAGCCTGTACACCTCTGGCAAGGCGTAAAACACTAGACTTTATTCCAAAGTCCGTGTGCTAAGGGGGCAGGCCCCTTAGAATTCCTGTGGAGTGTGTACGCACGTACGCTGGAAAACGGCAAAATTTCGCTATATCAGGGCGTTCTATCATTGGAGAGTATGGTATACACGGCTTAGTTCAACAAATAAGAATTTATATATAAAGGAGAATATTGATGAAACTGTTTTTATGTTCTCACTTTTCAAGTGTAGGAAGTCTGATAAAGGAAGAAATTGAAAATAAAAAAGTCGCATTTATTCCAACAGCTTCGCTGCGTGAAGGCTACACCGGTTAT